>JBEKMJ010000086.1:0-34916 GCA_050008575.1 Bryobacteraceae bacterium
AATCGTGTTCCGCGCGCCGAACGTGCGGGAGCCCACGCGCAGATCCACCAGAGCCACCTGCAGCATGCCCATGGCGGGAGTCCAGCAATCGGTCTGGTGCAGGTGATAGTGAAACGCTTTGACGATGCCGGGGTAATTGAAGGCGGTCGAAGTCTGCGTGGTTTCGGGCGGAAAGTGCGCCGCCAGGCCCCGGCCTATGCGCTGCACCTCCAGGAAATAGCCGCGATCGTCGGGCCACAGCGCCAGCGGATCGATGCGCACGCCTTCTATCAGGTCCGCCGCCGTGGGCGAACCAATCACCGCGCCGATGCCTTTAGCGCACTCCGGATAGGCGAGTTCCAGCGAGCCGCATGAGGCGATCGGCTGCAGCTCGCGCACGGGCGAATCCGGCATCGTTCCGGTCATCGCATAGCCCCTTCCGTGTCGAGTTTCTCGGCCTCCGCTTGCCGCCGCGCCGTCACCGATTGCGCCACGAGGTTCGCGGCGCGCAGCAGCGAATCGAATGTGCCGGCATCCGTCCACCAGCCATCCAGAAAATCGAACGTCATGGAGCCTTCCTGAATGTAGGCATTGTTGACGTCCGTGATTTCCAACTCGCCGCGCTTGGACGGCACCAGCGTGCGGACCTTGTCGAACACCGTGGCATCGTACATATAAATGCCGGTGACGGCGTAATTGGATTTGGGATGCCGCGGTTTCTCCTCGATGTTTACGATCCGATCGCCGGAGATCTCGGCCACGCCGAAACGCTCGGCGTCCGTAACCTGTTTGAGCAGGATCTTGGCCCCCTGCGCCTGCTGGCGGAAATCGTCGGCAGCTTTGCGGATGCTGGTTTCGATGATGTTATCGCCCAGAATGACGCAAAGCTTCTGACCATCGGCGAAGTGTTCGGCCAAGGCCAGGGCATCCGCGATGCCGCCCTCGCCTTCCTGGTAGGTGTAATCGATGTGGCTAAGCCCGAACTGTTTGCCATTGGCCAGCAGACGCAGAAAATCGCCCGCGTTCTTGCCACCGGTGACGATCAGGATATCCCTTATGCCCGCATCGACCAAAGTCTCGATGGGGTAATAGATCATCGGCTTCTCGTAAATCGGCAACAGGTGTTTGTTGGTGATCTTGGTCAACGGGAAAAGCCGGCTTCCCGTACCGCCCGCCAAAACGACGCCCTTCATAAGGTCTCATGATACAATACTGCGCGATGCAGCATTACAATTGGAACCTGTTGGAGGAGGAGCCGCTCAATCCGCTGCTCGGCCGCAAGACGATCCACGGACGGAACGTGACTGTCGCGCGCATCCGGCTACGCCAGGGCGCGGTGGTTCCCATGCACAGCCATCCGAACGAGCAAATCAGCATGTTGGAGAGTGGTGCGGTGCGGTTCACGATCTCCGGCGAGGAGCGAGTTCTGCACGCGGGCGACGCCCTGGTAATCCCGCCGGATGTGCCACACATGGTGGAGGCGCTCGAAGACTCATTGGCTGTGGACCTGTTTTCGCCGCCGCGCGAAGACTGGATTCGCGGCGACGACGCTTATTTGCGCGATGCCACTCCGCGCTGATCCGGCTGCGGTCCACGAGATTCTGGAGACGGATCGCCCCTGGGCCGTCTACGCGCTGGCGGACCTCGCGCCGGAATACAGTGCGGCTGCCGAGTGGCACGTCGCCGCGGATGGCCGGCCGGCGTTGCTGTTGGTCTATCGTGGTTTCGATCCGCCGGTGTTGTTCGCGCAGGGAGCAGCCGAAGACGTGGGTGCGCTGCTGCCGGAGGTCGCCGCCGAGCGGGCATTCTACGTTTCGATGCGTCCCGAGGCAGCCGCTTTGCTCGGTGCGAGCGGCTACCAAATTCGCGATGAAAAACGGATGTGGCGCATGGTCGCGGATCCGGCCGGTTTCGTGCCACCGGGGCAAATTGCCGTGCGTCTGGGACCTGCGGATTACGAAGTGTTGGCGAGCTTATATCGGGACGGGGATGCGGCCGGCGAGTCGCCTCCATTCTTCGATGCAAGCATGCTGCGGCACGGGGTTTACTACGGGATTCGCGAAGGCGGGGCTATCGTGGCCGCGGCCGGAACGCATGTGCTGGCCGAACAGGAGAGCGTGGCGGCTATTGGCAACGTCTACACCCGCGGAGACCGTCGCGGCCGCGGCTTAGGCGCGCAAGTCACCGGCGCCGTCACCGCCGAGTTGCTGCGGTTAGGTCTGCGAACGGTAGTGTTGAATGTGGCGGAGAGCAACACCGCCGCCATGCGTATTTACGAGCGGCTGGGATTCGAACGCTACTGCGAATATCGGGAAGGAATTGCTGAAGCCATTTGGCCCGGGCTATTGAGTTTCGCCTAATACGGTTACAATTCAGGGCAAGAATGTGGGGCGGCCAATCTTGGCCGCAGCCGCCTTTTAGGCGGCCAGGGCCGGCTGAAAGCCGGCTGCGGGCAGAATTGCCCGCCCCACCCTATTGGCTGTCACTCGATTGTGCGGGCCTCATTAGTTTCCGAGTCCCGCGCGCCCGCTTAGCCGCGCCGCACCCTGCAACGATGCATTCCAGCCACTCGCCGCCGTGGCATACGCCAACCCTTCGGCCGTAACTCCGGTTGAAGCAGCCAAAGCCGCCATGGCTCTCTGCGGGTACAGGTCGTTCGATTGCGAACAATGTGTGTTGTTGGGATCGACACTGAGGTACATGAACGGAAAGGTGGGGAAGATCGCCCACTGCCGAAAACCCGTCGCGGGCGCCCATTGTCCGGGCACACTTTCGACCCAAAGCGAAAAGGTGCCATCGGTCAGCCACTCTTCATATCCACAGCCGAATGTCGTATTGCCTTCGCCGCCGCTGCCGCCAAACCGAAGCGGAGAGGACTCATCGGATAGGCAAATCCTGCCATTCGGAACGGCCGCGCACATAGCGGCATAGTCGCTGAGCGTCACTGTGTACGCCGAAATGCTCGGTGAAGGGTAAGCGTGAACGGCGTAATAGTCCATGCTTCCCGCAAGGTTCGTGACCCAGTCGCACCAATAGTTACCGGCTTCGGGACAGGTGTATGGGGGCGTTCCAATATCCGCAAACGCCGCACCGGCTCCAACGAGCATGCTAGAGTTCGACCTGTTCGCGCGGGCGGCCGCCGATAGCGCGGCAATCAGAGTGTCCACATCGCTTACGCCCAGGAAGCAATACGCGCCGGTGTTGAATACTATCGCCGTGGCGCCGCACGGCTCATGCAGTACCGACAGGTGATTGATCGGCCAGCGCGCCACAGCGGCGGCGAGGGCGGGAACGATACAGTTCTGCACTTGGCTTTCGGTGTAGTTATACGAGCTTCCGGTCATACCCTTGGTAATGCCGCACGCTCCGGAAAATAGAAAATCTCCGGTGTATTCCGGTTCCCAGTTCACCTTTACGCCAACTAGCGCGGCATAAGCGAACATCGCGTCATACGTTGCCAGCCCGCGGCAGTACCAGCCCGCCGTGTTGGTCGCCGTGGCACAACTCCCCGTCCATCCGGCGGGACTGTGGCAGTTAGATCCGCACAGGGATGTATACTGCGAGGATACAAACAAAGGCCCCATCCACGCGTTCACGTCGACTTGAGTGAGTCCCACGCCGGCCGGCGGTGGCGCTTTTAGCCGGTACAGATACCCAAGGATACCGGCCGGAGATCCAGTGTACGGACTTTGTGCGTCGGGTGCATATCCGATTTGGTTGAAGTAGCAGGTAGGCGGCCCGGTATTCGCCGTTCCACCGCAATTCTCCGGGTCGGCGGTAATATATGCCTGCCAAGCCGGCGTTAGCTGCGCCGTTAACACGATTCGAGGCTGAGGCTGGTTAGAACTCGGATTACTGGCCGCCGGCAAGGCTTGTGAGGCGTCCGTTACGAACGACTTTAGAGTGGGAGGCCCCGCATATGGATTCGCCGTACCTGTCCAGCCGGACGGCGCGCCAGTAGCCGGACACCCGGCTTGGTTGAGTACGGTGCAGGTCTGTGCGGCTGCCAGTGGAGATAGCAAGAGTAGCCACGCTGATGTTTTTCGCATAACCACCTACTTCGCCTGACAGGCGGGTTCGCCTGCCGCGTCCAGCGCCAACAGGAACTTGTCTCCGCACGCCTTTTGCATTTCGTCTTGTGCGGCCTTGGCGGCCTCCTGTGCCTGCCTCGCGCGCGCGGCCGCGGCGATGGCTTCGGCCTGCGCCCGCCAATACCGGGCGCGCATCTCCGCCGCGATCCGCGGAGGCTGGGGCGGCTCCGTCGGCGGCGCCTGCGCCCAAGCGGACGCCCCCAGCAATGTCAGTCCGATCAGTTGTGTGTGCATAGTCCGTTCGTCCATTGTGTGCAAGTCGTCGAAGTGACTCCCGCCGCCCCCGATGCACTATACCCTCCCGCGTCCACGGCGCCGTACCCGGAAGCCCCGTTGCTGACCTTAACGGTGCCGGCCGACTCACGGATCAGGCCGGTATCCGCCGTGCCGGAGAATACGTTATTGACGCTCCGCCAAACCAGCACTCCGTCGCTCGACAGGGCCAGCGTGGAAGTGTCCATGCTGATTTTGTAATTCGTACCATCGCCCTCGGAATATCCGCCATCCCAGTTGATAAACGCGATATTGCTTCCGGCGTTATTCTTCCATAACACCGACGCCGTCCCGGACGTGGCCTGGTTTGCGCCGTTCTGAATTACGATCTGCGTGTTCTGGCCGGCCGCACTGTTATAGATGGCGCCGCCGGTAGCGGTTAGCATTCCGGAGCCGATCTGCGTCAGCGAATAGTCGCCGCTCTGCGCAGTCACCGCGCCTGTTCTTCCGAACACGCTGGTTATGACCCCGCCGCTTACCGTGCCGGGCGCCCACTGCGACCCGTTCCATTGCAATACCTGATTGCTGGCTGGAGCCGCGCTCGCCACCGCGCGCCCCTGCAAGGCCGTCACGGTGGTGGTCAGGCCGCTATTGCTGACGTCGCCCGTGAACGATGGCATCTGCGCGGAGGTCAGCGTACCCGCAATGCCGCCCAGGTTCGACCACACCAGATCGTTCGACCCGTCGCTGGTGGTGACCTGCCCGGCCGCTCCCGCGGCGCTCCACAAATTCAGCAATCCGTTAAAGCCAGACGATGGAGCGCAGAGGCCCATGTCATGCACGCCATTTGTATCCGCCAAATGCAGGCATCCACCTACATTGCTGCCCGTGTTGGCGTAGACGTTACCAGTTGCCGTCAGCGTTCCGCCGGCGGTGATGCCGCTAGTTGTGGTCAATGACGTCAGAGCGGCCGTCAATGTGAAGTTGTTCAACGTAGTGGCGGTCGCCGCATCGGCCGGCAGCGCGGTATCCGGCAACGTTCCACTAATCTGCGAGTAACTGTAGTCCCCGCTGCTTGCAGTGACAGCGCCAGTTCTACCGAACACACTGCTTATCGCGCCGCCGCCACTTACCGCACCCGGCGCCCACTGCGAGCCCGTCCACTGCAACACCTGGCCGGCCGCCGGGGCTGTACTGGACACTGGCAGCCCCTGAATCTTCGCTACGGTGTTCGCGCCAAACGCGCCGGCCACGTCCCCGACCAATGCCGTGGCCAGCGGGGTCCCGTTGATCGAAAGGCCGCCGGCGTCTAGGGTTCCGTATCCGGCCGATCCGTTGGTTATTTTTACAATACCGGCGGATTCCCGCGACAGTCCAGTATCCGCCGCGCCGGAGAACACGTTGTTCACGGAACGCCAGGCCACTATACTATCGCTCGACATGCCCAGCGTGCTGGTGTCGAGGCTGATCTTGTAATTCGTGCCATCGCCCTCGGCGTACCCGCCATCCCAGTTGATGAACGACATCGTGCTTCCGGCGTTATTCTGCCACAACACCGAGCCAATGCCGTTCGCTGCCTGACTGGAGCTGTTCTTAAATGTCACCTGAGTATTGCCGGCGCCGGCCGGGTTGTAGATCGTACCGCCGGTTGCACTCAGCGTACCGCTCGATATCTGACTCAGGTTGTAGTCGTTCGCCGCCGCAGTGACTGTGCCCGTACGCCCGAACAAGCTCTGCACGGGAGCCGCCGCCAAAGCGCGCGCAGTGGTGAAGTACAGGTTGGCGCCCTCGGTAACTTGCGTTGTGGTGTAATCGCCGGACTGCGCGGTCACTGCACCCGTACGCCCGAACAAGCTCTGCACGGGAGCCGCCGCCAAAGCGCGCGCAGTGGTGAAGTACAGGTTGGTACCCTCGGTCACCTGCGTGGTTGTGTAGTCGCCGGCTTGCGCGGTCACCGTGCCGGTACGCCCGAAAACCGAACTAATAGCCCCGCCCCCGCCGCCGCCCGTTCCACTCTCCAGCGTCCACGTATTCGCCGCCGTGCATCCGAATATATTCTGACCCGCCGCCGCATCGGTCGCGAAGTACTGCTCTCCCACCGTGCAAGTTGAGGGCTTAGCGGAGCCCGCGCCCACCTTCGCCGGCAACGTGTGCGCCCCGCCGCTGAAGTCCACCGTGCCCGCCACTCCAGTAATGCCGCCAGTACTCAGCGACATCAGGTTTCCGGTGGCACTGTCGATCTTCCAGCGATTCACCAAACTATTCCAACTCGATCCTGAAGCGGTGCCCGGCACAGTCCCGAAGATAACATTGCCCCCGCTCGCGCTGCCCGTTCCGGGCCCGCCTCCCAGAATCAAATCCTGACCGGCCACATTCGTCCCGCTGGCGCCGGAGCTCGACACAAGCACGCCGGCAGGCGACAAAGCGCTGACCATTCCGTTCCCCAACCAGATCTGCTGAACGGGGGAAGGATCGCTGCCCACCACCATCTGATAAGACCCGTACACCGTCGCATAAGCGCCAAGAGCGATGGACTTACCTGGCGTGCCGCTCTCCTGCGGCCCGAGGCTGGCATCCGCGGTAGCGTCCACATAAGTGGTTGTAGTATTGTCGTTGATGGCGGCCACGTAGTACCAGTTGCGTGGCGCCTGATTTGCCGTGATAACCGTACAGAGAGTTGTCGGGCAAACGACCGTCCTGTAGATTCTGCGCGCCGACGCAGTGAAAGGTCCGGTGTAGGTGGGCAAGCCGGCGATCGTCACTTCTTCATGCGCCGGATCCGTAAGCACGCCCAAGTAGCTATTGTTTGAAAGCGCGCTCTCCTGCCCGTTTAACACAAATGATACCTTGTACCAGTACCAGCCAACCGATAGATTCGCTGTGTTGCTGGTCGCGGTAAGCGTCACCCCAGACATCGTATTTGGGTAATACATATCGGCATAAGCCCCGAGCCCCGTGAGATAGTGACCGGACGTTACGCCGAACATGGCGTTGAACCCGGTCCCCGCGTTGTCGTAGCCGGTAGTCAGCGACCAAAGCGTATTCATCCCCATGCACGAGTTTTCGTACCCAGTCACATTCCAGGCGCACGAATCCGTGCCGAAGCCGCTATTCCGGTAACCCGTCGTATTGATTCCCACTGAGTCGATCCCGAAGGCGGCATTGTTGTAGCCCGTCGTGTTCTGGTACAAGGCCCTCAACCCGAATGCAAAATTGTCGTACCCGGTGGTGTTATTGCCCAGCGCGTTTTCGCCCACGGCCGTGTTGTAGCTGCCGGTCGTATTGGCGGCCATCGCCAGGCTGCCGACCGCCACGTTCTGGCTTCCCGTCGTGTTTGCCGCCAGAGCGTTCTGGCCGATCCCTATGTTCTGGTACCCGGTCGTATTGGCGGTCAAATTTCCGTACCCGACCGCTACGTTATTGCTGCCGTTCCCAAACCCGCTAACTCCCGGCCCGATGGTGAAGTTGCCCAATGTGCCGCTCCAGGATGCCGCTCCCGGCAACTGTGCCGCGGCCGCCGCGCCGGATATCTGCCCGAAGCTGTAATCGCCGGTGCTGGCGGTCACTGCGCCCGTCCGTCCGAATACGCTGGTTACCGAGCCTCCGCCAAACGTGGCCGGTGTCCACTGCGATCCGTTCCACTGCAACACTTGATTGGCGGCCGGCGCCGTGCTGGCCACTGCGCGACCCTGTAGTGCTTTCACCGTCGCCGCCAGGCCCGAATTGGACACGTCACCCGTAAGCACCGGCATTTGGCTCGCCGCCAGGTGCGCGGACGAATCCAGGCCCGCGTACCCGCTGGCCACGCCCTTATTGGCTGCATTCTCGGCCGTGTAACCCAAAGCCCCCTGCACGCCGGTGGTCTGCGAATAGGGAATGGCTGGAAGGTTCGCCAACGGCACAAGCGCGCCGGAGTTCAGCGGCGCATACCCGCTCGCCGCTCCTTTATTCGCTGCGTTCTCGGGCGTGAACCCCAGCGCCGCGGTAACGTCCGGCGCGGCGGCAACGCTGGGCGCGCCACTGCCTGTAGTGATCTTGAGCAAACCGGTCGAAAGCCCAGCGAGAGACACCCCGCTGAGTTGATTCGCATTGACTTGGCCGGCGCTCGTGTAACTCAGGCTGCCGCCGATGAAAAGCGTATTCGCATTTGTACCCGAACCCACGCCGCCAAACGCAACGTTGCCAGCCGAGCCGCCTGTGTTTCCGCACGAGAACTCGTGGGTAGTCACACTGTAGTTCAGGTGGTTTCCGCTGGCATCCGGGCACGACGGCAGGCTCGTCCACGACCCCAAGGATGGCGCCGTTGTGACGACCGTCTGGTCGGAAGCATTGTTACCCGGCACGCTGGTGCCGTTGATCTCCGCGATCGCCGGCAGATTCGCCACGGGCAACAGCCGGTTCGCATCCAGCGGCGCGTAGCCGTTAGTGGCGCCCTTGTTCGCGGCGTTTTCCGGGTTGAATCCGAGCGTGCTCGTCACATCGGAGGCTCCGGCGATGCCAGGCGCGCCGGTCCCGTTCGCGACCTTGAGAAGTCCGCTCGGCAGGCTGGAGAGAGTCACTCCGGCCAATTGGTTCGCATTGATCTGGCCACCGCCCGCATAGCTCAGGGTGCCGCCAACCAATAGGCCGTTGACGTTGGTTCCTCCCGCTACGCCGCTGAACCCGACGCTGCCCACCGCGCTGCCCGTGTTTCCGCATAAGAACCCGTGTGTCGCCTGACTATAGTTCAGATGGTTTCCAAGTGTGTCGGGACACGATGGAAGGCTCGTCCAAGCACCTACCGCCGGCGCTGTCGTGACGACTGTCTGGTCCGGTGCGTTGTTACTGGCCACACTGGTGCCATTAATCGCAACGGTAGGCGGCAGATTCAGCGCCGGTACCAGCCCGTTGGCGTCCAGAGCCGCATAGCCGCCCGCCGTACCCTTCCCGCCCACGTTTTCGGCAACATATCCAAGTTGGCGAACCGATGAAACGCAGGCGGAAGGCCAGACTCCGCCAGCCTTCGCGCCATACAGACAGTAGCTGTCGGTATCCAGATAGTAATCCCCGTTGGCCCCGACCGTGTTGAGCGGCGCCCCTACCCCGTACCAGATCGACGCGCCATCCGGGATCCCTATGGGCGCTCCGCCGCCATTAACGATGATTTGCGCCGGCGCCGCAACAGCCATCAACGCGCACACGAGTACCGCCAAAACGATGCTTCGCATATTGCAATGAGTCTCCCCGATTCCAAACTGGATGGACTACCGTTGATAAAGCATGCCGGTTACCACCGCGCCGCCCGACACGCTGTCCACCGCGAGCGCGGTAGGATCGAGCACGTTGGAATCGCGTTCGTCTCCGACCACCGCCGATTGGCCGGCTTGCAATACCGCTATGACTCCCGCGCCGGTAGTCTTGTTCAGGCCTATCAACCCCACAAAGACATAGTCGGTGGAGTTCGCGGTCTTGAAGGCCTGTATCAGAACCTTGTTGCAACGCAACGGATATCCGGAGGGGGCCGGTACGTTCGCCGTCAAAGCCGTATTGCTTGCGGTAACAAAACCCAGTGGAATTATCTGTGCCACGTGAAAGCGCTCCTTTTTCACTCACAGAATAGCAGCCGCTTTTTTCCGGCCCGGCATACCGGAGTGACTGGCAGGGCTGCATCGGCGGAGACCGGGCCATTAACCTCCGTCCGCAAATCGGGAGTCCGAGTCTCTTCGGTAAGTGCGCCGCCGGATATCGGAGCGCGCTTCTAACTCCTTTTCAGACTGTCGGTTAGTGGGAGCCGACTAATGGTCGGGGCGGCCAGAGGCGACATCCGTCGAGGCATGCGGTATAGCCGGCCCCGGCGGGTCTGGATCTGCACCACAAAATTCCTGGCAAAGCGTGTGACTGGCTCGGCTGCTTGGCAGCTTTTCAACTTGCAGGCCTATTGTCAATCGGCCTACTGCACCGAATTTAAATACGCCACCAAATCCGACATCTGCTGCGGATTGGTGAACCGCGGCCAAGTCATCTTCGCCTGCCGCATGCGCGTGAACATCTGCGGGCCGTGCTTCCACAACGCCGAGACGATCGTGATTTCCGAGTATCCCCGCCCTTGGCCCGGCAGCGGCGGCGCTCCGTGCTCCCCGCCGTTGTGGCATTCGGCGCAGCGCTTGGCGGCAAACACCTGCTTGCCGTGCCCCGCGTCCCCCTTGGCATACACAAACTGCCGCATCCACAGATAACTGAGCAACTGGCGCATCTCGTCTTCGGAAAGCTGCGGCACGGGCTGGATCATCCTGGGCGCGTGATTCCACATGTCCACCGCGATCTCGGTCAGCGCCAGATTGTGCAGGCGGTCCTCCAGGGCCAGTTTGCCCACATGGCATTTCACGCAGCCCTTCGATTCGAATATCGCCTGCCCGCCTTCTCCGGAGGTAAACGAGAAACGCGCGGGTATCCCGCGAGTCTCCGGCAGGTTTCGCAGGTACGCCAGGATGTCGCTCAGATCCTGCGCCGCCAGTTCCTGCCACGCGATCTTCTTGCGCGCGAATGCCTCGCGCATGTTGCTGCTGTGGTCCCACATCTGCTGCGCCAGTACGATGGGCTGCCCCAACGATTCCCACTTCACCACCGCTGGCGCCCCTTCCGCCCGCGACTCGGTGATGCCGTGGCACTCCGCGCAGTGCCTGTCCGTGAACGCTTGTTTGCCGCGCGCGGCGTCGCCCGGTTTGTCGAAGAACCGCGTCGAATAAAGATACGCAAACAAATCCGCGGCATCCGACGGGCTCAATTTGGGCCGCTCGATGCCGGCCCCTTCCATGGCCGCCCACATCACCGGCGCGTGGTTCCACATAGCGCTGGCCAGCAGCGCGGGCGTGAAACCCCGGTCCACGCGCGCGCTCAGATCCATGCCCATCGTTCCGCCCTTGCCATTTACGCTGTGACACTGCACGCAGCGTTCGTTTTCAAAAAGCTTAGCGCCTCGATCCGAGTCGCCCGGGATCACCGGCGGCACAGCGGCCCCCGCGCTCCCGACTATCACAGCCCAAATGCAAAACTGTCGCATCATTCCCTCTCCAAAGTGGGGCAGGACTCCAGTCCTGCGGCGGGTATCCGGACCCGCCCCCTTAAACTTCATTCCTCTTGAACCGCTCGATCAACCGATCGCACGCCCGCACCGTCAGCGCCATGAACGTCAGCGTCGGATTCTGGCATGCCGACGACGGATAGCACGCGCCATCCATCACGAACAGGTTCTTCACGTCGTGCGTCTGATTCCAGGGATCCAGCACGGACTTCTTCGGATCGGCGCCCATCCGCGCGGTGCCCGCTTCATGGATCGCCATGCCAGGCTCGGCCAGATCCGCGTTCACCTTGATGTTCCTGGCGCCGGCGGCTTCCAGCATCTCGGCGGCGGTGGACGCGGCGTCTTCCATCATGGCCTTCTCGTTGTCGCCGTGCGTCATGTGAATACGCAGCGCCGGGATGCCCCAGGCGTCCCGCATCTCCGGGTCGATTTCGCAATAGTTATCGAAGCGCGCCAATGATTCGCCAAACGCGCCCAGATCGATTCCATATGTTCCCGCCAGCACGGCCTTCTTGTAGCTCGCGCCGAATCCCCCGGCGCCGAAGTTGAAGCCCGCGCTGGCGCCACCCTGGAATCCGTAGCCACGAATAAAGCGCGGATGCCGCGGCCCGTTCGCGATATTGCGAAAACGAATCACGTAGATGCCATTGGCGCGATGCGGCCCGCTCGGCGAACTCGGAGTAGGATCGAAGCCCGGCAAATCGCCCGCCGCGCCCCCGCCTACCGCGTGGTCCATCAGGTAATGCCCCAACGCGCCGCTCGAATTGGCCAGCCCTTTGTCATACACGCGCGTGGATGAATTCAACAGGATGCGGGTCGATTCCAACGCCTGCGCGCAAAGAATCACGCTGCGCGCGCGCGCCTGGTACGTTTTGTGCGAGAGCCTGTCGATATACGTTACTCCGGTGGCGCGATTGCCCGCATTGTCCATATCCACGCTGCGCACCACGGCGTTCGTGATCAGCGTGCAATTTTTCGACTTCAGCGCGTCCGCCACCGTGGTGAACGGGCTGCTGAAATACGAGAACGTCACGCAACCGCGCTCGCAAGGCCCGCAATAGTGGCATGCGGCGCGCCCATTGTGATTCTCAGTGAGTATGGCCGTGCGCCCGATGGTGACGGTGCGGCCAAACTGGGCCTGCACGCGTTCCCGCAACCGCACTTCGCCGCAGGTCATTTTCATGGGTGGCAGGAAATGGCTGTCCGGCAGCGTGGGATTCCCTTCCGAAGCGCCGCTGATGCCTACGTAGCGCTCCACGATCTCGTAATAAGGCTCCATGTCCTTGTACGAAAGAGGCCAGTCTTCGCCGTATCCATCGTGGGTGGCCGCCTTGAAATCCAGATCGCTCATGCGGTAGCTCTGGCGTCCCCAGACGAGCGTGCGGCCGCCCACAATCCGCAGCCGCTGCCAGGTGAACGGCTTGTCCGCCGGCGTGCTGTACGGATTCTGCAGGTCGTCCACAAACCAGTCGTAGTTGTACTCCATGCAGGCGTAGCATTGCTTCTGCACCGGCCGCGTGCGCGCGATTTCCGGTGACATATCGCGATATTTCAGCTTGTAGGCCGGCATGTGCTCGGTGAATTCCTTGGGCGAGATGTTGCGTCCCGCCTCCAGCAATGCTACCTTCAGGCCGGCTTCCGCCAGCCGCTTGGCCGCCCATCCGCCGGTCGCGCCGGAGCCCACCACAATGGCGTCGTAATTTTCGGGAGCTTGTGCCGATTGCATCGTTAAAGGTATTATAGTTCCGGGAATGAATCGCCGGGATTTATTTCGTCAAACCTTCTTGGGCGCCGCCGCCGCGGCCACCGCCCATGTGGCGCCGGCGCGCGAGTTTCCGTCCGATTACGACGCTTCGAAGGAACTGGCGCGCGCCGACTGGAAGCCGCTGTTTCTGGACGACCATCAGAATCAGACGTTGGTCGCCTTCGGCGATATCCTGATCCCCGCCACCGATACGCCGGGCGCCAAAGCGGCGTTGGCCAACCGCTTTATCGACGCCGTGCTAGCCGTTGAAACGCACGACACGCAGAAGAGTTTTCTGGAAAGTCTCGCGTTCCTCGATGGGGAATCCTTCGCCCGCTACCGTGCGGCGTTCGTGTATCTGGCGCCCGAGCAGCAGACCGAACTGATGACGTTCATGGCCTACCCGCACACGCTGGAAACGTGGGACGAGAACGCGCCCGGCAGCTATCGCGGCCACGCGCATTTCAGCAATTTGAAGGACTGGATTTCGAGGGCGTATTACAGCTCGCCGGTGGGAATGCAAGCGCTGGGCTACACGGGAGTGCCGGGCGGGGTGTTCGAAGGGTGTAAATAACGTGTCGTGTGGGCATTCGCACGGGACCCTAGCCCAATACCTGTGGAAAGGGGCTGTTATGTTATCGACTTTCGGCAGCCGACTATGGGCATCCCAATGCTTGCGTTTCGCCTAGTTCCTGGCGGCTACGGGCAGGCGGCAGCAATTCAGCGTCCGCCCCTGCTATCGCCTGCGCGCCTTCCGTGCCTGCGCTGCCTGTTCCTGGTGTCGCGCGGTCCGCGGCGGTAAGACCATTTTCGCACGATCAAGCGGGTTCGCGGACACGATATACTAACAGAGGGCGATTCGTGCATGAGCAAAAACAACGTTTTTATTAGCTATGCCCGCGGAGATAAGCAATGGGCAGAATGGCTTGGAGCGCGGCTCGTCAAACACGGATTTCGAATCTGGACGGACGCCACGTCGGTTCCGATAGGCGAGTCCTTCATCGCCGAGCTCAACAGGACAATTGAAAAATCCGATGCAGTATTGGTACTTCTATCGCCCAACTATTTCCAGTCCACATGGTGTCAGCAGGAAACCGCGGCTGCCGCCGCGAATAAGGTGCCGATCATTCCCGTGCTGGTTGAGCCTTGTGAGGTTCAGGGTTTTCTCCGGAATTACAACTGGGCAGACTTGACATCTGACCAAGATAGTGGAGTACGTGCAGTCATTCAGGCGGTCGAGCACTTGCGGGCGCAGCAGTCGGTATGAGCGATTTACCGGGAACGCCACGGCGCGATATCGATCCAGCGGTCATTCAGGACCAGCTTGAAAAGCTGACGGCCCAAGTTACGCGCCTAATGGAGTCTCAGCAAGCAACGGAAAAAGCGCCCCAACTGGCGAGCCAGCACCCCAAATGCTTTATTATTATGCCGTTTGGCATTCAGGACCTCGAAGATCTTTACAGTGAGTTCATAGTACCGGTGCTAGACGACTGCAAGTTAGAATGTGCGCGCGGCGATGACATCTTCGGGTCAAATGTAGTGATGGAGGATGTAAAGGCGGCGATCGCGACCGCCGACCTAGTAATCGCTGACCTCAGCGGGCAGAATCCCAACGTGTTCTACGAAGTTGGCATCGCACAAACACTCGGAAAGTTCTGCTCTCGCAGTCAATAGAGGACGTGCCGTTCGATCTCCGCCATCGCCGTGTTCTTCCCTATGAGTACACGCCCATTGCTTGCAAGAGGCTCGTCGCAAGGCTCAGGGAACACGTTTTGGCGATGCTCGGTCTCGAGTAACTGCTCCGAAATCCGCTTCGCACTATCTAGGCTCCCAGGCCCTGAGAGAATCTCACCCACAAGCCCGTTCCCGGATTTTCCGCAAGCTCGCGGGAGATCTGGCGCCTCCCTCGCTGGGGAAAGCGAACAGATTCAGGCTACCCCCCCAAACGCAATCCGCCGGTGATCCTTCAGGATGCACCGGTCCATCACCACCTCCAAACCCGCACCCCGCGCCCTCTCCGCGGCCCCCTCGTGCACCACGCCCTCCTGCATCCAAGCCGCCCGCGCGCCGATCCGAATAGCCGCCTCCACAATCTCCGGCACAAACTCCGCCCGCCGGAAAATATCGACGATGTCCACCCGCTCGCGAACGCTGTCCAAATCGGGATAGCATTTCTCGCCCAGCACCGTCTCCACCAACGGATTCACCGGAATGATGCGGTATCCATTCCGCTGCATATACTCCGCCACGCCGTAACTCGGCCGGAAGCGCTTGCTCGATAGCCCCACCACCGCGATCGTCCGGCTGGTCTTGAGCAACTCCGGTATGGTCATCGCGCGACCTGTTTCGCCGCCACCTTGCGGAACCGCTCCACTTCCTCCGCGGTCAGATACCGGAACTCGCCCGGCTTCAGCGGGCCCAGTTCCAGAAACCCGATCTTCACCCGCTTCAGCTTCTCCACCAACCGTCCAAAATGCTTGAACATCTCCCTGATCTGATTCTTGCGCCCCTCGGTCAGCCGCACCTCGTACCACGGATTCTGCGCGCGATAGGTCAGCCGCAACCCCGCCGGCGCCGTCCGCCGCCCACCCAGCGGCACACCTTCGCGGAACTGTTGCTCCTGCTCGGGAGTCAGCAGGCCGGTGACTTTCACCAGGTACGTTTTCGGAATGTGCGTGGAAGCCGACGTAATCGCGTTGGCCAGTTCGCCATCGTTGGTCAGCAGCAGCAACCCCTCGCTGGCATAATCCAGACGCCCCACCGGGTAAACGCGCTCCTTGATCCCGCGCACCAGATCCATCACCGTCGGCCGTCCCTCCGGGTCGGACACCGTGGTCATCACGCCGTGCGGCTTGTTGAGCGCGATCGAGATCAGGTGCTTGGGCGGGCGCAGCAGCTTCCCGTCTACCTTGATATGGTCGCGATCCAAATCGGCCTTGCTGCCCAGTTCCGTGACCGCCGCCCCGTTCACCGTCACGCGGCCTTCCTGGATGATCTGTTCGGCCTTCCGGCGGGAAGCGATCCCCGCCCGAGACAGGATCTTCTGCAGCCTTTCCTCGGGCATCAGCTTTGTTCTACCGGCGGCTCGGGCGCCGGTTCCGGCTCAGGCGCCTGGGTGGCTTCAGGCGGGGGGCCCACCGTGTCCACCGAGTCGCCGTCGATGGCCATCCGCCGGATCTCCTCGAACTCCTTCAGCGACGGCAGCTCGGTCAAGTCCTTCAATCCGAACTGCACCAGAAAATCCTTGGTGGTCTTGTACAAGATCGGCTTGCCGATCACGTTCTTGCGGCCCGCCGCGGCGATCAGTTTGCGGTCCAGCAGCGTCTTCAGCACGCCGGCGCCCTGCACGCCGCGAATCTCCATAATCTCCGGCGCCGTTACCGGCTGCTTATAAGCGATCACGGCCAGCGTCTCCAGCGCCGGCAGCGACAGCTTCAACGGCGGTTTCAGGCTCCTCACGAAATTGCGCACCGTCTCATGGTGCTCCGGCTTGGTGGTCATCTTGTAGCCGCCGGCCACCTCGCGCATAGTCACACCATGTTCGGGCTTGTCATACTCCGCCACCAACCCATCCAGCAGCGTCTGCACGCGCTCGCGAGGCTGGTTCAGAGCCGAGGCGATTTGAGCCAAAGAAAGAGGCTCCTCGGTGATATACACGATGGCTTCCAGCAAAGCCCGCAACTGCGAGTCTTCGGTCGAAACGGAGCTAGGCGTCTCGACGCCCGCCAGCAGATCGTCCGTAGCGATGGACTCGGCAGTCTCGCCTTCCGCGCTCGCCCCCTCGCCCCCTCCGCCATTCGCCGGCTCAGCCGCGAGATCGGCGCTCTCTTCCCCAACCTGAAACTCTTCCATCGCTACCTGTATTCCCTCTCGATCGCAATCGCCGGCTCATCCGTCGCAAACACGGTATCGAACATCCGGTGTCTCCGCAGCACGATTTCGCCAAATAAATCCGTCTGCGCCACCATCACCGCCTGCTGTTTCACCACCTCCAACACCGCCAGAAACAGCGTAATCATGGCCTTCCGGCTGCGCTGCTCCGCGAAAATACGCATGATGTACACCGGCTCGTCGCCCGCCTCCAGGAACAGCGATTTCAGGCGCAGAATCATCTGCCCCACGCTGGTCTCTTCCTCGTTCACCTCGTAAACCGGCCGGTTCTTGGCGCGTTCCAGCAACTCGCCGAACGCCTTCACCAGGTCGAAAAGCGTGATCGCCAGCCCCGGATCGTCATCTTCGGACGTAAACTGCGCAATCTGCGGATTAGACCAGACGTTCTCTTCAATCATCCGCTTCTGCTGCAGCATCTCCGCCGCATTCTTGAACTTCTCGTGCTCCAGCAGCTTCTCCACCAACTCCTGGCGCGGATCTTCTTCCGCATTCTCCACCGCCAGCGCCGGATCGCGCGGCAGCAGCATGCGCGACTTGATGTGGATCAGCGTAGCCGCCATGTACACGAATTCCGCGCCCAGATCGAAGTCCAATTCCCGCGCCTTTTCCATGTACGCCAGATACTGCGTGGTGATGGTGGCGATCGGGATATCCTTGATATCGATCTGCTGCTTCCGGATCAAATCCAGCAACAGATCGAGCGGACCGTCATAGCGTTCCAGGTGGACGTTTAAAGGCGAAGACACCGTACTTCACGATATCACGGTTGCGAAGTGGGGCAGGCTCGCAGCCTGCGGCGGCCTCGTAGGCCGCCTGCGACGTTGGCTCTCGCCAGCATGCGGCAGGTAGGCTTTGTATGTCCAAACTCGGAACCACCGAAACGGTACCGCACCGGGGGGGGCCGCTGTCAGACCCCTCAAACTAACCACGTGCCGCCGCTACCCCCGGCACAGTACACTGTAAGTCTGATGGACCGCATCGGACGCTACAAGATCGTGCGCGAGCTTGGCCGCGGCGCCATGGGCGTCGTCTACCTCGCCACCGATCCCACCATCGGCCGTCCGGTCGCCATCAAGACTATCCGCCTCGGTGAAGTCACCAACTCCGAGGAGCGCGCCCGCCTCCGCGAGCGTCTCTTCCGCGAAGCCCGCTCGGCCGGTGTCCTCTCCCACCCCGGCATCGTCACCATCTACGACATGGAGGCGCAGGATGACCTCGCCTACATCGCCATGGAGTACGTCAACGGCCCCACGCTCGACCAACTCATCTCCGGCCAGCCCCTCCCCTCGGACCGCCTGTTCAGCATTCTGGGCCAGACTGCCGTGGCCCTCGATTACGCCCACCAGAAGGGCATCGTGCATCGCGATATCAAGCCCGCCAACATCATGGTCACCGAGGACGGCTTGTCCAAGATCACCGACTTCGGTATTGCCAAAATCAGCACCAACGAGCAGTTCACCATGACCGGCGCCATCGTCGGCACGCCGCATTACATGGCGCCCGAGCAGGTGCAGGGGCTCGCCGTGGACGGCCGCGCCGACCAGTTCTCGCTCGCCGTCATCACCTTCGAAATGCTCACCGGCGAGAAGCCCTTCACCGGCGAACAGCTTACCACCGTGGTCTACAAGATCGTGGCCGAAGAGCCTGTTCCGGCGCACCGCCTGAATTCCACGCTCAACCAGCAGATCACCAACGTGCTGCGCCGCGCGCTGGCCAAGAAGCCCGATGCGCGCTATCCCAACTGCCAGAAATTCGTCGATGCGCTGGAAGCCGCCTGCGCCGCTGCCAAGGGTTGGAGGCCGTTGCCGCGCGGCGGCGGTCTCAATCTGCCCACGGCCGTGGAGGTGCGCCGTCCCGCCAACGTCTCGCTGTCCCGCTCCACGGAAGAAACCAAGCCGAGCGGACGCCGCCGGATGGGAGTTCTTCCGGTGCTTCTGGCCATCCTCGTGGCGGCCGGTCTGGTGGTGTTGATCGCCTGGCAGGCTGCGCCCTGGCTTACCGGGTCCCCTGAGGCTAGTCCAAAGGCGCCTGTGACCGAGGCCCAGCCACCCGCTCCGCAACCGGCGTCTTCTACTTCCGCGCCGGCGCCCGAGGAGAAGAAGCCTAGCCCGATGCCGCCGCCCGAACCTGCCACCAGGAGCGAATCGCCTGCCGAGGCCGCCGGCGCCACCCCGGACCGCGGTCCTATTCCAGCGCCCGCGGTTGCCGACGAGCATCCCCGTCCCGCCGCGACGCGCCAACCCGCGCCGGAATTGTCGTCCAGCCCCTATCTCAAGGTTTCCGTGGCCACCCTTCCGCCCGATGCCACGGCCATGCTGGACGATCGTCCCGATAGCGCCTGCACCACGCCCTGCGCCCTGGATGCCACACCCGGGCAGCACATGGTCAGCATCAGCCGCCAAGGTTACCAGACCGAGCATCGCCCCGTCACCGTCGCCAATACGGCCGTCGAAATCCCCACCGTCGCCCTGCGGGTGCCCGGAGGCGTCCTGATGCTGGCCAGTATCCCCGACGGTGCCCGTGTGTTCGTGAACGGTACGGAGTCCGGCCAGGTGACTCCCGCCAAACTGGTGCTACGGCCCGGCAAGTACAGCATTGCGGTCGAGAAGGATGGCAGGCGGTCTTCCAAGGAAGTGGAAATACAGAACGGCACCACTCACTACGAGAAGTTCATCATGGAGCGGTAATCATGACCATGGTAAGATGACTAGTCATGAAGGCCAAAGCGTTGCGCAGCGAAATTCCGGCGGGCGAGTTCAAAGCCCAATGCCTCAAGCTGTTGGATGAAGTCCAACAGCAGCGCCGCCAAATCGTCATTACGAAACGCGGCAAGCCTGTGGCCCGCTTGATGCCGCTCTCCGAGGACATGCCGGACATCTTCGGGCGGATGAAAGGAACCGTCGAGATCCTCGGAGATATTGTCTCCTCCACGGGCGAAATCTGGAACGCCGACAAGGACTCGGATGATTGATGGACAGGGCCCAATCCTATTGGACACGCATTGCTGGATCTGGCTGCAATCGGGCCAACTGGAGAAGTTTTCGCAGGGAACGGTTGACCAGATTCGGCAGGCCGGCGTGGCGGGCATGTTACGCGTGTCGATCATCTCGGTGTGGGAAATCGCGCTGCTTGAGTCCAAGGGCCGCATCCTGATTCATATGGACTGTCTGGAATGGGTGCGCCGCGCCCTGGATACGCCTGGCCTCGCGCTTGTCCCGCTTACCCCTGAAATCGCCGTCGAAAGCACCCGCCTCCCCGGCAACATGCACGCCGATCCCGCCGACCGCATCCTGGTAGCCACTGCCCGCAACCTCGGCGCGCGCTTGATGACGCGCGACCAGGCGCTGCTCGATTACGGCCGCAAACGTCACGCGCGCATCGTTCCCGCCTGATTCACGCCGACTTGATCTCCGTCCACATCCTGTCCCGCAGCCGTTGCGTGGCGGACGGCATTGTCGCGATCCATTGCCCGCGCGCCAGCGTCTCGGCGGACGGAAACAACGTGGTATTGCGCCGCAACGCTTCCGGAAGCAACGCCTGCGCCGCTCCATTCGCGGTCGCCGTGCGCGAAGTCTGCACGATCGCCGCAGCCACCGGCGCGCGCAACAAGTAGTTGATAAACTCGTGTGCCAGTTCGGCGCGGCCGCTCTCCCGCAGCATCACGGCATTATCGCCGTACAGCGGAAATCCCTCCGCCGGATACGCGAAACCGAGCTGCGGCGCGGCGTCGATGGCCTGCTGCGCGGTGGTCGCCCAGGAATGCGCCACCAGGATATCGCCGGCCACCAGTTGGTCGCGAAACTCAGCGTTCAGATAGGCGCGCAACAACGGCTTCTGCGCAAGCGCTTCACGCTCCGCGCGGCGCAGACTGGCGGCGTCCGTCGAGTTGTAGGAAAGCCGCAGCTTCAGCAGACAAGCGCCCAGCACTTCTTCCGGATCGTCCAGCATGGTCAACCGGCCTTTGAACCGCGCGCTCCACAGGTCGGCCCACGCGGTGGGCGCGGGCGCGGCCGACTGGCTATAGGCGATACCCGTCGCACCCCACATGTACGGAACGCAGTATTCCAGCCGCGGATCCCACGGCGGAGCTTGGAAGCGCAACTCTAGGTTCGGCAAATTGGGCAGGCGCGCGTGATCGAGCCGCGCCAAGAGGCCGAACTGCCGCATCGGCCCGATGCGATTGTGCGTCGGAAAGACCACATCCCATCCGGAGTTACCGCTCAACACCTTGGCCAGCATCTCTTCGTTGCTTTCGTAGGTGGCGTAGCGCACGTGTACGCCGAACTCGGCTTCGAAATTGGCGATGGTATCCGGCGCCACGTAGTTCGACCAGTTGTAGACATTCAGCCGCGGCCGCCCGCGCGCGCAACCGGCGAGCCCCGCGACGCCCATCAGGAAGGTCCGCCGATTTTGGAGGGCGGCCAATCTTGGCCGCAGCCGGCTATTAGCCGGCTCTGGCCGCCTGAAAGGCGGCTGCGGGCAGGATTGCCCGCCCTCCAGGAGGATTCCGTTCATGCCCTCTGCACCCTCTCCGAGATCAGCACCAGGGCGCCAAACACCACTACAATCAACGCCGAAATCGCGTTGATCACCGGAGTCGCGCCTCGCCGCGCCATGGCGTAAATCACCATCGGCAGCGTTTCGGAGTCCACTCCGGCCACCATGCTGGTGATCACATAGTCGTCGAACGATACCGTCAGCGCCAGCAGCGCGGCGGCCACGATGCCCGGCAACAGCGCGGGTAGCGTCACGTACCGGAATGCCTGCCATTCGGTCGCGCCCAGGTCCAGCGCGGCTTCCTCCAGCGCCGGGCTGAAGGTCCGCAGGCGCGCCGCAATCACGATCACCACGTAGGCGATCGAAAACGCCACATGCGCCAGGATCACGGTGTGCAGTCCCAGCCGCCAATGCAGCCAGCGGAACGACCACTGAAATAGCGCCAGCAGCGAAATCCCCATCACGATCTCCGGCGTTACCAGCGATAGGTATAGCGAGCCCGAAAGCAGCTTCGAACCGCGCTTCCACAGCCCGTAAGCGCACAACGTGCCGGCGATGGTCGAAAGCACGGTGGCCGCCACCGCGATGATCACGCTGTTCCACGCGGATTCGGCAAGTTGCCGGTCCTGGAATATCGCGCGATACCAATGCAGCGAAAACCCTTGCCACACCGTAAACCGCGACGAGTTGAAGCTGAATACGGCCAGAATCGCCAGCGGCAAGTGCAGGAAGAGGTACACCGCGGCGGCATACAAACCCAGCCAGCGCTTCATACCAACCCCTCCCGCTCCTGCCGCAGCATCAATAGGACCAGCACGCCCACCAGCGCCATCAGTCCCACCGAGAGGGCCGCGCCAAACGGCCAGTCGCGCGCGTTGGTGAACTGGTTCTGCACCAGGTTGCCGATCAGCACCGTGCGCCCGCCCCCCAGCAGATCGGGCGTCAGGTAGGCGCCCAGCGCCGGAATGAATACCAGGATGCTGCCCGCCCGAATGCCTGGGGCCGACAGCGGCAGGATCACGTGCAGCAGTGTCGGCCACGGCTTCGCGCCCAGATCCGCGGCCGCCTCCACCAGCGCCGGATCCAGTCGCTCCAGGGTGGCGTACACCGGCAGCACCATGAACGGCAAATAACCGTACACCAGGCCCAGCAACACCGCGCCGTCGTTATACAGCAGCGGCAGCGGATCGTGAATCAGGCCCAGATGCTGCAGCGCGGTGTTGATCAGTCCTGTATCGCGCAATAGAAACAGCCACGCGTAGAGCCGCACCAGGAAGCTGGTCCAGAACGGTAGAATCACCAATTGCAGGTAGATGTTCTTGCGGCTGCCCGCGCGCGAAATGAACAGCGCCAGCGGAAAGCCCAGCAGCAGGCAAATGGCCGTGGTCGCGGCCGCCATTACCAACGACCGCAGCACGATGCCCAGATAGAGCGGATCGACGAGGCGCTGGTAGTTCTCCGCGGTCCAGGGCAGGCCCAGCCCGCCGTACGCGCCGCGCGTCAGCAGGCTGTAAACGATAACGATGGCGAACGGCGCGCCAAACAGCACCGCCATCCAGATCCACGCGGGCAGCAGAAACCACGCGCGCAGGCGCTCCCAACCGGAGGCCGTTTTCATGATGGAAAAATCATCTCGTCGGATGGATTCCAGCAAACGTGGATGGCCTCACCGGTCTGATACGTCCCGTTATTTCGGGGGATTTCAGCCACCGCAGCTTCGCCGCTTTCCAAGCGCGTCAGTACGTGGACGCAGTTGCCGAGGAAGACCGAGCCGGTCACCGTCGCCGGCCGGAAACGTCCGCCATTCGACGGCAGCGTGCGCGAGATGCGCGTCACCTCCGGGCGCAGGCCGACCCCGTCGATCCAATTCACCGCGCCCAGAAATCCGGCCACGAAACGCGTGCTGGGGCACAGGTAGACATCTTGCGGCGTTCCCACTTGTTCGATGGCGCCGGCGTTCATCACCGCCAACTGGTCGGACATGGAGAGTGCCTCCTCCTGATCGTGCGTGACCAGCAGAAACGTGATCCCCACCCGCCGCTGCATCTCTTTCAACTCCAGCCGCATCTGCTTGCGCAGCTTCGGATCGAGCGCCGCCAGCGGCTCGTCGAGCAGCAGCACGTCCGGCTGCAGTACCAGCGACCGCGCCAGCGCCACGCGTTGCCTCTCGCCGCCGGAAAGCTGTGCCGGATGCCGCGATTCCTTGCCCGTCAGCCGCACCAGTTCCAGCGCCTCCCGCACCTTACGCTCGATGTCCGCCTGGTTCTTGCGCTTCAACCCGAAGGCGATATTCTCCGCCGCTGTCAGGTGCGGGAACAGGGCGTAATTTTGGAAAACGGTGCTCACGTTGCGCTGGTAGGGCCTCTGCTCGTTGACCACTGCGCCATCCAGAAGCACATCGCCGGAAGTGGGCTGCTCGAAGCCGGCGATCAGGCGCAGCGTGGTCGTCTTGCCGCAACCCGAAGGGCCGAGCAGCGAGTAGAATCCGCCCCTCGGAATCTTGAGCGAAATGCCGTTCACCGCGCGATGGTTCGGGAAGTGCTTCACCAGGTCGCGCAATTCCAGAATTGACTCCATTTGAGAAGCATGTTAACGCAAACGTAGGATCAAACGATGAAAAATCTTGCATGGCTCTTCCTAGCCGCGTCGCTGGGCCTGCCTCCAGCGAAGCCCCAATCCGGCGCCGAGCTGTTCGAGAAAAACTGCGCCGGTTGCCACAAGACGGGCAGTGCGACCCACGCGCCCGCTCCCGAGGCGCTCCGCCAGATGTCCCGCACCAAGATTTTCGACGCCCTGACCACCGGCAAGATGATCCTGGTGGCCGGTTCGCTACCGGTGATGCAGCGCATGGCCATCGCCGCCTATTTAGGCGCGAAGGAGCCAGAGGAGGTCAGCGGCGGCATCTGTCCGTCGGCCCCCGCGCCCTTCAAGGATCTGCACGGCTGGCACGGCTGGAGCGTGGACCCGGAAAACACTCGCATGCAGAGTGCGGCCGCCGCCGGACTGGACCGCTCCCAGGTGAGCAAGCTGAGGCTCAAGTGGGCTTTCGGATTTCCCGGCGCGACTTCGGCCCTCGGGCAGCCATCCGCGGCGGGAGGGCGCCTCTATGTGGGCAGCGCGGGCGGCGTCGTGTACGCGCTCGACGCGCACACCGGCTGCACCTACTGGACCTTCAAGGCGGCCCAAACCGTGCGCACAGCCATCAACGTCGCGCCATATTCCGAGCCGCGACCGTCAGGGAGCGGTTCCCAGGCCCACTATGCGGTGTATTTCGGAGATGCCCAATCCAACACTTATGCCGTGGATGCGGACACCGGCGCGTTGCTCTGGAAGACCCGCGTGGATGAACACCCGTTTTCGCACATCACCGGCACCCCCACCCTTTATGAAGGGCGGCTATACGTGCCGGTCTCGACCGGCGCCGAGGAGTTCGTGGCGGCGGGCGACCCAAAGTACAAATGCTGCACCGCGCGCGGCAGCGTCGTCGCGCTGGACGCCCGCAACGGCGAGCGCCTTTGGAAGACCTACACGATTCCCGAGCCGCAGCCCACCCGCGTCAATTCCGCCGGCACGCAACAGTTCGGACCGTCGGGCGTATCGATATGGTCCGCGCCCACGGTGGACGTAAAGCGCAAGGTGCTCTACGTAGGCACCGGCAACGAACATTCCGGGCCCGAGACCACCGCCAGCGACGCCGTAATGGCCATCGAAATGGGAACCGGCAAAGTCTTGTGGACCAAACAACTGACGCCGGCGGACCACTGGAACGTGGCCTGCGTGCTGCCCGGCCAGGTGAACTGTCCGGAGAAGCCCGGCGAGGATTCGGACATCGGCGCCTCGCCCATATTGGTTCAGATCGCCGGCGGCAAACGCCTGCTGCTGGTGGGGCAGAAATCCGGGGTGATGTGGGCGCTCGATCCGGATGCCGAGGGCAAAGTGGTGTGGCACCAGCGGCTCGGCAAGGGCGGTGTGCTGGGTGGGATCATGTTTGGTCCCGCGGCGGACGCGGAAAACGTCTACGTGCCGCTCTCCGACTACACCATCCTCGGACCCATCGAAGGCGGCGATCCCAAAGTCGGTGGCGGGCTGTTCGCCCTCCGCATCCAGACAGGCGAGAAAGCTTGGACCGCGCCCCCGCCGGAACCCAAGTGCATCGGTACCCTCGGATGCACCCCGGCGCAGATGGCCCCCGCTACGCTGATTCCGGGCGCGGTCTTTTCCGGCTCGATGGACGGCCACCTCCGCGCTTACAACACAGCGGACGGCGCGGTCATCTGGGACTTCGACACGTTGCGCGATTTCCCGACGGTCAACGGCGTGAAGGCGCACGGCGGATCCATGAGCGCTTCGGGACCCGTGGTTACTGGCGGCATGCTCTTCGTCGATTCGGGATACGGTGCGTTGGGTGGGATGCCTGGGAACGTGCTACTGGCGTTTGGCGTGGAGTAGAGCGAATGCCATTGTGGGGCAGGCTCGCAGCCTGCGCGGGCCTCGCAGGCCCGCCCTTCGGCGAGCGAAGCCCTCCGCACTCTTGGCAATGGTCAGTACCCTTCATCCCGCAAGCGCTCGACCGTCAGCCGCGGCTTCAAATCCAGATTGCGGACCAGTTTCTCGACATGCTTGGCCAAGATATCGCACTCGATATTCACGCGGCTGCCCCGCTGGTAAGTGCCCAACGTCGTGTTTTTATAAGTGTGCGGAATAACCGTAACCGACAGCATGTCGCCCTCAAGCGCCGCAATCGTCAAGCTGATGCCGTCGATCGCCACCGACCCTTTGTAAACCAGGTACGGATCGAGTTCGGCGGGCACCCGCACTTTCAGCCACCAGTTCTGGTCGCCCAGCGCTTCCAGCGCCAGGAATTCGGCGGTCGCATCCACGTGGCCCTGCACGATATGTCCGCTCAGCCGCGTGTCCGGCAAAAGAGGCCGCTCCAGGTTGACGCGCGAAAGCGTGCGTAGCGCGCCCAGGTTGCTCGCGCGCAGCGTCTCGGGCGCCAGGTCGGCGGCGAACGATTCCGCGTGTACCTCCACGGCGGTCAGACACACGCCATTCACCGCAATGCTGGCGCCTACGGTCATGTCTTCCAGCACTTTCTTGCAATGGATCTTCAGGCGCGCGCCCGCCGCCCGGCCTTCGACCGATTCCACCGCGCCCAGTTCTTCGATGATTCCGGTAAACATTCAATCCTCTTTGACGATGTAGCCTTCCACGGCAAACTCGTCGGGAGCGATACGATGCAACTCGGTGCGGTTTATGCGAATGGCATCGGCACGCCGGCGCCTGCCTACGCCGCCCGCCATGGATAACGATTCGGACCCGCCCAGAATCTTAGGCGCGTAATAGAAGAAAACCTTGTCGGCCACACCGGTTTCGAGCGCGGCCCAATTCACCTTGGCGCCCGCCTCAATCAACACCGACTGGTACTGTTGTTGCGCCACCGCCTCGATGGCTGCGCGCAGGTCCGACCGCCCATCGCGCCCATCCAGAACCAGCACGCGGACGCCATGGCCTTCGAGCGCTTTGCGGCGTTCGGGCGGCGCCGCCGAGGTGCCCACCACCAGCACGTCGCCCGCCGCGCTGCGCACCATTTGCGAATCGAGCGGCAGCCGCAAGCGCGAATCGAGCACGATGCGCAACAGCGGGCGGCTGCGCGGCAAGCCGGTGCGATCCGTAAGCAGGCAGTCGTCCGCCAGCACGGTGCCGATACCGGTAAGAATCGCATCGGAATGGTGGCGGAGCTGCTGCACGTCCGCGCGCGCTTTGTCGCTGGTAATCCAGCCCCGATTATCGTCGGGCGCGGCGATTTTTCCGTCCAGCGTGAGCGCGGTCTTCAGCGTGACCAGCGGCAGGCGCGTGCGCATGAAGTGCACGAAGGCTTCGTTCAGTTTCTCCGCCTCGGCTGAGAATGCCGCCGCAATCTCGGCCTGAATTCCGGCCGCGCGCAGTTGCCGCATCCCTTCGCCCGCCACCAGCGGATTGGGGTCTTCGAGCGCCGCCACTACCCGCGCCACGCAGGCTTGAATCAACGCGGCGGTGCAAGGCCCTGTGCGTCCTTGATGGCAGCAGGGTTCCAGGTTGATGTATAACGTGGCTCCGCGGGCTCGCTCGCCGGCATCTTCGAGCGCCAGGATCTCGCCGTGCTTCACGCCGGCCCAAGTGTGGAAACCGCGTCCCACCACTTGCCCATCGCGCACCAAAACCGCGCCCACCAACGGATTGGGGCTGGTTTGCGCGTCGCCCTTCCGCGCCAGGTCCAGCGCTTCGCGCATATACCGGGCATTCGCGTCCTGCTGCCGATCGGTCATTTTTCGAAGAGGGATGCGATAAATTTCTCGGCGTCGAACGGCAGCAGATCGTCCACCTTCTCGCCGATTCCCACGTAACGGATGGGGATATTCAACTCGCGCGCGATGGCCACCACGATGCCGCCCTTGGCCGTGCCATCCAGCTTGGTCAGCACGATGCCGGTGACGCCGGAAGTCTCGGTGAACTTGCGGGCCTGCTCCAGCCCGTTTTGCCCGGTGGTGGCGTCCATCACCAGCAGCACTTCGTGCGGCGCGTCGGGAATCACGCGCGCGGCGGTGCGCCGCATCTTTTCCAGTTCAGCCATCAGGTTGGTCTTGGTTTGCAGTCGGCCCGCGGTGTCCACGATCACGTAATCGGTCTTGCGCGCGCGCGCCGATTGCAACGCATCGAACAGCACCGCGCTGGGATCCGATCCCTGATTCTGCCGGATCACGGTGGTGCCCGTGCGCTCGCCCCAGATCTCCAATTGCTCGATCGCGGCGGCGCGAAACGTATCGGCCGCGCACAGCAGCACACTGCGCTGCTCGTTGCGGAAGCGCTGCGCGAGCTTGCCGATCGTGGTGGTTTTGCCGGAACCGTTCACGCCCACTACCAGGATCACGGCGGGCGGCTCGGCCACGCGCGGCATGGGGCGCTCGGAAGCTTGCAGGATTTCAAGCAGGTGCTCGCGAATCAGCCCTTCCAACTCGGCGGCATCGCCCACCAGGCTGCGGTCCACGCGCTCGCGGATGCGATCCAGAATCTCTTCGGTGGTGCGCACGCCGATATCGGAACCGATCAGCGTGAACTCCAGTTCGTCCAGTAGATCGGCGTCGATCTGCTTGGCGCCCTGCAGCATGTCCTCGAGGCGCGTGACCAGACCGGCGCGCGTCTTTTGCACGCCGCTCTTCAGGCGCTCCAGAAGGGATGGCTCTTGTTCGACCGCGCCGAATAGCGTTTGGATCATTGGGCTATTGCCGGGTCCGGATGAATTCGCCGATGGCGCTCACCAGGTTTTGGATTCGCTCGTCGAGTTGCATGTGCGACTCGGTGAGTTTCTGGGCGAGCGCCTCGATTCGCCTATCCGTCTCCTGGAACTGTTGCTGCGTGGCGATCTGCGCCTCCGTCAAGAGAACGAGGACGTCGTCCAGCTTCTTTTCCTTCTCGGTTAGGGCGTCAAGTGCGGTAAACACACGGAGCATGGATTCTTCCAGGCTGGTGACGCGCGTGTTCAGACTTTCCGGCATTATGAGACTATTGTAGCAATCATGGAAAAGGTCGCGATTTTTGGCGCAGCCGGTCCGATCGGCCGATATGTGGGAATGGAATTGGATCGCCGAGGCGTCCCGTTTCGCGCCGTCGGACGGACGGCCAGTAAGCTTGCGGAGGCATTCGGAAAGCTGCCGAACGCCGAGGTGATTGCCGCCGATTTGTCGGATGCCGGCGGAGCCACACAGGCGGCCCGCGGCGTAGACACGATCGTCTACACGCTGGGCGTCACTTACACTGAGTTTCAACTTTACCCGAAGATGATGCGTATAGCCATAGATGCCGCGGCGGCCGCCGGCGTGCAACGGTTCGTGCTGGTGACGGGCGTATACAGCTACGGAGTGCCGCAGACGAAAAAAGTGGCGGAAACGCATCCGCGCATCCCGGTTTCGGTGAAGGGCCAATTGCGCAAGGAGCAGGAAGATCTGCTCATGGCCGCGGGTGAGCGGGGGCTATTCAAAACCATGGTGGTGCGGCTCCCGGATTTCTACGGACCCTATACCCACAGCTTGGCCAGCCTGATCTTCGACGCGGCGCTGGCGGGCAAAACGGCCAATTGGCTGGGACCGATCGCCCCGCTGCACGAATTCGTGTTTGTGCCGGATGCGGGGCCGGTGATCGCGGAACTGGCGGCGCGCGACGATTGCTACGGAGAGGCCTGGAACGTCGCGGGACCGGGCGAGATCTCCGCACTGGCCTTCATCCAGAAGATCTACCAGGCGGCGGGACGCGAGCCGAAATTCCGTAGCGCGGGCCGCACTATGCTACGAATGTTGGGCTGGTTCAATCCGCTGATGCGCGAGCTGCCGGAGATGTTGTATCTGCAGGAGACGCCCGTACTGCTGGACGACGAAAAGCTGCGCCGCAAGCTCGGCGAGGTGCACAAGACGAGTTACGACGAAGGCATTAAGCTGACGCTGGAGTGCATGCGGAAGGGTTAAGCTTACTTCGCGCCCAGAAAGTAGCCCGGACGCGTGCGCACCTTGGCGTCCTTAACGCCGGTCACCATTACGGAGATCTGGTGGAAGCCGCCCTGATCCTTGTTGTTTGGATTGTACGCGATCATGTACTGGCTGTGAAGATCCGCGCCGAGGCGCTCGATGGCTTCCTCCAGGCCCCGCTGCCGCATGAAGCCAAACTGCTCGCCGCCGGTGCCCCTGGTGAAGACCTCCGAAGGATTCTGCTTGAAAATGGCCTTGGCATCTTTGAAGACCTCCACCATCGCCGGGACGAACTCCGCCGAACCGCCCAGGCTGCCCGTCTCCTGCATCACGGTATTGGGAGTCGCGGGGTATCCCGATGGCATCGGCGTCATGGCGGGAGGCCGGTTGTCGATGTATCCAGGGTCCTGCTTGGCCATGATGGTCGTGATCATGCGCGAGATATCCACCGAATAAACATCCACATTGGCCAGTTGCACGGCGATCAGCGTCTCCTTCAGGCGCGCCTCGCTGGATTTGTCGCGTGTTTCGCTCACCAGCAGAATGATCCGCCGGCGGTTCCGCGGCCGCGTGCCTAACAGGCGCGCGCCTTCCTCTACCGCATCGATCATACGGTTCTGGCTGCTGCCCACATGAATCTTCTTCAGCGCTTCCGTGATCTTGGCGGAGTCGGAAGTAAACTCCTGCATCAGCCGGATGCGCGAATCGAAGGCCAGCACGGCCGCTTCGCCCTGGTCGCCGATCACCAGGTTCTCGATCATCCCGCCGATTTTCTGAATCTGCGGTAACACGGATTCCACGTGATCGCTGCACTCCACCGCGATCACCATCGAGATGGGCGGGAAGGCCACGTCCACGTGGATATCCTGCTCTTTGTCGTTGTCGAAGAGATGGAACTGTTCAGGTTTCAGGCCGTCTACGTTATTGCCGTCGCGGTTCACCACGGTCACCGGCGCCACCACCACGTCCACCGTCTGACGGATCACCAGGTCCCCGGCCGTCTCGGGCTTGGCGGATTCCTGCTGGCCCTGCGCGAACAGCGTGGCCGCGAGCAGCCCGCTGAATAGCCATCGAAGAGTCATGTAATTCCAGACGTTACGAATTCCCAAAACGTTGCGCATCTTGATGCTCCGTGCGGCCGCCCAGTAGATCGAGTACGTGCGGCACTAATTCCACGATAGCATCGAGCGACTCTACCGCTCCCTTGGGCGAACCGGGCAAATTCACGATCAGCACGCCGCCGCGCGTGCCGCCCAGGGCCCGCGAGAGCGCCGCCATGGGCGTGGAGCGCGATCCGCGCGCGCGCATCAACTCGCCCAGGCCCGGAATCTCTTTGTGCAATACCGCACGTGTGGCCTCCGGGGTGACATCGCGCGCGGCCACGCCCGTGCCGCCGGTGGTGAAGATGGCCGCCACGCGATGACTGTCCGCCAGCGCCGCCAGCCGCCGCTCGATGAGCGCGGCATCGTCCGGGACGACTTCAGTCACAGAGACGCCCCAGCCCAATTGTTCCAGTCTCCGGCGCACGGCCGGGCCGGAGAGGTCGGCGCGCGTACCGGCATGCACGGAGTCGCTGATGGTCAGCACCGCGGCATCGATCATGATGCGAGTGTACCGCAGCCGCCGGTCAGCAATTGGAAGGCCCGCCGGGCGACGATCGACTCTTCGTTCGTAGCCAGTGCGAGCACCGCCAGCGCGCCGTTCGATACCAGGCGGTCGCCGCTGCCCGACGCGTTCAAAACCGGGTCGAGCGCGATCCCCAGGAATTCGAGGCCTTGGCAACAGGCCGCGCGCAGGCTGGCCGAATTCTCGCCGATGCCGCCGGTAAAGGCCACGGCATCGAGTCCGCCCATGGCGGCGGCGTAAGCGCCAATGGTCTTCTTCACCTGATAGGCGAAGACCTGCAGCGCTTCGGCGGCCGGCGCATCTCCCGCGGCGGCGGCCTGTTCCAGATCGCGCACATCGCCGCCTGCGATCCCCGAGAGCCCGGCCAGCCCGCCGCCTTCGGCGAGCTGTTCGCGCACCTGCCCGCAGGTCCAGCCGTGGCGCTCCATCATGAAGAGCACGGCGAAGGCGTCCAGATCGCCATGGCGCGTGGCGTTCTCCAGACCGGATTGCGGCGAGAAGCCCATGGTGGTGTCGATGCTCCGGCCGTGGTCGATGGCGCACATCGAGGAACTGCCGCCCAAGTGGCAGCTTACCAGGCGGGTCTGACGGCCCAGCAGCACGGCGCAGCGCTCGGCCACATACTGGTGCGAGGCGCCGTGGAATCCGTACTTGCGTACGCCCTCCGCGCGCCACTCGGCGGGCACGCCGTAAACCTGCGCCCAGGCGGGCATGCTAGCGTGGAATTCGGGCTCGAAGGCAGCCACCAGCGGTACGCCCGGCAAACTCTCGCGGAAGGCGCGGATGGCGGCCAGATAGATGGCATTGTGCGCCGGCGCGGCCGGCAGGAATTCTTCCAGGGCCAGCAGCAGGTTGTCGTCAATGGCGAACGTGCCGCGGTACCGCGGCCCGCCATGCACGGCTTTGAAAGCCACCGCATCCACTGCAACGCCCCCGGCGCCGATCTGCCGGATGGCTTCGGCGTAATCCCGCACGCGCTCAAACCGGCCGCGTCCCAGCACCTTCTCGGCGGGCATCTCCAGAATCTGGTACTTCAGCGATGTCGAGCCCAGATTTGGAACCAGCAGGTTCATTTTATGCCGTGATACTGAGTCCGTAAGACCGTCGCATTCTTGGTGGCCTGGGCCTGAAACGGACTCTTCAGCGCGGCGCACGCTTTAAAGAAATTGTAGGCTTCCTGGCCTTTCTCCATCTTGGAATTGGCCAAGCCCAGGTAGAAGAGCACTTCCGCCTTCACCGCGACGTTCTCTTCGGCCAGCGGCAGCGCCTTGCGCAGTTCCTGATCGGCGGGCGCCGGCTTGCCTTCATTGAAATACTGTTCGCCGTTGATGGAATAGGCAAACACCAGGATGGCGTTCTTGCGCTTGGTCCAGTCCGCGTCGGCGACGCCCTCGGGCTTCGGCTTGGAGCCGATCGCTTCGGCCAATTTGGCGCTATAGGCATGCACCTTATCGCGATCCTTATTCTTGACGGCATCCTGGGTGAGAACCAGCAGCATGTCTTCGCTGGGGGTTCCGGTTGCCGCCACCTTCTGCGCCAGGGCAACGGCTTTGTCGGTCGCTCCGGATTTCTGATAGGCGACGAACAACGGATCGACGGCTTTGGCCAGATACTCGCTCTTGGGATTGCGCTGCTGCAGGGCTTCGATGAGCGCGGCTTGCTTGGCGGGATCGGCGGTTCCCAGGGCCATCGCGTATAGCGAATATTCGGTGTAGGTATTGACTTGGCGGGCATAATCCACGCGCGCCTTCCAGTTCTCGACCTCGTCGGCGTCCGTGGGCTGGGTAGAGGCAACCACCTTCTGTGCCAGTTCCGAGGTCTTGGACGACCATTTCAAGACCAGATCGGGATCCTTCTTCATCTCCGCCGCCTTGAGGGTCTGTTGCGCGTCCTCCACGCATTCCGGAGGGATGGCGGCTAGTTTGTCGCCCACCGCCAGCGCCTTGTCGGCGTCGTTGGCCTTGACGTAGGCGGTCAGCAGTTGCTCGTAAACCCAGCCGGCGGCTTCGTGCTGCGGATACGTATTGGCGAACTGCTCCTGCAGGGCCAGTTTCTGAGCGGCGTCTTCCTCCAGGCCGGCCTTCTGGAGCAGTTGCCCCTCCGGGCTGGTGGTATTGATCTCCGTGAGCTTGTGACACTGCGTCCATCCGGGCGCGGCGGCCAGCGTCAGGGCGAAAAGGGCGGCGATGGTCTTCATGGGAACCTCCCCGAAGTGGGGAATGTTAACACAATTTGCTGCCAGCGAGGATAGCAAGGAGATCAATGGCACGGTGCACAAGCACGGTCGTATAATCGACTATGAGGTACCGCTGGGCGTTAGGGGGCGTGTCGGAGTATTGTCGGGTTGCCCGTTTGCCTCCGCCCTGTCGTCGTTACAACCGCAGGCTGGTGCGTTCGACTCGAAGTTGGGCGGCTGTCTATCAGAGATTTGGATGATGCATGTGGAATGTTGATCAAAAGGATTTCCTGCTGCTCCGTGATGGTGGCGGGCAGCCGTTCACGGCCTTCGTGGACGCCCTTATCCGCGCGCACGGATTTGTGTACGGTGTCGGCGAAGCAGACATCCTAACGTCTCTCCGCGCCAGCATCAAGGACGGCGGCGTGGATACGCAAGTCCGGCGAGCTATGCAGAACGATCCGACTGGATTTCTTGATCTGCCCACCTGCTGGCAATATAAAGGGCGGCCGTACCGTGAGATCACGCAGCCCGCGCTGTTAAAGGAGATTAGCAAGCCCTACGCGACTCAACTAATCCGCAAGGGTTATGCGTATCGCGTTGCCATCTGTGACGACATGCCGGCCAATAAGCAAACGAGATGGGAAGAGTTGCTCACTGCCGCCGCTCGCAAGATAAATCCTCAGGCGCCTGAGGCGCGTGTCGCGACAGCTTCTCAACTTGCTTCCTGGGCGAATAGCTACCCTGCCCTCCTGCCTGCATTCTTCCCCCACGATCCGGGCCCCGTGCAGTATTTCGAGACCTGGGCGCCCAATGTCACCAAGACGACACCAACGTTTGTGACGGTCGATGAATGGAGCGGAAGGGCAGAACTGATCGAGGCCCACATTGACCTGACCCAATCGGCAACAAGCCCGATCATTACGCTTCAGGGAGTGGCCGGAGTTGGCAAGACGCGGCTGGTCTATGAAATTGTGGCCGGTCTGGATGGCGCCAAGAACCTGGTCTTCTACACCGCGGATGGAGATGATGCGGAAACAGTATCTCGGTTTCTCGCCAACAACAAAAGGACTCGCGGTGTGCTCGTGGCAGACGAATGCCCGGTTCTGTCACGGGCTGCCATTATGAAGATCCTCAAGGG
>JBEKMJ010000087.1:0-34581 GCA_050008575.1 Bryobacteraceae bacterium
GTCCAAACTTGCAGTTGCGCCGACAAATCCATGTTTCGATTCGAGGTTGCGCCTCCCGTGGATGGCATGATGACGATTTCTCCATCCGCCGTGCGCTCAATCCGGAGGTCCGGATTGGCCGCGCAGAAGCGGTAATATTCGTCGTCGCTCATGTGCCGCGCCGGTTGGATACGGATCGGCGCCTCCGTTTCGATACCGGTGAGCGTCACTTCCATTGCTTCCATGATATACGATTGTCTTTCCGGGAGGCATTATGGAACGACGAACCTTTCTGATGGGAGCCGGTCTGGCGATGGGCGCGCGGGCGGCAAATGACAAAGTAGGCATCGGCGTGATCGGTCTGGGTGGGCGCGGGCGCGATCATCTCAAGTATTACAGCAAGCTGCCGGACGCGCGCGTGGTGGCCATCTGCGATGTGAATCAGGCGCAGACCGAGCGCGCCGTACAGATCGCCGGGAAGCTGCAAGGCAGCCAGCCGCAGGTGCATCAGGATCTGCGCAAGCTCTTAGAGGACAAAGACGTGGACGCGGTGTCGATTGCCACGCCCAATCACTGGCACGCGCTGGCCACCATCTGGGCGTGCCAGGCGGGCAAAGACGTGTACTGCGAGAAGCCCGCCTGCTACAACATATTCGAAGGCGGCGCCATGGTGGCGGCGGCGCGCAAGAACAACCGCATCGTGCAGATCGGGATGCAAGGCCGCACCATCGTGCACAAACAGCGCGCTATGGAATTGCTGCACGCGGGCGCCATCGGGCAGGTTTATATGGCGCGCGGCATCTGCTACAAGCGCCGGCCGTCGATCGGCCACACGCCTGTGGAGCCAGTTCCGGCGGGGCTCGATTGGGACCTTTTCCTGGGCCCGGCGCCGATGCGCGAGTACACCAGGAATCGCTATCAGTACAATTGGCACTGGTTTTGGGACACGGGCAACGGCGACATCGGCAACCAGGGCATACATGAGATGGACCTGGCACGGCGAGGGCTGGGCCGGGAGCTGCCGAAGAGCGTGGTTTCGACCGGCGGGAAGTATGTGTACGAAGACGACCAGGAAACACCCAACACGCAGATCGCCACGTTCGACTACGGGGATGCCGAATTAGTCTTCGAGGTGCGCGGGCTGAACACCGGAGGGGATGCGGGCATTCCGGCGTCGGGCCCGAATTTCGTCGGGGCGACATTCTTTGGCAGCAAGGGATTCATGGCGGTGGATGAACACGGTTTCCAGATTTTCCTGGGCGACAAGCGCGAGCCGGGGGAGCAGATGAAGCACGTGGAAGGCGAGATCGACGACACCACCTCGCACATGGCTAACTTCCTGAAGGCGGTGAAGAGCAGGAATGCCGCGGATCTGAATGCCGATGTATCGGTGGGCGTAACTTCCGCCGCGCTGGTACACATGGCGAACGTCAGCTACCGGGTGGGGCGCAAGCTGAGCTACGACGCGGCGTCGGGCACCTTCACCGGCGATGCCGAGGCCAATGCCATGATGACGCGGCCTGTGTATCGCAGCCCATATGTGGTGGCGTGAACACAATGACACTTACCTCCGCATAAAATTATGGGACCGCCCACCGATCCGAAATGAACCTGGCCGTTGTAATATGCCGGCATCGACCACATGCCGCCGGACACGCCGGTAACCGGCGAAACCGGCGCGGTCAGTGCGCCATCCAGCTCCTGATAGATGGCGCTATCGTTCAGCGTATTAAACTTACCCATGTTGTCGCGGTCCACTAAGTAAATGTTACTGTCCTTGCCCGCGCCGATTGCCAGACGCCGCACCTTTCCGTTGGCGCCGGTCATATCCGGCAGCACCAGCGCGCCGCCCGATCCCAAGTCGACATCGCCGCCGGACTCGGCAGCCGTATTGTACATGGTGAAGTAGTCCGCCACGCTAAGCTGGCCGCCCGCAGCGGAAAGCTTGATGAAGGCATTGCCGTAATCGCCGTTGACGGGGAAGCCCTGCGCATTGAGGGTCGTGTCGAACGTGCCATTGGCGTCCAGAAAATAAATGTATCCGCTGGAATCGGCGGCAAAACCGCCGCCGGCGCTCCAAACGGCCCCATCGACGCCATTGGGAGTCACATTGAGCACGGTGGTTTGCGCCAGCGTCGCGCTGTCGTAGCCCATAATCCAGCCGTTATAAGGGGTGTGATCGCAATGCGACGCCCAACCCAGGTAGACTGTTCCGTGCAGCAGCAAGAGCCCCGACCGCTCCTTATATTTCCTGGGGTCGAAAGAAACGTAGCCTCCGCTGCTGTTCGGGCCGGTTCCGGGGTGCTTGGCGGCGATTTCCGTGGCCGCGGCCAGCGATGCGCCCGTGGTCAGGCTGACTTTGTACAGCCGCTGATGATAGTTCCCCGACGAGTCCTTGCTCATGGCTACCGCGAACTGGCGCCTTCCGATGCGCCGGCCTCGTACGCGACGACCGGCGTCGAGGTGATCCCTATCTCGGGAGACACCGAAGCGCAATTGCGGTCGTCGGAAGGGGTTTCTCCGGCGGCAAGCAGCGCCACTTTCCAGAACTGACTGCCGGTATCCGCATCCAGCGCATAGAGGCTGTCGTTTTCGGTGGCCACGACCAGCACGTTATGGGTTCCCTGGTTTGGAATCGCGATCTGCGCAACATACAGCGGTTGTGCGTCCACAACGCCATCCAGGATTATCTGGAACAGCTTGCCGAACGTCGCGGAGTTTATGTTGCCGGTCGTCAGGATGGTTTCCGCCAGGTTTTGCGCCGTACGGGCGATATCGTTATGATAGGTCAGCACATTGGCCTGTGCGGCCAAGGGCGGAAGCGGAAGGGCGAAGAGACACACGCAGCATAAACACGGCCGTATATCCATGCTGGATGATACCACGCACAAGCGGGGCTGAAGCACCCGCGCCGGCTAAAGCCGCCCTCCAGTTACTGAGTGAGTAAGCCGAAGGCGGCCACGCCGTTCGGCGTTCCAACATATACTTTTCCGTTGGCGATGGTCGGCACCATGAATTTATTGCCGGCGCCGAAGTTGTCGCGTCCACTCGGCGCCTGAGTCGTATTGTATAGCTCCTGGCTCAAATTGACGGCCGTGTACGCGTGCAAAACGGCGGTCGAGTTGTTCTGCACGGCCCAAAGAATGCCGTTCGCCGTCCCATTCGCCGAGATGCTGGGCGTGGCTCCGGGATAGGGGAACTGAGTGTTAGTCGCGGAAACGGGCGTCGATGACAGCACCGCTTTGGTGAACTGAAAAGCCCGTATCGGACCGCCCACGGCTCCAAAATAAACCTTGCCGTTGTAATAAGCGGGCATCGACCAGATACCGCCGGGCAGCGCGCCGTCCAGTTCCTGATAGATGGCGCTGTCGTTTGCGGGATTGAATTTACCCATGTTATCGCGATTGACTAAGTAGATATTACTGTCCTTGCCCGCCCCGATGGCCAAGTGCTGCACCTGTCCGCCGGCGTCGGTCAAATCCGGCAATACCAGCGCGCCGCCAGACCCTAAGTCGACGTCCCCATCGGACTCGCTGGTGGTATTGTACATAGTGAAGTAATCCGCTACGGCCAGCTTACCGCCTGTGACCGAAAGCTTGATGAAGGCGTTGCCATAGTCGCCGGTGCTGGGAAAGCCCTGTGAATTGAGGGTTGTGTCGAACGTGCCGTTGGCGTCCAGAAAATAAATGTATCCGCTGGAATCGGCGGCAAAACCGGCGCCCGCGCCCCAGATGGCCCCTTCATCGCCATTGGGAGTCACGTCTATCACGCTGGTTTGCGCGAGCGTCGCGGCATTGTAACTCATGACCCAACCGGTATAAGGGGGAAAATCGCAATGCGACGCCCAGCCCAGGTAAACCTGCCCGTCCAATAGTAAGAGGCCGGACCGCTCTTTATACTGTTTGGGGTCGAAGAACGCGTAGCCGCCGCTGCTGTCTTCGCCGGTCCCCGGGTACTTGCCGACCACTTCCACGGCGGCGGCCAGGGCCTTGCCGGTAGTCAGGCTCACCTTGTGGAGGCGTTGATGATAATTCCCCGCCGAATCCTTACTCATGGCCACGGCAAAAATCTCGCCTTCGGAGGTGCCGGCCTTGAGGCCGACAACCGGCGTCGAGGTAATGCCGATCTCGGGAGTCACCTGCGAGCAGCCACGGTCGTCCGACGCGGTCTCGCCGCTCGCGAGCAGCGACACTTTCCAGAGTTGCGCGCCGCTATCCGCATCCAGCGCGTACAGGCTGTCGTTCTCGGTGGCCGCAATCAACAGGTTATGGATTCCCTGGTTCGGAATAGAAATCCCGGCAACGTAGAGCGGTTGCGCGTCCACCAGGCCGTCCAGCGTGACCTGGAATAGCTTCCCGAACGTGACGTAATTCACATTGCCGGTGGTGAGCGTGGTTTCCGCCAGATTTTGTCCCGTACGGGCCACGTCGTTGTGATAGGTGAGCACGTTGTGCTGCGCCGCCAGGGGCTGCAGCGGAGCCGCAAACAGAGATAGCCAAATTAAGCCCGATCTTATGCGCATATTACCCTCTCTCATATAGTCTCCTACCGCGCAGGCCGGCACAGCTACTGTGTCTTCGATAGCTTGGTGCGTATTCATACTGAAGACCTGGGCCACGGATGGACACAGATACGGCAATGCGGCGGTTTCGTGGGTTTGGCGGGATTCATCGCAGTTTGTAGCGCTGCACCTTTCCGGTGGCCGTTTTGGGCAACTCATCCAGGAACTCGATACGCCGCGGGCGCTTGTAGCCGGCCAGGCGGGCGCGCACGAACCGGCGCAGATCGCCGGCCAACTCTTCCCCGGCGGCAGCGGGCTGCTTCAGCGTCACGAAGGCGCAAGCGGCGGGCAGACCGTCTTCGCCCAGCCGCGCCACCACCGCGGCCTCCAGCACCGCGGGGTGTGCGATCAGTGCGCCCTCGACTTCGATGGGCGAAACCCACTCGCCCGACACGCGGAACATATCGTCGGAGCGGCCCGCGTACCAGTAGTATCCGCCGGCATCCACGCGATACTTGTCGCCGCTGAAGAACCATCCCTCGCGCATGCGTTGCGCGGTGAATTGCGGCCGGTTCCAGTAGTGCGTCGCGTTGCTCGGTCCGCGCACCCACAAGTCGCCGGTCTCGCCGGCGGGCAGGTCGCGTCCGTTTTCATCCGCGATGCGCACCTCATAGCCCGGCACGGGCACACCCGAGCTGCCCGGACGCAGGCTCCCCGGACGGTTGGAAATATAAATGTGCAGGACCTCCGTGGAACCGATGCCGTCCAGCACGTCGAAGCCGAAACGCGCGCGCCAGCGGCGAACGATTTCCGCGGGCAGCGGTTCGGCGGCCGAGATGCCCAGGCGCACGCAGCTCAAATCGTACGGATTGGCGCTGTCCGTTTCGTGCAGCATGGCCGCGTAGTGCGTGGGTACGGCGAAGAACAGCGTCGGCCGGCATCCGTGCGCGCATGCCAATATGGCATTCGCCAGCGGCTTACCGGGATAGAGCACGGTGGTGGCGCCCACGTAGAAAGGGAACATCAGGCCGTTGCCCAGACCGTACGCGTGGAACAGCTTGGCCGAAGAAAACGTGACGTCGTGCGGGTGGATGCCGAGCACGCCGCGCGCGTATCCTTCGCAGCAAGCCAGCCAGTCGCAATGCCGGTGGACGGCAGCCTTGGGCGGTCCGGTGCTGCCGGAGGTCCACAGCCAGAAGGCCGGATCGTCCGGGGCGGTGGGTGCGCAATCCAGCGGGGCGGGCGGTTCCGCCTGCCATACCGGCGCCGATACGACGATTCTCGCCTGGCTTTCCTCGGCCAGAACCGCGTAATCCGCCGGGCGCAGGGCGGTGCTGGTGGGCACGGCGACTGCGCCGATCTTCATGGCGCCAAAATATGCGGCCACGAACTCCGGGGAGTCGGGCAGAACGATCAACACCCGGTCGCCCGGTTGCACGCCGGCGCGCCGCAGCCCGTTTGCGGCCTGATTGACCAGCGCGGCGATCTCGGAGTAGCTGTAGCGGCGCCCTTCGTAGACGATGGCGATCTGGCTGCCGCGACCCTCCGCGACGTGGCGGTCGACAAAGTACTGCGCGAGATTGAACGGCTCCACTTCACTTGAGATTCGCATATTTGGTTCCACCGCGGCGGCCTATCCGTCAGCCAGTTGCTATTCCGGCCCGTGAGAAGCAAACTGTAATTGTCATGGCTTCCAAAGTTCGCAAAGCCGTCTTTCCGGCCGCGGGTCTGGGCACCCGCTTTTTGCCCGCCACCAAGGCGCAGCCCAAAGAGATGCTGCCGCTGGTGGACAAGCCGCTGATTCAATACGGCGTCGAGGAGGCTCTGCACTCCGGGATTCAGAACATCATCATCGTCACGGGACGCGGCAAGAGCGCCATCGAAGACCACTTCGATGTGAGCTTCGAGCTGGAAAACATGCTCGAAATGCGGGGCAAGAAAGATCTGCTGGCGATCGTGCGCAACGTCTCCGACATGATCAACGTGGCGTACACGCGCCAGAAGGAAGCCTTGGGGCTGGGGCACGCCGTATTGCGCGCCATGGAACTGGTGGGGGAAGAGCCGTTCGCGGTAGTGCTGGCCGACGATGTGATCGATGCCGAAACGCCCTGTCTGCGCCAGTTGCTGGACGTGTACGAGTTCTTCTGCTCGCCCGTGGTGGCGGTGATGGAAGTGCCGCCGGACAAGATCTCCGCATATGGCGCGATCGACGCCGAGCCGATCTCGCATAATGGCAGCCGCGATCGGGTATACCGCATACGCGACCTGGTAGAAAAGCCCAAGCCATCGGAGGCGCCATCCAACCTCGCGATTATCGGCCGGTATGTGTTGATCCCGGAGATATTTCAATCGTTGCTGGCGATCGAACCGGGGTCCGGATCGGAGATCCAATTAACGGATGCGCTACGGCATCTGCTGCGGACGCGGCCCATTTATGCGTACCGGTTCGAAGGTACCCGCTACGATGCCGGCGACAAGCTGGGATTTCTTAAGGCGACGGTCGAATTCGCCCTGCGCCGCCACGATCTGGGAGGCCCATTCCGAGAATACCTAAAGGGGCTGTCTCTTTAGTTTCAATCACTTACGGACACAGTAACAGCAGTACTAGAAATCTTACTAAAAGTTATTGCACCTGGAACTGGTGGGTGATATGATTGGTCCGCGGTTTCCTATTACCACTGGTCCTGGATTTGATGGTTGATACAATACTGATCGTTGCATTTTCGCTGGCCTTGTTTGTTTACTGGTTCCGCTATACCGTTCTTTTGTTGCTTAGCGAAGAACAGGTGGAAGGGCACGGCACGGTGATCGGCCAGTTGAGTGTATTGCAGACGCGGGAAGCTTTGCGGCAGGCGCAGGGCGATTTGCCGTTGGATCCCCTGCAAAGCGCCCTTGACAAGGATTACCGGATGCTCCGCTACCTGTTGGACCACGCGGCGGGTATGGGTCTGGGCCCGGTGGAGCATCATCTGCTGATACTCGACTACCGCATCATGAAGACTTGGTATCGCCTGACACGTAACGCATCCGCCCGGCAGGCGCGGCGCGCGCTGGATGAGATGGCCGGGGTGCTGAGTTGCATTGCGTACAAGATGGGCGAGCGCGCCGCCGGCTTTTCGGAGGCTTAGGAGGGCGGCCAATCCTGGCCGCTGCTTGAGTTTCTACATTTTGTCCGCCGCAGTGGGGCAGGCTCGAAGCCTGCGCGGGCCTCGCAGGCCCGCTCTTGGTGGGACAGGCTTTAGCCTGTCGAGGACAGGCTTTAGCCTGTCGTGAGCCCTCTGCGGGCAGAACTGCCTGCCCCACACTGGGCGCGTCAACGGCAGCCTGACGAGGGGCTGCTAGAATAGACGCTAGTGACTGGGAAAGCTTTCTACATCGAGACCTTTGGCTGCCAGATGAACGCGCACGACTCCGAAAAGGTCGTCGGCACGCTGCTGGCCAAGGGTTACAACCAGGTGGACACGCCGGATGCGGCCGACCTGGTGCTGTACAACACCTGCAGCATTCGCGACAAGGCCGAACAAAAAGTCTTCAGCCGCCTGCAGAATTTCAAGCGCGCCGCGGGCAAAGGCAAGGTCTTCGGCGTGCTGGGATGCGTGGCGCAGCAGGAGGGCGAGAAAATCTTCGAGCGCGCGCCGCACGTCAGCCTGGTGGCCGGCTCCGCCAGCTACACGCGGCTGCCCGAGATGCTGGTGCAACTCGAGGCTGGCAATCGCCACGTCACAGGGCTGAGCCTCGACACGGACGAAACCTTCGATACGCCGTTCACGCGGCGCGACAATCCGCATCGCGCCTACATCACCATCATCGAAGGCTGCGATAAATCGTGCGCGTATTGCGTGGTGCCTTTCACGCGCGGGCCGGAGCGCAGCCGCACCAGTGAAAGCGTGATGGCCGAGGCGCGCCGCCTGGCGGACTCGGGCTACACGGAGATCCAGCTTCTAGGGCAGAACGTGAACAGCTACCGCGATCCGTCGCCTGCGGGATGGGATTTCGCCACGCTATTGGCGCGCGCCGGCGAGATCTCCGGCATTCGCCGCGTGCGTTACACCACTTCGCATCCGCGCGATTTCACGAAAGCCATAGTGGACGCCATGGACGCCAATCCGGTGCTTTGCAATCATGTTCATTTGCCGGTGCAGTCCGGTTCCAGCCGGATGCTCGCGGCCATGCAGCGGCTCTACACGCGCGAGCAATACATGCAGCGCATTGCATGGATCAGGAACGCGCGGCGCAACATGGCGCTGACCACCGACATCATCGTGGGCTTTCCCGGCGAGACCGAGGCGGATTTCGAAGAAACTTTGAAGCTGCTCGACGAAGTGCAGTACGATTCCCTGTTCAGCTTCAAGTACTCGCCGCGCCCCAACACGGCCGCGTTGGCAATGGAAGACAAGATCCCCGAGGAAGAGAAGACCCGCCGGATCATGATCCTGAACGAGAAGCAGCGCGCCATACAGATTCGCCGCAACACCGAATTGATTGGCGCCGTGGAAGAGGTGCTGGTGGAGGGCCGGCACGAAGCGCTGGGACAATGGATCGGCCGCACATCGCAGAATCGTACGCTGAATTTCACGCATCCGGACGCGGGTGGCGCGTCTCTGCTGGGCCAATACACGCTCGTGCGCGTGACGCGCTCGGGCCCCAATTCGCTGGCCGGTGAAAGCGTGCCGAATGTGGTGTAATAAGCTTGGGAGGGTCTTATGGAAGTCGAAATGAAAATCCGCGGCTTGATGATGGACCCCGTCACGAACATGCCCATCGTGATCCTGAAGGACATCAGCGGCAATGCGGTCCTGCCGATCTGGGTGGGGATCTACGAAGCCAACGCCATTGCGCTCGAGATCGAAAAAGTTGCGACGCCGCGGCCCATGACCCACGACCTGATCAAGAGCCTCCTGTTGGGACTCAACACCGGCGTACGCAAAGTCGTCGTGAACGAGTTGAAAGAGGAAACCTTCTACGCGTTGATCTGGCTGGAGCGGGACGGCGAACTCATCAGCGTGGATTCGCGGCCGAGCGACGCGCTGGCGCTGGCCCTACGCCTGGACTGCCCGATTTTCGTCGACGACACGGTGCTGAAATCCTCGAAGCTGGCCGCCTCGGTTTCCGATAAAGAAAACGAGAAGGAACTGCGGCGCTGGCTGGAAAACCTGAACGACGAGGACATGGGCCGCTACAAGATGTAATCGTGCAGTTGGGGTCGACCGGCATTCAGCTTCTCTCCGAAACGCGCGCCTACGCTATATTTGCGCGCGATAACCTGATCGCTTTGGTGGAACGCACCGCCGAAGGGTATGGCAGCATCGGCGGCACGGGTGTGTGGACCGAGCGCGGTCTGGCTTACTTGATCTGGCGCGACGGGCAAGCGTGGCTGGCGGGGAAGGGCTTCGAATTTCAGGCCACGGACGAACAAGTGGCGGCGGTGCGGAGGTTTTCCGAAGATTTGAAGGCGGCGTCTCCTGCGATTCAATCACAGGCCCGGCCAGCATCCCCTTGAACGGTTACCACAAGCCATGTAGTATTGTCTTGTTTATCGGTTTTTCACGATAACTGCAACGGAGGGAACTCATGCCAATCCGGAACGCCTCGAACTTTCTTTTGACCGGAGCGTTCTTTGCCTGTGCCACGTCTGCGCCCGTGCTGGCCCAGCCGGCCGAGACCGCATCGGGATATGACCAGCCGCCCAAGAACATCCTGGATGTGATGCGTGCGCCCTTGCCGCCAGTTCCCGCGGTGAGCCCCACCCACGACACGATTCTTCTGGCGACCTGGCAGCAATACCCGTCGATCTCCCGGGTGGCGACGCCCTTCCTACGCCTGGCGGGCGTGCGCGTCGAGCCAAAGAACCACAGCAAGCACGACACACCGGGCGGGTACGGCATCACGCGCTGCGCCACGAACTTCGAACTGGTGCACATCGCCGGTGGCGCGCAAATGCATGTCGCGCTTCCTGCGGGCGCCTGCCCGGGCCAGCCAATGTGGGCCGCGGATGGAAAACGATTTGCGTTCGTGAATCTCGCTCCCGAGTCGGTCGAGCTCTGGATCGGCGATGCCAAGACCGGCGCAATACATCGCGTACCCGGCGTCCGTCTCAACCCCATGTTCGAAGATGAGATGCATTGGATGCCCGACCAGAAAACGCTCTTGGTCAAGCTGGTGCCCAAGGGTATGGGCGCGCCGCCGCCCGAACCCATCGTGCCGATCGGCCCGAGCATCCAGGAAACCGAAGGCCAAAAAGGACAGAGCAGCACTTACGAAAACCGCGATACCCTAGGCAACAAACACGACGAGGAGCTCTTCGATTACTACGCCGCCTCGCAACTCGCCTTGATCGATGCGGCCACCGCGGCGATCGCGCCCATTGGAAAGCCGGGAAATTACGAATCGCTCGATCCCGCGCCGGATGGCCGGCACATCCTGGTCAACGCCATCCACAAGCCCTACTCGTACGTAACCACTTACGACCGCTTTCCCAAAGAGGTAGAAGTTTGGGATGTATCGCAGCGCGCGCATGTTTTGACTCATACCGTCGCGTCGCTACCGATGGCGGATCGCGTTCCCATCCATGGCGTTCCGCTGGGCCCGCGCGATTTTTCCTGGCGCGCCACCGATCCGGCCACGCTCGTCTGGGCCGAAGCGCTCGATGGCGGCGACTGGAACGTGAACGTTCCGGCGCGCGACAAGGTCGTGCTTCAGAAGGCGCCTTTCAATTCGCCCGCCGTCGAAATCACCCGCACTGAGCAGCGTTATGCCGGCTTCGCCTGGAGCGAAAAACCCAGCGTCGCTCTTTTGACCGAGTACGATAACAACCGGCACTGGACGCGGAGCTTCGCGCTCGACGTCGACGATGCACAAACAAAACCACGTCTGATTTGGGATCTCTCGACTGACGAGAGGTACAAGGATCCCGGCTCTCCAGTCAGACGCCAACTCGCGGACGGGTCCTGGGTGCTTCGCCAGGACGGCGATTCCATCTACCTTGCAGGAGCCGGCGCTTCGCCCGACGGAAATCGGCCGTTCCTCGACCGGCTCAACCTCAACACGCTAAAGTCCGAGCGGCTGTTTCGCAGCGATAAGACCTGCTTCGAGCGATTTCTTTCCTTTACCGGGCCGGATGCACGGATGTTTCTGACCTGGCATCAATCGCCGGCCGACCCGCCCAATGCTTTCACGCGAACGCTTGGAGAATCCCTGGATGCGCCCGGCGGGGAAGCGGCCTTTGCTTCCACCAGCGCTGCGCTCACGCACATTCCCGATCCTACGCCGGCGGTGCGCGCGATCCGGAAACGGTTGGTCAAATACAAGCGCGCCGACGGGCTGGACTTGTCGTTCACTCTTTACACGCCGCCGGGTTACCAGGAGGGCACGCGCGTCCCCACTATTCTTTACGCGTATCCTCTGGACTACGCGGACGCCTCCACAGCCGGCCAGGTGGTGGGATCGCAGGCCACCTTCACGCAGTTGTATGAGTACAGACTGTTACTCCTCGGCGGCTACGCCATCGTCGACAACGCTGCTTTCCCCATCGTCGGCGATCCGAAGAAAGCCTACGACACCTATCTGGAACAGCTCGTCGCCGATGCCAAGGCCGCGGTGGATGAGGCCGTGCGCCTGGGCGTTGCCGACCCCGACCGCATCGGCGTCACCGGGCACAGCCACGGCGCGTTGATGACCGCGAATCTGGTGGCCCACTCCGACTTGTTCCGGGCCGGTGTCGCGACCAGCGGCTCCTATAACAAGACGCTCACACCTTTCGGTTTCCAGAACGAGCGGCGCTCGGTTTGGGAGGCGTCGGACGTCTATCTGAAAGTCTCGCCGTTTTTCTTCGCCGATAAATTGAAGACGCCACTGCTCATCATGCACGGCGCCGAAGACGCGAATCCGGGTACTACGCCGATACAAGCGAGCAAGCTCTATGAGGCAATTCGAGGCAACGGCGGCACCGCCCGCCTGGTGCTGCTCCCGCACGAGCCGCACTGGTATACGGCCATGGAGTCGAACGAACAGCTTGTTTACGAGATGCTGCGCTGGTTCGACAAATACGTGAAGAACGCAGCGCCGCGGCCCGTGACCGCATCCCATTAGAATAGTGACAGGTCCGCCATCGTCAGATCGTGTAACGTCCCGGCCGCGCGGCAGAGACACCAGGCCGCCATGCTAACTTAATCGGAGTGCCCTCCATCGACGAACAATTAACCTATCTGAAGAAAGGTCTGGCCGAAATCATTCGCGAAGAAGATCTGCGCGAACGCCTGGTCGAAGCCGCGAAGGCTGGCCGTCCGTTGCGCGTGAAAGCCGGCTTCGATCCCACCGCGCCCGACCTGCACCTGGGCCACACCGTTCTGCTGCGGAAGATGAAACATTTCCAGGACCTCGGCCACACCGTCATCTTCCTGATTGGCGACATGACCTCGCTCATCGGCGATCCCACGGGCCGCAATATCACGCGCCCGCCCATGACGCGCGAGGATATCAACCGCAATGCCGAGACGTATCGCGCGCAAGTTTTCAAAATCTTGGATCCGGAAAAAACGGAGGTGCGCTTCAACAGCGAATGGCTGCAGCCCTTGCGCTATGAGGAACTGGTGCGCCTGTGCTCGCGTTACACCGTGGCGCGCATCCTGGAGCGCGCGGAATTCGCCAAGCGTTTCAAGGATGGCGTGCCCATTTCCGTACACGAGCTGCTGTATCCGCTGGCGCAGGCGTATGACTCCGTGGCCCTGCGGTGCGATGTAGAAATGGGTGGCACCGATCAGAAGTTCAACCTGTTGGTGGGCCGCGAAATTCAGAAAGATTACGGACAGCCGCAGCAGATCGTGGCCACCGTGCCGCTGCTGGAAGGGTTGGACGGCGTCAACAAGATGTCCAAATCGCTGGGCAACTACATCGGCATCACCGAACCGCCGGAGATCATGTACCGCAAAGTGATGCAGATCGGTGACAATCTAATGTTCCGCTACTATGAGTTGCTCACGGATCGCAGCCTGGCCGGGATCGACCGCATGCGCGCGCGCATCGCCGGCGGCGAGTTGCACCCCATGCAAGCCAAAGCGGAACTGGCGCGGCTGATCGTAGCGGATTTCCACTCCGCCGCGGACGCCACAAGCGCGGAGGAGGAATTCAATCGCGTGGTGCGCCGCCACGAAGTTCCGGACAAGATACAAACCGTGCCGATGCCGGAAGGCGCGCGCACCGCCGCCGGCATACGGGTCGACAAGCTGCTGGCCAAGATCGGCCTGGCTGAGTCGGTCACGGACGCCGTGCGCAAAATCAAGGCGGGCGCCGTAGAGATCGACGGCCAGCGCGTGCACGATCTGCTCCTGACCGATGCGCCCGCGGAGACGATCGTACACGTCGGGAAGAATTGGCGCAAAGTCGTCACCCCGCTTTAGGAAAAGCCGTATGCTGGCGTTCCGCGACAACATCTTCCTGGCCGCCGACGCCTTGCGCGCCCACAAGCTGCGCGCCTCGCTGACCATGCTCGGGCTAACTATGGGGGTGGCGACGCTGATCGCCGTCATGACTCTGGTGCAGGGCGCCAACCGCTACGTAGAGCAAAAAATCGCGAATCTGGGCACCAACGTGTTCCGCATCTCGCGCCTGCCCTTCGCGGTTACGGACTTCGCGGTGGTGGTGCGCGCGCAGCGCAACAAGAACATCCTGCCGGAGGACTTGCAGGCCGTGGCGGAAAGCTGCCGGCACTGCCAGTACGTGGGCGCGTCGGTAGCCAGCACGCTCGGCGTACGCTACCGGGATCGCGACCTGGAGGATGTCGCGCTGTACGGCCATACGGCCAATATGGCCGAAATCGACACACGCACGCTTTCGCTGGGCCGTTATTTTACGGAATCGGAAGACCGCCATGCCGCGGCCGTCTGCCTGCTCGGCGACCGCCTGGTGCAGGAATTGTTCAGCGGAACGGACCCTGTCGGACACATGGTGAAGACGGGCAACGAAGAGTTCACCGTCATCGGGACTTTCGAATCCATCGGATCCGTGTTGGGCCAGGATCAGGATACTTTCATAATCGTCCCGCTGAATACTTACCTGCGAGTCCGCGGATCGCGCAACAGTCTGACGCTGGAAATCAAGGCGGCCGGCAGCCAGCAACTGTTTCAGGAGGCGCAGGACGAAGTGCGGGTTACCATGCGCGCCCGCCGACATATTACCGACGGCCGCGACGAGGATTTCTTTATTGGCACGGCCGACAGTTACATCTCATTGTGGCAAAGCATCAGTTCGGCGTTCTTCGCGGTATTTGTGATGGTAAGCTCGATTTCCGCTGTGGTAGGCGGCATCGTGATCATGAATGTGATGTTAGTGAGCGTGACGGAACGGACCAAGGAGATCGGCGTCCGCCGCGCGATGGGAGCGACGCAAAACGATATATTGATGCAATTTCTGACAGAGAGCGTGATGCAGTGCATCGTGGGGGGACTGATCGGCGTATTCATTGGCTTTTTGTGTGCGCTGGCGATTCGCAGCCTCACGTCGCTGCCTGCCGCCGTGCAGACGTGGGTGGCGATTCTGGGGGTGGTGCTCAGTTCGATTATTGGGCTGTTCTTCGGCATTTACCCGGCGACGAAAGCGGCTAAACTGGACCCTGTGACGGCGCTGCGAACGGAGTAAAATGGAACCACAGATGGACACGGATGAACATAGATTGAACGCCATCAGCGAACGGATTATCGGGTGTTCATACACGGTGGCCAACGCCCTCGGCCATGGGTTTCTGGAAAAAGTTTACGAGCACGCGCTTGCATACGAGTTGCGGAGCAGCGGTCTCGCACTCGAAACACACAAGGCCCTTCAGGTCCGCTATCGAGATATAGTCGTGGGCGAATACGTGGCCGATCTCCTGGTTGAAGGGCTTGTGCTGGTGGAACTTAAGGCAATCAAAGAGTTCGAAAATGTCCACCTGGCGCAGTGCATCAACTATCTCAAGGCTACCGGCCTGCCACTGTGTCTCCCGATCAATTTCGGCACTCCCAAGATACGTATGAAGCGTATGGTGAGCCCGTCTTATCCGTGTTCATCTGTGTCCATCTGTGGTTTCAATGACCCGTGCTGAAGTCAAGGAGAACTTGCTGGTAGCCCTGGACACCCTCCGTTCGCGGAAGGTGCGGTCGGGGCTGACCATCCTCGGCATCGTCATTGGTGTGACATCGGTCATATCCGTGGCGGCCATCATCGACGGGCTGAACGGCTACATCGAGGGGCGCATTCGCAACCTCGGCTCGCAGACTATTTTCGTGACCCGCATTCCGCCCGGCTATACCGGCCTTTCGCGGCTGCCGGCGAACATTCGCGCGCGCAAATACCTGCAATTTAACGATGGTCAATACCTTATGGAGACGGTTCCGTCGCTGGCCTACGCCACCGCGTTCGCGCAACGCATCAACATCGGCGAAGTCTCCGACCAGCTCCGCTATGGCGCCCAGCACGTGGAGCGCATGATCGTGCGCGGCGTGGAGCCGGACTATACCAACGCCGTGCCATTATTCACAGTCGCCGAGGGCCGCTTCATCTCGCCTTTCGATCTGGAGCACTCCCGCGACGTAATCGTCATCGGCCAAGCCATTGCCGACTCTTTGTTTCCGCACATCGACGCGATCGGCAAGATGGCACGCCTGAACGGCCGGCTGTACGAAGTCATCGGGGTTTTCGAGAAGGACCCCGGGCTGTTCGGCGGCTTCGGCGTGGACCAGTTCGCGGTAATTCCGCTCACTAACTTCCACAAAAACTACCCGGATATCCGGGAAGTCTTTCTGATCGCCTCCGTGCGTCCGGACGCCGACGTCACCCGCGCGCGCGACGACATCGTCGAGGCCATGCGCCGCCGCCGCCGCGTGCCGCACAGAGGCGAAAACGATTTCGATGTGGCGGACGCCAATTTCTTCCTGGATCTCTGGAACCAGCTTACTGGCGCGATGGTTCTGCTTACCGGCGTGATCAGCTCCATCGGGCTGCTGGTGGGCGGCATTGGGGTGATGAACATCATGCTGATCTCGGTCACCGAGCGCACACAGGAAATCGGCATTCGCAAGGCCATCGGCGCACGGCGCGCGGACATCCGGGTGCAGTTCCTGCTGGAGGCGGTTACGCTATCGGGCATCGGCGGCGCGCTCGGCATTTTGTGCGGCGCGCTGATCACATTCGCCATACGGGCGCTGGTACCGTCCATACCGGCGACGCTTTCCGTGCTGTGGGTTACACTCGGGGTGATGATTTCGGTAGGAGTGGGATTGTTTTTTGGGTTCTATCCCGCCAATCGCGCTGCCAACCTCGACCCCATTGTGTGCCTGCGCTATGAGTAAGGGGCGAGCGGGGCAGGCTGAAGCTTGTCCAGGCCGCGCAGGGCGCTGCCCCACAGTATAGTAGAGGTTTGATGCAGTTCTTCCTAGTCTGCCTGCTGGCCGCCTCCGCCCTGCTTGACGGAGCCGCGCGCGAGCCTGCCGAGATCGCCAGCCGCTACGCCGCTTCCGATTTCCCGCTGACTGCGAACCCGAAAGCCCCGCAGTGGAAAGACGCGCCCACCGTCGTTGCCGAAAATGGCCCGCGCGGCGAACCCGTCCCCGGCCACCGCACCGAAATCCGCTCCCGCTGGACCAGCGCCAACATCTACTTCCTGTTCGTTTGTCCATATCGGGAATTGCATCTGAAACCCAAGCCTTCGCGCACCACCGAGACCAACCAGCTATGGAACTGGGATGTGGCCGAAGTCTTCGTCGGCAGCGATTTCGAGCACATCGCCCGCTACAAGGAGTTCGAAGTGTCCCCGCAAGGCGAATGGGTGGATCTGGATATCGACCGCGTGAATCCGCTTCCGGAAGGTGGCTGGCTCTGGAATTCCGGATTTCGGGTGAAGGCCCGCGTCGACGCGCGCCACAGGATCTGGTACGGTGAGATGCGCATCCCGCTGCTCTCCATCGATAGCCGTCCACCGGTCGCCGGCCTTGAAATGCGCATCAATTTCTACCGCTGCCAGGGCCGCGAACCCGGCCGGAAATTCATCGCCTGGCAGCCCACCGGAGAAGGCAACTTCCACGTGCCGCAAGCCTTCGGCCGGCTCAAGCTTATCCCATAATGCCCCAATGATCTCGCCGCAGACCGCCAAATCGCTCCGTATTTCCCACGTTGGCCTGCGCGGCGTGGTCGGCTCCGGGCTCACCGCCTCGCACGTGCTGGATTTCGCCGCCGCTTTCGGCACATTCCTGGAGCCGGGCGGCGCCGTGGTGATCGGCCGCGACCCGCGCGCGAGCGGCGTGATGATGCGCGAGGGCCTGCTCGCCGGATTGCTCGCCTGCGGACATGACGTGATCGATCTGGGCATCGCGCCCACGCCCGTGATCCAACATTCCATCCGCCGCCGGGATGCCGCCGGCGGAGTCTCCATCGGCGCCAGCCACAATAGCGCCGAGTGGAACGCGCTGAAATTCTTCGGCCGCGACGGCACCTACCTTTCCACCGCCGAAGCCGGCGAGTTGCTGGATATCTACCATCTGAAGAAGTTCGCCTTCGTCGATTGGACCCGTATCGGCCACGTCACGCCCGAAACCCGCGCCATCGACCGCTATCTCGACGACCTGGCCGCCCACTACGACTTCGCCGCCCTGCGTAAATTCCGCGTCCTGGTGGATTGCTGCAACGGCACTTCGTCGCTGATTCTGCGCCGCGCCAACCAGCGCTTCGGGACCGAATTCATCCTCCTCAACGAGCGGATCGAAGGCGTCAGCTTCGCCCACGAGCCGTCCACCACGCGCGACGCCGTGGCGCTGCAGCTCGCGCCCCTAATGAAGCCGTTGCGCGCGGATGCCGGCTTCCTGTTCGATGTGGACTCGGACCGCGTGGCGCTGGCCGCGGAGGACGGCACGCCGGTTTCCGAAGAGGTGGTCCTGCCCATGCTCGCCGACTACCTGTTGCCGCGCGCGCCGGGCAAGCTGATCATCGCGAACATATCCAGCACGGCGCTGCTGGAAGAGATCGCCGCGCGCCATGGTGGCAAAGTTGTGCGCGTGCCAGTGGGCCGCCAGGCGGCCATCGACGCACTTTCCACGTACCGTCCGGAACAGATCGCCCTGGCCGGCGAAGGCACCGGCGCCGTGATGATGCCGCAGTTCCGCTTCGTCTACGACGGCATCGCTTCCATGCTCGCCGTGCTCTCCATGCTGCACGAAAGCGGCCGCACTCTGAGCCAGGTGCTGGCGTCTTATCCCAAGTATTCGATTCTGAAAGGGCAAGTGCCGCTGGTGACGCAGCGCATCCCGGCGCTGCTGATGGACCTGCGCGAGCGCTATAGCGACGGGCGCGTGAGCGTGCTCGACGGGCTGCGCGTGGATTGGCCCGGCCGCTGGTTCCACGTGCGCGTGAGCCAGACGGAGCCCATCGTGCGCGTCATCTGCGAGCAGCGCGGCGATCCGCCGAAAGAACTATTTGAGGCCCTCCTGGAAGAAGTCCGGAGCTTCGCCTGAACGGGGAGGGCGTGCTTTAGCGGGGCCACCGGCTGGGCCGGTCCGAACCTCTGGCGTAGACGGTCCTGCCGGGTGGGGCAGCCTCGCAGGCTGCGGACCCGCTCCAAGCGGGTCCCGGCGAGCGAAGCTCGCCCAAGCGCAATTGCCCCCGGAAAACCCGTGTGCAAAGAGGCCCCCCGTGATAGCTCCGGCGCCATTGATGCTCGCGGGTAGTGTTTCAATGCTCCCCGGCGGGTCGAAGGTTGTGAAGTTGCCTGTCGGGTCCCGCACAAAGCCATGGCGGGCGACGGTGTCTTCGTAAGATCCTACGCTGGAGCCGGTGGGGCTAATGCCAACCGGTTCGGTATCCAACCTTCCAGCCGGGTCGAAGACCGTGATGTTGCCCTGCGGATCCCGCCGAATTGATGCCCTGGACAAGCGTTTGGATACTTCCCCGCGGATCGAAGGATGTGAAGTTGCCTTGGCTTCGCACGAAGCCGTGGAGATGGCCGGCCGTCACCCTTAGATAGTCGCCCGCCGTGGCTCCATTGGCGTTGCCGCCGGCCAATGTTGCGAGGCTCCCCGGAAAATCGAACGTCGTAATGCCGCCGTGCGCATCGCGCACGTAGCCGCGGTCGGCACTGCTCGCGTCTTGATAATACCCCGCGATGGCGCCGGCCGGCTCGATGCTCGATACATGGGTGGCGAGGCTGCCCGGAGGATCGACCCTGAGGGTCGCGCACAAAGCCGTGGTATCTGCCGTTCGCATCGGCGTAGTAGCCGGCAATTGCGCCGGCGTTACCGGGAGACGTTTGCGAAAGAGCGGAGTCGCCAGCTCCGCCGCCATCGCGATTGCCGGCAGCATCGGTCGTTTCATCACTCCGCTCCTTGGCTGAAATCGGAAGTCAGCCCGTTTCAATGTTATTCCTGGGAGCGGCGGCTGCGCATGTCGAACTGTAAATGCTAAAAGAGATTTACAAAATCTCGAATCGGAAACTGTTTTGGTCGTCGCAAAAGCCGCGCATAACCCGGCCGTGGATCGGAAGGCTCCGTTGCTGCGCTGTCTACCGGTTTGATAGCGGCCGGGCGTGGTATTCGGCGATGCCGCGTCCTCAGGCGCCGGAAACCCGAGGCTGGACTTCCGCCGGCAGACTGAAGAGTGCGAACCGGCAGCGGCGGAGCTCACTGGAATTTGGCGCTGCGCGGATACTTCCCGGTTCGGCTTTCTCCGTGGCACTCGAACACTCGACTACGGTGGTTGGCGCGCCCACCAGGAACGCAGGTGGCATCGATCTAGGGGCGGTGTATGGAATCGGCGCACTACCGGCGCATGGCGCCGCCCCACAGATGCGATACTAGGAAAATGCTCGCTCCTACCCCCACTGCCGCACTGCGTGTCCGCAACCTGCGCAAGACGTTTAAGGACGTGGTGGCGGTGGACGGCCTGGAACTGGAAGTGCGGGCGGGCGAGTGTTTCGGGTTGCTGGGACCGAACGGCGCCGGCAAGACCACGACCATCGAAATTTGCGAAGGGTTGACGGAGGCCGATTCGGGCGATGTGGAGCTGCTGGGCATGCGTTGGAGCACGGACGCGGCGGAGCTGCGGCAGCGGTTGGGGATTCAACTGCAGGAGACGCAGCTTGCCGATAAAGTCACGGTGATGGAGACCATCCGGTTGTTCCGCAGCTTCTTCCGGCATGGTCCGGCGGCCGCCGAGGTGATCGCGCTGGTGCAGCTTGAAGAGAAGGCGAACGCGCGGGTGGGCGGGCTTTCCGGAGGGCAGAAACAGCGGCTGGCGCTGGCTTGCGCGCTGGTGGGCGATCCGGACTTTCTGTTTCTGGACGAGCCTACCACGGGCCTGGATCCGCAGGCGCGGCGGCAGCTTTGGGAATTGATCGAACGATTCAAGCTGCAGGGGCGTACCATTCTGTTGACCACGCACTACATGGACGAGGCGGAACAGCTTTGCGAACGCGTGGCGATCATGGACCATGGGAAGGTCATCGCGCAGGGGACGCCGCGCGAGCTGATCGTTTCGATCGGCGTGGAGCACATGGTGGAGTTTTCGGCGGGCGGCGCGGCAAAGGCGCTGGAGATGCAGGCGCTACGGCGGATGGAGGGCGTGCGGGATGTGCGCGCGGAGAATGGGACGGTACAAATGCAAGTGACCGAGTTGCATCGCGCGGTGCCCGCGCTGCTTGAGGAACTGGAACGGCAGGGCGTTCCGCTGACGGAACTGCGCACCCATTCGGCTACTTTGGAGGACGTCTTCGTGACCTTGACGGGACGGCATTTGCGCGATGAGTGACACAACGGCGGTCCCCGAAATTCGTGCGCGCGAGGCGGCGGACAAAATGCCTCGGGAGCGTGGGCTGGCGGACCATGCGCTGGTGCAGTTGACGCTGACGCGGTTCCGGGAATTTCTGCGCGAACCGGAGGCGCTCTTCTGGGTCTTCATCTTTCCGGTGCTGCTGGCGGGGGGCCTGGGGCTGGCGTTTCGCAACAAGCCGGCGGATGTATTGAAGATCGCCACGGTGACGCCGGAATTGGCGCAATCGCTGCGCCAGGACAAGCTGCTGGACGTGCAACAGTTGTCCGCGCCGGCGGCGGAAGAAGCGCTGCGCACGGGCAAGGTGGCGCTGCTGGTGGAGCCGGGAGCGCTAACGGGAACGGTGGTCTACCGTTACGATGACACGAATCCGGAAGGGCGCACGGCGCGCATGCTGGCGGATCGCGCGGTGGAGCGCGGGGCGGGGCGGGTGGATCCGGTAGCGGCGCGCGACCGGCTGATGCGCGAGCCGGGATCGCGGTACATCGACTTCCTGATTCCCGGACTGTTGGGCATGAACCTGATGGGCAGCGCGATTTGGGGGATGGGATTTGCGATCGTGGATGCGCGGCGCAGAAAACTGATGAAGCGGCTGATCGCCACGCCCATGCCGCGGCATTACTATTTGCTGTCGTTCCTGTTGTCGCGGTTGGTGATGCTGGTGATCGAAGTGGGGTTTCTGCTGAGCTTTGGTATTTTCGTTTTCAAGGTGCCGACGCGCGGCTCGCTGGCGGATCTGGCCGTACTGTGCGTGGTGACATCGCTATCGTTCGGCGCGCTGGGATTGCTGATCGCGTCGCGGGCGCGGACCATTGAAGCGGCATCCGGGCTGATGAACCTGGTGATGATGCCGATGTGGATCGTCTCGGGCGTCTTTTTCTCGGCGCAGCGGTTTCCGGACATGCTGCAGCCGGTGATCAAGGCGCTGCCGCTGACGGCGGCGATCGACGCTTTGCGGGCGAATATGCTGCAGGGAGCCGGCTTGGCGCACGTGTCATCGGAGCTGATGGTGCTGGCGGCGTGGCTGGTGGTGTGCTTTCCGGTGGCGCTGAAGTTGTTCCGGTGGCGATAGGGCGCCTTGAGTTTCTACATTCTGTGAGCCGTGGTGGGGCAGGACTCCAGTCCTGCGCGGGTTCTCCGGAACCCGCTCCTGGCGCGCGTACACGCCTGCCCCACCAAATGGCCAATCTTCAGCGCACGCTCTAAGCGTGCAGGGGCGAGCGCCATTCGCCTGCACGCGGGCGCTTATGGGGTAGTGGCGGAGACTTCGCTGGAGGCGGCCGAATCGTCTTTGCCCGAATCGACCGCTACCACTTCGTAGTAGTAGGTCGTATCGGGTTTCAGGCTCGCATTGGTGTATGTAAGCGCAGCGACCGTGGCGATTTTGGCGAGATCGCCGGAATTAGCGCCCCGCAGCACCTGGTAGGAAGTTACCGGGAGGCCGCCATGTACTATATTCTCCTGCCATGTCAGAACGATGGCAGTGTCCCCGGAGGCGGCCGCCGTCACGCCAGTGGGCGCGGCCGGCAGGGGATACGTGCTGGTCCAAGCGGCGGGGGACATATGCGAGGTGACTCCCGACTCCACCGCCGCGACGGCGAAGAAATTGAGGGTTCCCGGACTTAGCGATTTGGCGTCGTAAGTGGTAACCCCGGCCGGCTTGGTGCCTATCTGCTGCAGGCTGGAAGTCGAGGGCCCGGCATAGATCAGATACTGGGACAAGCCGGAGCTATCCTGCGGGGGAGCCCAGGCCAGGTCGATTTCGGTGGCGGAAACCGCGGTTACCACCAGATTGGTCGGGGCGTTGGATTGCGATTTAGCCGTTTGCACGCCGAGAACTTCCGACATCGGCGAGTTGTTATTGGCCAGATCGAAGGCTTGCACCTGGTAGTTGTAAAGCGTGTCCTCGGCCAGTCCTTGGTCGACATACGGGACTTGAGTCGCGTTGGTAACCCAAACGCCGGTGCATGACCCACCGGACTCGGACGGCGTACAGCGGTATACGTTGTAACCGGCCACGCCGACGTTGTCGGTGGAGCCATCCCATGTGAGAGTCACCTGGTTATAGGCGGACCTGCCCGTGAGATTAGTTGGCGTCGATGGCGGGGTTTTATCCGGCGGCGACACTAACTGTTTGGAGTAACTGAAACCGGTACTGCTGAACTGCGCCACCTGCATGGCACTGCTGGCGAGCGTGGTCTCCTCGTGCACGATGTTATAGTCCGAGCAGCTTTCGGTGGTGCAGGTACAGTTGGCGGCGCCGCCATTGGAAGCGGTTCCGCCGTAGGTCTGGTAGGTGATGAAATAGTCCGGGCCTTCGGGCGCGGCGTACAGCATATTGGTGTACTTGGCGAGGGCTTCGACGGTTTGCAGATAATAGGAGTCCAGCGGCCCCCAAAAGCTGAAGGGATCGCGGGCCCGGTAATCCTGGCCGTTCAGGACATTCCACTCGCTATTCTCCATTTTCCAGACCCAGCCTTCGCTCATGGCCACGGGCTTGCCCGCGAGGGCCGCCGTACTGGCGACAATTAAGGTGTTATCGATGAAACTGCCCTCCGGCTCGGAGTTGATGGGATAGAGGTGGAAATCGATATAGTCGAGGGGCAGGGCCACATAGGCGGTCAGGTAGTCGAGCAGGCTGCTGGATCCCTTGGCGTTGAGCCAGGTGCCAAACCCGGCGCCCAGTTTGATGGGCAGGTTCAGCGGGCGGACGGCGGCGATCATCCCGGAAATCATTTGGGCGGCGTCGGCCGGGTTGTTCATATTCGACTGACCGGTCTGCGCGGCTTCGGCGTCGGGCTCTTCGGAAAGGACCAGGAAATCCGGCTGCATGGTTTCGGCGACGGTAGCGGCCATGCTGGCGCGGGCGGCCATGTATTGATTCCAGTCGAGCGTGGCGTAAAAGGCGCTCAGGCCAGGCCATCCGGCTTCGATATCGTTAGATAGCAGTTCATCGTTCTCGACGATGAGCTGCAGACCCGCGGCCTTGGCGGCGATGGCGAGTTGCGAATAGAAGTTCAGGTACGGCTGGAGCGCCGCCTGACTGCCGAAAAAAGGCTCATAGAGAGCCGGGAAACCGACTTGCACCATCACGGCCTTGACGCCCAAGGCATGCAATTCCTGCATTTGGGTGAGTACCGCGGGCAGGTAGTTGGAACCGGAGATGCCAGGACCGGTGTTGGCATCGGCCTGTTGGAGATTCCCGGCAAAGATGGTAGGGCCGTTTCCGGTGATAGGATTCCAGACCGGAGGGATGGTCAGCAGGATGTTAAAGGCCTGTAGATCGCCATTTAGCTCATCAAGGATAGTACTGCAATACCCGGCAGGGGGTGGTGGAGGCGTCGGCGGCGCCGAGACATCGGCTCTGCACGGCGGCAGAGCAAACCAGAATAAGGCTGCTAAGATATAGAAAACGCACGGCTTGGATTTTATCAATTCAGTCCTCCTGGGTCAAGTATCCTGTGGCGCGCGCAGTCTTCGAGCTCGAGAGGAGCTCTGTCTGCAAGCGATGTCAGAATCCGTGGCGCGGGAAAAACTGTATGATCCAATCCTAGTCCTATTACGTCTATGTGTCAACCTTCACACTCAGTATTCCAGTACTTCGGTACTGGAGTGCTCGTGGCGCAGGCACTCTGCCTGCCGCGCTGACACTCTTGTCAGCGCAGGCGACCTACGCTCGCCGTTGGCGGCGCATGGCGCCGCCCCACGTATTCGCGCGACAATGGTACGGAGTTCTGCCTGCCGCATGCCCGACGCGACGCCATCGGAAGAGAAACCGAAGCCGGTACCCAGTTCCGGAACGCTGGGGGTGCTGCGTGTATTCGGCGTGCCGGTGCGGTTTCACTTCACGTTTGTGCTGCTGTTGATCTTTCTGCTGTTCATCGGCGTGGGGGAGCGGCAGTCGGGGGCCATGACCGCGCTGTACGTGCTGGCCCTGTTCGCCTCGGTTTTGCTGCATGAGCTGGGACATACGCTGGTGGCGCGCCAGTATGGCATCCGCACCACGGAGATCGTGATGTACCCGATTGGCGGGGTCTCGCGGCCCGAGCGCATCCCAAAAGGGCGGGAGGAATTCTGGATCGCCATCAGCGGACCGCTGGTTAATGGGCTGATCGCGGCGGGGCTGTTCGCCTGGCTGGCCACGCAGCACCAGTTCGTGGCCGTGGAACTGCTGCGGGATCCCACGGATGCCAACCTGGTGCAGCGCATTGCCACCGGCAATTTCCTGCTGTTCGTTTTCAATTTGCTGCCGGCGTATCCGATGGACGGCGGGCGGGTGCTGCGGTCGGCGCTGATGCTGTTTAAGCGGGAGGAAGAAGCCACGCGCATCGCGGCGGGTTCGGGGCAGGCGCTGGCGGCCATGTTGGGATTGTGGGGACTCCTGTCTTCCAACTTCATTATGGTTTTTGTGGCGATGTTCATTTATATCGGCGCATCGCAGGAGGGCGCGGCGGTGCGCGGCCGGCTGCTGACCACGGGCGTTGCGGTGCGCGCCGCCATGATCACGGACTATCGCACGCTGACCCACGGGGAAAGCATCCGGGACGCCGGCAATCTGCTGCTGGCCACATCGCAAAACGATTTCCCGGTCATGCATGGCGATCAGGTGTTGGGGCTGCTGACGCGCGCGGCGCTGGTGCGGGCCATGCTGACCGGCGGGCCGGATGCCTACGTGGCGTCGGCCATGGACCGCAATCCGCGGCGGGTTTCGCCGGACACGCCGCTTTCCGATGTGCTGCAGGATTTGTCGGGCACGCGGGCGTGCGCGCTGGTGATGGATGGGGAGAAGCTGCTGGGACTGTTGACGTCGGAGAACGTTTCGTCTTACATCCTGCTGCGGCAGGTGGCCATGCAGCAGCAGGCCAGGGCGCAATCGCGGTGAAGGGCGGCGAATCACAGGCTGAAGCCCGCGCTACCAAGGATCGGGTGGTGCTGGTGGGCGCGGGATTCGGCGGATTGTACGCGGCGCAGGCGCTGCGGGGCGCGCCCGTGGATCTGACGGTGATCGACCGGCGGAACTTTCATCTGTTCCAACCGCTGTTGTATCAAGTGGCGACCGGCGGATTGTCGCCCGGAGAGATCGCTTCGCCGGTGCGCCACGTGCTGAGCCGGCAGCGCAACGCGCGGGTATGGATGGCGGAGGTGCGGGACATCGACGTGGAACGCCGCCGCGTGCTGCTGGACGATGGAGAGGCGCCGTACGACACGCTGATTCTGGCGACCGGCGCGCACCATCATTATTTCGGGCATGACGATTGGGCGGCGCTGGCGCCGGGGCTGAAGACCATTGAAGACGCCACGGAGATCCGCCGCCGGATTCTGCGGGCGTTCGAATGCGCCGAGCGCGAGGCGGACGAGGCGGAGCGCCGCGCGTGGCTGACGTTCGCCATCGTAGGGGCGGGCCCCACGGGTGTGGAACTGGCGGGCGCGCTGGGAGAGATCGCCAACGATACACTGCGGCACGACTTCCGCAGCATCAACCCGGCGGAGGCGGCCATCCTGCTGGTGGAGGGCGCGGACCGCGTGTTGCCGTCGTTCCCGGCGGATCTTTCGGCCAAGGCGGAGCAGGCGCTGCGGGCGTTGGGCGTGCGCACGCGGACGCACTCCACGGTAACCGATTTGGACCGCGCGGGCGTGACAGTGCGCACCGGAGACGCGGTGGAGCGCATACCGGCTAAGACGGTGTTATGGGCGGCGGGCGTGGAGGCTTCGGAACTGGGGAAGGTAATTGCGGAGCGCACCGGCGCGCCTTTGGACCGGGCCGGCCGCCTGGTGGTAGAGCCGGATTTGACGGTGCCGGGGCATCCCGAGATTTTCGTCATCGGCGACCTGGCGAACTTCAGCCATCAAACCGGACAACCACTCCCCGGAGTGGCGCCGGTGGCTATGGCGGAGGGCCGCTACGTGGCGCGGTCGATCCGGGTCCGCATGCGCGGGGAGACGGCGCCGCCGTTCCATTATTTCGACAAGGGCGCGCTGGCGACCATCGGACGCAACAAGGCGGTGGCGGCGTTTGGCCGCGTGCACCTCTGGGGACCGATCGCGTGGTTCGTGTGGTTGTTCGTACACTTGATGTACCTGGTGGAATTCGACAACCGGCTGTTGGTGCTGACGGAGTGGGTGTACGACTACATCACGCGGAATCGGGGGGCGCGGTTGATCACGGGCGGCCGATAGTAGGGCGGCGCCATGCGCCGCGGAGCGGGTTCCGGAGAACCCGCGCACGGTCGAAAACCCACTGCGTTTCTACATTCTGTCCGCCGCCGTGGGGCAGGCTCGCAGCCTGCGCGGGCCTCGCAGGCCCGCTCTTCGGCGAGCGAAGCCAGCACCCGGCGGGGCTATAGCCTGGCTATAGCCCGCGGCGGCGCATGGCGCCGCCCCACGCAGGTTTTCATCTCAGGCCTGTAGGCCCGCCCACCAAAAGGCCAGCCTCCAGCGGCGCGCTTCGCGCGCCGAAGAGCGGGCCTGCGAGGCCCGCGCAGGCTGCGAGCCTGCCCCACTAATTGCCCGCCAGCGGCGCGAGCGCCACAACTTCGGTCCCGCGGCCGGGCCGGGAGCGGATGCATAGCGAGCCGTTCGCGGCCCGCAGGCGTTCCCGCATGGCGAGAATGCCCAAGCCGGACCCGGGTGGCACGGCCGCCGGATCGAAACCGGCGCCATCGTCGCGGATAGCCAAGCGGATGCCGCCGGCCGTCCGGCTCAGCGTTACCGCGGCACCATTCGCGCGCGCGTGCCGGGCGACGTTGGACAGAGCCTCTTCGGCAATGCGAAACAAGGTGACCGATATGTGCCCGGGAAGACGGGAGGAAATCCCGCGGTGGACGTAATTGACGGGGATGCAATGCTTACGGGCGAATTGCGCGCAGTATTCGCGCAGAGCCACCGCCAACCCGAAGTGATCCAACAGGGCGGGATACAAATCGCCGGAGAGATGCTGGATGTCGCGGCCCAGACCCGCCACGCGCTCTTGAAAGTCGTGGGATTGCGCCGCGTCGGCGGCGTGCGCCGCCAGGTATGCGGCTTGCAGGCTCATGGAGGCCAGCCGTTGGGTGAGCGTGCCGTTCAATTCCGCGGCCAGCCGCCGGCGTTCCTCCTCCCGCTCACGGAACAAGCGGGCGGCCAGGCCTTCCAAGTCCTCGCGGTGGCGCTGCAGGGCATGCTGCTTTGCCAGCAGGCTCTGCTCGGCCAGTTTTCGATGCGTGATATCGCGCGAATTCAAGATCACGCCAACGGCCGGGTCGGAGAGGAGCTTCCGGGCGACGCCTTCCAACATACGCCAGGAGCCGTCCCGATTGCGGAAGCGGTATTCGCAAAAGTGCTTGCGGTTCGGGTAGCGCAAGGAATCGCGCAGGAGCTTGCGGACCGCGTCCGAGTCGTCCGGGTGTACGAACTCAAAGATGGCATGCCCGGCCAGTTCCTCGGGCCGGATGCCGAGCACGCCGTCCGATGCGGGACTCTGGTATCGAATGACGCCGTCGGGCGCCAGCACGGTGGCTATGTCCACCGGATTCTCCGATAACGCGCGGCAGTGCGTTTGTGCATGGCGGAACTTTTCGGCGAGCAGCACGTGGGTGGTGATTTCGGAATGCAAGACGACCGCGCCGGCGTGGCCGTTGCGCAGAGGCCGGGCGATAAGCCGGAACCAGGCATTCCGCGCCGGCGAGGGGCAGGGATAATCCAGACTGAATTGGGGACATGCGCCCAGCAACACGGTCTCGATCCCGATAGCCGCTTCCAGAGCGCGTTCGGCGAAAGGCCCCGCGGCCGTGCGGCAGACTTGCAGGTAGTTGACTCCCGGCCCACAGCGAGCCGGGGTCGCGCCGTTTTCACGGGCGGACTGATTCCAGGCGTGGTTGGTCGCGACGATGGCCCCGTCGCGACCCAGGACGCAGATCCTTTCGCGAAGCGAGTCGAAGGCCACCTGGACGAGATCGCCGGGCTGCGCAACCTGACTTACCGCGTACATAGGACCAAGGCGGAGCGGTTCCTAGGCGCGCGGCAAGGGTTGACGTACGGCGCGCTCGGCGCGCAGCCAATCCTCTTGGGGCGATCCGTTCTGAAAACCTCGGGCCAGCCAGAACTTATATGCCAAGGCGGCTATTTCCCGCTGCTGAGCCGGCGAGACATGCCGCGGCGCGAGTCGATCGCAGGATCCTGAGTTAGCGCTTGTGGTAATTTTCAACATTTTATTCACGTTAATCCCCTCTCATTTATCGACTAATAGAAAGCATTAATCGTCAAACTACGATATCATATTTCTTCTATTCAGATAAACAATTTTGGGCGGGCTTGTCTGGTCAAAATCGCCCGGAACATGCGGGATTGTTAGATCAAAATTGCTCACATCCCGCTGTACGGTACTAAGTGGCGGGAGAAGGAAGGCGCGAAAGGTTTAACTCTTGAAAGGCGAGTCGTGCAGGACGATATTGAGAAGCGAGCTATGCACTTCAATGCCGCCGTTATAGTGGATAAAACCGAGCTTGCGGAATTTGTTCATGAAGAAACTCACGCGCGAGCGGGTGGTGCCGACGATGCCGGCCAGGGTCTCCTGGCTGATATCGGGAATCGCGCTGGAGGGAACGCCTTCCTTCCCGAAGTTGGCCAGCAGCAGAAGGACGCGCGCCAGCCGCATCTCACTGGAATTGAAAAGCTGATCCACCAGATCCTCCTCAACCCGAATGTTACGGGTGAGCACATAGGACAGCACCAGCCGGGCGAAGTTATTATCGTCGCGCAGCAGACGCATCATGGCCGGCTTGGCCAGGCGCGCGACGGAACATTCCGAGATGGCGGATGCAGTGGCCAGGCGTATGGGCGCCTGGCCCACTAAGGAAGCCTCGCCCACCAAGTCGCCCGCGGTCAAGATGGCAATCACCGCTTCTTTGTTTTGTTTGGAGACGACGGTGAGCTTGACTTTGCCTTTCTGGATGGAGAATACGGCGTCGGCCTGATCGCCCTGTGAGAAAAGGACTTGGCCCTTCCGGTAGCAAACGGTGGTGCCCTCCCGCGCGATAGTGGCCAGGAGAGTATCGGTATCTGGAGGTTTCACGTACTTTTCCTGCTTCGCTTTCCTTTGCTGGGCCTGCCGAGGGGAGGCGTCCGCAAGAACTCGCCTCTCCCGAAGTTTAGCGCATGCGGCCTTACCCCGCAATATAACATCAAGTGCGTCAAGTGGGACAGGTCAGGAGATCCGTTCCACTTATACGGCGCCGCCGGTGAGGCGAAGATGCGCAACGAGCCAGTCCGACGAGCAGGATACACAGGCTGTCCCGCCCTGATGCGGACAGCAGGAACGGGGGACGGCCAGCCCTACGCTTTCCGCCATCAATACCAGGAGCATCTTCGATTCGCGCAAACGATGCAACTCTCTCTCAATGTCCGCGGGCGTGGTCGCTTGCCGGCACGCCGCGAAATGGTTGCCGTCTCGTAACATTGAAGCCACCCCCTAAGACATACTGGAATTGGCGGCCCGGCGCAAGAGATTGAAGTTCTTTTTATTTGTCGTATAAACTCCGGATATTATGTCGTTGTTTATACTACATTACAAAATAGCACTCGTGGCGCACGCCCCCGGCGTGCCGTGTCGGCACTCTGCCGACACAGGCGAGCTTCGCTCGCCTTGGCAGCGCATGGCGCTGCCCCCACTGGGCCGATCAATCCATGAGGCCGTTGTGCAGCGCGTAGTGCATCAACTCGGCGGTATTCTCCATATTCATTTTTTCCAGGATGCGGGCGCGATAGGTGCTCACCGTGGTGGCCGCCAAGTGCAGATCCTCGGCGATCTGGCTCACGGTTTTGCCGGCGGCGAGCAGGCGCAGGACTTCAAATTCGCGGTCCGACAACGCTTCGTGGAAGGGCCGGCCGTCATCCTGGCGCAAGTCGACCGCGAGTTTTTCGGCCAGCGCGGCGCTGACATAGCGGCCGCCGGCCAGGACTTTGTGCAGCGCCTTGAGCAGCTCTTCGGGGGCGCTTTCCTTATTCATGTAGCCGGAGGCCCCGGCGCGCAGGACGCGTTTGGCATACTGGTCTTCCGGGTGCATGCTGAGGACCAGCACGGGAAGCCCAGGCCGGGCGGTCCTGATATCGCCGAGCACGTCCAGCCCGCTGCGGCCGGGCATGGTAACGTCGAGGATCAACAAGTCCCAGTCGCTTTCTTGAATGCGAGCGAGGGTCTCCGTGGCGTCCTTGGCCTCGCCGCAGACGGTGCCCTCCAATTCGCGCACCAGGATCTCTTTCAATCCACGGCGCAGGATGGCATGATCGTCGGCGATCAGCACGCGGATCACGGCTGGGCCTCCGGCCGTCCGGGATCTCCAATGGGAATGCGGACGTGCACGATGGTGCCGCCTCCCGGATCCCCGGCGATGGTGAACTCGCCTCCCAACAGCAGGGCACGCTCGCGCATGCCGAGGATGCCGAGCGAGGTGGAGGCAGTGAGCTGTTCTTGGCCGATGCCGCGGCCGTTATCGCGAACCTCGAGCAAAAGATGGCCGGGCTCCTGGGACACACGGATGCGCACTTGAGTGGCGCCCGCGTGACGCGCGATGTTGGTCATGGTCTCCTGGAAGATACGAAAAAACGCGGTAGCTCGGTCGGGATCGAGCGCGGGATCCGCCGCGGGCAGACTGACCTGGCAGGGGACTCCGGTGCGCGCCTGAAAATCTTCGGCGGCCCACTCCAGAGCGGCTACCAAACCGAGGTCGTCCAGGATTCCCGGCCGCAGTTCGGTCGAGATTCTGCGCACCGCATGTATGGTTTCATCGACGAGCCGCACGATGGAGGCGATTTTGGCGGACACCGGGTCGCCGGCGGCCAACACTTTTACAGCCGCCAAGTCGATCCGGATGGCGGTCAGCGCTTGTCCCAGCCGGTCGTGCAACTCGCGCGCCAGGCTGGTGCGTTCCTCCTCCCGGACACTCTGCAGTCGCGCATTGAGCGCTTGCAACTCCTGAAACGAACGCTGCAACTCCCGCTCCGCAACCTTCCGCTCGGTAATATCCTCCAGGACCACGGCGATGCGATCGACGCCGGAGGGACCTTCGATGGGAATATAGGTTGCGAACAGATCCCGCCTGCCAAGCTCGGGATACGTGTATGCCAGGTCGAATTTGACGACTTTACCCTGCAGGCATTCCTGCAATTTAGCTTTAACAAACCGGTCGAAATAGTCCTGCCCTAATAGTTCCGGGACCAAACGGCCGACGACTTCGTCCGGCCGCATGCGGCGGTAACTGAGGAACGCCAGATTGGCGATCAAATAACGGAAATCGCGGTCCACCACCACGATAATTTCCGGCAGGCTTTCGACGACTTTTTCGTATTCCAACAACCGGGCTTCCGTTCGCTTCCGCTCGGTAATATCCTCGACCACGGCCATGCCAAGAGGAGGGGTGGCGTCGGCGGCGGGGATGTTGGAAACCGTGACCCGCACCCAAATCGAGCGGCCGTCTTTGCGCCTATAGCGCTTCTCCAGCGTGAACTGCGGCAAACGTCCGGACCACATCTCCGCCAAGAGCGCCGCATTGGTGGAGCGGTCTTCTTCCCAGGTAAGGTCCATGAAGGATATCGCGCTCAACTCTTCTTCCGAGTAGCCCACCATTTCCCGGTAAGCGCGATTCGCGCAAATGAACTTGCCGCCCGGTCCCGTTACCGCGATGCCCACGCCCGAACTGTCGAAGATGGCGCGCCAACGTCCTTCGCTGGCGCGCTGGGCTTCCTCCGCTTGCCGGCGTTCGGTGATGTCGCGGTAGACGGAGTAAATGGCGGTCCCTTTGGTGGGCGATATAAAGGGTACGCGGCTGATGGAGGCGGGGAAGCGGCTGCCGTCCTGCCGGGCGGCCACCCCTTCGGTCTCCACGCGCTCGCCCCGCGCCACCAGGCCGGTTTGCCTGCGATGCTCGTCCCGCGATTCGGCGGGGACGATCAACTCGCTCAGGAGGCGGCCGGCGGCGGCTTGCGGAGCGTGGCCAAAGGCCGCTGTGAACCGCCGGTTGACGCGGAATATGCGGTCGTCCATGGTGGTCAGGGCCACGGCTTGCGGCGCTCCTTCGAACAGTTCATCCAGCAGCGTCTTCTGGACCCGAAGCCGATGCCGGAGGCGAATCAGCGCCGTGCCCGCGAGCGCCAACACGCATACGGCGCCAATCGCCGCGGCCAGGGAAAGCGGGATGTTCACGCTGGACGCGGGCGTAAAGGGGACCGCGGCGTTGAACGGGTGGCGCATGTCCAGCACTGCACCAATCGGGATTATTCGGTGCGGATGGACACCGAAAAGCGCGGATAAAGCAATGCCGGGGCGCCGGAAATTTGAGCCGGACGACAGAATACCGGCCAGCCACGAGCGGCGGGACATGCGAGGACGAAAAAAACCGGCGCCATCCGAATGCGGCATAAACTCGTCCCGATTTAGTTAAATAGACCCAAAGTGGTTGAGTATACATTCGGGCGCTGCAATAGGCGATTCGTTTTTAGTGAAAGGCTGAATTTCGACCGTGAGGGGTGTGAAACCCAGAAATAAGGGTCCTTTTTTCTACTGTTGAAGTTTTCAACAGTTGCGTGGGGAGCGGACCTACGAGGCCCGCGCAGGCTGCGAGCCTGCCCCACTAAGAAGCCCGCCCTCCATCTGCCGCGGCCGCGGCGCGGCTTTGGCGTTCCTGGCGCCATGCCGCACACGCCATGCGTGTCACGCGCAAGACCTCGCCGCGGTCAAAGGGCTGCGCCAGAACGTCGTAGCCGCCCAAGTTCAGGACTTCGGCCCAAAGCCGCTCGTCGGCCAGCCGGGAGGAAACGATCAGGTTCGGGGGATGCGTCCGGCATTGCAGATCGGCGAGGAGCATTTGCCAACTCCCGTCGGCGATTTCGGTATCGCAGATGGCGACCGCGATGCCCCGGCGATCAAGCATCCCGAGGGCTTCGGCGAAGGTGGCGGCTTCGCGGATTTCCCATTGCGGAGGCCTGAGGATGCCGCGCAGCGCGCGACGGCGCGAGTCGAGGGGGCCGATCACGAGGATGGCGATAGCGTCTTCCGGAATCATCGCCGTTTCTTCCGATAGAGCGAGTGAGGCCATTGTGAGGTTTTCAGGATTGGTAGTGGCCGGGGTGCGGGAAAAATCTCAAAGCTTTGTGGAGGAACACGATGCCACTTAGTTTTCCTGGTCCTGGTGTACTCCGGGCTCGATTGGCCATTCCAGTGGCAGGCCGCGTGGCGCACGCCCCCGGCGTGCCGTGTCGGCACTCTCCAGAAACCTTCCCCTGTAGGTTTACGCCGTTTGCTGGATAACTAATTGAAACCCAAGCTTTTTCGCTTTTTTGGTGAGGAC
>JBEKMJ010000088.1:0-35023 GCA_050008575.1 Bryobacteraceae bacterium
GAACGGCAGCCGTTTCCAGCTCCGTTTTTCGGCGGGAGCGGGCGGCTCGACGTCGTCATAGATGCCCGGCAGTTGGATCGCGCCGCTGGCGTTCTTCACCTTCGAAAGCAACTCCACCAGTCCGAAGATCGGATTCGGCGCCGCGCCCCCGTACAAGCCGGAGTGCAAATCGCGCGCCGGCCCACTGGATTCCACTTCCATGTAGACCAATCCGCGCAGGCCGATGCACAGGGTGGGGATGCCGTCGGCGAAAAGCTCGGTATCGGATACCAGGGCAACGTCGGCTTTCAGTTTCTCGGGATTCTCGGCTACGTACTTGGCGATGGATTCCCCGCCCACTTCCTCTTCGCCTTCCACCAGGAACTTCACATTGACGGGCAGCGCGCCGTCGGCCGTGCGCAGCGCCTCGATGGCTTTCACGTGCATGTACATCTGGCCTTTGTCGTCGGCGGTGCCGCGTCCGTAGATGTTTCCGTCGCGCACCTCGGGCTCGAAGGGCGGGCTGTTCCATTCTTCCAGAGGATCGGCCGGCTGCACATCGTAGTGGCCGTAGCACAGAACGGTGGGCTTTCCGGGCGCGTGCATCCAATCCGCGTAGACCAGCGGATGTTTGGCGGTGGGGACGATCTCGACATTCTCCATCCCCACGTTGCGCAGGCTGTTGGCCACGAACTCGGCAGCGCGATCGATATCCACGCGATGCTCGGGCAGCGTGCTGATGCTGGGAATGCGCAGGAATTCTTTCAGTTCGTCAAGAAGGCGGTCGCGATTCTGAATCACCATTATAAGGCCGCGTCGCGCCGGCACCGATCGTTTACACCAACTCGATGGTCACGCGGCGGCCAACGACCGCCGCGGCGCGCTGCAGGCTCGACAGCGTGATGTCTTCTTTGGCATCGAGGAGGCGGTCTATTTGCGTCCGGCTCGTCTTCAGCAGTGTGGCCATTCTGTTCTTGGAGATTTTTTTTTCTTCATGGCCTCGGCGAGCTGCCAGGCGACGACCTCCTTGACGGCTTGCGCTTGCGCTTCTTCGAAAATGCCCTCCTCCTTCAGGAAGACGGCGATGCTCGAACCCATGTGTTTCTTACTCATTGCTCTAACTCCTTCTTGCGTTTCCGGGCCAAGGCCAAATCTTCATCCGGCGTCGTGCGCGTTTTCTTAATGAACGCGTGCAGCGCGACGAGGCGCTCGCGGTAAAGGCAGAGCACCACTCGCGCCGCGTTCCGGAAGGTCTGTCCGGATTTCCCACAGCCCGCTTCCCATCGGCCGGCACAGCGGCATGCCTACCGGCCAATGCCATTGCGCTCGCAACAGGTCCATGCCTATGGAATGACGCTCCTCTTCGGGCAGTTGCTTCAGCCATTCCCGCACGGGCTCTCTTCCTGTAGGCGTGCGGAAGAAGATCAGCGGAATTTTCTGCCGCCGTGGTCACGCGCCCTTATCCGGCTTCATCACCGCCACGTAACTCAAGTTTCGATAGAGCTGATTATGGTCGAGGCCGAAACCGATCACGAAGCGATCGGGAATCTCGAAGCAGCGGAATTCCACGGGGATCTGTACCAGCCTGCGGGAATTCCGGTCCAGGAACGTGCACACGCCCAGCGAGTTGGGCCCGCGGCTGGAAAGCGTTTGCAGAAGGTAGCGCAGCGTCAGCCCGGTATCCACGATGTCTTCGACGATCAACACGTCCTCGTTTTCGATGCCATCGTCGAGATCCTTGGCAATCCGCACGATGCCCGGCGCGCTGGATTTGTTCGAGAACGTGGAGATAGCCAGGAAATCGATCTTCACGGGAATCTGGATTTGGCGTGCCAGCGCGGTGAGGAAGAATACCGAGCCTTTGAGCACGCCGATCAGCTTTAGCGGCTTGCCCCGATAGCGCTCGGTGATTTCCGCGGCGACCTCCTGGATACGCTGCGCAATCTGCTCTTCGGTGAAAAGGATGCGCTCGATGCCCGGCGGGTCCTTGCCTATAGCGTCCCGGCTCATACTTTGGCGGGCCGCTCCGCCAGGCCGTACTTGAAGATCAGATTTTCAAAATCCTTCTGATAGAAAATCTGCACATTCAGGTGCGGGTACAGTTCCCGCAGCAGCCGGATCTTGCGGTTCTTGCGGGTCACCAGCGATTGCTTCATGGTGGTGAGCTCTACGTACAGGTCAAACTCCGGCAGATAGAAATCGGGCGTGAACGATTCGGAAATGCGTCCCTCCGCATCCCACTGTACCGGAAAATTGCGCGGCTCGTACTCCCAGGCGATGCGGTAGAAATCCAGCAGGTTGGCGAACACCTGCTCGCTCGGGTGAGCGAAGCTCTTGTCCGGCAACCGCACTGCGCCGGGCGGCACGATGCCATGCCGCGCCAGACGCAGCCGGATCTGAAACTGGATCTGCTGCTCGGCCGCCCCCGAGAGATAGCCGCGCTCCTTCAAACCCAGCGCGCGCACGGCGCCCTGAATCATCTCGACCATCTGTTCGGAGTCCATGGATTCGGCGTTCAGGATCAGGTCGAACCAGTGAGGCAGCGCCGTGGCCCGGCCGGAAGTGCTCTTGTATTGGGCGCGCTGCCCGGCGTCTAGCTCGCGCAGGAGTTGGCGGGCGGCGGGACGATCCAGCCGCCGGTCCAGCATTAAATTTCCGATGCGCACAGAGTCCGGCGCGGCGACATGTACACGCAAGGTGCCCGGGAACTGGCGCGAGAGCATCTCGGCGCCCGCGGCGCAGTACACCATGTGGTGTTCGGTGGCCAACCGCGCCAGGATGGACGCCACCAGATCCGGGCGGGCCTTCCGAGGCACGCCGGCATCCGCGCCAAATTCGCGTTCGATGAGCCCGTGAATCCGCGCTTCATTCACCAACTCGAACCCGAGGCGATGCGCGGCGATACGCGCCACTTCTTCGAAGCGGCAACCGGGCTGTCCGGAAACGGCGATCAACGCCATGGCATTAGCTCATGATATCAAGGTGTCTTTCGGTGGGGCGGCGCCATGCGCCGCCGCCGCGTTGTAACATCGACCCTTGGCGCGTATGAATAAATGGATCGGGCTGGCGTTGTTCCTCGCCGCGGCGCTGTTGTTCTTCACCGCCAACCGGGACGCTTACCGAGGCTTTTTCCAGGGCGATGAGCTGGATAACATCGGTTGGACGTTCCAATCGCCGGTTTCCGCCTTCGCCCAGGATCTCGTCAACCCGGTCTATAATGCCCGGAATTTCCGGCCGATGGGCCATTTCTATTTCCGGACCATGAGCCGCGCCTTCGGCCTCGATTTTCCACCTTATCTTCTGCCCCTCCATGTGCTCCACCTGCTCAATGTCTGGCTGCTGTGGATGGTTTTGCGCAATCTGGGGGCTTCGCCTTTCGCAGCCGGCGCGGGCGCCCTGTTCTTCGCGTTTCACATGGCGGTTTTCGACGTGTACTGGAAACCGATGTACGCCTTCGATCTGTTCTGCGCCACCTTTTGCCTGCTCAGCCTGCTGTTCTGGATCAAGCGCCGCTGGGTACTGTCGTTTCTGGCCTTCTGGATGGCGTACAAATCGAAAGAGCTGGCCGTGATGCTGCCGGCGGTGCTCGCGTGCTACGAGATCTGGTTCGGCAAGCGCCAGTGGCGGCCGCTGGTCCCGTTTTTTCTGGTGTCCACCTCGTTCGGGCTGCAAGGGATCTTCCGGAATCCGAACAAAGATAATCTTTACACCTTCCGCTTCACGGCGGACGCGCTGGCCGCCAGCGCCAGGTTCTACGCGGACGAGCTATTCGGAGTTCCCTTCCTGGGCTTCGCGCTGCTGGCGCTGCCCGCCATCCGCCGCGATCGCCGCGCGTGGCTCGGGGTGGCGGCCGCGGCGCTGCTACTTGTCCCGTTGGTCTTTCTGCCGGGACGCCTGTATAGCGCCTATTGGTACGTGCCGCTGATCGGCGTGGCCACGGCCCTCTCCTCTTTGGCGGATGCCCGGTATGGTTGGCTGGCTGGCGTATTCCTGGCGGCATGGCTTCCCTGGAACTATCTGGAACTCAGCGACTACTCCCACCAGAAGCTGGCCGAGGATGCCGAATGCCGCGATTATGTCGCGCAGTTGCAAGCCTCCGCCGCTTCGTTGCAAGGTATTTCGGCGTATCTCTATCACGGCTTGCCCCCCTCGTTTCCGCCTTGGGGGCCGGCCGGTGCATTGCGCTATCTGCAATCGGGCCGGGAGATCAAGATGTATGCGATGGAAGATCCCGCGGCGCAGCCGCTGCTGCGGAGTCCCTCCGTGGCCACGCTCGTCTGGGTGGAGCCGACCCGCAAGCTTTGGATTACGGCCCACAATCCGAATACGCCGGATGCAACCTACATCATAATGAACGAGCTGACGCCGGTCTGGCAGTTGCTGGATGGCTGGTATGGGCTCGAACAGGGCTATCGCTGGATCGCGCCGCACGCCACGGCCCGTCTGTACCGCGCATCGCAGGCCACGCAGTTCGAAGTGGTTTTGAGCGTCGACGCGCAACTGCTGGCGGCGTCAGGGCACATCGATTTCAGCGCACGGTTGAACGGCGGGCCATTAGGGACCGCCCGGCTGACCGAAGTGGGGGTCCGCACAGTGCGCTGGCCGCTGCCACCGGGACCTCCCGGCGGGGCCGAGGTCCAGTTTCAAACCGATCCGCCATTTCACGCGCCGAATGGAGATCCGCGCACGCTGGGGGCGGCGATTATCTCTTTCGGATTCGTGCCCTCGGGACGCTAACCGTAACCAGTTAAACCGCCGGACACGGTTGAAACGACGACCAATCAATCCCTCGCTGGAATTCCTCGTCGGGCTGGAAAGCCACCTTGAACGTAAACGCGAACTGGGTTGGACCATGCGCATCGAGGTAAGCGAGGCGCTTCTTGGCCTCGTCGATGCCGGGAATATGGCCGGCGGGAACCCACCACAGCGCGGCATATGCGCCCGCGAAACTTTCGAACCACTGGTGGCGTTGCCGGAGCAGTTCCGCATGAGCCGTGCGGTAAACATAAAGCTTCAACGCGTCGATCGTCTCCCAGACCGACATATTCAGCAGGATTCGATCGTCGGCGTAGGGTCGCAGATACGTAGCGTTTCCCTCCGATGTTTGAAGCCGCCAAACGAACCCGGGACAGTTATCGGCGAGGGCGTTGATTTCGTCCAGTCGGGCCACGAAACCCGCCATGACGGGACCATCCAGCGGACCTTTAATGCGACCGATATTGACCTGCGCGATGTGATATTTGGCCACTCTCTCCTCCCGCGCCGAAAACACCGATTTTACCAGCGCGGCATGAAAAAGGTCAGAGGCGGCCTACGAGGCCGCCGCAGGCTGCGAGCCTGCCCCACAAGCACCGTTACGGGAGTTGGCTGAGCGCTGAAAGCTGCATGTTACAATTTTGATGCAAATCTCTTCTTCAAGGAAGCCCCGCAATGGCACTCGACAACGATGTCACCCGTCGCGATTTTGTGAAGGCGGCCAGCGCCGTTTCGGCCGTCGCCGCCGCCCTGCCCGCGGCACAAGGCGCGCCCTTCATCCAAAAAGTGCACGCCGCCAACGACCAGGTGCAATACGGCTTTATCGGAACCGGAAGCCGTGGCACGTACCTGCTTAAACATCTCCACGAAACCGACGCGGGCCGCTGCATCGCGGTGTGCGACAACTGGGACGTCAACCTGAAAAAGGGCGTGGACACCGCCGGCAACAATCCGGCGGCATACAAAGACTTTCGCGAGCTGCTGGCGCGCAAGGATATCGACGCCGTGCTGATCGCCGTGCCGCTCTACGAGCACTTTCCGATCACCAAAGACAGCCTGCAGGCGGGCAAGCACGTCTTCTGCGAGAAAAGCCTGGTACACAAACCGGAAGAAGTACACGCGTTGCGCGCGCTGGTGGCCGAGCATCCCAAGCAAGTGTTGCAGGTGGGCTTGCAGCGGCGATACAGCCAGTTCTATCAGACCGCCAAGCAGATGATCGACCAGGGTGTGCTGGGAAACGTCACGCACATCCGCGGACAGTGGCATCGCAACTCGGACCAACGGCGTAAGGTGCCCGATCCGTCGCTCGAGCGCAAGATCAATTGGCGCATGTACCGCGAATACGCAGGTGGAAACACCGCCGAACTGGCCTCCCACCAGATCGACGTGGCCGATTGGATGTTCGGCTCACCGCCCGAATACGTGATCGGCGTGGGCGGCATCGATACGTTTAAAGACGGCCGCGACGTCTACGACAACATCCAATTGATCTACGTTTACCCCAAGGGCCGCAAACTGTTGTACAGCTCCATCAGCACCAGTTCGCACCTGGACCTGCTACAGGCGCAACGCCAGGAGTTCGGCGAAGTGATCATGGGCACCGCGGGCTCGATCGAGATCACCATCGGCGACGATAATCATCCGGCGACGGCGCTTTGGTATCGCGAGCCAAAGCCGGTGTCGGCGCCGGAGGTTAAGAAAGCCACGGACAAGAAGGAGGCTTTCCAGGCGGGCGCCACCATGACCACGGCGGCGGCTTCCCGCGGGATTCCGCTGCTGCTGCCGAAGGACTCGGCGGAAGCCAGCGATTCATTCCTCACCCGCGAAAGCAAATTCGCGCGGCGCTGGCTCTACAGCAAAGGCATCATGGCGCCGGAGGAGGACCGCAATCCAGTGACCATCGAGCTGGAGGATTTCTTCCTGTGCTGCAAGGATCCGGCGAACCACAAGCCGAAGTCGAACCTGGAGATCGGGCTGAACGATTCCACCGCGGTCATCCTTTCGAATTTGGCGATGGACGAACACCGCCGCGTGGACTTCAGCGAGATGCAGACGCTGGGCTTGGGTGGGGCGAAGAAGAAGGCGTAGGACCAGTGTGTACGCCGCCCGATAGTCTCATTTGCCGGCCGGTTTGCCCGGCGGAGCGACCATAACGTTCAGCGCCGAGAACTTCAGGTCGCCGTCTCGAGTGGCGTCCAGCGAGATATGCGTGCCTACGGCGATGTCGGATAGTGCAATCGATTGATCGTCTTTCGAGAACTTGGTTTTCTTGGATAGGCGGAACGTAAGCGTCTGCCGCTCCGCCTCGGGGTCGGCCGGGTCCAGGTCCACGATGAGCTCCTTCTTGGTAAGTGTTTTGACGGTCCCATTGAAAGTGACCGCGGGCCCGCTATAGGGACCTGAGTTGGCGGTGGCCGAGGACGTGCGCCGGCGGGAATACTGCGCGGGCAAGAGCGCCGGCAGCAAGAGAGCGACCAGGACCGGCAAGATGGCGATGTGCCGCATGTGTTCATTGTCGCAGAATTTCTACTGCAACCTTCGGCGCCGTGTGTAACGTCTGAACCTTGTTAGGATACAACTATGCCTTACAATCCCGGACTTACACGCCGCGGGCTCCTGATGCTGGTGGCCCCTGCGGGCGCGGCGTCGCGGTTTCGGCTGTATGCCGGCAGCTCGGACTTCTGGAACAAGAAAGAGCCGGCGGAATGGTCATCGGAAGAGATCGATAAGCTGGTGACTAAATCGCCTTGGGCGAAAGAGGTAAACGCCACCTCGGGCGCGATGGGCCGCGAGTATGGAGCGGCAGGCAGCGATCCCGGCATGGGGGGCGGTGGCGGAGGTTATCCCGGCGGCGGCGGGGGTTATCCAGGTGGCGGCGGTGGCACGGGTTACCCGGGTGGTGGCATGGGTGGCGGCGGCCGCGGCATGGGCGGCGGCAGACGCGGCGGGGGCAATTCGATGCCTTTGCAATACAAGGCCACGGTCCGTTGGGAGAGCGCCAAGCCAGTGCAGGCGGCCTTGAAGACGCCTCTGCCGGACGAACTCGCCGGGGCCTATGTCATCAGCGTGAGCGGCGTTCCCATCGTACAAGCGGGCCGCCAGCATTCCGACGACGGCGATAGCGACACCGCGGTATCGAAGGGGTTGAGCGCCGAGGTCCTGGATCGTATCAAGAACCTGACCTATCTGGAACCCAAGGGCAAGGCGGCGGCTCAGCCCAGCGTGGTGCAAAAGGGCTCCATCACGAGTTCCGGAATACCCACTTTGTTGTTTGGTTTTCCGCGCGAGGTGCTGCCGCTGACGGCGGACGACAGGGAGGTGACGTTCACCACCAAACTGGGCCAGGTAGAGGTGAAGACCAAGTTCAACCTGAAGGACATGATGTATCACAGTGAACTGGCGCTGTAGAGAAGTTCATAGGCTTAAGTCCGCCCTCCGGATTTTACAAAGCCTTAACAGCCAAGGAGTAACATACTTGTGCCGGGGCGCGTTCTCCGTTCAAGGGGATAACTGCGACCGTGAAAAAAACACTAGTCACCTTACTGTTGTGGTCCGCGCTGGCGACGGCGCTAATGGCGCAAAGCGCGGGCGGCCCGCACAATGGGCGGAATTACGTCAAGGCGATGACCGTCAAGCTGGGCCTCACCGCCGAGCAGCAATCGCAAGCTACGGCGATATTCAGCAACGCCCACACCACCGAGTCTACTCTGCGCGCCAGCATGCGGAGCGCGCGCCAGGGTTTGGAGGACGCGGTCAAGAGCGACAATACCGTCGGCATCGAGCAACTTTCGACCACCATTGGCAACCTCACGGCACAGGCGACTCTGGCGCACGCGAAAACCCGCGCGGCTTTCTATCGGATCCTGACGCCGGAGCAACGCACGACGCTGGGGCAACTGGAGATCCAACGGCCCGCTTGGTTCCGGGGCGGCGGGCGCTCCGGCCCGCGGGAGAGCGACCAATAGCCAATTGGGCGGCTATTTTGCGGTCATCTTCAGAATCGGAAATTGCGGGTTCTAATATCCCGGACGAAGTGGAGAGTTGCCTGGCGTTGGCGCGTGCGACGCAGACCCTGGTGGCCGGGGGCGACCGCTTGGCCGCGGCACGCGCGGCCGTGGACCTGGTGAAGGCTTACGATCGAGTCCTGGAAAATATCGGGATTGTTCCGCTTCCCCTGGCGGAGCAAGAGCGCGTCCGTGAACAACTGGCGCCGGTGGCGGAGCTGTTGCGGAAGTACCGGTTGCGGTGACTGGCAGGCCGCGTGGCGCACGCCCCCGGCGTGCCGTGTCGGCACTTCTGCCGACACAGGGCGAGTTTGGGCAAGCGTTCTTGGGGGGCGGGATTTATCCCGCGCGGGGCTTTAGCCCCGCGCTCCATGCCACCAAGTCCTGCAAAAATCCAGCCACAGCTTCGAGGCAGGCGGCCTACGAGGCCGCCGCAGGCTGCGAGCCTGCCCCACGTGGGCACTTCACACCGATGGCAATGATGGACGTGGGCGGCCACGGCAGCAGGGGATCGATGCGCCGCCACAGCCACACCAGGCTATCGAAGACGCGCAACTGGAAACGGCCGATGGTCTTTCTTTTCAGCAGGCGGCCATTCACGTACCAGGCCGGATGCGAGATGCGGTTGAAGTCCAGAATGCGCTCCACGCGGAAGCCCACCTGCTCCATCTTCCGTTGCAGTTCTTCGCGGGAGTAGCGCCGGAAATGGCCTAGGGCCGTATCCAGCGAGCCGAAAACGTCCTGGCCGTGAGGCACCAGGACGATGGCCCGCCCGCCGGGCCGCAACGCCGTATAGATGTTGCGCAGGCCCGCCATTTCGTCTTCGACATGCTCCAGCACGTTGAGACACACGACGGAATCCACCGTGCCGGCCAACGGCTCGAAATCCGCCGGATTGGACAGGTCGCAGTGCCGAACTTCCATCTTCGGACGATGCTGGAAGCGCGCGTGCAGCCGCGCCAGGTATTCGGGGTCTATGTCTCCCGCGATATAGCGTTCGCGCCGCGGACACAGAAGGCGGGTCAGGTTGCCAATGCCCGCTCCAGCCTCCAGCACCCGCTTCCCGATATAGGGCTGGATGGTATCCGCCATCCACCGATTGAAGCGTTGCGCCCCGGCGAGCGCGTCCAGGATATCGGGGCCGGAATCTTTGTAAAGGTCCCGGGTGAAGGCGTAGCGCAGGATCACATAGACGGCATCGAAGGCGTCCTTCAGGCCGATTTTCTTGCCTTCGTCGTAAGTGCGGCCGTGATAATCGATGGATGTTTCGTAGACGCGCACATGGCGCTTGGCCAACTTGATGGTCAGTTCCGGCTCGAGTCCGAAGCGGTCGCTGCGGATGGGGATGCTCTGCAGCAGCGAGGTGCGGAACGCTTTGTAACAGGTCTCCATGTCGGTCAGATTCAAATCCGAAACGATGTTGCACATAGTGGTCAGAATCTGGTTGGCCACGGAGTGCCAGAAGTAGAGCACGCGCCGCTCACCCGAGATCACGAAGCGCGAGCCGTAGACGGCGTCGGCTTTACCTTCGAGCAGCGGCGCCAGCAGGCGTCCGTATTCGCGCGGATCGTACTCCAGGTCGGCGTCCTGAATGAGGGAGAACTCGCCAGTGGCGTGCTCGATGGCGGTGCGGATGGCGGCGCCCTTGCCCCGATTGCGGGGCTGCCGGATGAATCGGACAACGCCGGGATGGGCCGCGGCGATATCTTCCACGATGCGGGCCGAGCCGTCCGTGGAGCCGTCGTCCACGACGACGATCTCTCGCCCGACACCCTCCGGCAGAGGCGCCGAGAGCACGCGCTCCAGCAGGGTTCCGACGAACTCTTCTTCGTTGTAGAGGGGGATGAGAATAGAGAGGGTGTGGGCTGCCATGGCGGCGGGAATCTCTATTGTACAGTAGAGACCGGCCTCCGCCCGTGGCGCGAGCGAGGCGGCGCCACGCCCTATTGGATGGTTCCGCCGGCTCTGCGGGCGCTGCGCAACACCAAGTCTTCCAAATCCAGCAGATGCTGGGGCTCAAACTGCTGGCGGGACCACTTGCTGGATGGCTCCAACTGAATCCCCACGAAATAGCCAATCTCCCGATAGACGCAGTAGCGTACCAGGCCGGCTAACCGATCGCCGGGACAGTGTACCTCCACCTGCGTACCAATGGGCAACGGTATTTCGAATTGCAAACACATCCCCGATGGCGAGATGTCCTCCAGCAAAGCGGTGGATTTGCGTTTGCGGCCGGCCGGTTCCTTCCAGCGGACCTCAACCAGATCTGCGCACAGCATCCGAATTTCAGCGCGTGGTCGCTGCATGCTGGTTTTATCGGCGGGATAAATGGATCTCATTAGCCCGTGGCGCACGGATTCGTACGGGCCGCGCCGGCACGCATGCCGACGCCTCCTTGTTCCGCGCGGTGCTTTGCGATACGTCTGAGGTATGTCTGTCAGTTGGGGAGACATAGTCTACGCCTTGCGCGCCATGCGCAATAACCCCGGGTTCACGAGTGTCGCCGTCGCTTCGCTGGCACTCGGTATCGGCGTGAATACAGCCATCTTCAGCCTTGTAGATCAACAACTGCTGTGGTCGGTTCCGGCGCGCGACCCCGGCCGGCTCGTGAATATCGAGGGCGGCCGGAGCAGTGCGTACCCCTTCTACCACGAATATCGCGACCGCAACCAGGTCTTCGCCGGCATGCTGGCCAGCAGTTATGCCTTGACTTGCGGCGTCCGGCCGGAGGGTGCACCGGCGGTGGAAGCCGGGCATGTGTCCTACGTGAGCGGCAACTACTTCGCGACCCTGGGGGTGGGCGTGGCCGCGGGGCGGGTTCTAGTGGACTCCGACGACTTGAAGCCTGGGGGATCGCCAGTCGCCGTCCTGGCCTACGACTATTGGCAACGCCGGTTTGCGGGCAGCCCCAAGGCGATCGGCCGTAAGCTGTCGGTAAACGGATACCCGTTGGAAGTGGCCGGCATCGCCGAAGAAGGGTTCGGTGGGATCTTCAACGGGCAGCGGGCGGACGCCTTCATTCCGTTGACGATGTATCCGCTGACCACGCCGGCTGCGGCGTCCATCTGGAATACGCCGCGCATGAGCTGGCTCAGCGCCATGGCTCGCCTGAGGCCGGGAGTTTCGATCGCCAAGGCGCAGGCCGATATGCGCGTGTTGTGGCCGCGGGCCGCGGAGGCGGTCAACGACGCCGCGGCTAAAACCGGCGGCAAGGCCGACAAATACCGCGCGGACGAAGATCGGATCGCAGTGACGCCGGGTGCGCACGGCGTGTCCTTCGGCAGCGCCAAAGGGACAGATCCGTTGGTACTGCTGATGGCAGCCGCCGGTCTGGTGTTGCTGATTGCGTGCACCAACATCGCCAACCTTCTGCTGGCGCGCGCCGCCGGACGCCGCCAGGAGATCGCGGTCCGGTTGGCCCTGGGAGCGACCCGCGCGCGGCTGGTCCGGCAGATTCTGACCGAAAGCCTGGTGCTGGCAGCTCTGGGCGGAGCCGCCGGGTTGGCGCTGGCGTACTGGAGTGTCGCGGCGATTGCGGCGGCGGATCTCGTCAGTCCCGAGCTTCGGTTACAGCCCAGCCTCATGCTGGCGGCGTTCTCAGCGGGGTTGACGTTGCTCACGAGTGTTCTCTTCGGGCTGGCGCCCGCCCTGCGGATCAGCCGCATGGACCTGGCGCAGACCAGCCGGGACAGTGGCTCATCCTCCTCGCAAGGCCGATCGCGGGTGCGGCTCGGCAAGGTGCTGATAGCGGCACAGGCGGCATTGTCGCTGGCGCTCCTGGTGGGCGCGGGACTCTTCATCCGGACGCTGCATAATCTGGAGGGGGTGGATTTAGGTTTCGAGCGGGAGCACGCGATGGTCATCGATGTGAACCCCTCCAACCTGGGATACAGGGGACACCGGCTGCGGACTTTCTACGATCGACTATTGGAGCGAACCCGTGGCCTTCCCAGTGTGCGATCCGCCGGCCTGGTCGGGATGACGCCGATGGGTCAGTATGCGATGTCTCGCTCTTTCTCGGCGGAAGGCTACCAACCTCATCCGGGTGAGAGAATGGTTGCCTATTCCAACCCGGTCACCGCGGGATACTTCGCGGCGATGGGAATCCCACTGCTGGTGGGCCGCGACTTCCGGCCGCAGGACGAGCCGGCGCTCACCCCGAAGGACAATCTCTTTGCGGCGCTGGGACGGATGCCCGGAGGCGGCAGCGAGGATATGGAGGCGAACGCGTTCCCCATTTGCATCGTCAACGAATCGCTGGCTCGCCGGCTGTTTGGCGGCGTCAACCCGGTGGGGCGGCATCTCAGCTTTGACGACCCCTACACCGCCGAGGGGGCGGTCGAGATTGTCGGAGTGGTTAAGGATGTCCGCCACAACAGCGCCAGGCAGGCCGACGGCTCCGGCATCGTTTATGTGCCGAGCTGGAGTCACGGCGCGGAAGCGCGCTACCTCGTGGTGCGCGCGGCGGGAGGAACGGCTCCACTGCTTGCGGCGATGCGGCGCGTACTGCGCGACATGGACCCGAACGTGCCCTTGCTGGGGAGCCGCGGGATGGAAGAGTACGTAAATGCCAGCTTCAGGCGCGAGCGGATGATCGCCTACTTGTGCGGCTGCTTTGGGGCGCTGGCGCTGACGCTGGTTACCGTCGGCTTATACGGCGTAATGGCCTATGCGGTGGCGCAGCGAACCAAGGAAGTCGGGATCCGCATGGCGCTGGGGGCGCGACGCCTCGACGTCATCGGGATGATTCTGCGCGAGGCCCTGGTTCCCGTATTTTTCGGCATTGCGATCGGCATGGCCGGCGCGCTGACGGCGACTCGCGTGGTGGCTAGCTTATTGTTTGGAGTCGTGCCACGCGATCCGTTCTCGTTTGTGCTGGCCGTCTCGGCGATGCTCGCGGTGGCGCTGCTGGCAGCCGTAATTCCCGCGCGAAAAGCGAGCCGTGTGGAACCGGCGATCGCACTCAGGCATGCGTGAGGGCGTGCTCCCGTCAGCGCAAGACAAAGGTGATTTGACGGTCCACGTATTCGTCCGTGGTACCGGCCGGAATGTGCACGATCAATCCGGCCGGCCCTTCCCTGGTGGCGCCATCCACGCTTGCCAACAGATCCCCATTCACGAGCTCAAGCCTGTAGTCGCGCGACGGGCGGCCGGAAACCGTAAGCGCGAGTTGGTGGCCATTATCCGCCCAACGCTCGGATACGATTTTCAGGCTCATGCTGCGCTCCGCAAGCCGCGGAGGTGAAAACGGCAGCGCGTACCCGAACAGGCCGTGATGCCGGATGGTGAGCGTGCTCGTTCCCGCAGGCGCGGCGATTTCAAACCGCGGATGCCAGTCCAGGTATTCGGAATCGGTTTTCCAGGTGACCGGCTGGCCGTCCAGCGTGGCGCTGTCCAAGTGCGCGCAAAGCGGGTAGGCGGGCGCGAACTCCAGGTGGACGGCTTCGGCGCCGGAGTTGGCGATGGTCAACCTCAGCGTCCCGGCATCCCGCAGGATGTCCAGATTCACGCGCGCGCCAGGCAGCGGGATGCCATGCACACCAGCGGTCTGCCAGTCCGCCGGGAGGTGCGGCGCGAATACGATTTTGCGTCCTGCCGCATCGGTATCCAGGCCCAACAGTCCGCGCAGCAGGGGCGACACGACCATGGCCGCCGACCAGATCTGGTGGGGCGAAGCCGTGGAGAGCGGCGAATACGAGTCGCCGGAGAGCACCTCGGTGGTGTGGCCGCCCGCTCCATCGAGGGCCAGCCAAGCATTGGCGCGCAGGTTCGCCAAGGCCGGTTCGGCCGCATGGTTGCGGTATTCGCCGACCGCGGCCCAGCCGGTGAAGAGCGGCCAGACCGAGCCAAAATGATACCCCGACGGATCGTATAGCGCGCTCTGCGAAGAAATGATGCGGGTGCCCCAGTCGGCCGCAAACGGTTCGCCTGCGAGCAGGCCGATCATCTCCTGGGCATGCTGGCGATCCAGCAGATCGAACCACATGGGGACGGTGGCCAGAACGCTGGGCTGGTCCACGGGCTGACCGCCGGTGCCGAGCGCGAAAGCGTAGCGATGTCCCGGCAGCCAGAACTTTTCTTCGAGCGCGCGGCGCTGCTGCGCAAACTCCGCATCGAGATCTTGCGCGCGTCGATCGTCGTTGAGCACGCGCGCCAGCATGGCCAAGGATCGCAACGCTTCGACGTAACACCCCGCCTGATACAACTCCACACGGATGGGCAGCAAGGGTCCGCCCTCGACCCATCCGTGGCCGACGTGCAGGTTGCGCGGGAAGCCCGCTTCATCCAATGTGGAGCGCATGAACGCCAGCGCCTTCCACAACCGCGCCGCTTGTTCGCGGGCGAATGCGGCGTCCCCGCTGGCGCGCACGTAATCGGCGGTGGCGATGGCGTAGAGCGGCGTGGCGTCCGCGGAGGCGAAGCCGTAGGGGAATTGCTTGAACCAATCGACCAGGCTGGCGGATTGCGAGATTTCGTGCGGGATTTTGCCATCGTCGCGCTGGAAATGGGAAATGAACTGGATGGCGGCGCGCGCGTTGGCGAAATCGCCGGCGGAGATCAGGGCGAACGACGTCCAAAAGGAATCGCGGCCAAAGAACCATGCAAAACCGGGCCGGTAAGCGCCCTTCGACGGGCCATACCCGGCCACCAGCCCCCTGCCGAGAAATGGATTGTCCACGAATCCCTTCACCACGCTGATGCGCGACCAATCGTAAGCCTGCTGCAAGTGCGCATCGGGCAGCGACAGCGCGATGGTGTTGGCGAGGTAATCCCGGTAGTAGCGCTCGGTTTCATCCACAAGCTGGCCACCGCGCGCGATCAGGCGGTTGTAGGCAGCCTGCGCCTCGTCGCGAGATTTCATGGATGCCGCGACCGCCAATACGCGTTGCGCGTGCCCCGTGATTTCGCCTAGCGTGAAGGCCGCATGCGTGGCGGCTGAATAATTCGTCGCGTATTCCCGCGATTCGAGCCCGGCATCGGGCGATCCGAAGACGGCCGCGTAGGGCTGGCCGTCGGCGCCAAACTGAAAGCTCTTCAGGCGATCGTTCCACTCGGCATAGCCCGTGCCGATGGAGGCCGGCCACATGAGCTGGAAGTCGCGCACGAACTCCACATCGATGCGCAGCGGGTTGCGTGCGCGGACGTCGAGGAGGATGGCCGCGCCCGGTTCGTCGATGGGTGCGACCAGGGTTTCGTCGACCTGAAAATCGTCGCCCGTGTACGTGATGGTGTACGATCCGGAGCGCGCGGAGATGCGGCGTGCGATCGCTTCGCCGGGAATGATCTGAGCGCCGGCGACGAACCGCAGTTTGAGGCCGCCGAAGATTTTCAGGGGGTAGACGTACGCTTCCAGCGTGCCGTCTTCGGTACCCAGCAGTCCGGCGCGCGGACCGGTGGCGTCCAGGAACTCCCACGCGCGCACGGGACGCGAAAGCTGCGGGTCGGCGGCGAAGGCGGAAAGGGCGAAGAGGAATGCGAGGGGTTGCAGCAGGCGTGGATGCATAGCCATCAGTATAATTGTGGGGCTGGACTCCAGTCCTGCGGCGGGTCTCCAGACCCGCTCCATTCCCCACAACTCCCAAAAGGTTTTCGACCGAGCGGCTGGGGGCCGTGACCAGGTGCCGGAACCCAAAGCCTGGGGGGGCGGGATTTATCCAGCGCGGGCTTTAGCCCCGCACCGCAAGCGGCGAGCGTAGCTCGCCTCCAGCGGCTTCTCAGGCCGCCGCAGAAACTCATTGTTGTGCGGAACTAAGCCAATAAGTTGCTTTTTTACTCATGCTTACAAAAAACAACGAACTCAAGAATCGGGCCATTCCGCCCCTTGAGGGCATTGTGAATTTTGGCCGGAGACCGAGCCCGCCAATCCTATTTTGAAATGGGAGATTTGAGAATCGCGGGGACAAGCGGTGCAAAGGGTTGGGTAGATTTAGTTAGGTCGCTGGGTTTGTGACCCCCTAAAAAGTCCGCATCCAGCGCGTCTAAACTGTTACCAAGTAACATTTTTCTTGACAGATCCTCCGCGGCGGATGTATATCTGATTAAGCATTCGCACTTTGGAGGGTCCATGTTTCGACTTTGCCTGACGTGCATCATCGTTTTCACCGCGGCCTGCGCCCTGCTTGCCCAAGCGCCTACCGGAACCATCGCAGGCACCGTCACCGACGCATCCGGCGCCGTGGTTCCCAATGCAAAAATCACCATCGTCAATAAAGACACCGGTTCCACGCGTGACCTGGTTACCGGCGCCGATGGAACCTATAGCGCCGCGGCCCTGGCTGCCGGCAACTACGAAGTGCGCGTCGAGGCAACTGGATTTCGCCAGTTGATTCAGCCGGCCATTGTCGAGACCGGCCTCACCATCACCGTGAATCCGACTATGGTGGTCGGCGCCACCAAGGATGTGGTCACCGTGGAAGCGTTGGCGGCCAATATCGATTACGATTCGAACACCATCCAGGGAGTCGTCACACGGCAGCAGATCGACGATCTGCCGCTGAACGGACGCAGCTTCCTGAACCTGGCCCAACTGGAACCGGGCATCCAGGTGACACCCGCAAATCCGGCCCAGTTCAACGCCCAATTCAGCGTCTCCGTGTTGGGCGGCCCAGCTTCGCACACCGCCATTACCGTGGACGGCGGCAATATCCGCAACCCCGTGGAAGGCGGCTCCGGAACGAACTTCTCGCAGGAAGTGGTGCAGGAATTCCAGCTCTCCAGCACCAACTTCGATCTTTCCACGGGCATTACCGCGTTCGGCGCGGTGAATGTGGTGACGCGTTCCGGCGGCAACGATTTCCACGGCGCCGGCTACTTCTATTTCCGCGACCATAACACCGCGGCTTATCCCAGCCTGGATCGCTCGCCTCTCGATCCGAATCCTTTCTTCGCCCGGCGGCAAGCCGGCTTCCGGATCGGCGGGCCGATAAAGAAGGACCGGCTTTTCTTCTTCTTCAACTTTGAAAACACCAATCAGGATGGCGTCTACGTGGTGCAGCCCGACCTGCCCTCTCTGGCGGCGCTCGGAGCGGTCGCGCCGGCTCCTTTCAAGGGCCAGACGCTGAGCGCGAAGTTCGACTACCAGGTCAACGCCAAGAACAGTCTGTTCGTGCGGTATTCGCACGATGGCAACAACAACAGCGGTCCGTTTGGGATTGCGGTGCCGCCTTCCAACTTTGTGGCCAACAAGAACTGGTCCGACCAGAGCCTGTTAGGCTTCACCAGCGTTCTAAGTCCGTCGGTGGTCAACGATCTGCACTTCTCGTATTGGTATTGGCAGAATCGCAATATTCCCGCTCCCTGCGGAAGCTGCCTGGGCGGCGGCGGGCCCGAGGTTTACGTAGTCGGTTCGAGTAACTTCGCGCTGGGCAACAACTTCAATTCGCCGCAAGGCCGCGACCTGCGCCGCTATCCTCTCTCGGACAATGTGAGCTGGGTGAAGGGCAGCCATCGCATCAAGTTCGGCGGCGAATACGAGTTCGATCGCGGGACCGGATATTGGGGGTTTTTCGACCCGGCCAGAGTTTACCTTCTGCCGCCGGAGACGTTGAACGCCATCGGCTACCCGCCGGCCCTGTTCGGCTTGCCCTCCAGCGGTCCGATCTCCGCCGCGCAGATCAATGAGATGCCCGTGGCCGCATTTGTACTCGGCATAGGGGACCGCGCCCAGCCGTCCTACGATCTGCCGAATGCCAGAGGCAACACGCGCCTGCATTTCTACGCGCAGGATACGTGGAAGGTCTCTCCGCAATTTACGCTGAATTACGGCGTGGGTTGGGAGTATGAGACCAATGTGCTGAACTACGATCTCTCCAGGCCCGCCCTGCTGGCGCCGCTGCTAGGCGGCAATCTGAGTCCCCCGGAACATCAGCCGCTGAATTTCGAACCGGCGCTGGGCTTTGCCTGGTCCCCCTCGAAGAGCGCCAAGACCGTGATCCGCGGCGGGGCCGGCATCTACTTCGATACGCAAGAGGGCTGGTGGCGGCTGGGCGAGCGCGCCGTGCTGGGAGATTCCGGCCGGCAATTCATCGGCAACGCCGATGTGATCAATCCGTTTCCAGGCATCCCCGGCGTTCCGCAAGGCACACCCTTCAACAGTTTCCTGATTCCTTATGGCATATTCCAGCAATTGCTTCCCAGCTTGATTGCCGAAGAAAACGCCGTGTTCCCGGGCACCGGCTCCACGCCCCAAATCGACATTTCGAAGCAGGCGAATGCGCTGGGCGCCATCTACCCGCACGATTTTCCGACCACCCAGGCCCAGCACTTCAACATCGGCGTGCAGCATCAGTTGAGCAACGATCTCACGATCCAGGCGGATTTCGTGGACCGGCACACCATTCACGCCACGCCTGGAGGCTTCTTCGGCGCCAGCGTCGACTTCAATCGTTACTATTCCGTAGGCGGGCCCGTGATTCCAGCGTGCACCCCGTCCCAGATCGACAGTCCGACGGCGCAGTGCTCCAATGGGCCGATCGACTTCTGGTGGCCCGGCGCCACGGCCAGTTACCGGGCCCTACTGATGAAACTCGACAAACGGTTCTCCAAGCGCTACCAGTTCACCGCGTCATACGCCTACCAACGCAGCGATAGTATCAACGACATCACCCAGAACCTGAACAATTACTACTCCACGTACGGTCCCGATCAACCCAAGAACGTCCTGACCATCTCAGGTATCGTGGATCTTCGTTGGGGATTCCAATTCTCGCTGCTGTCCACGTTCATCAGCCGCCCGCCCGTGGAGCCCATCATCAACGGTGTGGATATCACCGGCACGAATACGCAATCCACCGCGTATACGCCGCTTCCGGGCGAGCCATACGATGGCTGGCTGAGTCAGAGCCAACTGCGGAACCTGGTGAACCAATACAACACGCAATATGCTGGGAAGCCCACGCCGGCGGGCGCCGCGGGTATCTCGCCGGGGCAGGCGTTCCCCACTGTGACGCTGCCTTCACATTACAGCCTGGGCAACGATCTTACTTCGCAGGACGTGCGCCTGTCCAAGGTATTCCGTGTTAAGGAACGGTACCAGTTCCGCATCATCGCCGAAGCGTTCAATATTTTCAACTTCGGCAACCTGACCGGCGATAGCTACAATCTGGCCAGCCCGGGATCGTTTGGCGTGGCGACGCAACGCGTCAGCTCGACGTTCGGATCGGGCGGACCGCGGGCGTTCCAGTTCGCCGGCCGTTTCGAGTTTTAATTGGAGGGCGGGCAATTCGGCGGGCGCATGGCGCCGCCCCACCAAATGGCCACTCGCCAGGATTTGCCGCCTTCATTTAGGAGTCCTACTATGACCGAACCAACACAGCTAACCCGGCGCGATATGCTCCGCTTGGGAATCGGCCTGGCCTCCGCCAGCGCCCTCGCCGCCGACGTACCCATCCCGGTGGTCACCAAAGTCGTCAAAACCACCAACGGCGACGTGCAGGGCCTGGTGCAGGATGGCGTCCAAGTCTTGAAAGGAATCCGCTACGGCGCGCCGCCCGTCGGCCCGTTGCGTTTCATGCCGCCGGCCAAACCAAAGCCATGGAAAGGGGTGGCCGACGCCACGGAGTTTGGAGCGCCCGCCATCCAAATGGCGCCCCCCATTTCCGCCTCGCCCGCCACCGATTTCGGACGGCAGCTCGCCAGCATCTATCCGACACCGGCGGAGATTAAGATCCAGAACGAGGATTGCCTGTTCTTGAACGTGTGGACGCCGGGCCTCGGCGGTGCAACGCGGCGTCCGGTGATGGTATGGCTGCACGGCGGCGGCTACGCCTACGGCTCCGGCGCCTGGCCCATCTACGATGGCGCGAACCTCGCCAAAAAGGGCGGCGTAGTGGTGGTCACCGTCAATCATCGATTGAATGTGTTTGGCTATCTCTATCTCGGCCAGCTTGGCAACGACGGTTACGCGAAATCCGGCAACGCCGGCATGCTCGACCTGGTGGCCGCGCTCGAGTGGGTGCGCGACAACATCGAAGCTTTCGGCGGGGATCCCGGCAATGTCACCATCATGGGCGAATCGGGAGGCGGCGCCAAGGTCAGCACCCTGCTGGCCATGCCGGCGGCGAAAGGGCTGTTCCATAAGGCGGTCATCCAAAGCGGACCGGTCCTGCGCGGCGTGCCCAAAGAAGGCGCTACCCGCACGGCCAAGGGAGTGCTCGATGAACTGCACCTCGGCGCGGCCGACCCGAAGGCGCTGCAGAGCCTTCCCGCCGAAGACATCCTGGCGGCCGCCTTCTCCGCCGCCGCGAAATCCGGAGGAGGACCCATGGGCGGCATGATGCGCCTGGCGCCCGTGGTGGACGGAGTGGTGCTGCCGTCCGATCCGTTTACTCCGGCCGCTCCGGAAATTTCCGCCAACATCCCGATTCTGATCGGGTCCAACAAGGATGAGATGACCTTGTTCACCGCCGCGGAGCCCTGGTTCGGCACGCTGACCGACACGCAGCTCACGGAGCGCGCCAAACCGATCGCTGGCGCCAAAGCCGAGCCTCTCATCGCGGCCTTCCGCAAGCTGCATCCGGATTACTCGCCCACCTATCTGCTGAACCAGGTGCTCACCGCCAACGCGATGTTTGGCGGATCCATCACGCTCGCCGAGCGCAAGGCCGCGCAGAAGGCCGCGCCGGTTTATATGTATTACCTGATCTGGGATACACCCGTGGCCAATGGCTTGTTCAAATCGCCGCACACGCTGGACATCCCGTTCATGTTCGACAATGTCGACAAAGCGCGCGTGCTGGTGGGACCGGGCGCGGAGCCGGAAGCGCTCGCCCGGCAGATGAGCGGCGCATGGCTGGCCTTCGCCCGCACGGGCGATCCGAACTGGCCGGCCTACACGGCGGACCGGCGCGCCACCATGCTGTTCGACGTCCACAGCCGGGTGGCGGACGATCCCAACGCGGAGATCCGCAAGATCCTGGAAAGCTGAGTAGGGCAGCGCCATGCGCTGCCAAGGCGAGCTTCGCTCGCCGCTAACTAAGGCGAGCTTCGCTCGCCGCTAACTAAGGCGAGCTTCGCTCGCCGCTAACTAAGGCGAGCTTCGCTCGCCGCTAACTAAGGCGAGCTTCGCTCGCCGAAGAGCGGGCCTGCGAGGCCCGCGCAGGCTGCGAGCCTGCCCCACTGGCTGAAGCCTATGCCACCGAGCCTGCTGCAAAATGGTGCAACCACAGCATCCATTCCTGCGTCATATTCGCAGGGAATACAATGCTGATCCACCCACAGCAGAACAAAGCCGGCCTGATCGCCGATCTGGCTATCCTGGTGCTGTTCCTGGTGCTGCTGGCTGTAAGGTAAGCCGTCGGTTAATTCTTCGGCACTGAAACCGTAATATTGCGGAATTTCAGCCCGCCTGTATGGTCACCCTGAATGTAGAACGGCCCCGGTTCGCCTTCGTTGGCATCTAGGGCGCCGCCCGTGATTCCCTCGATCTCCTTTTGGTCGATCACAGTGGCGCCGTTGTGGACTACCGTCACCGTTCGGCCCACCAGAGTGACGTCGAAGGTCTCCCACTGACCCGGCGCGCGCGGCAATGCGGGACTGGGTGCGATCCGTCCGTAGACGGACCCGATCCGGCGCTCCGGCGGATTGCTCGAAAGCGGTTCATATTCGATCTGGACTTCATACCGGCCCCGCAGGTAGAAGCCGCTGTTGCCGTCGTCGGGGCAATTCACTTCGTAGTGCACTTTGAAATCCTCGAACGTGCGCGTCGATTTCAAGTTGGCGCCGTGCGCGGTGTTGATCAGGAGCCCGTCTTCGACCTTCCAATGGCTGGTGGCCGGAGCGATCGGCTCCCAACCGCTGAGGTCCTTGCCGTTGAAGAGCGGTTCCGGATCGGTCCATGCCGCGGGGGCGCCGCGCTTGAGTTCCGGCGCGCGCAGACCGGTCAACTGGATTTTGTAGCCGCCGCTGTCCTGCACGCCAGTGAGCTTTCCATCCTTGGCTTCAAGGTCCCAGGTCATGGCCGCGCGGCGGCCGGCGGCCGCGGAAAGGGTGAGGATCAGGTGCTCCCCGTCCTGGTGAAGATCTTTCAACTGGTAGACGTTGCCTCCGGGGGGCTGGTACCACACCTCCAGCTTGCCATCCTTCGCGGTGACGCCCAGCCAACAGGCGCGCGGTCCGCCGGGGGTGACAATGTTAAAATCCCAGCGCCCTTCGAAGGGGTTGGTATTGTTCTGCGCGAGGGCCGGCAGCAGCAACGCGGCCGCCACCATCAGACTGCTATTGAACATTCGCATGTAAGCAGTCTATTACATTTCGGTATGTGGGGCGGACCTCCAGGTCTGCGCGGGTCCTGAAGGGCCGCTTTTCGTGCCACCGCATCAGCCATATCCGAGGCAGGCCGGCGTAGACGGCGGCCGCGCGGGTCTGGAGACCCGCTGCAGGCGTAGACGCCTGCCCCACACCCAAGAGAGGGCGCCGCTGCGGCGGGGCTACTAAAGCCCCGCGCGGGATAAATCCCGCCCCCCCAAGGTTTTGGGTTCCGCGCCCCATGATCGATCGTCACTTCTTCTTGGCCGGCGTCTTTTCGGGCGGCTTCGGTTCCGGTTCCGGTTTGTCCAGATACTGGACGACCACTGAAATGCGCCGGTTCGAAGGGTCGTCGGGAGCGTTCGGTTTGCGCAGGCGCTGATCCGCGTAGCCGCGCACCTGCGTTACCTGGTGCGGGCCGACCCCATTTTCCTGCACCATGCGGCGCGCGGCGTTGGCGCGGTCCGCCGAGAGCTCCCAATTGCTGTAGTTGCCCCTGCCCACGAAGGGTTTGGAATCGGTGTGTCCCTCAATGGAGATGGTGTTCGGCAGCTTGGCCAACTCCTGCGCCAGCATCACCAGAATCTGGCGGCCGTCGTCGCTCGGCTCGGCCACGCCGCTGGCGAAGAACGTGCCTTTCTCGCTCTCCATCAGCTCGATGCGCAACCCTTCGCTGGTCACCGTCATTTCGATCTGGTTCTTCAGCTTTTCGAAATCGACGACCTTGCGGACGGCCTTCTGCAACTCGTCCTTGAGCTTGTTCATGTTGTCTTTGGTGAGGGTAAAGTTGTCGCCCGCGCCGGTTTTTCCGCTGCCGACCAGCTTGGATGTGCCGGTGGGGTCCTTGAAGTATCCGCCCACCGCCTCCCGAATCTGCTTGCTGCTGTTGAGCAGCCACAGCACGATGAACAACGCCATCATGGCGGTGACGAAGTCGGCGTAAGCCACCTTCCAGGCGCCCCCGTGGTGACCGGCGTGAGCCACCTTCTTCTTGACGATTACGATAGGACGAACGTGAGCCATAAGAATGCGCCCCTAGGCCGCCGCCGCGGGAGCCGCCTCGCCCGGTGCAGCATCCGTCCCCTTCTTGCGGCACAGCTTTTCCAATTCCTGAAAGCCGGGCCGGACTTGTCCCGGAGTGGCGCGCCGGGCAATCTCGACCGCCAGGATGGGCGCCGTGCCCTTGATAAAACTCGCGATGGCAACGCGCAGTACATGGTAGTAGGCGCCCTCTTCGTCCGCCGTTTTGGCCATGTTGGAGGCGATCGGCCCCAGAAATCCGTAACACAGCAGGATGCCCAGAAATGTGCCCACCAGGGCCGCCGCCACTTTGTGTCCGATCTCCTCCGGCGGGCCGCCCAGAGCCCCCATGGTAATGACCACGCCCAGCACCGCCGCCACGATACCGAGGCCCGGCAGCGCGTCCGCCGTGGTGCTTAAGGCTGCCACCGGCTGCGCGGCGTCATGATGGTGCACCTCCATATCCAGCTCCATCATCTGGTCGATATCGAATGGCTCGACGGCGCCGCTGGAAGCCGTGCGCAGCGTGTCGCAGATGAAGTCGCGGACATGATGGTCCCCGATCACGGAGGGGAAGGCGCTGAATGTCTTACTTTTTTCCGGCTCTTCGATATCGGCTTCGATGGCGGTCAGTCCTTCCCTGCGCGAACGGTTGAACAGGTCGAACAGCATCTTGAGGGAGTCCAGATAGAGCTGTTTGGTGAACCGGGATCCCTTGAAAACCCCGATCAAACCCTGCACGATCTGTTTCAGGATGTAGGGCGGGTTGGCGATGAGCACGGTGCCGGCCGCGGCGCCCGCGATGATAATCAATTCGGCGGGCTGCAGCAGAACCAGCAGGTTCCCTTTCTCCATCAAGTACCCGCCCACGATCGCGGCGATGACCAGTATAATTCCAATAATCGAGAACATATTTTATACGCCTCAAATCACCAGGACAGAATCTACGCGCGCCGCCGTGGCGCTTTCGAGGGCCTTCTCGGCGCGTTCCAATAGCGATTCGGCCGTGTCGCCGGGGCGCACCATCGTTCCGCCCAGCGATACGGTCACCGACAGCCGGTCTCCCCACCAGGGAACGGCGGCCAGGGAAACCAGACGCTTCAGCCTTTCGGCGCAGCTTAGAAGCCCTTCCGCGGCGGGGCATGCCACTAGCGCCAGGAAGCGGTCCTCGCGCCAGCGGCCCACCAGGTCGTCCGGCCGCGTGCCGCCGGACAGCGTCTGCGCGACCGCATAGAAAACCGTATTTACCGCCTGGCAACCGGAGGTTCGCCGCAAGTGGTCCAGGTTGTCGACGGCGATCGAAAGAACGCCGAACGGCACTTGCGAGCCGGCGAACGCCTCCCGGACGGCGTCCAAGGCGGCCAGGGTCGTCCGGCGATCCGGGATCTCCGTCACATCGTCCAGCCAAACTTCCCCCCGCAGGTGCGGGCAACGCTTCTCGACGGCCCGGAAAGAACGTTCCTCGAAGCATTCCGCGGCGCCAATGATGACGCCAAATTCGTCTCTCACCGGCACCGACCGCACGCGCACGGGAACCCTTTGTCCTTCCTTGTGGCGCAGAAAAATATTGGCTTCGCGCGCGCGGCCATCCTGCATGGTCTGCGCCAGCGGACAAGCGGAGCCGCACAGCGCCAACTGGTTTTCGTCGCAGTGCATCAATAGATTGTCCGGGCAGAAGTGCCCGATCACTTCCTGGGCGAGATATCCCGTAATCCTCTCGGCGCTGGTATTCCAGAATGCGATCTGACGCTTGCGGTCGGTGAGGTAAACCCCGATCGGCAGGCTTTCCAGGACCGCCCGATAGACCTCCGGGTTCAATTCCAATGGCATCGAACGTACCCGGTTTCTTTATCGGCGGTCCGGGCGCGGGGCTGTAGGCGGCGTGGGGCAGGCTCGCAGCCTGCGCGGGCCTCGCAGGCCCGCTCTCCAGCGAGCCAAGCTCGCCGCGGCACGCTACAAGCGTGCGCCACGCCCCGGCGCCGGTTCTCCGATCTTGGTGACGACCCGCAGGCGCCGAAGAGCGGGTTCCGGAGAACCCGCGCAGGCCTGGAGGCCCGCCCCCCACGGCATCCAAAATGCTACTACTGCTCCGGGAAGTCTTCCTCGCAAAACTCCCGCGCGCCCTGCTGCGACCCGCTGGTGCGCAACTGCACGCGCCGAATCTTGCCGGAAATGGTTTTGGGCAAATCCGAGAATTCCAAACGCCGAATGCGCTTATAAGGAGCCACGTTCCGCCGCACAAATTGAAAGATCTCGCGCGCCAGATCCGCGCTAGCCACATAGCCCGGCGCCAATAGCAGAAACGCTTTCGGAACGGCGTGCCGCAACGGGTCGGGACTGGCGACTACCGCCGCCTCCGCCACCGCCGGATGCCGCACCAGCACGTTTTCGAGTTCGAAAGGACTGATGCGATAGTCCGACGACTTGAACACATCGTCCACGCGGCCGATATAGGTGATGTAGCCGTCGGCGTCGCGGGACGCCAGGTCGCCCGTGCGATAGTAACCGTCCTGGGCAGCCAGGGAGTTGACCGCCTCGCCCCCACCGTAGCCCAGCATCAGCCCCAGAGGCGGCGTGGAAAGGTCCAGGCAGATCTCACCCTCCGGTGCGGGCCGGCCATCGTTCGCCAGCAGTTCGACGCGATAGCCGGGCAGCGGACGGCCCATGGAGCCCGGCTTCACCGCCTGCCCCGGCGTGTTGCCGCAGACGGCGGTGGTTTCAGTCTGGCCGAAGCCGTCGCGAATGGTGAGGCCCCAGGCCGCTTGCACGCGCTCGATCACCTCGGGATTTAACGGCTCTCCCGCCGATAACGCTTCCCGCAGGCTTACCGGATAATCCGCCAGCTTTTCCTGCACCAGCATGCGCCAAACGGTGGGCGGCGCGCACAGCGTGGTAATGGGACGGCGCGCCAGCATGGTGAGCACGGCTTTCGCATTGAAGCGCGCATAGTTATAGGCGAACACCGTGGCCCCGGCGTTCCAGGGCGCGAACCAACAGCTCCAGGCATGCTTGGCCCAGCCGGCCGTGCTGATGTTCCAGTGCAGGTCGCCGGGCTGCAGTCCGAGCCAATACATGGTGGACAGGTGGCCCACCGGATAGCTCTGGTGCGAATGATGCACCAGCTTCGGTTTGGCCGTGGTGCCCGAGGTGAAATAGAGCAGCAACGGGTCGGTGGCGCCGGTGACGCCCTCCGGAGTGAATGCGCCGCTTTGCCGGTAGGCGTCCTCGAACGAGTGCCATCCCGCGGCCGGCCCGCCTACGCAGATGCGCGTATATTCGCCGGCGAGAGCCGCAAACTTGGCGATGTGCGCGGCGCCCACAATCACGTGCCGCACCGCGCCGCGCTGCAGGCGGTCCAGCAGATCTTCCGGACCGAGCAGCGTGGCGGCGGGAATGACGACTGCGCCGAGCTTGCAGACCGCCAGGAGCGTGTCCCATAGCGCCACTTCGTTGCCCAGCATGAGCAGGATGCGGTGGCCGCGCCGCACGCCCAGTTCGCGCAGGAATTGCGCAACGCGGTTGGAGCGCTGCGACATCTCCGCGAAACTGAGCCGGAATTCCGCGCCGGATTCGTCCACCACCCACAGGGCAGGCTTGGTGTTGCCCGCGGCCATGACGTCGAAGTAGTCCAGCGCCCAGTTGAATTCGTCGAGCGCGGGCCACTGGAAGTGCCGGCAGGCATATTCGTAGTCCGTGCGACGACTCAGCAGGAAATCGCGAGCCTTCAGGAATTCCGCGGCGCCACTCATGGGGTTTCGGGCTTACCCTAATACTGTAGCGGATATGCAAGTGGAATTCATGACCCATACATCCGAAACCCTTCCAAACGCCTTCATCGGCAAATCCGGAATGCCAACAGACGACGATCTGGCGGCGGAGCTGGGCCGTCCGGCCAAAGCGCTGTGGGATGGACTGCTCGCCGGACTGGCGGAGCAGCGCAATATCGTTTCGCGGGAGTGGCACTCCTACTCAATCAAAGCCGGATGGTCGCTGCGCGTGAAGCGGGACAAACGGACCATTCTATATCTTTCGCCGTGCCGGGGCTGTTTCCGCGCATCGTTCGCGCTGGGCGGCAAGGCGGTGGAGGCAGCGCGCGGGAGTGGCCTTCCCAAGCGCGTGATTCGGATTATCGACGGCGCCAAGCGCTATGCCGAGGGAACCGCCGTCCGTATCGACGTGAACGGGCCCGCGGACATCGCCGTGGTGCTGAAACTTGCCGCTATTAAGCTGGCGAACTGATCGCCGGCGGCTCACTCGGGGGCTTGACCGTTTTAGGAAGCCCGCTCCCTGCCGGTCGCGGCTCGGTAACGGCCGCGGCTAGTACATCGTCCAGTTAGTTCTTTATAGATCGATGTTGCGGCCAAAGCGCCATATCCGCCCTGGCTGACAAGTGGGCATGGCGTTTTGTGGGGCGGGCAATTCTGCCCGCAGCCGGCTTTCAGCCGGCCTTTGCGACCACGACGAGGCGCGCCGTGAAAGCAGGAGCCGCCTGAAAGACGGCTGCGGCCAGGATTGGCCCCACGGTGCAACCGAACCGCCAGTATTCTATAAGGGACTCGGTAACGGTTGCGCCGATTTCGCACGGCCTGACTGAGCCGCGGCCGTCAGGGAGCGGCTCTTTGCGTACTGGCTGAGAAGATGGTACTCTCGATGGCTCCTGCAGGGACGGTTCTGTTCGAATTCGGCTATGAGGAAGAGACCCATATCGATGGAGGCCCGGCTGCTCATCGCGTTCGCGCTGATGGGACTGGTGCTGGTGTTGCAACATTCGATGTTATCGGTGCCAGCGGCTCGACAGGCAGCGAAGACCACCGGTGCGTCCCCGGATACGGGGCTGGCGCAACCGGTCCATGCGGAGCCATCGGGAACGGCCTTCCCGCAAAGTGCGTTTAGCGCGGTCGCGGATCGGGCGCAAAAAGTGCGGGACGGGATCGATGCTCTGGTCTGGTACTGGCGCCTTCTCATATTGGTGGGGGTATCCGCGTTGGGCTTCTATGCCGGTGTATTCGCGATTGTAATTTGGACGGACGATACCGGATGGTTTAAGAAATACGGGTTCACGGCGTCGGTTTGCGCCATTATGCTCTGTCTTGTTTTTCTGGCTTGCCTGGTTCTTGCCATCTTCCTTAGCGTCCAGTTTGTCGGCGCCGGATTGCAAGCGGCCTTTCGCATCCGGCCGGGTGGTTGGGCATGGTATTGGCAACTCCTCCTTTTCGCGGCAGCGGCCATTGTCGGGCTGGTTACCGCGATTGCGATCGCGGCAATGCAGGACACCGGTACAGGCCAGTGGAGAAAGACGTTTCCGCTCTGGCTCACGGTTTCGATTTGCCTGGCAATTTGCGCGCCCATCGCATTCCGCTGCTTGAAAGCCGCATCCGGAGCCGTGGTTTCTCAGATCGAGGCCGTATCTCCCAGTGTGGCGGCCGGCATCGCACTGATCGGAGCTCTGAGTGTCAACAGCGTAGACCGGAGCGCCTATTCGCGCTGCACTACTCACGAATGGAGATATGTCAAGGGCGGAAGGTACAAGGATGCTACGAATCGGGATGTGTGGGAACACAGACACGGATCGGGAACTTGGAAAAAACGCATACATCGGCAACGAATTGTCTGGGCTGCCGTCGCTGCGGCCGGCGGCTTCATTGCGCTGGCAAACCACAAGCCGGCGCCCGAATTGGCCGCCATATTTGTTAACGGAACAGCGTGCCTGGCGGCGGCCGGCCTCGTTAGCATAACCTTTAGGCGTTGAGACTGGCGCGGGCTCAGCCGCGCCGCGCGCGCGTGCGCGTGCCACCTCGGCGGATCTGTGATACAGTCGGGCCTAGCCATGACGCTGAACGCCTACTTAGTCAAAAGCACTATCGTGGCGGCCCTGGGCGGCCTGCTTTTCGGATTCGACACCGCGGTGATCGCGGGCACTACCCACGCACTGACGGAGACTTATCGTCTGACGCCCGGCACCTTGGGACTGACGGTGGCCGCCGCTCTTTTGGGAACGATTTTCGGCGCCATGTTAGCGGGCATCCCCGGCGACCGCTGGGGCCGGCGCGATAGCTTGCGCGCGATGGCCATCCTGTATCTGATCTCGGCGCTCGGCTGCGCCTTCGCATGGGACTGGTATTCGCTGGTCACCTTCCGGTTTATCGGCGGCCTGGGCATTGGCGGATCTTCGGTGCTGGGTCCCATGTACATTGCCGAGATCGCCCCGGCGAAATGGCGCGGCCGGCTGGTGGGATTGTTTCAGTTCAACGTGGTCTTCGGCATCCTGCTGGCCTACTTTTCCAACTATATGATCGGCCTGGGGGGATTCGGCGCCGCGGAATGGCGCTGGAAGCTGGGTGTTTCGGCGATCCCGGCGGCATTTTTCATGCTGATGCTTTTCGGCATTCCGCGCAGCCCGCGCTGGCTGGTGAAGAAGCGGCGCGTGCCGGAAGCGCGCGAGGTGCTGCGCCTCACCGGAGAAGAGAATTACGAAGCGGAACTGCAGGATATCGTCACATCGATCGATGCCGAGCACGGCCACGGCGACGAACCGCTGTTCACACATAAATACCGCGTGCCGATTTTTCTGGCAGTGACCATCGGGATGTTCAACCAGCTCTCCGGTATCAACGCGATTCTGTATTACCTGAATGACATTTTCGCGCAGGCGGGATTCAGCAAGGTGTCGAGCGACCTGCAGGCGGTGGCCATCGGCGCGACAAACCTGCTGTTCACCATGATCGCCATGTCGGTGATCGACCGCATCGGGCGCAAGACTTTGCTGCTGGCCGGGTCGGTGGGGCTGACGATCTCGCTGGCCGGCGTCGCGGTGATTTTTGCCATGCACCGGCATCAGGAATTGTTGGTCTGGCTGCTGGTGGGCTTCATCGCCTCTTTTGCGTTTTCGCAGGGCGCCGTGATTTGGGTGTATCTGAGCGAAGTGTTCCCCAACCGCGTGCGGGCCAAGGGGCAGAGCCTGGGCAGCTTCACACATTGGGTGATGAACGCGGCCATCTCGCTGACGTTTCCCTGGCTGGCGGCGCACTCAGGGGCCGCTCCGTTCGCGTTTTTCGCCGCCATGATGGCGCTGCAATTCTTCGTGGTGTTGTTCACTTATCCGGAGACCAAGGGTGTGACGCTGGAACAGATGCAGAAGCAGATGGGGATCGCCTGATGCTGAAATTGTTGCTTGGATTCGCGCTCGGCCTGGCGATTGTGGGGTTGGGCGCGATCGCGTACTTTGGACTGGGCCTGGCGCCGGTGGCGACGTCGGCTCCGCCGATGCCTATGGAACGGCTTCTGGCGGGTATGGCGCTGAAAGCGCGAATATCGAAAGAGGCGCCTACGCAAGCGCCGATTCCGGCGGACGAAGCGAACCTGCTGGCGGGCGCGCGCATCTATCGCGAGCAGTGCTCGGTTTGCCATGGCCTCAGCGGGCAGCCCGAGACGGCGATTGCCAAGGGTATGTTCCCGCATCCGCCGCAGCTCTTCACCGGCCACGGCGTGACCGACGACCCGCCGGGCGAGACCTATTGGAAAGCGGCCAACGGCATTCGCCTGACAGGCATGCCGGGCTACAGGGGATCGTTGACCGAGACGCAGCTTTGGCAAGTCAGCCTGATGCTGGCCAACGCGGATAAGCTGCCCGCGAGCGCCAAGGCCGCCACTGGAGAGCCCGTCAAGTAAGATAATGGGAGCGTGCGATTCCTCCCCGCGCTTCTGCTGCTCACCGCCCTCGCGCTGGGCGACGTGCGCAACTGCGCTTGCGACATCGCCAGCGCCGAAAGCATGGCCCAGCGCGAGTGCGGGCTGTGCCGCGAGGCCGAGAAGCAGCCGCCCGATGCGCCCGTTTTCTTCGTGAAAGACATTAATCCGAACAAGCCGCATCGCTGGCTGGCGCTGCCGCGCGTGCATATTCACGAGCTTGCCGATCTGACGCCCGCGCAGCGCCTGGCGCTGTGGACTGGCGCCATCGCCAAGGCCAAGGAAACCTGGGGCGACCAGTGGGGCCTCGCCGCGAATGCCGATATCCGGCGCTCGCAGTGTCACGTCCACGTGCACATCGGGAAGCTGCTGGACGATGCCGAGACGCCGGATTTCGTCCTGGTGGACGGCCCCGCCGATATTCCGGTCCCGCCTGAGGGCGGCGGCATTTTGATTCATCCCGTGGGCGGGAAACTGCATGTACACTTGGGCGACGACGCCCCCGAAACGCTGCTGATGAGGTAACTATGCCGTTCGAAACGCTGCTCGAAATCGCGAAACTGCCGACCGCGGAGAACTCCGTCATCCATTTGCACGCCACCGACAATGTGGGTATCGCGAGAGTGCCGGTCGCCGCGGGAACCGAGTTGAAAGTAGATGGCCAGACGCTGGTCGCGCGCGAACCGATTCCGGCCGGCCACAAAATCGCGCTGGCATTGATACCGCAGGGCGCGGTGGTGCGGCGCTATGGCCAGGCGATCGGGCGCGCCCGGCAAACCATCGAGCCCGGGCGGCATGTGCATACGCACAACCTGGCGTTCGAGGAACTGCACTTCGACTACGAATTCCCCACCGGCGAAATTCCGCTGCCAGCGCGCAGGTTTGACGCCGCCGCGCCCACCTTTCTGGGCTATCCACGCGAGAATGGCTCGGTGGGCACGCGCAACTATATTGCGGTAGTGGCGGCCAGCAACTGTGCGGCGCATACCGCCGAGATGATTGCCCAAAGTTTCGACAGTGAACGGTTGCCGGTCAACGTGGATGGCGTGGTGGCCTTTCCGCACGGCGAAGGCTGCGGCCACACCATCGGCCCGGACACTGAGCAGCTTCGCCGCACGCTGGCCGGCGTATTGGCGCACCCTAACGTGTCGGCCGCCGTGATTCTGGGCCTGGGCTGCGAGGTGAATCAGATCGAGCATTATCTCGGTCCCAACGCTCCACGGGCCAGCCGCCTGGTGGGTATGACGCTGCAATCGAGCGGCGGCACGCGGGGCGCGGTGGCGGCGGCGCGCAGCGAGATCGCCCGCCTGATGGAGCAATGCGCCTCGGAACGGCGCGTGGAAATGCCGGCGTCGCGCATCGTGCTGGGCCTCAATTGCGGCGGCTCGGATTCGTTTTCCGGCATCACCGCGAACCCGGCGCTAGGCGTATGTTCGGATATGCTGGCCGCCATCGGCGCCAGCGCGGTGTTGGCGGAGACTACCGAGATCTTCGGCGCCGAGCATCTGCTGGTGCGCCGCGCGCGCAATCGGCAAGTGGCGGAAAAACTATTGGGTTTCGTCGCAGGCTACAAGCAATACCTGACCCGCTTCGCGGGCAGCTTCGACGACAATCCCTCGCCCGGCAACAAGGAAGGCGGACTGACCAACATCCTCGAAAAATCCTTGGGCGCGGTGGCCAAGGCGGGCACATCGCCGCTGACCGACGCGGTGGACTATGCCGAGCCCGTGCGGACTCCCGGCTTCGTGTTCATGAACACTCCGGGCTACGATCCGGTTTCGCTCACCGGACTGGCGGCGGGAGGGTGCAACCTGATCGCTTTCACTACCGGACGCGGCAGCGCCATCGGCTTTCCTTCCGTGCCGGTGCTGAAGATCGCGAGCAACAGCCATACGTACCGGCGCATGCAGGACAATATGGATATCAACGCCGGGGCGATCGCGGATGGAGAGAAGAGCGTGCAGGAAGTGGGGCGTGAGATCTTCGACATGCTGTTGCGGGTGGCGTCGGGGGAGCGCACCTGCGCGGAACGGCTGGGGCATCATGAGTTCGTGCCGTGGCGGATCGGGCCGGTGTTGTAGGGCGGCCAATATTGGCCGCAGCCGCCTTTTTAGGCGGCCAGAGCCGGCTGAAAGCCGGCTGCGGGCAGAATTGCCCGCCCTCCAAGCTACTTGCGGCACTTTCCGCTCGCGCCCGCTTGGAAGATGGATCGAATCTCTTTCTCGGTCAGCGCCCGCCGGTAGAAAGTCAGCTCATCGATATCGCCCTGAAAGTAAATGTCCTCCCGGTCCACATACCCATTGGCGTGATGCCGGCCGAGCCAGAGCTGCTGTGGAACGTCCAGGTTCGTCAAGGTTGCAGCCCCATAGTTATGTCGATCGCGGACCCCATCGACGAAGAGCGCAACCGGCTCCGGTGGCAGCCGCCTCACGACGCCCGCCACATGGTGCCAGCGTCCGTCCGCGATCCTGGCATGCCAAAAGGGACCGGCGCCCCTGCTTCCGTCCGCGAGTTGCAGAGCCGGGCGGCCCTTATAGGTGAAGATCAGATAGCCGAGGGGCTGACGCCCGCGCTTGTCCACGATACTGGGCGTGCCCACGGCCTGCTTGGTACGGATCCACAGCTCGATGGTAAAGTCGTCCTCGCCGACGTCCAGGCCAGGCGTAGAGGCGGGGACTTCGAAGTATTGGTCGATCCCGTTGAAGCGCAGCCCGGAGCCGACCAACCCAGGCACACGCCGAGGATGGTGCTCGCCCGGCTGACGAAACATGGGTTCGTCGAAGGTAAACCACGCGGAGATGCCGGGCGGCGCGGCAGCGCAGCCCGATTGGGCGCGCGCTATATAGGCGATACTGAGCAGCACGATAAGGCGCAGAGTTGGCATGTTAGTAGATCAGTGTCACCTTGATGTAGTCGACGGTGGTATCGTCGCCGATCGAGAAATCGAGAGATGTTACTGGCTTCGAGAATTGCGCCCGCTGCACATCCAGCAGAACGTCCCCAGGTATCCCGTTCGTGTACAACCTCTCCTTTTCGTCGGGCCGATCGGCCCAAATGTACATGGGCCCCACAATGGGCGACTGGGGAGCAAAGGGCGCGACCCCGTAGGCCAACGAGTCGTTTTGATAGCCCGTCTTTCCCTTGCGCATGTGAACCTCGACCCCGCCCCCGCAGAATGTCAGCCGCGGAAGGATGATCGAAGCATATAAGTACGCGTCGTCGATCTGCTCGTTAAACTGCTTGTGATGCTTTTGCCTATCCCGTTCGAAAATGGGGGCGAAGCCCGGACTCACGTAGGGGATCGGATCGACGGGCAGCGCGAAATTGTCGTCCTG
>JBEKMJ010000089.1:0-34584 GCA_050008575.1 Bryobacteraceae bacterium
ATGGTCTCCGGCTTGGTAACTTCCCCGTGGGACCAGCTCCGGATCTTTTCGGGAGACGCCAGACTGATCCGGATGGAATCGAAATCGGCGATCAAGTTTGCGCGATCGTAGGGTGAAGATCTCATTAAGCCTCCAATGTGGCTGGTGGCTAGTGGTCGGTGGCTTGTGGCTGGTGGTTTAGTTCTAATCCACCAGTCACCAGCCACCGATCACCAGCCACCGCTTCTTAGTCCGCTGCCGGCGCCATATCCAACACTTCGTGCGGCGCTTTCTTCATCAACTCCACGTCCAGGCACAACGACTGCAACTCGCGGATGAGCACGTTGAACGACTCCGGCACACCCGGTTCGATAGCGGCTTCGCCCTTGACGATAGCCTCGTAGATCTTGGCGCGGCCGGACTTGGCCGTGAGCAACTCTTGCAGGATGTATGCGGCGCCATAGGCTTCCAGAGCCCAGACTTCCATTTCGCCGAAGCGCTGTCCGCCGAACTGCGCCTTGCCGCCCAGCGGCTGTTGGGTAATCAGCGAGTAGGGCCCGATGGAGCGCGCGTGAATCTTGTCGTCCACCAGGTGCGAGAGCTTCAGCATGTAGATGTAGCCGACGGTCACCGGCTGCTCGAAAGCCTGGCCGGTCAAGCCGTCGTAGAGCGCGGTCTTGCCGTCCTTCGGCAAATGCGCGTCGGTGAGCGCCTTCTTGATTTCGCGCTCGGTGGCGCCGTCGAATACCGGCGTGGCGTAGTGCAAGCCCAACGCTTTGGCGGCCCAGCCGAGGTGTGTCTCCAGAATCTGGCCGACGTTCATACGGGAAGGCACACCCAAAGGATTGAGGACGATCTCGACCGGCGTTCCATCCGGGAGGTACGGCATGTCCTCGTCGGGAAGGATGCGCGCGATCACGCCCTTGTTTCCGTGGCGGCCCGCCATTTTATCGCCCACGGACAGCTTGCGCTTCATGGCGATGTAGACTTTGACCAGCTTGATCACGCCGGGCGGCAATTCGTCGCCCTTGCGCAGCTTGCCGATCTTTTCGTCGGTGATCTTTTCGAGCACCGCGATCTGGCGCGAGGTCATTTCCTCGATTTCGTCGATTTGCTCGTTGACGCGCGGGTCTTTGTCCTTGAAGCGCATGCGCTTCAAGTCGCGCGATTTGATCTTTTCGATCAGTTCGCGGGTCAGATCGGTGTCTTTGGCCAGCACGCGCTTGTTGGTTTTTTCGTCGTGTAGGTCGGCCAACAGCCGCTTGCCTTCCAAGAGGTTACCCAGGCGCTTGGCGCGCTCGTCGGTGAGGATGCGTTCTTCGTCCTTCAAGTTGCGCTGCAGGCGGGCGATTTGGGATTCTTCTATGGCGCGAGAGCGTTCATCCTTCTCCTGGCCCTTGCGCGAGAAGATCTTGCAATCGACCACGGTGCCCTCGATACCGGGCGGGCAGTAGAGCGAAGCGTCCTTCACGTCGCCGGCCTTTTCGCCGAAGATGGCGCGCAGCAATTTCTCTTCGGGAGTGAGCTGGGTTTCTCCCTTGGGAGTGACCTTGCCCACCAGGATGTCGCCGGGCTTCACGGTGGCGCCGATGCGGATGACGCCGCTTTCGTCCAGGTTGCGCAGGAAGGAATCCGCGATGTTGGGGATATCGCGCGTGATTTCTTCCGGACCCAGCTTGGTATCGCGACCCTCGATCTCGAACTCCTCAATGTGGATCGAGGTGTAGTAATCTTCCTTGACCAGCTTTTCCGAGACCAGGATGGCGTCTTCAAAGTTGCAGCCGCGCCAGGGCATAAAGGCCACCAGCACGTTGCGGCCGAGAGCCAGTTCGCCCATGTCGGTGCAAGGGCCGTCGGCCAGCACTTGCCCCTTGGTCACGCGCTGCCCCATGGCCACGATGGGCTTCTGGTTGATGCATGTATTTTGGTTAGAACGCTTGAACTTGGTGAGCTGGTAGATATCCGCGCCGACTTCGCGGGAGAGCTGCCCTTCATGCGCCGCGCCGCCTTCGACGCGCACGATGATGCGCTCGGAATCGACCGAGTCGACAATACCGGCGCGCTTGCAGAGCACTACCGCGCCCGAATCGCGGGCGGTAACGCGCTCCATGCCGGTGCCCACGTAGGGGGCGTCGGCGCGCAGCAGCGGCACGGCCTGGCGTTGCATGTTGGAACCCATCAGGGCGCGGTTGGCGTCGTCGTTCTCGAGGAACGGAATTAGGCTGGCGGCCACCGAGACGAGTTGTTTGGGGCTGACGTCGATATACTCGATTTCGTCGCGATGCTTCAGCACGAAATTGCCCGCCTGGCGGGCGTTGCAGAGATCGGCCACGATGCGGCCGGTTTCATCCAGCTCGATATTGGCCTGGGCGACGGTCCACTTGTCTTCCTCCCAGGCGGAGAGATACTCGCAATGCGCTTCGAACTCGGCCGGCTGTTTCTTCGCGCCCAGCGCGGCGTTGGCTTTTTCGATATCGGTGCGGCGCACGATGTCGCCGACCTTGTATTGCGTGTCGCCGGGATTGAGAATTTTGATCTCATCCACGACCACACCCTTAATAACCTTGCGGTAGGGGCTTTCGATGAAGCCGTATTCGTTGATGCACGCGAAGCACGAGAGCGACGAGATCAGACCGATGTTCGGACCTTCGGGCGTCTCGATGGGGCAGATGCGGCCGTAGTGCGTGGGATGCACGTCGCGGACTTCGAAGCCGGCGCGCTCGCGGGACAGACCGCCGGGACCCAGCGCGGAGAGACGCCGTTTGTGGGTGATCTCCGACAGCGGATTGGTCTGATCCATGAACTGGGAGAGCTGGCTGGACCCGAAGAATTCGCGAATGGCCGCCATCACGGGCTTGGCGTTCACCAGGTCGTGCGGCATGGCCGTGGACATTTCCTGGTAGACGGACATCTTTTCCTTGATGGCGCGCTCCATGCGCACCAGGCCGATGCGGAACTGGTTTTCGAGCAGTTCGCCCACGGCGCGCACGCGGCGGTTGCCCAGGTGATCGATGTCGTCGACCGCGCCGATGCCTTTGCGCAGTTTGAGCAGGTACTTGATGGTGGCGCGGAAATCCTCGGGATCGAGGGTGCGCTTGTCGAGCGGCGTGGCCTCGGCCTTGTCGTGCAGCTTGATGTTGAACTTCATGCGGCCCACGCGCGAGAAATCGTATTTGCGCGGGTCGAAGAACATGCCCTGGAATAATTGCGTGGCGGTGTCCAGCGTGGGCGGATCGCCGGGACGCAGCTTGCGGTAGATTTCGATGAGGGCTTCGTTCTGGGCTTTGACGCTGTCCTTGCGCAAGGTGGCGGAAATCACGGTGCCCACGTCGTCGCGCTCGGGGAAGAAGACTTCGAATTCTTCGATGCCGGCTTCCATCAGCTTCTGCACACCAGTGGTGGTCAGTTCGTTGTTGGCGTCGATGAGGACTTCGCCGGTAGCCATATCCACCACGTCGGCGGCGATGTAGGCGCCTTCCAGATCGTTGGGCGCGATCTCGGTCTGCTGGATCTTGGATGCTTGGATATTCTTCAGCAGCGTGCCGGTGATCTTCTTACCCTGGCCGACGATCGTTTCGCCGCTCTTGGCGACGATGGCATGCGACAGCTTCAAGTTGGTCAGGCCGCTGGTGAAAGCTCCTTCTTTGTTGTAGAGGTTCCAGAAGAGCTTGTTGTCCTTGATGGAAATGCGGTCGACCGTATAGAAGGCGTGCAACACCTGCTCGTCGGACTTAAAGCCCAAGGCGCGCAGAAAGACCGAGCCGTAGAATTTACGCTTGCGGTCGATACGCACGTACAGCAAGTTCTTGGTGTCGTACTCGAATTCGACCCAGCTTCCGCGGTAGGGAATGATTTTGCCCAGGAAGTAGCCCTGCGCCGGCACGCGTTCGAAGAACACGCCTGGCGAACGATGCAACTGGGACACGATGACGCGCTCGGTGCCGTTGATGATGAAAGTGCCGTTGTCGGTCATCAGTGGGATTTCGCCGAAGAAAACTTCCTGTTCCTTGATATCGCGGACGCTCTTGACACCGGTGGTGGGATCCTTGGCGTAGACCGTAAGCCGGATGGTGACCTTTAGGGGCGCGGCATAGGTCATGCCGCGTTCCTGGCACTCGACCATGTCGTATTTCAGTTGCAGCCCGACAGGGTCGCCGCACTTGTTGCAGAACGTGACCACGTTCTTGTTGAAGGTGCCGCAATGATGGCAAAGCACGTCGCCCGAATGGAACGGATCGGTGCGGATGGTGGCGCCGCAGTTCCGGCAAGTGGAGCGCAGGTGGTGCAGGCCTTTGAGATTACCGCACTTACACTCCCAGTTGCCGATGGAGTAGTCGACGAACTCCAGCTCGCTGACGCCGCGGAAGTCGGAAATTGGGAACACCGAGCTGAAAACCGTCTGCAGGCCAGTATCTTCCCGTTCATTGGGGAGCAGGTCCATCTGCAGGAAGCGCTCGTACGAGTTTTTCTGAACCTCGATGAGGTTCGGAATCGGAATGGAGGTCTTGATTTTGGAAAAATCAACTCGCTCGGAGGCAGCGCCGCTGTTTTGAATATCCATGTCTTCTTTTAAACTCCTGAGGGCCGAACAACCTAAGCAAAAACAAGGCTACGAACTGCAAAAACACCGGCCTAGCCGGAAGAGCATCGCTCCTGGGATAGGCCACAATGTAATCGAAGAGCGGGAACCGGACGGGAGCCGGGACGGCGGTGGCTGCGAGAGCCGGGTCGAAGTCGTCAGCGAGAGCTGCTGAGAAAGTCGGGGAAGCAAGCCCTTGCGGGCACACGAATCCTGTACCGGATATGCGGACGCAAAACGGCACGCAAATCCACGCGTTGCAGTTGCGAACCAACTGCAATTTAATTGCCAGGATCCAAAATTCACAGTCACCAATGGGATCAAGATCGGTTGAAAGAAGGAGATCCCAACCGATAATCCTACCAGAGTCCCGCCCCGGTCGTCAACAGCAATTCCAGAACTGTCAAAACACCTAATAGTTCCAGCAACTTGCAGGCATCGAGCCCGCGCTCGCTACTTCACCTCAACGGTCGCGCCGGCATCGGTGAACTTCTTTTTGATGGTTTCGGCCTCGTCCTTGCTCACGCCTTCCTTGATCGGCTTGGGGGCGCCGTCCACCAGATCCTTGGCTTCTTTCAGGCCCAGGCTGGTGACTTCGCGCACCGCTTTGATGACGTTGATCTTGTTGGCGCCTACGACGGTAAGAACGACTGAGAATTCGGTCTTTTCCTCGGCTGCGGGCGCTGCCGCTGCCGCCGCGCCGCCGCCAGCCACCATGACCGGAGCCGCAGCGGCCGCCGACACGCCCAGTTTTTCTTCCAGCAGCTTGACGAGTTGGGAAGCTTCGAGCAGCGTCAAGCCTTGAATTTGATCCGCAATTGTGTTGATGTCCGCCATTGTCCTAAATACTCCTATCTTGAAAATAGCTTTCAGCTTTCAGCTTTCAGCCTTCAGCTTTGAATTTGTTCTCTTTCGCCGCCTGGTCCAGGACCACGGCTACGTTTCGTCCCACGGCGCCCAAAGTCGATACCAGGCGCTGGGCTGGGGAATTGATCAGGAACAGCAGCTTGGCGAAGATTTCTTCCTTCGGCGGCATGCTGGCCAGATCCCCTATGGCCTTGACGTCGATGACCCGGCCCTCGACCAAGCCCGCCTTGAAAGTGAACGCCGGATTGATCTTGGCGTAGGCCGTGAGCGCTTTGGCGAGCGCCACCGGATCGGCGGTGGTATAGGCCAATGAGGTCATGCCGCGCAGGTTTTTCAAAAGCTCTTCGGCAGCGGTGCCTTCCGACGCCTTTTCGGCGATGTTGTTCTTGATCACGCGGTACTTACCGCCCGCCGCCCGTATGGTCTTGCGCAATTCGAAATCCTGCGCGACGCGCAATTTTTCGTAGCCGGTTACAAACAGATTCCGGGACGCCTGCAGATCCTGGCGCAGCGCTTCGAGATCCTTTTTCTTATCTTCTTTCTTCTTCATTTCGACACCCGCGAGGGAACTAGACGGCCGCCTTGGCACTAAATATCGTTACATCCAGGGACACGCCCGGTCCCATGGTGGAGCAAAGGGTCGCGCTCTTGACGTACTTGCCTTTGGATGCGGCCGGTTTGGCTTTGACCACGGCGCTGATCAGGCTGGAAGCGTTTTCGACCAGCTTTTCCGAGGAGAAGCTGATCTTGCCCACCGGCGCATGAATGATACCGGTCTTGTCCACGCGAAACTCGACTTTGCCGGCCTTGATCTCTTTGATGGCTTTGGCGACGTCTTGCGTGACCGTACCGGTCTTGGGATTGGGCATCAGCCCGCGCGGGCCGAGGATTTTGCCTAGTTTGCCGACCGAGCGCATCATATCCGGCGTGGCGATCACGGCATCGTAATCCGTCCAGCTTTCGGATTGGATCTTGTTAACCATGTTTTCGCCGCCCACGAAATCGGCGCCGGCTTCTTCGGCTTCCTTTTGCTTGTCGCCGCCGGCGATGACCAAAACCTTCTTGGACCTGCCCAGCCCGTTGGGCATGACCACCGTGCCACGCACCATCTGGTCGGCGTGTTTGGGGTCGACACCCAGCCGCAGGTGGACCTCGACGGTTTCATCGAACTTGGCGTACTTGATTTTCTGCAGCAGCGGCACGGCTTCTTCGAGCGGATAATCGCGCGCTTGGACCTGTTTGGCCGCAGCCTGGTATTGTTTTCCTGGTTGATGTGCCATAAATTCTCACTGGTGCAAGCGGTCCGGCCTAGAAGCGCGGACCTCCCATTGAGCGTCTTTGCAGGGACATTTAGGAGATTAACACATTTGGAACGGAATTGTCCAGCCGGGTTTTTGGGTAGTTTGGGTAGTGGGTCAGTTTGGATTTGGAGGGCGGGCAATTGTGCCCGCAGCCGGCTTTCAGCCGGCTCTGGCCGCCTTAAAGGCGGCTGCGGCCAAGATTAGCCGCCCTACAAATCCAAACTGACCCACTACCGGTTTTTGGGGGGCGGGCGTGGATAGGATGCCCGGTGCTATCTCCAATGGGCAATATCGCGTAGACGGGCCTGCTGCTAGAGTTTGCTTTCGGGTTCTGGCCGAAGGTGGAGTGAGCGGGCTGCCGGATGAACTGTGGAGCTTCGTTCGGGAGAGCCGGGTTGACGGCCCAGCCCTCCACTCTGAAGCTAGAAAGGAGGAAACGTTTATGTTCCTTCTACTGCTTGACTTCCGGCTCCCCTTGGTGGGCCGGTTCAGGACGTTGGTGATCTGGCTTAAACGCCGGTAAACCAGCGCGAAGCCCGGGGCCGGCCGCTAGCTGGCCCCGGATTCCAGCATACCGCAAAAACTGGGAGATGCAAATAGCCCGCGGGGCTTTTTACTCGACGCGCAAGGCCGCGCCTGGGTCAACGCGCGCGGCGCGGCGGGCGGGTAGCCACACGGAGAGCACCGTAATAATCGACAGGAGCAGCCCGGCCGCCCCCAGGGACAGCGGATCCATAGGCGAGAGCCGATAGAGCAAGCTCTTCATTAACCGGGCACAGGCCAGGGAGGCGGCGACCCCCACAGCCAGTCCCGGAATAGTGACGGCCGCACCTTCGCCGAGGATCATGCGGAGCAGATTTGCCGGCGTGGCGCCCAGGGCCGCGCGGATGCCAAATTCGCGCGCGCGGCCGCTCACGGAATAGGCCAGCAGTCCGTAGATTCCTGCCGCGGTGAGCAGCGCCGCCAGTCCGCCGAAGGCTGCCAGCAGGGTAAGCGCGAAGCGGCGTCGCGCCAGCGAATCGGCCACGTACTGCTCCACGGGCGCGACCCTAAGCACGGCAACTTCGGGATCGGCGCGATGAATCGCGTCGCGAATGGGCGCGGCCAAGCGCATAGGGTCGCCCGCCGCCTTTACCAGCAGGATCATGCGTGGCGAACTCGAGATCATATATAGAGTCGGGAGCACCGGCTCGTCGAGCCCCATATCGCGCACGTCGCGCACCACGCCGGCGATCTCGATCAGATCGCGATGCGGGTCCATCACGCCCATGATCAGCCGATGCGTGGTGGGATCTTCGCCTGGGAAGAATTGCCGTGCCAGGGTCTCATTGATCAGGTACCGCGGCTGTTCGCGATCCGTTTCAGTCAGCATTCGGCCGCGCCTTAGCGGAATGCCCAGCACGCGGAAGTAATCCGGCGTCACCCAGCGATACTGCGCCACTGGATAGCGGCCGGGATCGAACGCGCGCCCCTCGATGCCGAACCGGGTGGCGAAACGGAAGCGTCCGGTGGACGACAGGCTCATCGGCGCGCAGTTGGCCATGGCGACGGCTTCCACTCCGGGCAAAGCCTGCACCGCCGGCAGCAGCCAGCCCTTCCAGAATTGCGCGGTCTTGGCGTCGTCATAACGGCTGCTCGGCATGGGGACTTCCATCGCCAGCACACCTTTCGCCTGGAATCCGGGAGCCTCGCTCAGCAGCCCGGCGAAGCTGCGGACCAGCAGCGCGGCGCCGGTCAACACCACGAACGCCATGGCGACTTCGGCGGCGATCAGGAGGAAGCCCAGCGGAGAGCGCTTCCGGCTCATGGATCGCCCGGCTGCGGGCGCGGCTTGCGCGCGAAGCGCCTGGGCACAGGCGGGCAGGGCGAAAAGAACTGCGCACAGGACGGATGAAACCAGCACGAACATCGGCGCGCGGCAGAAACCCAACGGCTCCAGGCGCGGAATGCGTCCCTGCGCCATGCGTTGCAGAACCCCGTTGGCGGCCGCGGCCAGCGCCGCACCGGCTATTCCGCCCACGAGGGCCAGGAGCAGGCTTTCGGTAAGGACCATGCGGATGAGCCGTCCACGCCCGGCGCCGAGGGCCACGCGGATGGCTATCTCCTGGCGCCGGTCGAGCATGCGCGCGAGCAGCATGTGGGCCAAATTGGCGCAGGCCATCAACAGAACCAGGCCCACAGCCGCCCACACGAGCAGCAGCGCGGGACGCACGTCGCCGGTGATCTGGCGCGCCAGCGGGACGACATACGCGCCCACCGTGCCGTTGGTCTCGCGATGCTCGGCGGCCAGGCGCACGGCGAGGGCGTGCATCTCGGTTTGCGCCTGCTCTTCCGTGACGCCGGGCTTCAGGCGGGCGATCACTTCGAGCGGATGATACTTGCGGGTGGTGAGCAGTTCCGTGTCGATCCACGAGAAAGGCAGCCACACATCCGCCCATTCGGGAAAGGCCTGACGGCTGGGGACCACGCCGATCACGGTGAACGATTCCGTCTCGAAACGCAAGGCGCGGCCCAGAATGGCGGGATCGGCGGCGAATTTCCGGCGCCATAGCTTCTCGGATATCAAGGCCACGGGGAGCTTGCCGCGTTCGTCGGCGGCGCTGAGGGCGCGGCCCAGCAGTGGCTGGATGCCCATGGTGGGAAACAGATCGACAGTCGCGTCAACGCCCCGCACGATTTCAGGCTCGCCTTGACCCACGAGCGTGATGCGGTTCATTTCCTGGAACGTGTAAGCCGCCATTTGGGAGAAGCTGTGGGTCCGATTGCGCCAATCCTGGAAATCCGGAACAGTGGTTTGCAATTGCGGCAGGATCGCGGTGCTCTCCCAGAGTTGCACGAGGCGCTGCGGGTCGCGAAAGGGCAGGGGCCGCAGAAGGACAGCGTAGATTACCTGATAGACGGCGGCATTCGCTCCTACGCCAAGCGCGATGGTGAGGATGGCCGCCAGTGCGAAGGCCGGGCGGCGGCGCAGGGAACGGATGGCTTGGCGGAAGTCGGCGAGGGACATGATACCGAGTATAGATTCGGCGGTCCCGGACGGGGTTACCGCGAAATGGTGAGGCCGGTCTGCAGGATGTGGGCGCGGAAACCTTCCAATTCGTAGAAGGTTTCGCCGTAGCCGTAGTAGCGGTATTCGGACTTCCAGACGAGGCCTTTGTGCAATGGCAGGGTGAGCCGCGCCAGCGGCTGATAGTAGGTGGTCGGACGGCTGCCCGAGGAAATAAACAGCGATCCGCCGAAGGCCAGATGCGGCGCGAGTTTCGCGTAGCCCGGCAGGGCCAGATCGATCAGAGAACTGGCGTTGTGGGCATTGTCGCGGTAGAGCGACGTCTCTGGCGTCAGAGTCTCGGGCTCCAGGTAGTTGATGTTGGAGTACAAAGTGGAGCGCGTGTATTCGCCCAGGATGCTGACGCGCTTCGTCGGGGTCCAGGAGACCGATAGCGAATTCTGCCGGCTCAGGAAACTGTAGTTGATGCCGGGTGTGGGATTCTGATTATTGAGCAGCGAGAAGCTGGCCTGCAAAGCCAGCTTGGCGGCAAGCTGGTATCGGGCGCGGGCGCGCATTCGCTGATAGTTGTAGAGACTGGTGGTGAAGTAGGCGTGATCCGTCGCGGCGCCTTCAAAATCCACGTTGGCCGTCAGCTTCTGGGTGGCGCGAAAGTTGACCCCGGCGATACCCACTTGTTGGCGCAATTCGCTCGATTCCTGGCCGGGTCCGGCGATAAGGAGGTTGCCGGTTTGGGCATCGCCCCACACGTAGCGATAGCCGCCGCGCAGCGTGAGCTTGCGGGTCGCGTCGACCAACACATCGGTCTGCTCCTGGTTGTAGTTCACCACCAGCAAGCTAATCGGGTCGCCGACGCCAAGGCCGCCGATCGGAAGACCAACCACTTGCTCCATCGTATCGGTGAACTGGCTCGCGGCGGCGGTGTGCATGCGGTCCGTCATCCACGTCTCCAGAATGCGCACGCGCTTCAGCGGGCGCAGTTCGAAACCCAAGCTGCCGCTGGTATGCGGCTGCTTGCCCGTGGCGAAGCCCAAGGCCTGTTCCGCGTTATAAAACAGGATGGCCTGCTCGACCACCAGATTGCCGGTATCGAGCTGCGTATAGTTGACGCTGGTATTGGGGATGCTGTACAAAAACTGGCCGGATACGTCCAGCCATGAAAATGGGTTGGCGGTAAACAGGGCCTTGCTGTATATGCTGCTGCCGCGGATGCCATAGGCCTGCACCAGATTGGTCAAATCCAGCGTCTGGCCAAAGTATGTCTGCTGATAGTTGTTGCCGTAGTTGAGAGTGGAATCGTAGGCCTGTTGATCGTCGCGCAGGGTAGTGCCGCCTTGTTCCAAGGTGGCGTGAAAGCGATTGAACTCCAGGCGCACGCCGCCGCGGTAGTTGTCGGTCTTATCGAACATGTGGTCGGCGACAGGGTACTCGTTCACGTCGGAAACGAAGGTGGTGATACCGGTGCCGCCGCCGGAATCGCGGCCATAAGCCAGAAAAGGCATGATACGGTGACCGGGAAGCAAATCCAACTGGAATTCGCTCATGCGGCGGCGGGAGAAGTAGGAGTCTTCATCCAGCACGATGCCAGTCCCGAGCAGGGGATCGGCAAAAGACGGCAACAGGTTGAAGTAGGCGATATCGCGGTAGTCGAAGTTGAAATCGTAGATGCCGCGTTTGGAGGCGTCCACGTGGACGGTATTGTAGGGATCGCCGCCCCAGTTGTTGGCGCGCACGTCCAGGCGGTCGAAGAGGCGCTTCTTCGGATCGAGGATGGTGAGGTCCAGGCCCAGCAGGCGGGGGCCCTGGCCCAGATTGACCACGCTGCGATAGACATCGTTGTCGCCGCCGGTGCTGGTGAAACGATAGCCGAAGTCCACGCTGCCGGTAATCCAGGGCTCGGCGGAAGGGGTGGGGGAGGTGGCGGCGGCATCGGGTGTGGGGGAGGCGGCCGGGGTGGGGGCCGGCTGCTGCGCCGCTTGTTGCGCCGGCGTCTGTGCAAGCAAGGGAATTGCGACGAACAAAGCCAATGGGAGTCTCACTTGAGCAACTCCTGGTTCACGTAAGAACCGTGGACCTTAATATGGCAGACGGTGCAATTCTGAAATTGCGGGCTGTACAGGTCGTGAAACGCGGGCGGCACTCCGCCGAGCGCGGGAGGATTCTTGATGGGTCCGGGCGCGGTGGGCAGATTGGAGTGGCACTCCAGGCACATATAGCGGACTTCCGCGCGGGTCAGCATGCGCGGGTTCGCGGAGCCGTGCGGCTCATGGCAGGCGGCGCAGCCTTCCAGGCGAACGGGCGCATGCTCGAAAGTGAAGGGTCCGCGCAGGTTGCCGTGGCAGCGGAAGCACCCGGGCTCGTTGGCGGCGTAGGACTGCGCGTTGACCGGGAAGATGCTGCCGTGCGGATTGTGGCAATCCACGCAGGACATGGCGCCTTCGGGCAGACGGTGCTTATAGGGACGCTGGAATTCGGCCCAAACCGCCGTATGGCAGCTTGCGCACAACTCGTTGACCGCCGTCATTTTCCGGGGGACCAGCCCATTGGGACCGTTGCGATGGATGGAGTGGCAGGCGGTGCAAGCGACTTCGTTCTTCATGTGGCTGCCCTGGATGCGGCCGATGTGAGTGGGCTGATTCAGATGGCATTTCAGGCAGTCGCGATCGGCTTCCGCGGGGGACAAGTGGGCGGGGTTGACGATGTCCGCCTTTTCGGCCGATCCGGCATGCTTGCCGCCTGGTCCGTGGCAGGATTCGCAGGCTTTGGTTTCCCAGCCGCGGCGCTTCTGCGTATCGACCAGCTTGTGGGGACTCTTCTGGAAAGCGTTATAAATGTCTTCGTGGCACGGCTGGCAGGTTTCCGAGCCGACATAGGCCTGAGCGGCCGGGGCCTGAGCGGGCGCAGCGGGAACCGGAGCGGCGGGGGCAGGTGTCTGAGCCCCCGCCGGCCAGCAAAGTAGGACTAGAGCTATTGCCAGCAGCGTCTGTTGTGGCACATTATTGAACGTGTACCGCGTCAACCGCGAACTGCGCGCCCGCGGCATGGCATACGTTACAACTCTCTCCCAAGACATCGCTATTGGCCAGGAAGTGGGCCGATTCACTTTCCGAAACGTGACAGCCGCTGCAAGCCGACGAAACGGGCTGCACCGGATTTCCGGTCGCCCCTTGAATCCAGCCCTGGGGATCTTGAACCGGATTCAGGCCGATGGGCAGGATCTCCTCGGTGTTCGTTCCATTGACTTGGGTGTGGCACACCTGGCAGTTTTGCATGTAGGTGGCGTCTCCCGCCGGGCTCATCACGGGGAAGAGGGTGCCGGAGAAGTCGTTTGAACTCCCGCCAAAGCCTACGACGATGTAGGGGTACTTGGGCGGCCCGGCCGGGTTGGTAGCGGCATTCACGCCGTCGTGAAGGCGATGAACCAACAAATTGAAATTGATGCCCTGGAATGGCTGGGTCCGCTCGGACACGACCGTGGCGGTGGGGCGCTGGCTGGCATCCGTATTCGACGGGTTGTGGCACAGCACGCAGTACTCGGGATTGTTGCGCAGGTCGCCGTGCAGCGAAAGCGAGACGTGGCACGCATTGCAGTTGGTCTCTACGATCACCGTGCGCCGCGGCGTGACCGGGGAGCCGTCCACGGAAAAGTTCACTACGGGATTCGGGTTGGCGCCTTCGGTGACGCTCTGCGCCGAAGTGGTGCCGGGATACACCATCACCGTCATGCGCGCTTCCCCGCCGATGGTGTAGGTTCCGGTAGCGGTTGCCGGGATGGCGTTGGTGAAAGTATAGGTGCAGGCACCGCCGGAGCTACAGGCCGCCTTGGCGGCGCTTTCCGTCACGTAACCGGGAGTGGTGGATGTTCCGAAAGTGGTTGGCAGCCCGTAGTCGGTGGTAGGGCCGGCCATGGTGAATTGTATAGTGGACAGTTGCGATAAGGCGATATTCTTGCCGCTGTTATCTTGCACGGTGAAGGCGACGGTAGGATTTTGCCCGGCTTGGGTATTGGTTACGCCGGTAATGGCGAGCTGAAGACCGGCTATTTGCGTATCCGGGTTCTGGGGGTACAACGCCGCGGTGTCGGTGGGCACCACATGCGCTCCCATGATGGAGGCGTCGAAGATCTCGTCGTCCTGGGGGACATGGCAGGTGGCACACTGGCTGTCATCCGTCTGAAATCCGCCCGGGTGGTTTGCGCCAGTGGCGAAGTTGACGTTGTCGTGGCAGGAGCCGCAGGCCGCCCGCGTAGGCTCGGTCAGGAACGCTTTGGCTTGCGCGGCCCCGGTGGTCTGGCTGTGGCAAACCTCGCAACGCTGGGCCATCGCAGGATCGACCACCGTTGAAAAGTTATTGACGGAATTCATGTAGCCGATGATTTCATAGGGAGCCGGCGGAACGGTCGTTGTACCGGACGTGTACCCGAGGACGCTGGGCAACGACGATCCCATGTGGAGCTTATGCGCAAATATCTTGAAATCCAGGCTGTTGCCCGTGACCGGATCGGCGTTCTGCGGCTGGTGGCACATCACGCACATGGGCATGCCGCTGGCGTATCCGCCGTGAAAGGCTAAAACGTAGTGGCAGGTATTACAACTCTGGGTGCGGATGACATCGCGGGTAACGGTCACCGGTGCGCCATTGGGAACGAAGTTAAAGGTGGCGCCGGCATAGTTCGTGCCCAAGCCGAATGCCGTTAAATCGCGATTGCCGTCGACCGCCACGGTGGTGGTCACGGTAGGATCGAATCCCGCGGGAGCCTGCGCAATGAAGGTGTATGTGTATTGGCCCGGACCCACCTGCTTGGCGGGGGCAGTGAATACTTCGAAGTCCGGGCGGACGATGGTGCCCAGCACCGGGCCGGTGGCCGACGCGGTCGTGTAGGCGACATATTGTTCCTGGCCTTTGGGGATGTAGGCGGCGACGTACGCCAGCGAGATGACACCCGGAGTCGTCGCGCCGGCCGCATCCAAAGGCAGACCCGTGGGATCGGTCAGCGTATAGGTAACGGTGATGACGCCGGCGCTCGATATCGCAGCCGAATTGATGGTGATGTTCAGACCTGGGAGCACGAAGTCAACCAAGGCCTTGGGTGCCCAGTAGGCTTTATCGCGCGGCGAATAGGGCGATTTGGAGCCACCCACCAAGGCAGCCGAGCCGGCCACCAGCAGCAACACCAGAAGGATTCTCGAAATCCGTGAAACCGACGAAGATACCTGCATACTCCCTCCAAAGGCGAGCGGTCTAGACCGCACGCAGTTGCCCGGGCGGGAAGCGACCCGCCCTACCGGTCGTCAAGGCTGAACGAACCCCAAACCATATTGTATCCGCAAAAAACGATTTTACAACCCATTAGTGTTGAACTACCCGGCAAAGTTCTCCACTTTTTGTTACAAATGTCCGCCGACCGGCGCCCATCGCGACGAAACCGGGTCTTCGCAAGCCCAGGTCCAAAGCAATAAACCCGCCGCTTCAGTGCGGGAACCGCCACTAAGCTTTCCTTATTCACTAAGATCCAGTGCAGAACCTGCACCCAGTAATGCCAAAGTTGCCGTCCATCGCATGACGGCGCATTGAGCTGACAAAATCAGCGCCGCGGAGTCGAAGAAGGTCCGCTGGCACGGCGCATGCCGATCCCCTTGTTAAGTAAAGCGGAGCCGGCCGCGCTCTTCGACCGTGGTGCGACTTCCGTTGTGGCACGCTTTATGAACGATAGGAGGGCCCATCGGCTGCGACGTTCCGCGGCATTTCCAGTCACGGCAGACCCGCTCCGTCCACTTGTAATGGTCTTTCGCCTCGTCCTTGGCTGTTGGTCAATTTTGTACACTGCCGCGAGCGGATCATGTTCTTTATTGGACTAACTTGGAACCGATGTATTGTTTGGCACATTATTCCGGGCCGGGAGGGAAGCATCGCTCGGGTGGCTGGTGGATACGGCTTTAGCGCAGTTTCGGCATGGAAAGGGAGGGAGTAAGATGTGCCTGGCCATTCCTGGCAAAATCGTCAACAGCGAACAGGAGAACGGGATTGGTGTCGGGCGGGTCGAGTTCGGCGGCATCAGCCGCGCCACCTGTCTCGACCTGGTTCCTGAAGCGTCGGTCGGCGATTACGTGCTGGTGCACTTAGGTTTCGCGCTCAGACGGGTCGACCGCGAGGAAGGCGAGCGAAGCCGCGCACGCCAGTAGGCGCCGCGCTATGCAGAACCTGCATGCGAGCATGCCAAAGTTGCCGGTCATCCCCAGTGCGGGACAGACTGCGGCCGGCGGACTAGAGTCCGCCGAACTATTGCCAAATGGCTTCGGACCGAACGTGCAGTCCGACCGCCCTCGCATCCAGGACCATTGGCCCCACTCGTGCACTAAACATCGACAGTCGCACCGAGATCGCGTGTCAGGCAGTCTGCACAACCAGAAAGGTAGTGGATCGATTCCATGGCTTTACCGCTCACCGGAGAGGTCCCCGAAACCATTCTCATTGCAGAAGACGACCCAGCTATCCTCGAACTGGTTCAAGTGATTCTTAAAGAGGGCGGTTTTGAGGTGCTGCCGGCCAGTTCCGCCAGGAAAGCCATCCGCGTCGAAGCGGGTTTCTCACGAACCATTCATCTGCTGCTTTCCGACGTTATGATGCCCGACATGTCCGGGCCGGACTTAGCGGAACTGTTGAAGCTTCGGCGGCCGGAAATGCGGGTAATGCTGATGTCCGGCTACGCCGACGGCGCTATGCTCGTTTTGAACCATGGCTGGCATTTCATCGAAAAGCCTTTTCTGCCGGCCGCCCTGCTGGCCCGAGTGACTGACATTCTGCACACAAGAGTGCGCGATCAAGGCACGGATCATTTCGACCCGCGCGAGCAGACTAAGCTGGCGGGCGAGAGTAAGGCGGCGACCTAGCCGCCGGGGAATGCGGCTAGGCGCGGATCGGACGGCGGAGAGCGACACTTACATGCGACCGTTGATGTCTCTATTGTTTCCGATGGCGGCAATGCTCTGCCTACCGGCCGGTGCGCAGGTGCGGAAGGCGAACCGGGCGAAGGCGCCCGCGGTCACCTTCGAGGAGGCCGTCGATGACGCGACTCAGGCGGGCGCCATAGGTCCGAACGCCAAGGGGCCGGCCGTGGTGCGCGCCCAGATCCTGCTGGACCGCGCCCACTTTTCCTGCGGCGAAATCGATGGCAACTATGGCAGCAACCTGGAGAAGACCGTGGCCGCATTTCAACGCGCCCGCGACCTCCCCGTGAATGGTTCAATCGGGCCCGAAACGTGGGCCGCGCTGAATGCCGGCCAGGCGCCGGTATTGGTCACTTACATGATTGTACCGGAGGACCTAGCCGGGCCCTTCGTCGAGGTGCCCGCGGACCTCATGGAGCAGGCCAAATTGCCGTCATTGGGATACGCATCGGCAGTAGAAGGGCTGGGCGAGAAGTTCCACGCCAACCCCAGCCTGTTGAAGGCGCTCAATCCGAACAGCCGCTTCGACCAGGAGGGCGAAATCATCCAGGCGCCGAACGTGGCAATGCCAACGCCGGGTCGCGCGGCTTCGGTGGTAGTCTCCAAGTCCGATAGCTCAGTCACGGCTTTCGACGCCGAAGGGAAGATTCTTTCCTACTACGTGGCCACCATCGGCAGCGAGCACGATCCGCTTCCGATCGGGGATTGGAAGATCAACGGAGTATCGCGCAATCCGGTATTTCACTACGACCCGCAGCTATTCTGGAATGCGAACCCTTCAGATCAGAAAGCGGAGATCAAACCTGGGCCGCGGAACCCGGTGGGCGTAGTCTGGATCGATCTTTCGAAAGAGCATTACGGCATTCACGGCACGCCGGCGCCGGCAAAAGTCGGCCATGCGGAATCGCACGGCTGCATCCGGTTGACTAACTGGGATGCTTTCGAGTTGTCGCATATGGTCAAGCCTGGGACGCCTGCCATCCTCAAGGAGTAAGATTCTGCGCCAAAGATCGGTAGCCGTCTTTTTCGCTGGTTTTGCCTGCGGTCTGGTGTTCCACGCGATACTCATCCGGCAGACCGGGGTGCGGCGCGGCATCCACGCCTCCGTTGCGCCAGGCGGGCTCCCGGCGCCCCAAACGCAGCCGGCGCGCAGGCCGGATATGCGCCGTGCCCGCCTCTCCGCCGCGCCCTTGCATCCGCCGCAGCCGAACGCCCCGAATGGCGCTAGTGAAAGCCTGCCGGAGCGGCCGTTGATGGAACGCAGGCTGATCATTCCTGTACAGGGCGTCGCCGCCGGGGATCTGCGAGACAGTTTCAATGAGGTGCGCGGCGGCCACCGGCACGAGGCCATCGACATCATGGCCCCGCGTGGCACGCCTGTGTTAGCGGCCGGTGAAGGCAATGTGGCGAAGCTATTCCTCAGCAAACCAGGGGGCTTGACGGTCTACCAATTCGACGATAGCCGGACCTACTGCTATTACTATGCCCACCTGGATCGTTACGCGGCGGGGCTGCAGGAAGGCGCGCGGTTGCGCCAAGGCGAAGTTTTGGGTTACGTGGGCAGTACCGGCAATGCATCACCCGGCGCCCCGCACCTGCATTTCGCAATCTTCAAACTGGGATCCGAACAGCACTGGTGGGAGGGCACGCCCATCGATCCCTACGGGTTCCTAACCGGTTCCCCTGGCAAGTAGCGCAGGTAGCGGACGCCGGCCCTTTTGACATTGCCTGGGAAGCGATGTATCGGACGAAACCTGAACAACGCGGTGACCATCGCAGTGAGCTGACCAAAAACGGTCGCCACATTCAGATGAAACTCAACACTGGCAAGGAAGCACGTAGCGGCCGTAACCACTCGCCAGCTTCGAGCAGCCGCCAGGCACGCTTCCGCTTCGCCGAGCGTTTGCGCCTCGCTTGGACCACCTCGCCGCGGGCCATGCATCGAATCGGCGGCGACGCACGCTTTTCTTCAGGAGGACGCCACGGTCTACCATTGTCGCGTGCGCCGCCCGGACTGGCAGCTAAGCAGAACCCTTTCCCGACGGTCGCGGCTCCGAATCGACGTTCGTCCCGAGCCGCGCACGTAAGGAAGCGGTCGCGCCTGTTTAGCTCTTGCGCGATTTCCGGCGCAGCAGCCCCAGGCCCAGCAATCCGGATCCTAACAACAGCATGCTGAGCGGCTCGGGAGTTGCGCCGCCCGGCACGAAGCTCTGGGTAAACTCGCTCAACTGTCCGTTCGCGCCCGTTTCGATATCCTTGAAGATGTATATCGGGTTCGTGCTGGTGAACGGAGACGAAAACACCGGCTGGTCGGGGGCGCCGGAGGCGATCGTGATCTGGCCCAGCGGCTGTTCCATGATAGTGCCCGTAGGATCGGTGCACAAGACCGCCAAGGGACCCGCGATAGCGATGGGGTTGGCGCAGGCGCGCTCCGTAATCGTCGCATTGTTGCCGCCGAGCGACATATCGATCTGGCTGACGCCGCCCGTCACCTCGAACAGGAACTGTTCGTCCTCATTCGCTCCCCCCAAGTTGGGATTGAAGTTCAGGTAGGCCGCGCCAGTCACCGAATCGTAATCCGAACCGGCCAGAATGTCGATGATACCGGCGGCGCCGCCGGTGGCATTAGGGACCTCGAAATTAGAAAATGTCAGACCGCCGCAGACTATCACGGTCGAAGACGTGACGGCAGTGTCGATTGCCTGGTTGACCGTGCATTGCAAAAGCGATGCGCTCGCCACACCAAGCGAGAGCAGCGCGAGAACCAAGAGCGCGAAAAGCTTCTTCATCGTGTTTCCTCCGGGTCCCCCTGTGCAAGCCTTGGCCCAAAGCCGTAAAGCTTGCGATCGTATGCCAAACGCGAGCCAACCTTGGGGAGCCTTTCCGGCATTCGCCGGATCCGGTGCAGGACCTGCACACGCAAATGCCAAAGTTGCCGGTAATGGCCGGCCTATGTTCTTTCCAGAGGTACCGAAAGGCACAGCGGCGATTTAGCCGCGGCGTTCGGTCCGGGCGTTCGATCACACCCAGGGCGCATTGGAAGCGGTCGGCGCGGCGAAGAACGCCAAGCGCAAAAAAGGAATTAGCCGCCTGCCGTTCTAGGATTTCAGCCCGTCTGCAAGTATTTCCTTCACCCGCGCGGCGAGTTCGGCCGGAGCGAAGGGCTTGGGAAAAACGTCAAAGCCCGCGCCCGTGGTCTCGAGTTCAATTCGTCCGTCGGCGGGCAAGCCGGCCACCATCAGCACCAGCATGCTCGGACATTTCTGGCAGAGGTACACGGCTGCGTCGTGTCCATTGATATCGCCGACGTAAACGTCAATGAGCATCAAATCGGGCGGAGACTCGCGCACCATGTCGACGGCAATCCCCAGGTCCCCGGTGGCGCGCACGACGTATCCTTCGCGATCCAGGATTTCCCTAATGACTTTGCGCACGACCGGCGCCGAGTGAAAAACCAGGATGGTTGCACAATTGGCGCTCATGCACGCTCCACGTAGCCGAAGAGAATTATATAACGATTCAGCACGCCCGGCGAACCGCTTGGCCCACCCCACCCGCTATAATCAAACTACGTGGAACTGGAAAAGACACTGCTGCGCAAGGTAGGGGAGGCCATCCACCGCTTCAAGATGATCCGCGACGGCGACCGCGTGGCCGTGGCGCTCTCCGGCGGCAAGGATTCGGTGACGCTGCTGGAAGCGCTGCTGCTGCTGGCCGAACGCGCGCCTATCGACTTCTCGGTATGCGCCTTTACCGTGGAGCAGGGCAAGTTTCTGCGGCCCATCGAGCCGCTGGGCGAGTACCTCAAGCAGCGCGGCGTGGATTGGACCTACTATCGCGACAAGCCGTCGCTGCGCCTGCTCGAAGAGCAACCGGGCCATGGCTGCGACCTGTGCAGCCGTTATCGCCGGCGGGCTGTGTACGAGATCTGCGCGGGGCTGGGCGCCAACGTGATCGCCTTCGGGCACACCGCCGACGACTTTTGCGAGGCGCTGCTGCGGAATGCGCTGTTCACCGGGCGGCTCAGCGCGCTGCCGCCCATCACTCACTCGCGCGACCGGCAATTCCGGTTGATCCGTCCATTGGTCTTCGTGACGGAAGATATCACCCGCGCCTATGCGGAAGCGCGCGCCGTGCCGTTGACACCTTGCGACTGCTCGCTGCGCACGGGCACCGTGCGGCGATCGTTGCGCGGACTCTTCAGCGAATTGGAGAGAGAATATCCGCATCTGAAAGAGAATATGCTTTCGGCGATGGGCAATGTGGATACGAAGAGGCTGCTCGACCCGCGGCTATTGGAACTGGAGACGCCGGAGTTGTTTCCGATACTGAGCGAGTAGGGCGGGCCGCGCATGGCGCTGCCCCACCAGCCTCATTGGATGATGTACTCCTCGAACGCCAGTCCCACAATGCGGACACGGTCCGGCCGCACTTCCAACATGTTGATCCGCGGGATATGGGCCGAAGGGGTCGCCACCTGCGCCAGCACCAGTTTCACGGGAATCGGCCCTTTCACCGCCGCAATCTTAGCGCCCTCCCGGTCCACCCATCCATGATCGAGCGCGCAGCCATGCGCCACGAGGGTGTCCAGCAACGCGCTTGCGGTTTGGAATCCCGCCTCTTCGATGGGGCGTTCGCGCGGATTCAGGTCCAGCCAGTCGGTGATCAATCGATAAGTGAATCCCCACAACGGCACGCCGTCCACATCGATTGCGGGAAAGCGCACTGCGGCCGGCAAGCCCGGGACGGGCAGCAGCGCGTGGCGGGCCGGATCGCGCAACACGCCCAATGGCACCCACACGGCGGCGACGGCTTCCCGCGGATCGAGCCGCACCGGCCGCTCGTCGTCAACACCGAACAAAAATGGCGCGACGAGCAAAAAGCGGCCCACTCTGCGGCGCGCCACAGCCAGCGGCAGCGCCGATTCCAGCGATTCGCGCGCGAGACGGATGCCACATTCTTCTTCGAGCTCGCGCAGGGCCGTGTGCAGCGGGTCGTGGTCTTCCGGCTCGCGGCGGCCGCCGGGGAAGGACCAGTGACCGGACCAGGCGTCGGCTTCCCGCTCCGCGCGCCGCATCAGCAGCACCGAATCAGCCGCGCCGCGCGCGTGCACGATGGCCACGGCTGCGTCAGGTTCCGGCATGGGGTCCGCGCCGTTTCATCTTTCCATTTTCGTCGATTCGCGGCGTGGCGAGGGGCGGCGCACGGCGCCGCCCCACATAATCATTGGGTGGAAGGCTTCGCATCCGGCTTAGCGAACTTGGCGTCGTCGATCGGCACGTTCTGTTTAGCTTCCTGGATCTGAATGGTGAAGCGTCCATTGACCCGCGCCAGGCTCCAGCGGAAGGGCACCTTAACGCCATCCACCTCGCGGTAATCGGCGTAGTCGATCTGGGTCGGATTGCGGCCCACGGGTGTGTCGGTATAACGCACCTGCCGCACCAGCAAGCCGGACGACTGGCCGAAATAAAGCCGCACGGGCGGCTGGCCCTCACGCAGGCAGTTCAATGCGTAAGCAGGGCGGTCGCCGATTTTATCGGGATGCCCGACGCGGAAACCGGTGAAGATCTCTTTAATGTGCGTAGCAAAGTAGAAATCTGCGTCGAGCCTGGCGGCTTCGGCTTCCTGCCCCGACATATCGCGCGCCGGACGGCCGGTACTCCCGAGCCATCCGCCCTGCCCGTCGAAGGCGGTGATGCTGTCGCCCGACGCCATATGCGTTACGGACATGCGCTTATCCGGAGCTTTGGCGAAAACTTCTATGGGTGTGTCGTGACCGCCGACGCTGATGTTACCCTTCGATACGCGGCTGGAGATTTTGTGGAGCGCTTCGGCGCCGCCCACCGCCGCGACGTATTTCTCAAGGATTTGATCGGCGGTGGGCGCCGCTGCCGCAGAGGCGGCCGGAGCGGCTTCGGCATGCTCGGGCTCCGCATCGCCGGTCAGCACCGGCGGCGTTCGCACGGGGTCGTGAGCGCCGCGGTGGCAGGTGTAGCAAGTCACTTCCTTATCCCCGTTGAAGCTACCCTTATTGATGGCCAGCGTCATGGCGATCATTTTGCGCGCGGTCGCTTTCGCCGGCTTGTCGTCGGACTCGAATTTGCGTTCGACGTGGCAGAACTCGCATTCCACTCCGAGCGACGCCGCGATGAATTGCATGGCTGGGAACACCTGATCGGCCGGCGTGCCTTGCAGGGCCTGAATGTTCTTGAAAGCCTGCTCGGCGGTTTTACCGGCTGGGACAGGCTGGGCGAAGACCGGTATGGAGAGAGCCAAGGCGCATGTCACTGCGGCATAAGGCAGGGTTTGCAATTTGGAGCGCATGTCTAGAGACTAGCACCAGTCGCGGGCGGTGCGCCTGCTACGGAGCCGACTCGAACGCCGTTCCGCGGGAGAGCTTCGAGGCAGCGGCCTGAGAGGCCACGGCACGCTGGGAGCCTACAATGTCACCTAGTCTTACAAGTCGGAGGGCGGGCAATTCTGCCCGCAGCCGGCTTTCAGCCGGCTCTGGCCGCCTGAAAGGCGGCTGCGGCCAGGATTGGCCGCCCCACTGCTTTATTTGCCGCAGCCCGGAGGAGCGTTCGGACAGACCGTGCGGCACTGATCATCGCCGACGTCCTTAATCCACTGGTCGAGGCTCAGATTCGCGGAAACGCGCGCGCATGCCTCGCGAATCAAATCGGCCCGGTCGACGTAATAGCCCTTCAGGCCGTCTCGGCCGGCAGCGGCGAAAAGCCGAAGATTACCACTGAACCCAACGGACTCCACCGCTCCCGGATATTCCGCGCGCGCTATCTCGGCGCCGGCGTTGCCTTCGTAGACCTCCACGCGGCCGTCTTTGCAGCCGACGGCAACCCTGCCGCCCTGCCCGCCAATCGCGAGGGCGGAGGGATCGGGGCATACGTAAGTAGACCATCGCTCGGCAACCGACAGATTGGACGAAAAGGTCCACGTGCGCAGCCGCCCATCCCGATGCAAAGTCGCAAGTATCGGCTTATCAACCGCAAAAACAGCATGTCTCACGTCCTTCATTACCGGCAGCGCATCAGCGCCGTCCGCGGACTCCCACAACCAGAACCGCAGGCCGTGATCCAGCGTCACGCAAGCCAACGCCTGTCCGCCGGGGGCGAAGGATAACTCGACGGCTCCCTCCACCAGCGAGTGCATCATCCGCCCGTTCAGCCCGTAAATCTTGACGCCCGCATCCCGCCGGGCGACAGCCAGGAAGGGGCGGCTCGGATGCCACTTCACGTCCCCGATATTCGACTCGATTGCGAAACTGGTTTCAACCGCTCCGGAATCCATCCGCATGATGGTGACAGTTCCGTCGCCGGCCGCGGCCAGCCGCCCTCCATCCGCGGAAAAGCTGAAAGGGTTGGCTGGGGGCAGCGCGATTTTCCACTTCACCGGGTCTCCGCCGTCCATCCGCCAGATCCACGCGTGGCCGAAAAAATCCGCTCCGGCCATCCACTCTCCACCGGGCGAAAAAGCCACCGCGTTAATATCCGTAGCCGATCCGGTTTCCCATGCTTCATATCCCGCGGTCATGCGGGAGAAATGAATCTTGCCCCCACCATCGGAAACAATCGCGGTACGCGCGTCGGGAAACGCAATCGCCGTCGCGACGTCGTGGGTTGGTATCGCCAGCCGGCCAACCACGGCGCCTTGGCTTCTCAGCCAGAAGTCGACCAGTCCGTCGCCGCGTGCCGCCGCAATATACCGTCCTTCCGGGTCGTTGGCCAAGGCCCATAGCGCATAGCCCGCCGGAAACTCCCGGGTCGCCCCACCCCGGTTCGATGAATACTCGATTGTGCGTAGCGAGCCGTCGCGACTCGCTGTGCTTATGTAAGGAGCGTGTCCGCCGGCATACCGGATATCCTGTACCGTGTCGCGGTGGGCAAGCGGAAACTGGTCCTCTCCGGCCGGGATGCTCCAGAGGTGAAACTCGCCAGCCTCGCCACCAGTGGCAAGTTGATCGGATGCCGGGCTGAAGGCCATGGCCTTGATCGCACGCCCGTTGCGATGCTTTAGCGTCTTCACAATTCGAAAGCCGGCGAGCGTTCGCACCTGAACGATTCCGCGCTGGCCTCCGCTGGCGAGGTATTTCGAATCGGGGGAGATCGTGACCAGTTTGACGCCTTCCCCCTGTCCGTCGTTGTATGCGTATCTGTTCCGTCTTGTTCTCAGATCCCAGACTGTGACGTTGCCGTCGCTGGAGGCGGCGGCCAACAGTGAAGAGGCTTCCGAACCGGCGAGGGAAACGATGGGTGACTTTTGCTCGAACACGAACGTTGGACTTGTGGGCCACGAGAGATCCCAGACGGACACTCGTCCTTCAATGTCGCCGGTCACCAACCACCCGTTCGTACTAAAAACGGCGGCAAAGACCATCGATTCATGCCGCAATACGGAAATCACGGGTCCGCCCTGCGTCCGCCAGATCCGCACCGTTTTGTCTGTCAAGCCCGAATCGACCGGCGAAACGTTGGCGTCAATGCTCCCCGCAAAAGTAGCGACCACCCCCCGTGCCGGATCAATGGCCATACCCCCTATGCCGCCAGGGTGCAGCCCGACGCTGATTGGGCGCAGCAACTGCTTCAGGCTACCGCGAAGGACCGTCTCCGCATCCGTTGATGAAACCCGCAGGTCCCGCAGCCGGTCGGATGCCTCGATTGCCATGATCGCGCTCTCCTCCAGACGTTGCGGATCGATCGCTACCTGCGCCGCACGCGCGGCCAGCTCGCGCGCACGAGTCTCCCGCCCTCTGTGACCCGATATATAAAAGCCGAGGCCAACGCCCAACAAGAGGGGCACCAGCGCCGCGGTGAGGCCGAGTTTCCATCGCCGCGCGAACCTGCGGCTCGCGGGGATGTAGGTTTGATGCTGAGGCGCGGGAATCCGCGTTTTCGCATCGGCGCCGGCTAACCATTTTTCGGCGTCTTCGATCTCAGCGCCGTGCAGCAGGCGGGACCACGGACGCCCGTGCCGCTCCCAGTCGAGCGCGGCGGTCAGCAGGCGGGTGTGCATTGCGCGCCACTCGGGATCCCGATTGAGCGCGGCGGCCAGTTCCTCAAAGCTCGCCTGGAATCGCAGGGGATCGCGGAAATCCACCCACTGAACGCGCGCCATCTCTTGCGGCAACGCGGCGACGTCTTGAAGCAAGATTGGCACCAAGGTCTTTCTAAGCGCCGCAGCCTGGTTCAGCTCGACCTTGCACACATCTGAACCGAGCAGATCCGGGCTGAGCACGGCGGCGAAATAATCCGAGTCGGCAATTCCGCGCAGCAGCGTCTCTAACCAGTCCGCGGTCGGATGGATGTCTTTCCGATCGATCCAGACACTGTAGCCGGCGGCTTCGAGGCTGGCGCCGATCTTGGCGACGAACGGCGAGTTCTTGCGCGAATAGGAGATAAATATGCTCGCCGGCATGGCTTTCGCCCGCGCGGAAAAAGCGCGGAACTCAACAGATACTATACCGCCCAACCGGGTCCTGGCATCGGAGGGCAGTGGGTCGGTTTGGTTTTGTGCCGCGGATAATCCGGATCAGCTCGTATACGGCGCCTGCATCCGCGTGGACACTTTCGCCATATACCGACGTGCCATAGAGCATTCCGTTCTCAGCCACAATCACACCCCCAATGGGAGAGGAAGGCTTCGGACTCACCTGGGTGGTAAAGCTGTAGAGCGTGGTCAGAGCCGGAGGGGTCTGAGCGGCAGCTAACGAGAGAAGCAGTGAAGCACTCAGTATGCCGCAGAGTACCAAACCCCAGCTTGTTCTCATAAGGCCTCTTTGCCGCGGCCGTGCTTTCTGTCAGACAGGGGCTGGCGTGGGCCACGCCAGGCAAAAAGTATATCATGCGTGAGACAGGCGCGAGTTTCTCGGCCAAACGCCGGGGTGCGTAACTGATCCGGAGTACGTCTTCAAGCCGGCTCAAGCGTTCCGAATGTGAATCGCCCTCGACAGCCAGCCTGCTCTGATGTAGCATAAAGGACATTATCAAATGTCGATTCCAATTACCTCCGCCCCTATTGCCCGCCTCCAACCGCCAGTCGCCGCCGGGGGCGCCTCCGCCACCGTGGCGATGGAATTGGCACATCCTCTACGGTTCCGGGAGAGTCGCAAATCGCAACGCCGCTCTCTGGCTCCGTCGCCGCGGATGCCACTGTGCTGAGTCGAGGCTGAAGAGGATTGAAGTTATGGCAGGTCTACGGAACCGGTTCATCGCGTCGCAAGCTTTCATAACGCTCCTAACCATTGTCCCCGCCATCGTGGGGCCAACACGAGTGGATGCGCAGACCGGTACGCCGACACGGCCGGAACCTGTCCGTCTAGTGCTTGGCCTTCCGATAAGAGGCCAACTGGCAGAAGGGAAAATCGATTCCTATTCGATTGAACTTCAAACCGGGCAGTACATGCGCGCCGTCTACGTTCAGCCGCAGTCGTCAACCGTAGCAAGCCTTTTCCCGATGCAAGACAAAGTTGCCTCTGTTGAGCTGCATTTAGTCGGAGGCCAGCGGGGGGGATATCGCGAACCTATCTGCTGGATTGCTAAGGAAAAGGGTGAATACCGGCTGGAGATTGCCGCCTCGGGAAAGGTGTCCGGCTCGCCGGACTATCAGATTCAGCTTGACGAGATTCGCCCGGCGGCCGCGGCAGACCAATATAGGCTGTCCGTGCAAGGCAGCCTCGAAGAAGCCAGGCTCCTCACGTCGCGGAACGAGGCGAAGGAAGCGCTTGCGGCCGCGGAGCGGGCATTATCCTCGGCTCGGGCGGCGAAAGACCAGGATCGAGAGGCCGCCGCACTGAATGCGGCTGCATCTTTGCGCGACCGTTTGAGCGAGGAACAGGAGGCCGCCGCATACTATGAGCAGGCGATGTCCATCGAACGCGATCTTAAAGATCGGAGCTGGGAAGCCCGGAGCTTGAACAACCTGAGCATAGTATATATGCGGATGAACAAGCCTAAGGAAGCGGTGAGCAGTCTGAAACGTGCGCTGGTCATCGAACGGGAAATTAACGATCGCCAAACGGAAGGCAAGACTCTAGGGAACCTGGCAGTGGCCTATCACGATTTAGGCCAATTCGAGGACGCCGTCAGATCTAGCCAGGAAGCTTTGCAATTGCAGCGCGAGATCAAGGATCGGCGGGGGGAGGGCCGCAGCCTCGATACACTCGGAACCGAATACAGCTCCTTAAGCCGTTATGCGGACGCCATCCAAGCCTTCGAACAGTCGCTGGCTATCAAGCGCGAGATCAATGACCGCGCTGGCGAGGCCAACTCGCTTGGAAACATAGGAAACACATACCTCCAATTGGGTCAGTACCAACAGGCAGTCGGTTATTTCGAACAGACCCTTGCGATCATGCGAGAGCTCAAATATCGGGCGGGCGAGGGCGAAGCCCTGACGAGCCTTGGGGACGCCTACCGAGCCCTCCATCAACCCCAGAAAGCGATCGGAATCTACACGCAGGCAGTCGAAGCCCTGCGCGAGGGCAAGGATCAGTCGGGCGAAGCCACGACTCTCACGGCGTTGGGCGATGCGTACCGTGATTTGAAACAGGAGGCGCAGGCAATCGCGCTCTACGAACAAGCATCGGCCATCGTTCGCAAGATCCAGGATCGGGTAGGTGAAGGCGAGACGTTAAAAGCTCTGGGCCATGCCTATCGGGAGCTGGGCCAGGGGCACAGGGCGATTGAGTATTATCGGGAAGCGCTTGCGATTGACCGGGAGATTAGAGGCCGCCGCAGCGAGGAATTCGAGACTCTGGCGGGAATGATGGAGGCCTGGCAAATTTCGGGCAATCCCCGGCTCGCCATTTTCTACGGCAAACAGGCCGTCAATACCATCCAGTCAATCCGCGCCGACATTAATAGTCTCACTCCGGCATTGCAGAAGAGTTTCTTGAAGGGGAACGAGAAGCCTTACCACACCCTCGCCGACCTGCTGATCGCGCAAGGCCGGCTGGCGGAGGCCGAGCAAGTGCTAGGGCTGCTTAAGGAGCAAGAGTACTTCGACTACGTTCGGCGCGACGCGGCCGAGGCGTCATCGGTCCATGGCAACGCGAATCTCAATCCCGAAGAAGCCGAGGCCGACAAGCGCTACCGTGAGATCGACGGCCAGTTGGCGGCCATAGGGGCCGAGCGCGGCGATTTGCTCGCCAAGAACTCGCGTACGCCCGAGGAGACGCAGCGCCTCGATCGGCTTGAAAAGGACATTGCGGTTGGCAATACTAATTTCGAGAAATTCTTGGACGATCTGGCGCAGCGTTTCGCCGCCAAGCCCGCGATGGCGCTGCGTGTCGAAGACTTGCGCGAGACACAGGGGATTATGGAAGACCTGCGCGAGCTGCCGCCGGGCACGGTCGCCATCTTCACCTTGGTCGGCGAAGACAAGTTTCGCGCCATCCTCCGTACCAGCGATGTGCAGAAAGCATATGAGTATCCCATTGCCGCCGCGGACTTGAATCGCAAGATATCGGATTTCCGGCAGGTGGCGATGGATCCCGAGCGCGATCCGAGGCCGCTGGCGGCGGAGTTATACAAGATCGTAGTCGGCCCGATGGCTGAAGATCTGCGCCAAGCCAAGGCCCAAACGCTGATGTGGTCGCTCGATGGCACGCTGCGCTACCTGCCCCTGGCGGCGCTGTACGATGGCCAGCGTTATCTGATCGAACAGTACCGGGTTTCGGTGATGACACTGGCCAGCGAGACACGCCTCAAGGATCGGCCGGACGCGGAGTGGAAGGCGGCCGGGTTTGGGGTGACCAAGGCTTACAAAGACGCGCCGGCGCTGCCGTGGGTTTCCGCGGAGTTGTCGGGCATCATCGCCAGCAAGCCCGGAGATGCGGGAGCGCTGGCGGGCGAGGTCGAACTGGACGACGCATTCACGCAACAGGCCATGAAGGAGACACTGCGGAAGCGTTATGCGGTGGTGCACATCGCGAGTCATTTCCGCTTCCAGCCGGGCGACGTTACGCAGTCGTTCCTGCTGCTGGGGGACGGCCGTCATCTGAGCCTCGCGGATTTGAAGACGTCGGCGAACCTGTTCGGCGGCGTACAACTGCTGACGCTGTCGGCATGCAATACGGGGATGGGCGATGGGACCGAGGTGGAGGGATTCGGAGCCCTGGCGCAGCGGCAGGGAGCCAAGGCAGTGATTGCCAGTCTGTGGCCGGTGGCGGATGCCAGCACCAGCCTGTTGATGCAGAGGTTTTACCGCATCCGGGAATCGTCGCCGGGAAAGACGAAACTGGAGGCGCTGCGCGAGGCGCAACTCGAGTTGCTCCACGGGACCGCCAAGCTGGCGGAGAGTGCGGCGACACCGCGCGGCGTGCTGGTGAAGGCTGTGAATCGGACGGACGGCAATCCCGCGATGGAGGCGCCGCGCTTCGCTGCCGATCCGCAAGTTCCATATGCGCACCCGTACTATTGGGCGCCCTTCTTCCTAATGGGAAATTGGTTGTAGCCGAGGCGCGGCGGTAAGGGCTCGTACGTAGTCCCCCGCCAGCGCGGGCGTCCGTTCATCGTTTTCATTTCTTCGCCGCGACGTAGCAGACAGCGACGAGGGCACCAACAGAACCGCTCCTGCGTGGCCTCGATGCTAGATCCGCCGGGCGCATACCGCCAGGTGAATTATTGCCACGCGGGCGAAATACGGGCAGCTCACCCGCCCGCCGCCAAATGCCGGGTTCGATGGCGTCTTTTTGAGCCAACACGACATCAGTCAGGCTAACGAGATCAACAGCTTAGGTCGTGCTTGCCGGAAGGACGCGGAAACGGTAAGTCTATGAAATGTTTTGGTGGACCTGGTGAGATTCGAACTCACGACCTCTTCCATGCCATGGAAGCGCGCTCCCAACTGCGCCACAGGCCCGGTTCCGCTTCATTGAATATACCACGGCAAGCACCCGATTGACACGCCGCCGACGCGCTTGCCTACAATGGTATGATGCCTCGCAGGCGCGTGCACGCGCTCATTCTACCGATCTGCCTGTCAGCGCTGGTTCTCTCCGGTTGCTTCGTCCGCAGACGCATTATCACGCGCAAGGGTTCCAATCCTACGCCGGTCCTGATTACAGCGGATAAACAGACCCTCATCGACCGCCTCGCGCGCGATTACCAGGCCATCCAAAGCTTCAGCACCACGGTGGACATGGTGCCCGCGCTGGGCAGTTCCGAAAAAAGCAAGATCACCGAATACAAGGATGTGCGCGGATATATCCTGTTCCGCAAGGCCGCCGATATCCGCATCATTGGCCTGTACCCGGTGGTCCGCAACAAAGCCTTCGACATGGTCTCGAATGGCAGGGACTTTCGCCTATATCTGCCCGCCAAGAACCGCTTCGTGGTCGGCTCGAACCAACTCGTGGCGCACTCCGCCAACAAGATAGAGAATCTCCGCCCGCAGCATTTTCTAGAGGCGCTGCTGGTGGCGCCGATGCAGCCCGACGAAAAAGCCGAACTGGTGAATTTCACCGACGAAGACAATGCCGCCTACATCCTGCACCTGGTTCGCATTCTGCCGGACGGAGAGATCGTACCCACGCGCAGTATCTGGTTCAGCCGCATCAACCTGCACCTTGCCCGGCAACTGGTGTTCGACCCGGCGGGCAACATTCTGACGGATGCACGCTATAGCGACTGGCACGATTACGATGGCCAGCCCTTCCCCAAGACCATCGATATTACGCGCCCGCAAGATGAATATGCCGTGGTTCTGAACGTGGTGAAGATGGATATCAACCGCGGCGTCTCCGACGAGAAGTTCGTGTTGGAGCAGCCCGAAGGTACGCAGCTTCAGGTGCTGGGCGAGCCTGTTCCCGCGCCGCCAGCCGCTCCGCCGCCCCCCGCCAAAGGAAAGAAGAAGAAACCGTGACGGTCAGACTCGTCCTGGAGAACTTGAAGCACAAGCCCATGCGCAGCCTGCTGAGCATGTTCCTGATTGCCGTGCCGGTGACGCTGATTCTATGCCTGGTGGGTCTGAGCCAGGGCATGCTGGACGATTCCGCCCGCCGCGCCCGCGGCATTGGCGCCGACATCATGGTGCGGCCGCCTGGGACCTCCGTGCTGACTCTCAGCGGCGCGCCCCTGCGCGAAAAGCTGGTCGCGGCCATTCAGCATAAGCCGCACGTGGCGCTGGCCATCGGCATGGTCGCGCATCTGGTGGGCGGCATCAGCTACGTCACCGGCATCGATCTCGATCAATTCAACCGCATGAGCGGTGGATTCAAGTTTTCCGAGGGCGGTCCTTTTCAGGGGCCGAACGACATCATCGTCGATGAATACTACGCGCAGCAACACAAGCTGCATGCGGGAGACCAGGTGACCAACATCCTGAACCACCGTTGGCGCGTTTCCGGCATCGCGGAGGGCGGTAAGCTTGCACACCTGGTGGTACCCATGCGGACCTTGCAGGATCTTACCGGAAATACCGGCGGGGTGAGCCAGATCTTTGTGAAGGCCGATCAGCCCGCCAATATACCGGCGGTGGTGGCGGAACTGAAAGGGCTGCTGCCCGATCACAACATCTACACGATGGAGGAATTCACTTCGCTATACACCGTCGAAAACGTTGGCGGGTTGAACACGTTCATCCACGTGATGGTGGCGATCGGCGTGGTGATCGGGTTCGCCGTGGTTCTGCTTTCGATGTACATGGCGGTGCTGCAGCGGACCCGCGAGATCGGCATTCTGAAGGCGCTGGGCGCCTCGCGCTGGTTCATTCTGAAAATCATCCTGGCCGAAGCGATCGTGATGGGGCTGGGCGGCACCGTGGTGGGGATCGGGCTGAGCTTCGCGGCGCGCGCGCTCATTCAAGCGTTGTATCCGGCTTCCCTGACGCAAGCCATAACGCCGGTATGGTGGCCGATTGCCGGCGCGATCAGCCTGGCGGGCGTGCTGCTGGGCGCGCTTTATCCGGGTTTGAGCGCGGCCGCGCAGGACCCCATCGAGGCGCTCGCGTATGAGTGAGCCGCTGATCGAAATCCACGGCCTGCGCAAGGTCTATCGCGTGGGCAAGGTGGATGTTGCCGCGCTGCGCGGCGTGGATCTGGATGTGCCGCCCGGCGAGTTCCTGGCCATCGTAGGGCCGTCGGGCAGCGGCAAATCGACCTTGTTCCACATTATCGGCGGACTCACGCCCGCTACCGGCGGCACGGTGCGCATCGGCGGACAAGACATCTCATCGCTCACCGACGCGGGCCGCACCGAGCTGCGCAAGAACAAGGTCGGCTTCGTATTCCAGAAATTCAATTTACTTCCCAACCTGACCGCGGCCGATAACATCGCCATCGCGCGTCACATCGCCGGGCGCGGTCAGACGCCCGAGCCAGAATTCGAGGAACTGCTCCGGCTATTGGGAATTGCGGAGCGGCTCGATCACAAGCCTGCCGCGCTTTCCGGAGGCGAGCAGCAGCGCGTGGCCATTGCGCGCGCGATCGTGAATCACCCGGCCATTCTGCTAGCCGACGAGCCTACGGGCAACCTGGATAGCGAGAACTCCGCGGCTGTGTTGGATGTGATGCGGGATTTGAACCGGCGGCTGGGACAGACTATTCTGATGATCACGCACAATCCGGAAGCGGCGGCGTTTGCACATAGGACAGTGCGGATGCGGGATGGGCGGATTGTAGGGTAGGGGCTATTCCAGCCGGCGGACCTCGGGTATGGCGGCGAGGAGCGATGGGATGCAGTGAGTGGGCGGCACAGTGTTTGGACGAGTCCAATGGAAGAAGTTGGCCGCCGCTGGCCCAATTTGTTCCTCGATTCCTGGCTCCCGGCGATAGCTTTGGTCCTCGTCCACGTTCCGGCCAGTGAGGCAAAGGACCCAGGTTTCAATGCTCCACTTCGGTATCATGTGGGCGATCCTCTCGTCAGCGGTGCGCGCAGCCCGGTCACGGAACTGCTGCTGCCGGCGGCTGACGCTGCCATCGTCGGCGTCGATTGCAACCACCAGAGCCGTCTCAGCGCGAGCAGACCTCAGGCGGTACGCCTCGACGATATCGGCGTACCGATCGAGAACCCAGTGCGCTCCGGACCCTCCTCCGCCCGGCACCGGCCGGAACCGGATTTGGTGCGCGAGGTACCCGATCTCTCTTAGGAAGCGGTATACGAACTGTTGTTGACGCGTATCCTCAACGAGGCCGATGACGAGCGAGGCTTTACCCATTCTCCCATCCGCGCGCGACTAGTTCGGCCGGTTCCAGACCGTAATCGGGTTCGAAGTGGAAGACCTCCACCTGAACTGGCCCGATCCCACTGCGGACGAATCGGACTCCTCCGCTCGTCGCCCACTGATTGATGATCTCGGGGTGATGGGAAATGATCAGGAGCTGTCCACGGCTTTCCCCAACTGCGTCGGATGCTGCCATCAGCCACGGCTGAATCTCGCGAAGCGAGATGAAATTGTCCGGTTCATCCAGGATGACGGTATGTCCCTTGGCCAGGACAAAATGCAGAATGGCGTAGAGGCAAATCAGGCATCGCTGTCCTTCGGACAGCTCACTAAAGTTGAATTCCACCTTCGTTCCACCCGCCTCGGCGAATTGTGCCACAAGCACTCGGGCGCCACCCGCCGGCAGCAGTCGAAGTTCCTCAAATCCATCAAGCGTCTCGCGCAAACTCTCAGTCAAGGCATCGTTCTCCTTAGAGAACTGTTCGTCGAAGTACCGATACCATGAAGCGATGTTCGAAAGATCGACCTTCGGGTTCGGCTGAGCCGTTTCCGCCAAGGGCCCCATGGCGAATGGATTCATTCGAAAACACACGAGCCCGGCAAGCCAGTCTCTAAAGCGGATCAACTTCTCGTTATCGCTTCCTTGCCGAACCGTTGCGAGCGCGGACCGATACCAGTCAATCGGGTATTTGGGTTTTGGTTCGAAGGAGTCATCGTAGACCTGTGCTT
>JBEKMJ010000009.1:0-110062 GCA_050008575.1 Bryobacteraceae bacterium
GTTGGTGTTCGACGATCGGATCTCGCCGGCGGCGCATGCAGACGTGCTGCGCCTCACACCTTTGCTGCGATCGGTGCGCGGCGTGACGAACGTGCATCCGGCGTACGCTTCGATTCTGATCGACTTCGACCCGCGCGCGATCCGCCACGCGGGCGTGCAGCGCGCGGCGGCGGAGTTGTTCGCGCAAACGGCCGGCGCGACGTTGCCCGAGCCGCGCACGGTGGAGATTCCCGTGGCTTACGGCGGCGAGGACGGCCCGGATCTGGAAGAGGTGGCGGCGTTGACGGGACACACGGCGGAAGAAGTCGTGGCGATACATGCCGGCGCCGAGTATCTGGTCTATTTTCTGGGCTTCTCGCCGGGATTTCCGTATCTGGGCGGGCTGCCGGAATCGATCGCCGCGCCGCGCCTGGAAACGCCGCGGAGGCGCGTGGCGGCAGGTAGCGTGGCCATCGGTGGGCGGCAGACGGGCGTCTATCCGATGGCTTCGCCGGGCGGATGGCGCATCATCGGGCGCACGGCGCTGCGGCTATTCGATGTAGCCGCAGATCCGCCGGTCCTGCTGCGGATGGGCGATCATGTAAGGTTCGTGCCGATGCAGAAAGGCTCCATCTGAACCACATTCGCGCGATCTCGCCGGGTCTGTTAACCACCGTCCAGGATCTGGGACGGCCGGGCTACGCGCATCTGGGGATCTCGGCTTCCGGAGCGGCGGATGCGCTATCGTTACGCGCCGGAAATCTGCTGGTGGGGAACGCGGAAGGCGCGGCCGCGCTGGAGATGACGCTGGCGGGCGGCACATTTGAGTTCGAGTCCGGGGCGATGGTCGCGTTGACCGGCGCGGATTTCGAAGCCGGCATTCCGATGTGGACCGCCGTCTGGGTGAAGCCCGGCGAGCAGGTGCGTTGCGGCCATGCGCGGTCCGGCGCGCGATGCTATTTGTGCGTGAATGGCGGGATTGAGGCGCCGCTGGTGTTGGGCAGCGCTTCGACGCATTTATTGACCGGCTTGGGCGGATTCGAAGGGCGGGCTTTGAGGCGGGGCGATGTGTTGGCGGTGGGGAAGGGGCAGCGCACGACTACCGCGGGCTGGCGGCGCATGGCGCCGCCCCACTCACGCGCCATACGGGTGACCTCTCCCGCAAGTGCCGACCCTCTATGCAACACAGCCTGGGAAGTGCAGGCAGATTCGGACCGCATGGGGCTCCGGCTGCGCGGGCAGGCGCTCGACGGCCACACGGGCCACATGCTGACCGAAGGCGTGCCGCTGGGCGCGGTGCAAGTGCCGCCCGACGGCCAGCCCATCATCTTGTTTGTGGAGCATCAGACCACGGGCGGCTACCCCAAAATCGCCAATGTAATTTCGGCCGATTTTCACGCGGTCGGGCAACTGCGCCCCCGCGACCAGGTACGTTTCGAGCAGGTCTCCATCGATGCGGCGCTCACGCTTCTCGAAGCGCAGGAGGAGTGGCTCCATTCCCTGGTATAGCGCCATCACCCGCGCGCAATGGAAGACGCTGGCAGCCGTGCAATCCGCCTGGATGCTGGACGCCATGGACGTCATGCTGTATGCGTTCGCGCTGACGGCCATTCGCGATGAATTCCACTTGAGCTCCGGGGCGGCCGGCGCGATGGCCTCGGCTACGCTGCTGGCGTCCGCATTCGGCGGCGTGTTGTTTGGCGTGCTGGCGGACCGCCTCGGCCGGGCGCGCGCGCTGGTCTACGCCATCGTGATTTACGCGGGCTTCACGGGGCTGACGGCCACCGCAACCGGCGTGGCGGAGATGCTGGTCTGGCGCACGCTGGTGGGCCTGGGGATGGGCGGCGTGTGGTCGGCAGGCTCGGTGCTGGTGGCGGAATCCTGGCCGGCGGAGCATCGCGGCAAGGCCGCCGGATTCATGCAATCCGGTTGGGCGCTGGGCTATATCCTGGCCGCGCTGCTGGCGGCCGCGGTGATGCCGCATTGGGGATGGCGGCCGTTGTTCGTGGCGGGAGCCGCGCCGGCGCTGGTGGCCGCGTGGGGGCTGACGCGCGTGGCAGAGCCGCGTCGCGACGCGGCGACACGGCGACGCGGCGACGCGGCGAGCCCATGGGTGCGCGCTACGTTTAGGCGCATGGCCCTGGCGACGAGCGTCACGAGCTGCGTGCTATTCGCCTACTGGGGACTGTTCACCTGGATGCCGAGTTACCTTTCGACTCCGGTGGCGCGCGGCGGCGCAGGCATGAGCGTGGTGCAGTCGAGCGGCTGGATCGTGCCCATGCAGATCGGGGCGTTTCTGGGATACACGATGTTCGGCTTCCTGGCGGACCGCTTCGGCCGGCGGCCCGTATTTCTGGCGTTCGTGCTGGCCGCCGCGGTGCTGGTTCCGATTTACGGCCAGTGGGGACGGCATCGGACGGCGCTGATGCTTTTGGGCCCGCTGATCGGGTTTTTCGGACACGGCTACTTCAGCGTTTTCGGGGCCATGCTGGCGGAGTTGTTTCCCGCCGCGATCCGTGCCACGGCGCAGGGTCTATGCTACAACGTGGGACGCGCCGCCAGTGCGCTCGCGCCGTTCACGATCGGCGCCCTGGCGGACCGTTTCGGCATCGGCAGCGCGCTGGCGTTCACGTCGGTGTTTTTTGCGACGGGCGGCGCGTTGATCTTCCTGCTGCCGGAAACAAAGGGCGAAGAACTAAGGTCCTGAGATTGTGTTAGAGTCTCTAGCATGAGAATCCTACCCATAGCTTTGTTGGCCACGCTGTTCGCGACCTCGTTCGCAGCCACGGGCGCATTCGCCCAAAAAGTCTCTGTGGAATTCGACCCGGCCGCGCCTTTCCCCAAGTACCGTACTTTCGCTATCCGCGACGGACAGTTCACCAGCCGGAATCCCAGAGTGAGTGGCGAACTGGTGAAGAAGCGCATCGAGGCCGACATCGCGGCCGACTTGACCGCCAGACACCTGGTCCCGGTGGCCGATCCTGCGCCAGCCGACCTGATTGTGACGTACACGTTCGGGGCGGCCCGCGGCGTGCGGCCGGAGGCTTATCCCGTGGGATGGCGCGGCTGGGGCACGGTGGTGGTGAGGGAGCCTTTTGCCGAGGGCACGCTGGTGATCGATCTGCGCGACCCCGCTACGCACTCACTGGTTTGGCGCGCGCGCGCCGAAGTGGAAAAAAGCGATGCCCTGAAAGTGGAGGGCAAGATCGACGATATGGTTAAGAAATCGTTGAAGAAGTATCCGCCCAAGCCGTAGCCGTAGCCGCGGACCGGATCGGACCGGGCGCCGGGGGCTGCACGCAAAGCGCGGCCGGCGCGCTACAATCACCCACATGCGGCTACTGACTTTCCAACGCGACGCGCACCCCGAGCCCGGCGTTCTCTTGGGCGAAGATATCGTCAGCCTGCGCGGCGCGGGATTCCACGACCTCTTATCCGTGGTGGCCGGCGGCGCCGACGCCCTCGACCGCGTGCAGCGCTGGCTGTACGATCCGCCCTGGGGCGAAGTCTCAAAAGCCGCGGACGTGAAGCTGCGCGCGCCGCTGCTACGCCCGCCCAAGATCGTTTGCGTAGGCCTGAACTATCGCGCCCACGCCCTCGAAACCAAAATGGAGATCCCACAGGTGCCGACCATCTTCGCCAAGTTTCCCACGGCGGCAATCGGTTGCGGCGAGGCCATCGTGCTGCCCAAGAATTCCACCAAGCCCGATTACGAGGCGGAGTTGGCATTCGTCATCGGCAAGCACGGCCGCCACATTCCGGCGGAGCACTGGCGCGACTACGTGTTCGGTTACATGAATTTCAACGACGTCAGCGCGCGCGATTTCCAGATGCAAACGTCGCAGTGGACGATCGGCAAGACCTTCGACACCTTCGCGCCCATGGGACCGGTGATCGTCACCGCCGACGAAGTCTCCGACCCGCATGCGCTGGACATCAGCACCACCATCAATGGGGAAGTGCTGCAGCACAGCAACACCAACGACCTGATCTTCAAGATTCCAGAGCTGATCGCGCACCTGTCGAGCGTCTTCACGCTGGAGGCGGGCGACGTGATTGCCACCGGCACGCCCTCGGGCGTGGGTTTCGCGCGCCATCCGCCGCGATGGCTGATGGCCGGCGACGAAGTGGTGATCCGCGTGGAGGGCTTGGGAGATCTGCGCAATCCGGTTGTTGCGGAGGAGTGAGTCAATGCGGCTCGCGCGATTGGTGGCCGTTCTGGCGCTCCTACCTGGCGTGCTGCCCGCGCAGGACCAGCGCGCCGCCCGCGCCGGCCACCAGGCCCTCTTCGCCGGCGCATACACCACGGCGGTCTATTTCCTCAAACAGGCTGTGGAGGCTGAGCCGAGGCACCTGTCGGCCTGGAAAGACCTGTGCGGCGCATACCTGGCGCTCGACCAGGTCGAGGCCGCCATTGATGCCTGTCACAGGCAGATCGATGTGTACCCGGATGGCCCGGAGGTCTACCGCATCCTCAGCCAGGCTCTTTGGCGAAAGGGCAAACGCGACGAAGCCATCTCCGCCCTTCGCCGCCAGATCGAAATAGATCCTGAGGATTGGTCCGCGCACGCCGGTCTTGGACATTTGTATTGCGAACTCGAAAAATACGCGGAAGCCGTGCCTGAACTAGAGACCGCCGTCGCGATGAAACCAAACAACGCCCTCGGCCAAGAGGATCTGGGCGGCGCATACCTGGCGCTGGGCGAGATTGACAAGGGTTTGGCGATGCTGAACAAATTGGCACAGGATCAGCCCACGGCCACCACCTTGAATAGCGTGGCGTACAGGCTGGCATCGCATCGCGTGCGGCTGGACCTGGCCCAAAGGTATGCGGCAACCGCTCTAACCAGTACCGAAACCGCATTGGCCGCGGGCGCGGAAGCGCCGCCCACATTAGGCGCACTCCGCCAAGTATCCATGCTCAGCCACTGCTGGGACACCCTGGGATGGGTTCATTTCCAGCAGGGTAACCTGGACGAGGCGGAAAGGTTCATCGCCGCGGCTTGGTCAGCAAACCCCGACGGTCCGATTGGCGACCACTTGGGTCGGATCTACGAACGCCGCGGCCAAAAGCACGAGGCGCTCCGCGCGTATGCGAGGGCCTTGGCTGGACCGGGAGCCTTACCGCAAACCAGGCGTAGGCTGGAGGCGCTCGTGGGCGCTGGAGAGGCCGCTCCGGAAGTCGATCGACTCGTCGCGGCCGTTCCCGCCGGCAAGCTCCTCGCCGAGACGGCCTCGGCCGACTTCTACCTGGTGCAGGCGCGGAAGCCGGCGGTGGCGGAGGCGCAGTTTATCCGCGGCGACGATAGGCTGCGGCCGTTCTTCAAAGTTGTGCAAGAGGTAACTCCGGCGGCTATCTTGCCGGGCGCGACGCCTACCAGGTTGGTCCGGCGAGTCACTCTCACCTGTCCGGGCGAAGGACGCGACAGTTCGATCGAGTTACTACCCGCTTCCGCGGCAGTCTTGGCAGAGTTGAATGCGATACCTCCCGATACCCACCTCGCGAGCGAACAAACCCCTGGGGCACCGGCCGTCTATCACATCGGTGGTGACGGCGTGACGAACCCTGTCGCCATTTATATGCCGGAACCCCAGTATTCAAAAGAGGCGCTGAAGAAGAGGATTCAAGGTACAGTAACTCTCCACATTGTGGTAGACCGTGCCGGCAACCCGCGTAATTTCAAAGTGATCCAGGGTCTGGGGTATGGCCTTGATGAGAAGGCTATCGAAGCGGTCAGCCAATGGAAGTTCCGTCCCGGCATGAAGGACGGGCAGACGGTTAACGTCGCCGCTACGATCAACGTGAGCTTCCGCCTGCAGAACGACCATTAGCCGCCAACTGCCGCCGGAAATCGTCGACGACCCGCACCACCGGCGCGCCCGAAAACTGCGGAGGAGGAAACACATCGCCCCAGCGCAGACCGGCGGGAAAGATGGCCACGTAATCCCATACCACGCGGCCGCGCCGGATGGCCTGCGACAGCGCGCGGCGCGGATCCCAGAACTGTGTCACACGCGCGTCCGGAATGCGTCCCACGGCGCCCGCGCCCGGCGCATGCCAATCGGTGAACAGCACCGGCTCCCAGACCACGAACACGCGCGCATTGGGATCGTGTACGTCGCGCAGCACCGACTCGACCGCGGAGGCCCCCCGCAGACACGTTCCTCAAGTGGGAGAGAGCAACACCACCACGCGCGTGCGGTCGGCCGCTGCGTTGAAAGATTGCCGGAAGGTATTCAATTGGAGATCGGCGACCGCCGGTTGGCCCGGGGGCGCGCTGGCGGGCACGTAGCCGAATAGCATCGCGGCGACCAGGCCGGTGGAGCACAGCAGCACGGTGACGTTCAGCGCGCGCCGGCGGCGATCGCATTTGCGCGAGCGGAACGCCTGCACGAATCCGACGATCAGCATCAAGACTGAGAAGGCGATCAGGTAAGGTTGCAGTGATAAGAGCACGCCGGCCGCGCCGGCAAACGTGGCCGCCAATAGGAACGGTCCCAGTGGCAGGCAGCAACTGAGCGCCGCCAGCGCGCTCACCACCGCCGCGAATGACGAGGCCAGCGAGCCGCTTGTGGGGCGGCCAATCATGGCCGCAGCCGCCTTTCAGGCGGCTCTGACGCGATGGAATCATCAGGCACCACCACACGCAACAGGCGTGCGCCATTCCGCGTACGGATGCCGAACGCATGCGCTTGCGCCGGCACTACCCAAACCTGGCCCGGCGCGAAATCCTCATCGCCGAACTGCCCGTTGCCTTCCAGACAAATCAGCAACTCGGGGCGTGCCGCGGCCGTCCATTCCAACTCGCCATCGACCGCAATCGACTCCGTCCGGAAGTAGGGACACTCCACCAGCAAGCGCCGTCCACGGCCCAGATCTTCGGGCACGCTGGCCCCCGGATGGCAGCCCAAATCCGCCACCGCCAGCGCGGCATCTAAGTGCAGTTCGCGCGGACGGCCGTAGTCATAAAGCCGGTAAGTCACATCGCTGAACTGCTGGATTTCGCATAGCGCCAAGCCCGCCCCGATGGCGTGTACCGTTCCTGCCGGCACGAAGAATGTGCCGCCGGGCTTGGCCGCCACCCAGTGCAGCAGCCCTTCGATCTCGCCCGAAAGCGCCGCCGCGCGGGCTTCATCGCGCTCCAGGGGCCGCTGGAATCCCAGAGCCACGCACGCGTCCGGGGCGGCCCGCAGCACATGCCACATCTCCGTCTTGCCGGGAACCGTTTTGTCCGGACCGGCGGTATCCCCCGGATGCACCTGCACCGAGAGCTTCTGGGAAGTGAAGAGGAACTTCACCAACAGGCGCGGCTCCTCGGGCGCGACGAACCAGACTTCGCCGGTGTTGCCCGCGCCACGCGGATACCAAGGCTCCGTCTCCGGAGTGCCCCAGACCTTGTCGAGCGCTTTGCCGTCGAGCCGCCGCAGTTTCACTGTTCCACTATAAAGCGGTGCAGGCGATCCAGGCCGCGCTCCAGCTCATGCATGGATGTGGCGTACGAAATCCGCACGTGCCGGTCGGTGCCGAACGCCTCGCCCGGAACCACCGCCACGGCCGCTTTGTCGAGCAGTTGCTCGGCGAACTGCAAGGTGCTGGAGATGCCGTTGCGGAACGCCACCCCGACATTCGGATAAGCGTAGAACGCGCCCCGCGGCTCCGCGCAGCGCACACCGGGAATGGCGCGCAGCCGCCCGATGACGAAATCGCGCCGCTTCGCGTATTCCGCCAGCATGGTAGCCACGGAATCCTGCGGGCCGCGCAACGCCTCCACCGCGCCCTTCTGCGCAATCGACGTCGGATTAGAAGTAGCGTGGCTTTGCAGCTTCAGCATGGCCCCGATGACCCGCGCGGGCGCCAGCACGAAGCCGATGCGCCATCCCGTCATAGCGTAGGTCTTCGAGAGCGATCCAGCCACTAACACGTTCTCTTTCGCTCCTGCCAGCGACGCGATCGAAAACGGCTCGCTATCGTAGAGGAAGCGGCAGTAGCATTCGTCCGTCATCAGGAAAATGCCACGCTCCGCCGTCATCTGGTAGATCTTTTCGAACTCCTCGCGATCCAACACGGCGCCGCTGGGGTTCGACGGCGAATTGATCAGCACGATCTTGGTGCGCGGGGTCAGGTACGGCTCGATCATGTCCGCCGTCAGCGTAAATCCCCGGTCTTCATCGGTGCCCACGAACACGCACTTGGCGCCCGCGTAATTCACCACGTCTTTGTAGGTGACCCAATACGGCACCGGGATCACCACCTCGTCGCCGGGATTCAACAGCGCCTGCGTCAGGTTGAAAATGGCGTGCTTGCCGCCCACGGTGACCAGGCACTCGCTGGGCTGGTAGTTCGTGCCGAAATCGGTGGCATGTCTCTCGCAGACGGCCTGCTTCAGCTCCAGCGTGCCGCCCGCGTTGGTGTATTTCGTGAAGTTCTGTTCCAAGGCGCGGATGGCAGCGCGCTTGATGTTGTCCGGCGTGGGAAAGTCCGGCTCGCCGGCCCCGAAGTCCACTACATCCACGCCCTGTGAGCGCAGCTTCTCCGCATCGGCCGCCACTTTCATGGTGGACGACACACTGATTAAAGAGATGCGTTCCGCGATTTCCTGATTCGTTTGCACTAACATCTTCACTTCCTCCCTATGGCCACGGGGCGGGACGCGGACGTCCCGCGCAGGCGTGGACGCCTGCCCCACTTAACTCCGGCCGAACCGCTTCCTGAGCCTGACTTCCACCGGCGGCGGCACCAGCCCCACGATATTTCCACCCAGCCCAAACACTTCCTTCACCAGACGCGAACTGATGAACGAGTGCGCCTCGCTGGCCATCATGAAGACCGTTTCGATATCCGGACGCAGCCGCCGGTTCATCAAGGCCATCTGCAGCTCATACTCGTAATCCGAGATCGCCCGTATGCCGCGCAACAGGACCGTCGCGCTGTTCTCGGCCGCATAATCCACCAGCAGGCCGTCAAACGAGTCGACCGCCACATTCGGGTAGCAGTCCACCACTTCCCGCAGCATCTCGGTTCTCTCTTCCACGCTGAAGAGCGGCTGCTTGGTTTCGTTGCGCAAAATCGCGACGATCAGCTTGTCGAAGAGAGAGCACCCGCGTACGATCAGGTCCAGGTGGCCATTCGTAATCGGATCGAAAGAACCCGGATAGATGGCCGTCAATCGGGGCGGCTTCGTGGCCGCACGCACGCGCTCTGTCTGATTGGTTATTCTTCGATTCTACCTGAAGCCGCCGGTGTGCGCCACCACGCTTACCTAACCTTCGCCGGATCCGGGCGTGGCTTATTTGCTGTTTTTGATCTTCGATACGGACCTCGGTGCCGGCCACAAGGTGGAACGGCCGGACATCCTGGCGGACGCCATCCTCGTAGACAGCGACCTCGCCGGGTTTGAGATCGACGATGAGATGGCCGTGCGCATCGCGCACGGCGACGTCCAGGAGTACTTCACGGACGGAACCGCGGATGACGACGGCGTCCGTTAGGAAGCGCAATCGCATACCGGGATTTTTCAGAGCGGCTGCCGATCCGCGCCTGCAGCAGGCGCGAGGGTGCGCCACACCATGTCGAACCCGGGCTCGATGCGAAACCGCCGGCCTTCCATGAAGAAAAATCCGGCGCCGGGGGTGTCGCCATAAATCAAGACCTTATTGGCATGGCCGTCGAAGTACGTGGCCACTTTGTGCGTGCCGGCCGACTTGCGGTCGAGGTCCATAAGTTCCGCATAAAACGCCGCGTGCGCGCCCTCCCACTCAACTTCGGAAAACTCGACGCCCACCGCGAAACGCGCCGCCGCGGCGCCGCGGTCCAGCCGGCAGATGTGCCCCGTGAGCAGCGCACCCCGAGGCACCGCCAACTGCCCCTTGTAGCGGACGTCCTGCACCACCCGCGCATGCAGCGTATCGCCCACCGCCGCGGTCTTTGAATCGATAGCGGTATTCAACTCGATGGGCACCACCAGCCCAGCCGGCAGATCCACCGCCCGCACTTGCGGCTTGGGAACCTGGGGCTCTGTGGCGGGAAGCGCATCGAAACGGATCGTCGATTCCGACTGGTACTCGCGGCAAGCGGAAAATTCGATCGCATTGCGGTTGGTCTCGCCTGAGAAATGCGCCATCGTCAGTTCGGATCGCTTGGGCAGCAAGGCATCCGCATTGCCGATATGCGCGCGCGCATAGTCCGTCCGGAAGACGGATTCCGCTAGGTGCAGGCTATAGGGCATCTGCTCGCCGTGCACATCCAGGCGGACGAGATCCAGAGAGACGGGATCGAACCAGAAGGAGCCTTTGGCGGCCACCGTTTCCGAGGCGCCGCCCACCGTGATACGCAAGCCGCTCTCCTGCAGCGTGAGATGAAAATCGTAACGGACGGCCGCGCGGCCGTCCAGGTCGTCCAGCCCTCCGTATTGCCGCGTGCCATTACCGTTGACGAACAGACTGCGCGCGAACATGGCGAACATGCCGGAGCCGATAGCTCCGCCCGACACCATGGACGTCACATCCCTGTCTTCGAAGTGGCGGGCGCCGGGCCAGGCGAAGAGTTCTTTCCCGGCTACCATCGAGACCTCCACGCGAACCGTATCGACAGGCTTGAAAGCACGCGCACGCGGCTCGCGGTGCGTGCGCTCGATAGTCTCCAGGCAGGTATAATTGGGAATCGTGGTCATGTCCTGGCGGACCTTGTTCCTGAACTGCGCGTATTGAGCCGCGTCGGGCGTTTGGCCGGCGGCAGCGCCCGCCATGGCGAGGCAGATCCCGCACAACCAAACCCCATATCCTGTGAGGCGCATCTGCCGTCATGATAGCGCCCTGCGCGCGGCAATGACGGGCTTCCAGTTATACTGTTCCGAGTGAACCGAGAATATCATAAGTGGTACAGTCCCCATCTGCAACGAAATATGGAGCTGGTGGCGTACGGGCACGCGGGGATGCCCCTCATCGTTTTTCCCACCTCCATGGGCCGTTTTTACGATTACGAAGACCGCGGCATGATCGGCGCGGTCGGCTATCAGTACGACGCCGGCCGCCTGCAAGGATTCTGCCTGGATAGCGTGGATTCGGAAAGCTGGTATAACCGCCGCATTGCTCCGCGGGAGCGCGCGCTGCGCCATCTGCAGTACGAGAATTACGTGATCCACGAGGCGCTGCCGTTCATCCGGTCCCGCAATCCGGAGGCCCGCGTGGCCGTGACCGGCTGCAGTTTCGGCGGCTACCATTGCGTCAACTTCGCGTTGCGGCATCCCGAGCTGGTGGGGCCGTGTGTAAGCATGGGCGGCGCTTTTGACATCCATCAATTCCTGAACGGCTATTACGACGACAACTGTTATTTCAACTGCCCGCCGGATTTCCTGCCCAACCTGAGCGACGAACGCTATCTGAGCGAGTACCGCAACGGCATGCGGCTGGTGCTGGCCACCGGCGAAACCGACATCTGCCTGAACGATAACCTGCGCCTGGCAGGCATCATGAATGGCAAACGGATTCCGCACTGGCTGGACGTTTGGGGCGACGGGACGGGCCACGACTGGCCTTGGTGGCAGCGCATGGCCGTGAAGTTTTTCGGATAGGACGGCACCGGCTGAAGCCTGCGCTACCTGTGCTACCAATATGCCAGACCCCGCACCGGCCATCGCCGTCCACGATCTACGCAAACTCTACGGCGACAAAACCGCGGTGGACGGGCTCAACCTAGTGGTGCCGCGCGGCTGCTTCTTCGGATTCCTGGGCCCCAACGGCGCGGGCAAATCCACCACCATCCGCATGCTGACGGGGCTGATCCCGCCCACGTCCGGCTCCATCGAACTGCTGGGCATGCCACTGGCGGATCGGGAACTGGAGATCAAGCGGCGCATCGGACTGGTGCCCGACGAATCGCTGCTGTTCGACCGCCTGACGGGCGTGGAGTTTCTGGAGTTCGTAGGGCGCATGTACGGCTTGGCGCGCGCCATGGCCGTGGAGCGCGCGCAGTCGCTGCTCGATCTTTTCGAGCTGCGCGAGAAGCGCAAACTGATCGCCGAGTATTCCAAGGGCATGCGCAAGCGCCTGGCGATGGCGGCTTCGCTGATCCATCATCCCGATCTGTTCTTGATGGACGAGCCTTTTGAGGGCGTGGACGCCGTGGGCGCCCGCCTGATGAAGGACATCCTGCTGGACCAGGTGCGCCGCGGCGCCACGATTTTCCTGACGTCGCACGTGCTGGAGGTCGTGGAGCGCCTGTGCGACCGCGTGGCCATCATCGATAAAGGCAAGATCGTGCGGGAAGGCTCGATGGACGAGCTGCGCGGCGGAACAGAATCGCTGGAAGACGTTTTCGTGCGCGTGGTGGGCGCAGGGCATGAATTCCGCGAGTTGGAGTGGCTGAAATGATGCGGGCCATCCTGCGCGCGCAGTGGCTGAGCATGCGCATCTCGCGCATGGCGTCCGGCCGGGGCGCGGTGTTTTCCGTAATTATCGCAGTGCTTTGGTACGGCTTCTGGACGCTGCTCGCCGCGGTTGCCGAGGAACTCACGGCGGCGCCGGAGCTGCGGACGCAAATCGAGACTTGGCTGCCGGTGGGGCTGCTGGCGGTATTCGCTTACTGGCAGTTGGCTCCGCTGGCTTCCGCCACCATGGGCGCCTCGCTCGATCTGCGGAAGTTGCTGGTCTATCCGGTGCCGCGGCGCTCGCTGTTTCTGGTCGAAATCCTGCTGCGTGTCACCACCTGCGCGGAATTGCTGCTGCTGCTGGCGGGAACGGCGATCGGGCTGGTGCGCAATCCGGCGTTCGGCGGGTGGGCGACGATCGCGCGCGCGCCTCTGGCCGCGATCCTTTTCGCGGCGTTCAACCTGATGCTGGCGGCCGGACTGCGCAACCTGATTGAGCGGCTGCTGAGCCGCAGGGGCATCCGCGAAGTGCTCGCGCTGCTGCTGATGCTGGTGGGCGTGGTGCCGCGATTGCTGATGGTCACGGGCGTGGCCTCGCGGCGGCTCGAGCGCCTATTCCCGGCGGCCGCAAATCCGATTTGGCCCTGGGGGGCCGCGGCGCAGTGCATGCTTGGACTCGCGGGCGGAGCGCGCGCCGCTATGGCGCTTGGCGGGTGGACAGTGGCGGCTTATGTGTTCGGCCGTTGGCAGTTCGCGCGCAGCTTGCGATACGATTTTCAGGCAGCCCAAGCCACCGTGGCATCGGCCAAAGACCGCCGCTTCGCCGAGCGGCTGTACCGGCTGCCGGCGCTGGTGCTGCCCGATCCGCTTTCCGCCATGGTGGAGAAGGAACTGCGCTCGCTGGTACGCACGCCGCGCTTCCGGCTGGTCTTCGTGATGGGCTTCTCGTTCGGCTTGATCGTCTGGCTGCCGATGATGCTGCGCGGCCGCGTGACGCATTCCGCGGTGTCGGGCAATTTCCCGACGGTGGTGAGCCTTTACGCCTTGTTCCTGCTGGCGCAAGTCACTTACGGCAATGCGTTCGGCTTCGACCGGTCCGCCGCGCAACTCTATTATGCGGCGCCGGTGGCCATCTGGCGCGCGCTGGCCGGCAAGAACATCGCGGCCGCCATCTTCATATTCCTGGAGGTGGCGGCGGTGGCGGCGGCCTGTTCGGTGCTGCGTCTGGGCGTTTCGCCGGGCCAGATTGGCGAGGCATTTCTGGTGACGGCCATCGCCTCGCTGTACCTGCTGGCGGTGGGTAATTTGAGCTCGGTCAATTATCCGCGTCCCATGACGGCGCAAAGAGTCTCGGGCGGCGGCGGCGCAGGGCGGGCGCAAGGCCTGCTGTTTCTCCTCTATCCGGTAGCGCTGCTGCCGGTGTTTCTCGCTTACCTGGCGCGCTACGCTTTTGACAAGCAGGCGGTGTTTTACGCGATCCTGGCGTTCGCCGCCGGGCTGGGCGCGGCGATTTACTGGATGGCGATGGAATCGGCGGTATCGACGGCGCGCAACCGGCGGGAAGCGATATTGGCGGAGCTATCGCGCGGGGAGGGGCCGATGGTGGCGGAGTGAGCGTCGCTTCAATGCCCGCGCGGCGCAAAATCCCGCGTGATCTTCAGAGGCGTGTATTGCGCGATGGCGGCAAAGTCCCGGCCGCGATGCCAGACCGGGACGCCGTTGTCGAGAGCGATGGCTGCAATCAAACAGTCCGTCGCGGAACGGATGGTGCAACCTCTGCGCCGCCCTTCGCGGTAGATGCCCGCGGCCTCCAGGAACAAGCCGCGTGGGAGCGGATCGCCGAGGCACGGCAGCGCCAGAAACCCTTCTTGAAACGCATCGCTAGCGTTCCCGCTGCGCAAGCCCTGCAGAACCTCCTGGACGATCGGCCCGCAGGTGACGAACTGCGACAACTGGTCGGGCGTGGGCGGCTGAATGCGCCCGCCCAGCAACTCAATCCAGACCGAGGTGTCCACCAGAATCACGGACGCCTCCGCGATGCACGCGGCTTGACGTCTTCCCGCATCTCCGGCAGGTTGCCCCGCCAAAGCTTCTTCCCGAAAAAGTCCGCGAGACCCTGGACCTTGCGTATCCGCAATACCTCCTTCAGCGCATAGTTCACCGCGGCGGAATAGGTCTTGACGCCCAACTCACGGGTGGCCTCCTCCAGCAGATGCTCATCTAACACAAGATTTGTGCGTTTCATGTGTATAGGCTAACAGACCCAAGAGCCGGCTGAAAGCCGGCTGCGGGCAGAATTGCCCGCGCTCCAATTCTGCCTAGGTCACTTGCACGAGTTTTTCTTTTAGCGCGGACATCTTCCCGGTTGCTTGAGCCTTCACCTTTTGGATGTTCACGAGCTTGATATTTTCATAGCCTCGGATCTGGGAGGGCAGGGCTACGATTTCTTGTGCCAGAGCCAGGTTGTCGGGCGTGGCGCGATCCAGGCAGTCACGTACTAACTGTTCGTACCAGCCAATGAGTGCGCGCTCTTCGCCGCGCACGGCGGCGTAGCCGAAGATATCGAACGGCGTGCCGCGGAGCCCTTTCAGCGATGCCAGCGCGCGCAGCGGTCCGCGGAACCAGCCGCCGAGCTTCAGCTTCTTTTTCATGCCCATGGCGCGGAGCAGGGGCGGGAACAGGTTATAGCCGATGGATTCCACGTCTTCCCACATGCCGCGGATTTGCGCTTCGCGCTCGGGATTCGTGAGCAGCCGTGCGACTTCGTACTCGTCTTTGTAGGCCATCAGCTTGTACAGATTGCGCGCGACGGCTTCGGCCAGCGCGGGCTGACGGGATTCGACCTCGCGGACGAATATGGCGTAGCGTTCGGCGTAGGCGGCATTTTGGTAGCGCGCGAGATCGGCCGTGCGGCGCTCGACGAGCGTGCGATGATCGGCGGGCGTGGCGGGCGGCGCGATGAGCGCCTCGACGGCTTGCGCGTCGTGATAATACTTACGGCCCCAGAGGAACGCCTGTATGTTGCGCTCCGCGTCCACCTTGTTCAGCCGGATGGCTTCTTCGATGGCTGTCTCTGAAATCGGAACGAGGCCGCCCTGCCAGGCCGCGCCCAGCAGGAAGATATTCACGGCCATGTGACTGGCGAAGAGTCCTTCGGCCAGGCGGGAGGCGTCCAGAAATAGGTTGCGGTCACGGCGCGTGTAAGTGTTGATCAGATCGACTACCGCGCCGGGACCGGCGAGGCGGGCGCCGCCGCGTATGGCGTCACCCGTGGGCACTTCGGCGGTGTTCACCACGGCCACGGTGCGCGAGGGATGCGCGCGCTTGAGATTGTCCGCGCTGCCCGCGCCTAGCAGGTCGAAGCCGAGCAGCAGGTCCGCGTTGCCGTAGCCGATCTTGGCCGACGCTTCGATGGGCCGCTCACTTAAGATGACACTCGATACGACTGCGCCGCCCTTCTGCGCGAGGCCGGTTTGATCGAGCGTGATGACGGAAAGCCCATCGATCCAAGCGGCGGTGGCCAACAGCGCGTTCACTGTGACCACGCCTGTGCCGCCGATGCCCGGCATCAGGATCGAATAGCGCTCGCCGATGGTGGCACGCTCGCGCGGGGGCGGGACCTCGGTCTCCGGCAGTTTGGCCTGCGTCCGGCGGCGCTGGCCGGTGCCGGGCTTCAGGTTGACAGTGACGAACGAAGGGCAATCGCCTAACACGCAGGAATAATCCTTATTGCAGGACGATTGATGGATGCGCGTTTTCGGGCCGTATTCCGTTTCGACGGGATGCAGGCTCAGGCAATTGGACTGCGTGACGCAATCGCCGCATCCTTCGCAGACCTCTTCATTGACGACCAGGCGCAGGGTGGGTTCGGCGAGTTTGCCGCGCGAGCGCAGGCGGCGCTTTTCGGCGGCGCACTGTTGATCGTAAACGATGGCGGTGACGCCGGGCAGTTTCTCGAACTCGCGCAGCACGTCGGGCAGTTCGTCGCGATCGCGGAGTTGGGTGTTGGCGGCGAATTTGACGTGTGCGTATTTCGGCAGGTCGTCGGTGAGCACCGCGATTTGGCGGACGCCATCGGCTTGTAGCTTGTGGGTGAGTTCGGGAACCGGTACGGCGCCCGCGGCCTGCTGGCCCCCGGTCATCGCGACAGCGCTGTTGTATAGGATTTTGTAAGTGATGTTGACGCCCGCCGCGATGCAGGCTTCGACGGCCAGCGAGGCGGAATGAAAATACGTGCCGTCGCCCACGTTCTGGAAGATGTGCTGGCGCTCGACGAAGGGAGCCATGCCGATCCACGGCGCGCCCTCGCCGCCCATGTGGGTGAGGAACGTGTAGGCATGGTGCGAGTGCCCAAGCTGCGCGGCCATGGCGTGGCAGCCGATGCCTCCGCCCGCCGCTTGGCCTTCCAGCAGCAGGGTGGAGCGGTTGTGCGGGCAGCCGGAGCAGAAATTGGGGAAGCGTCCGGGAACCAGGCTGCGTTCGCGGGATTCGATTTCATCGAGGAGGGCGAGGCGATCGGCAAACCGCAAAGAGGCGGCCTGCGAGGCCGCCGCAGGCTGCGAGCCTGCCCCACAAATCAACTGGGCCAGGACGCGGGCGATGGTCTCAGGATCGAGTTCACCGGCTGCGGAGAAGAGCGGCGCGGCCATCGGGTCGCCTTTGCCTAGGATGGCGGGGTGGTCGGGGGAGTTGTAGAGTGACTCGCGGAGCTGCAGTTCGAGGAAGCTGCGCTTTTCTTCGACTACCAGGATGGTTGGAAGCCCCTGCGCGAATTCGGCGGTAAAGCGCGGCTCGAGCGGGTAGGTCATGCCGAACTTGGCGATGCGGATGCCGGCGCGCGCCAGATCGCCGGCGCGGTTCAGGCCGAGATCGGCAAGCGCCTGCATCAGGTCGTAATAGGCCTTGCCCGCGCTGGCGATTCCCAGCCGCGCGCCGGCATGGCCAGGCGGTGCGCCGAAGCTGTGGTTCACTTGGTTGAGCCGGGCGAATTCGCGCGCGGCATCCAGGCGGCGGTAAAGCACCTCCGGCTCGAGGATCAGCGTCATGGGAATCAGCAAGCGCGCGTCGATTTTCTTTTCGTAGCCTTGCGGAATATGGATGGCGATGCGCTCGGGATCGACGTTGACGGTGCCGCCGGCGTCGCACACATTGGTCACCATTTTCATGGCCACCCACGCGCCCGAGAATCGCGAGAGCGCGATAGCCAGCACACCGTAATCGAGCGTCTCCTGCGTGTTGCCCGGATAGAAAATGGGCATCGCGTGATTGTAGAAACTGAGGTCGCTGTGGTGTGGGATAGTGGAGCTTTTGGAGACATGGTCGTCGCCGCCCAGGACCAGCGCCGCGCAATTCTTGCCGGTGCCGGCGATGTTGGCGTGGCGGAAGATGTCGCCGGAGCGGTCGACGCCCGGACCTTTGCCGTACCAGATGCCGACCACGCCGTCGTAGCGCGATTGGCCGAGCGAGTGATGAATCTGGCTGCCGAAGACGGAGGTGGCGGCGAGGTCCTCGTTGACGCCCGGCACGAAATGGATGCGGTGCTCGTCGAGCAAATGCCGCACGCGCGCGAGGGCCATGTCGTAGCCGCCCAACGGCGAGCCTTCGTACCCGGAGATGAAGGCGGCCGTGTTCAGGCCGGCGCGGCGGTCGCGACGCATCTGGTCCATGGGCAGGCGCACGAGCGCCTGGATGCCGGTGAGGTAGACTGCGCCGTGTTCCTGCTCGTACTTGGAATCGAGCTTCATTCGACAGCGGGGAGTGCTACCGCATTATATAATGCTTGGCGGTAGGGGCGCGGCCACTGCGCCCGAGGAGAGGGTATGCCACACGATCAGGCACGATATGCGACCATTGCGGAGGTTGCGGCCGAACTGAATGAGAGCGCGCGCAGACGTGCCATAGGCGAACTTCAGGAGATTCGACGCCAGTTGAAGGGGCATCCGCCTGCCCACGTACAAGCTGTTTGACTCTCGCACCACTTTCGATAGTTATGCCTTTCACGTTGGCGGCAGGACTGAGCTTCAGTTCAACATAGGGCTTGAATCCGGTGACGAGGACCTGAGATACGGCGTCGCGTTTTCACTGGAAACCAACCAGACGCTTCCCGACATCAGTGTATTGGAGGGGAGTGTGAGCCGCTTTAGCGATTTTCTTACCAGTCATCCCGATGAATACGGCGATCTGCGCATCTGGCATTACGCCGCCAGCTCTCGCTCAGCCAATTACCCGCCTAGCCCCATTCCACCAGAGCTGTTTCGTCCGCGAATATTCATCTTTTTGGGCGAGTTGCAGCCGAGAATGGACATAGACTACGACAGAATCCTCGATGTCTTCGATCGACTCCTTGCACTATATCGCTACGTCGAGGGCTCGGCGAGTTATCCAGCAATTGGTGCCGTCGATGGCGCCTTCAATTTCGTACCAGGATGCACGGTCAAGCCTGCGAGGACGACTGCATCCGTGCCTCAGCGGGAACTAGACGTCTTCTTGCGCCACAATGAGATCCAACTGGCACTCATCCGCCACCTTCAGAGCAAGTACGGTGAGGTGGTGCGTGACGAGCGATCCACGGGCGGCGGATCTCGTATAGACGTGGTCCTCAGGCTTGGATCGGACTATTGGTTCTACGAAATCAAAACAGCGCTCTCAGCCCGAGGCTGCGTTCGAGAGGGACTCGCGCAACTGCTTGAATACTGCTTCTGGCCGCGCCTTCAAGAGGCCAAGCGGTTGATCATCGTTGGCGAGCCCGACCTGGATGAGGATACGGAGGCGTTCCTGGCTCGTCTGCGAAATCGGTTTGCGCTGCCGATTTATTACGAGCGGTTCGATAAGGCGTCCGGCCAACTGGCAGGCTAGCGGGCCCCTTGTTGGCGGCCGCATTCCACAGGCTTGATGATATAACAGTTATATATTCACAATGCGCTTCCAGTTCGACAGAGAGAAGAGCCGGGAGGTCAGGCGGAAGCACGGCATCAGCCTGCAGGAGGCGCGGGAGATATTCGATCAAGCGTATCTGGTCGACCAAAAGAGCGGCGATCCGGAGCAATTTCGCGCCATCGGTTGGTGCCACGGCCTCCTGTGCTCCGTCATCTTTGAGGTCAGGCATGACGCCGCGGGCGAGTTTTACCATTTGGTGACGGCCTGGAAAGCGACGGAAGAGGAGGCACAGAGCTATGTCGAGAACATCTAAGAAAACCGCAACTGCCGATGAAGTCGCGGAAATGGCATCGCGGGGCGAAGACATTTCAGCCTACTTCACGAATAAGTTCACCGTTGTGCGGCCGGTCCGCCGGGTCAATGTCGATCTGACGGAGGGCATGCTGCGGGAGTTGGATCACCGCGCGGCGCGACTGAATATCAGCCGGCAGGCGGCCATTAAGACGCTGCTCGCGCGCGCGCTGGCAGAGGAGCGGGCAATCGGATCGCGGAAGAGAAAAGGCGGGTCTGGAGACCCGCCGCAGGCCTAGAGGCCTGCCCCACATGTCACGTTACCTGGCTTTCGATCTGGGCGCGGAGAGCGGACGCGCGATGTTGGGCACGCTGGATGGCGGACGGCTGACCATGGAAGAACTGCACCGTTTCGCCAACACGCCGGTGCGCGTGTTCGACGCACTGTATTGGGACACGTTGCGGCTGTGGCACGAGATCCAGCGCGGGCTGGCGATCGCGGGGCGGGAACGGAAGCTGCGGCTGGACGGCATCGGCATCGATACGTGGGGCGTGGACTTCGCGTTGCTGGGGGCGGACGGCGCGTTGGCCGATAATCCGCGGCACTATCGCGATGCGCGGACCAACGGCGTGATGGAGAAGGTCTTCGATGTCGTGCCGCGTGCGGAGGTGTTCGCCGAGACCGGCATCCAGTTCATGCAGATCAATTCGCTGTACCAATTGTACGCGCTGAAGCTGGCTGGGTCGCCGGCGCTGGACGCCGCGCGCACCCTGCTGTTCATGCCGGACTTGCTGAACTACTGGCTGACGGGAGTGGCGCGCGCGGAGGCGACCATCGCCAGCACGTCGCAGTTCTACGATCCGCGCAAGAAGACTTGGGCGTACGATCTGCTGGAGCGGCTGGGGCTGCCGGCGCACATCCTGCCGGAGATTGTAACGCCGGGGACGCGGCTCGGTCCGCTGCTCGACTCGGTGGCGGAGGCGGCGGGGCTGGGGGCGGTTCCGGTATACGCGACGGGGTGCCACGATACGGCATCGGCTGTGGCGGCGGTACCGGCGGAGGGCGCGAACTGGTGCTACATCAGCTCGGGGACGTGGTCGTTGATGGGCGCGGAGTTGGACGATCCGGTGATCGACGAGCGGGTGCTGGCGGAGAATCTGACCAATGAGATTGGCGCGGCGGGGAAGGTGCGGTTCCTGAAAAATATCGCGGGACTATGGTTGCTGCAGGAGTGCCGGCGGGCGTGGGCGCTTTCTGGGGAAGAGTACACCTACGAGGAGTTGGTGCGGCTGGCGGGCGAGTCGGGGCCGGCGCGGGCGCTGATCGATGTGGACGCGTTCCTGGAGCCGGGCGGGATGCCAGGGAAGATCGCGGAGCATTGCCGGGCGCGGGGGCTGGCGCCGCCGCGGACGCCGGGCGAGTTTACGCGCACGATTCTGGAGAGCTTGGCGGAGCGGTACCGGCAGGTGCTGGAGAAGCTGGAAGCGCTGGCGGGGCAGCGGTTCGACGTTATACATATTGTCGGCGGCGGGTCGCGGAATGCGCTGCTGAACCAGTTGGTGGCGGACGCCACGGGACGGACGGTGATTGCGGGGCCGGGAGAGGCGACGGCGATTGGGAATGTGCTGATCCAGGCGATTGGGGCGGGGGAGTTGGGAGGGCTGGAGGAGGCGCGGGGGGTGGTACGGGGGTCGTTTGGGGTGTCGGTGCACCGGGCGGGTGGGGGGTAGGGTTTTATGGTCGCCGTTTTTTGTCGTTGTGCGGGATTATGCGCTTTTGTGTATCCGGGTTCGGGCGCATCAAAACTGGACAAACATAACGCCGGAAGGACCCGCGGAGGGCGTTAATCTCCAGTCCTGGTATGGCGTTTGCTCAATGATGGCTGAGGCACCCTACCGAAACCTTCCCGCTTTAGGGTAGAATAATATCAATGACGGTTGCCACACAGGACGATGCCTATACGCCTTCCCAGGTCTCGGCTGTCACCGGCCTTCCGCTCCCGGCGGTACACAAGGCGATCGAGTACAAATTGATCCGTCCTAAATGGGTCCGCGAAGGACATTCCGTCCAGCGGCTGCTTTCCGGATCTCAGGCCATCTATCTTCGGCTGGAAGCCAGGGGATTGCGGTCGCTGCCGTTGGCCGCGCGGCGCCGCGTGGCGCGCGCGGTTGAGCAGAATCCGGGAATCGACGTGATGGCCGTTTCCGAGGGGGGAGTTATCCTCATCCAGTGTAAGTCGGCGCGCAAAGAGGTGGAGGCGGGGCTGCGCCGCCTGACTGAGGCAAGGCGCATGGTAGAATCCGACTCGGAGGTTATGCGCGGCGCACCGGTGTATAGGGGGACTCGGATTCCCGTCCAGACGATCGCCGACATGCTTTCACAGGGAGCGACGGTGGCGGAGATCCTGGAAGGCTATCCGGCGCTCACTCGAGAGAAGGTCGAGTTGGCTCCGATGTACGTGAAGGCGTTTCCGCGCAGGGGGCGTCCTGTGGCGCGACCGTGGGCCAAGCGTCGGCCGCGGCGGGTTAGCGAAGGGCGTCTCGCAAGTCGATGAAGTTCCCGATCGATGAGTGCCTTCACACTTCGCTCGTCACGCTGGCGCATGATGCCGGGCATGTATGCGACCACGTGAACTTCCTCGGGCTTGGCGGGTGCAAGGACTGGCAGTTAATGGGGAGAATCCGCAGGGAGGATTACACCCTCGTCACGAACAACGGCACTGATTTCACGGCGCTCTACGCTGGAGAGGAGCTGCATGCGGATTTTGCGGGCGCTACGGTGACGTGCCGGGAATATACCTATCCCCTCCTCTAGCTCGATCGACGCTTCCCGGCGCGCCACTGTTTGAAATCCGCGACTGCCTCATCCTTGGTGAGGCCCTTTGCAGCCGACATCTCTTTCGGAGCGTTTGCGGCGGGCGTTTGACGTATCCGATGGCATCTGCATGCTTGGTGATAGCTAGCTAGGAAGAGCCGCCTGAAAGGCGGCTGCGGGCAGGATTGCCCGCCCTCCAATGGGCGGATAGGTAGAGGTCGATTTCGGCGGCGGCGGCGTTCACTACTTGTTGCAGGTTGCGGTCCATGGACTGCACCACATCCTTGATATCTTTGCCGTTCGACGGTTCTTCGCGCTCGAAGGGGTGGTCCCAGACGCTGTGGTTGGTTTTCTTGTCGATAAGTTCCAGATGGAGGGATATCTTCGTTTGGATGGCGGGGTTATCGACTTCCGCGAATTCGTAGAGCTTGCCGCGCAGCAGGTAATCGCCCATGGCGGCGCTGGAGGCTTCCAGCACGCGCTGATACTTGCCCGAGGCGCGCAGCGCGCGCACCAGCGAGTCGCGGATTATCGCGCCGGGGCGCTCGGTCCAGCGATGATATTCGTAGGAGCCGGTTTCGTTCGCTCCGGCGCGATAGCGGATGCGGGCATCCTGCAAGGACTCGGGAGTCACGATGGCGGCCACAAGGATGGTGGGGCCATCCGGTTTCGTTTGGATAGTTGGGCCGGACGCGGGGGCTAGCGTGTAGTAATGCACCGGGCGGGTGGTGGCACAGCTTGTGAGTAGCAAAATGGATAGAGCGGCTAGGGTGCGCATATGGTTATTGGCCCAGACACAGGCTAAAGCCCGTGCTACCTTTCTCCAGGTTTGCGCTCGGGCACCTTGATGCCCCGGATCAGGCTGGCGGGGGCGCGCTCCAAGGTTTCCGTAAGCGCTCTTAGATTTTCGGTGGACATACGGATGTTATCCAGCAACTCATCGATGTTAGCCGAGTTTTGATCCAGTGTCTGATTCAACTGGGCCAGAGTATCGCGCAAGGCCACCACGGTCGCGCGGACGTCCGGACGGTTCTCCAACAGCGTCGAATCCACGTGGGACAGAGTATCGTTGGCGCGGGCGGTGGTGGTTTTCACGTCGTCCAACAGCGGACCCAGCTTGGCGTTGAGGTCCTTGGTCAGATCCTGCACGTTCGTGAGGCTGGCGGAGACTTTAGGGCGCGCGTCGTTGAGCAGGCCGTTCAAGTTATTGAGAGAGTCAGTCACTTTGGGCCGGGCATCGGCGACCAAACGATTGACATTATCAAGCGAGCTGCCGATGCTGGCGCGGTTGCGGTCGTTAAGCAGATCGTTGGCGCGCGCGATGGTGACTTGCAAGCCGTCGAGACTCACGTTCAGCTTCTGCAGCGCGCTGTGCACATCGGGCATCATGCCTTGCACGGCATCGCCCAACTGCGGCAGGCCGAAAGCCTCGGCCGAGGGCAACTCGGAACCGGGCGGCGCCAAGGGGGCCTGCCGGGTGCCGGTGTCGATCTCGATGTAGTTGTCGGTCAGCGGGCCGAGGGTGGAAATCTTGGCCACGCTGTCGGTCTTGATGGGCGCATCGCGGTCCACGGCGAGATCGATTTCGATGCGCGTGGAGTTTCCGGGATCCACGCGCACCCGGGTTACCTTGCCAACGTTGAGACCGCCGTAGCGCACGGGCGCGCCGGACTGCACGCCGCCGGCGAACTTGAAATAAGCCCGGTGAGACACGGCCGCGGCGCCCAGACCGCCGGAAATGGTCAGCATCGTGCCGATCAACAAGCCGCCCGCAATTAGAACAAACAGCCCCACGAGAGTGCGTTCGCGCATGGCTTCTATCCTTTCACCTTATCCCTTCCGTGTACATACGGAGGTGGTCCACATCGTCGTCCTGGGTGGTATCGGCCACGCGGTCGAGAAACTGGCGGACGCGCGGGTGCCGGCTGTCTTGGACTTCCTGGGACGGACCCATGGCCACGATGTTACCGCGGTCGAGCAGGATGATGCGGTCGGCGATCAGGAAGGCGCTGGCGAGCTCATGGGTCACCACCACCATGGTCATGGAGTAAGCCTTCTTTAGATTCAGAATGAGATCGTCGATGCCGGCCGCGGTGATGGGGTCGAGGCCGGCGGAGGGTTCGTCGAAGAACAGAATCTCGGGGTCCATGGCCAGGGCGCGGGCGAACGCGGCGCGTTTTTTCATGCCTCCGCTAAGCTGCGCGGGGCTGTAGTTTTCGAAGCCGCTCAGGCCTACCTGTTCCAGCTTGATGCGGACCATCACCTCGATGGTGGTGGGTTTCAGATCGGTGTGTTCGAGCAAGGGCAGCGCGATGTTTTCGCCGACCAGGAGCGAGCCGATCAATGCGCCGCCCTGGAAGGCGAGGCCGATCTTCTTGCGGATGTCGTCCATCGCGCGGGCGGAAGCCTTAGTGATGTCGACGCCCTTGATGCGGACCTCTCCGGAGGACGGCTTTTCGAGGCCTACCAAAGTGCGGAGCAGGGTGCTTTTTCCGGAGCCGGAACCGCCGATCACCACGACAGTCTCGCCATGGAAGATTTCGAAGGTGAGTCCATGCAGGACCTCGCGTTCGCCGTATTGGACGCGAAGATCGCGCGCGGCGATGACAGGCGCGGGAGGGGAGGGTGCGGCCATGTTATGCGGCACCCCGCGCCAGGTAGAACAAGATGGTGAAGACGAGGTCGATCAGGATGACCAAAAGGATGGACATGACCACGGCCGACGTGGTGGAGCGTCCGACTTCCTCGGCGCCCGCGCCGGTGGCAAAGCCTTCCTGGCAGCCCACCGCGGTGATGACCAGCCCGAAGACCAGAGCCTTGACGATTCCGGTGGTGATGTCGTGCGCGACCAGGGCATCGCGCGTGGCGATGACGTAGCTGCCGAAGGTGAAGTTGCCGCCGACCACGCCAAACACGCAGCCGCCGAGCACGCCCATGAAGTCGGACCAGACGGCGAGGCAGGGCATCATCACGGCCATGGCCAGGAATTTCGGCACTACCAGAAAAGCGACGGGATCGAGGGCCATGGTTTCCAGAGCGTCCAGTTCTTCGGTGACGCGCATGGTGGCAATTTCAGCGGCGAAGGCGGAGCCGGATCGTCCGATGACGACGATGGCGGTGATCAGGGGGCCGAGTTCGCGGGTGATGGAGATGCACACCAGGCTGGCGACCAACTGCATGGCGCCGAGGCGCTGCAACTCGTACGCGCCCTGCAGGGCGATGATGACGCCGACAAAGAACGTGATGAGCGAGACGATGGGCAGTGCGCTCACGCCGACGGCCATCGCTTGATGCACGGTGCGATGCGCGAGGCGGCTGCGCTTCAGCGGCGACCGGAACAGCAGGCGCAGGGATTTCCCCAACAACTGGGCCAGGCCGCCCACGTAGGCGACACTGCGCTCGGTTGCGGCGCCCACTTCCGCCACGAACTGCATCACGCGCTTCCCAGGGCCTCTTCTTCGGTCTGGAAAACCTGAAAGATCCGGATAACGTGCGTGAGATGGAAGACCTGCTGCACGGCGGGGCTTAGGCCGAACAGCACAAATTCCTTGTTGCGGCTTTGCGAGTGCTTCAGCACCTCGAGCAGGGTGGCGATGCCGGAGCTATCGATGTAGCGGATGGCCGCCAGGTTGAGGGCCAGTTTGGGCGCGTGGAGCAGGGTATCGAACAAGGTGCGGCGGAGATCCGGGGAAGTGCCGAGGTCCACGTCCCCTTCGACTTCCACGATCTTGGTTTCTCCGGCATCGCGTATGTAGATTTTCATGGCGTCCTTTTGAGCCGCTTGGTGGCGACGAAGCGGTTTCCCGCCGGGGTCGCCTGATAGGAGACTGTATCCATCACTTCTTTGATGATGTGGGTGCCGAGTCCGCCCGGCTGATCGCAGGCAATGGCGCGCGCGCATATTTTGGTTTTGTCGGGAGCCTCGCCATGGTCCAACAGGGTGACTTCCAACCCGTCGGGACTCTGGCGGCATTCCAGTTCGATGAGACCGTCGGCGCGGTTGTGGTAGGCGTGCCGGATGATATTGGCGAGAGCTTCATCGAGTGCCAGGGTGATGGCCAGGCAATCGGGCTCGTCCCAACCGATGGCGGCGGCCAAAGGGGCGATGGCGCCGCGGACGACGGGCAGGTAGCGGGCGTCGCTGGGCATGGCGAATTTCAGGTGGAGGCAGGGCGAGTCCGGGGTCATGAAACGGCCTCTGGTGGGGCGGGCAATTCTGCCCGCAGCCGGCTTTCAGCCGGCTCTGGCCGCCTAAAAGGCGGCTGCGGCCAAGATTGGCCTCCCCACAATTCGTGCAGGCGAGGCAGACTCACGCGGATCCTCCACCGCGTTGTAGCGCCAGCACGGTTATATCGTCGTCCGGCGGCGCGGACTCGCGGAAGCGCTCAACGGCCGATAGTAGTTCCTGGCCGGCGGCCGCGGCGGATTCGACCGGCAGCGAGCGCGCGATGGATAGCAGGCCGTCCAGCCCGAGCTGTTCGCCGGAAGCGTCCACGGATTCGCTGATGCCGTCGGTATACAGGAGCAGCAGATCTCCCGCGGCCAATTGCACGGCAGTCTGGCTATAGGAGGTTCCCGCGATCATACCGAGAGGCAGGTCCACGATCTCTTTACTATACGGCGTGGAATCGAGCAGGAGGCTCCACTCGCGCGCGGCGGCGCGATACCACAGCGGAGGCGGATGTCCGGCGTTGGTGAATAACAGCTCTCCGGATTCGCGGTAGAAACTCGCCAGGAAAGCCGTGGCATAGCGGGAGCGGGGCGCGCCGCTGAGAATGGTCTCATTGAGGCGGCGGATGAGCATGGACTGGTCCCAATGATCGACGTGTTCGCGGAGCGCATCGCGCAGGCGAACGGCCGCGGCGCTGACGACCTCGCCATGCCCGGCGACGTCGGCGAGGGCCACGCGGGCAATGACTCCCTGGCTGCACGCCGACAGGTAGTAGAGATCTCCGCCCTGCTGGGACGCGCCCAACGGACGGCAGGAAACCCAGGCGGCAAGTCCCGGAAGCTCGGCGGAATACGAGCCTAGTCGATTCCCGCCGCGCAGTTCGAGACAGGCCAGGATGTAAGGCTGATCCACTTGTTGAGCCGTCATGCAACTCACCCAGATATCATAATGGAGTACGGGCGGCGGCGGTGGGATTCAAAGATTGTAGGGCGGGCAATCCTGCCCAAAATCGGCCGCCCTACATGTAGAATGGTTGCATTATGAGCTTTGAACTGAATCGCCGCGGGTTCCTGGCGGTGGCCGGACTGGCGGGGCTGGGCGCGCCGGGACGCGGCGCGGCGGCCGAAGAGACCACCGGCGGGATCAAGCTGGGCGTGGCCAGCTACTCGTTGCGCGAGTATAACCGGACACTGGCGATCCAGTGCATCAAAGAGCTGCGCACGCCGTATGTCAGCGTGAAGGAGTTTCACCTGCCGTATCGCAGCAGTCCGGAAGAGCTGGAAAGCGGGCGGAAGGAATTCGAGCGCGCGGGGCTCACGATCGTGAGCGGCGGGAATATCACGCTGGCGAAGGACGATCCGGACGATATCCGCCGCTACTTCGAATACGCCAAGATATGCGGCATGCCCATGATGGTTTGCGCGCCCACGCACAGCAATCTGGGCGCGATCGAGCGATTGGTCAAGGAGTATAACATCCGCATCGCGATCCACAATCACGGGCCGGAAGACAAGCAGTACCCGACGCCGCAATCCGTGCTGCAGGTGGTGAAGAACATGGACCCGCGCTGTGGGTTGTGCATGGATCTGGGGCACGCGGCGCGCGCGGGCGCGAACGTGGTGGAGTCCATCGCGGAGGCCGGCAGCCGGCTGTTCGACATGCACATCAAAGACCTGCGGACGTTTGAGCCGCACGCGATTCAGTGCGACGTGGGCGAGGGCATCATGCCGGTGGTGGGCATCTTCCAGCAGCTTCAGAAGATCGGCTATCAAGGCTGCGTGAATCTGGAATACGAGATCAATGGAGACAATCCGCTGCCGGGAATGAAGATCTCGTTCAGTTATATGCGGGGCGTGTTGGCGGGTCTGAAGGGCTGAGGAGACATGGCGGAGATCGCGATCGGAACTAAACTCGAAAATAAGCTGTTGGTGGATAACGAGGTGGCCATCAATTTTCTGGGGCTGGAGGGGGCGCGGGTGCTGGCCACGCCCTGGATGATTGGATGGATGGAGCGCACTTGCCGCGACGCAGTGCTGCCGTTGCTGGAGGCGGGCCACGACACGGTGGGCACGCATGTGGACGTCTACCATCTGGCGGCCACGCCGATGGGCATGACCGTGACCTTCAAGGCCGAGGTGATCGGGGTGGACGGGCGGCGTGTCAATTTCCGGGTGGAAGCTTGGGACGAGAAGGAGAAGTGCGGCGAAGGCACGCATGAGCGGGCCATCGTCAATACCGCGCGGTTCGCGGCGAAGATGCAGGGCAAGGGGCAGGCGTAGCTACAACAACGCGCTACGCGCGCTGGCGGCCTGCGAGGCCGCCGCAGGCTGCGAGCCTGCCCCACAACACTCTACGGGACGGCGACCAGGGCCGGGACGATCTGGTTGGCCATGGGGGAGCCGAGGCCGGTGACGAAGTCGTATCCGGGGCCGGCGGTGCACAGCGCGCCGCAGGTTCCGTTGGTGCCGCTGACGATATCGTGGAAATCCGCCGCGATGGGGTACAGGTCGAATTGCACCTGATTGAGCGGGCTCTTGGTGGCGGCGGCGCGCATGGAATTGGCGATGGCGAATAGCGCGGACCACTCCGGCGCCGCCATGCTGGTGCCGCCTACTTCCACCCAGCCCAACAATCCGTAGATGCCGACCGAATCGTAAATCGGCACGCCGGTTGAGGGATCGGCGTCGTAAGCCACGTCCGGAATGCCGCGCGAGCCGCTGGTCTGAAAGCCAGCCTGATAGGTAGGCTCTGGTTCATAAGCGCTGACTCCGCCGCCGCTGCCGCTCCAGGCGGTTTCACTCTGCCAGGCGCCGCTCGAAGAGATGGTCAACTCAGTGCCGCCTACCGCGACGACATAAGGAGACGCGGCGGGATACAGCGACTGGTGGCCGCTGTCGCCGGAGGCGGCAACGAAGGTCACATTCGGCACGTTGAAGTGGGAATCGTCGCTGGTTTCGCCGCTATATTCGTCGGTGGCCCAGCTCATGGAGACCACGGTCGCGCCGTTTTGCACGGCAACGTCCACGGCCTGATACAGCTCGGCGTTGGTCTGGCCGGAAGCTTCCACCAACATGATCTTGGCTTGCGGCGCGATGGCGTGCGACCATTCCACGTCGAGCGAGATCTCGCTAGACCAATTGGAATTCTTCTTGGGCTTGGTTCCGGTGGCATAGACCTTTTGGAAGCAGCCGTTGGCCGTGGTGCAGGCCGGCAGGCTGAATTGCTTGGTGAAGACTCCGAGATCGGATTCGATGTTGGGATCGTCGAAGGCGTCCACGATGCCGATCACCTGGCCCGCCCCCTGATTGGATACCAGGTTGAAGCCGTAGGCAGTTTGCATTTTGGCGGGAAAGATGCCGGTCGGCTTTCCCAAGGCGTCGGGCTGCGGCGGAATGACGATCGTGGGATGGGCGGTGCGGGTGGATTGCGCCGCGAGAGAAAAAGCCGCGATAAGCGGCAGGAGGCACATGCGCTTCATGGAAAACTCCTCTTTCGTTCAATAAGGTTGGGCCGCGCCGGATCGACAAACCGGGCGGCCCGCTTCAAATCGATAACTAGGGGGCCGCGACCAGCGCGGGAACCAGCAGGTTGGCTTGCGGAGATCCCACTCCGGTCACGAAATCATATCCCGGGCCGGCCGTGCACAGGGTGCCGCAGCCGCCGTTGGTACCGGAGGTGATGTCATGGTAATCGGTTTCCGAATCGGGATACAGGAGCGTTTGCGGCTGGGTCAACAGGCCTTTGGCGGCCGCCACGCGGCTGGATTCGACGATAGCGAACAGGCCCGCCCACGAGGGCGAACCGACGCTGGTTCCACCGACCTCGACCCATCCGCCAAACCCGTACTTCGAGTAGACCGCCACGCCGGTGGACGGATCGGCATCCCAAGCTACGTCCGGTACGCCACGCTTGCCGCTGCTTTGGTAGCCGGTCTGGTAGGACGGCTCGGACTCATAGGTGCTTTCTCCACCGCTGCTGCCGCTCCAGGCGGTTTCGCTCAGCCACGCGCCGCCGGCGGAAATATCCAAGCTGGTGCCGCCCACCGCGACGACGTACGGCGAAGCGGCGGGATACCCGGTGCCGTGGCCGCTATCGCCCGAAGAGGCGCAGAAGATCACGCCGGTGGTCTTGAAGTGGGAATCGTCGCCGATTTCACCGCTAAACTCACCACCGCTCCAGCTCATGGAAACCACGGTAGCGCCATTTGAGACGGCGACATCCACGGCTTTCAACAAAGCGGAGGTGCTGGACGACGCGGCTTCCACCAGAATGATTTTGGCCTGCGGCGCGATGGCATGCGACCACTCGATATCCAAGGAACTCTCGCCAGCCCAACTGGAATTATTGGCCGGCTTCCTGCCGGTGGCGTAGACCACCTTGAAGCAACCATTCGCGGTGGTGCATGCGGGCAGGCTGAACTCTGTGTCGAAGGTGTTGAGGTCCGTTGCGGCGTCGGGGTTGTTGTAGGCATCGACTAAGGCAATAGTCTGTCCGGCGCCCTCGTTAGCGATGCCGGCAAGCGCGTAGGCCGAACGCACTTGACTGGGCGAGTAACCGCTCACATCGGGGCTGTCGGCGGTTCCTGGCAGGACCACGATGGGGGGGCGGGCCCAACCGGGAGCGTCGGGGTTAAACGTCCCATAATCGGCGGATTGCGCCGCCAATGGAAGGGATGCGGCCAGCACAACGGCCAGCTCCACAAAAGAACGGAACCGAATCTGCGTCATTTTAAATTATTCCTTGCGCGGGCTTTTGGGGACAGATCGAGGTAAGAATATCACCGTTGCCCAGTGGCGCCAAGTCACAGTAGTACTAACAGTGGTTTCGCAGGGGTTCAGGCGCGGGATGACGGCAGCCGCCACGGGGAGCGGCTAAATTCTCCGAGCAGGTTCGCGGGTGGCAGGCGAATTGCCGCCGGCCACCCGCTTTCTACCAGGTTTATTACTGGGAGCCGCCCAGTTTCGCAATCAGAAGGTCGGCGATCGGGGAGCCTATACCAGTGACAAAATCGTATCCGGGGCCGGCGTTGCACAGCGTGCCGCAGTTGCCATTGCTGCCCGACGTAATGTCGTGGAAGTCGGCGGCGGGAGCGGTATACAGAATGGTTTGCGGCAACGTCAGCGTAGTCTTACCCGCAATGATGCGCAGGGAATTGGCGCGAGCGAAGAGGGCTGCCCACTGCGGGGTGCCGATAGAAGTGCCGCCCCACTGCGTCCAACCGGTATAGCAAAAGGCGCAGGCGTGGCTGCTGTAGGCCGGAATGCCGGTGTTCGGATCGCCGTCATAGGCCACGTCGGGGATGCCGCGAAAACCGCTGGTCTGGACGCCTTCCTGGTAGCTGGGTTCGGCTTCATATGCGCTTTCGCCGCCGCCCGAATCCGCCCAAGCAGTTTCGCTTTCCCAAGTAGCGTTGCTATTGAGGGTCAGGGTAGTGCCACCGACGGCCACCACAAACGGGGAGGCTGCGGGATAGCTGGCGCCGTGTCCGCCGTCGCCGGAGGCGCATACAAAAGTCACACCCGGGACTTCAAAGTGGGTATCCGACTCACTTTCGGTAGGAGTTTCTCCACCGCCCCAACTCATGGAAACCACGGTAGCGCCATTCGCAACCGCCGCATCCACCGCTACAAACAGGTCGTCAAAGCTGTTGCTCTGGGCTTCGACCAGCATGATGGTGGCCGCGGGCGCTATGGCATGTGCCCACTGCGTATCGATGGCGACTTCATTGGACCAGCCAGTGGTATCGGTCGGCGGCTTCTTGCCCCCTCCGTAGACCAACTTGAAACAACCGTTGGCTGAAGTGCAAGCCGGCAACTGGAACTGCGTGCTGAAAGTTCCCAGATCGGCTTCGGCGGTTGGATCGTCGTAGGCATCCACAAGGGCGATGACTTGGCCTCCGCCCATGTTCCGGACATCGCGGAAGCTGTAAGCTTCCAGCATATGCACCGGACCAAAGCCGGTGGGACCGGAGGCGGGAGACGCAACGTGGCGCAACGGGGGATGAGCGAGTTCTTTTAGCAAATCCGAGGACTGCGCCGCCAGGGGAAGCGCGGCAACCAGCAGACCTGCCAGATTAGCGGAGATAGCTAGACTGACTTTCTTCATTGAGCATTCCTTTTCTACTGAGATTGGGTAAACACGAATTGGCTGAGCATACCACCGGTCGCCTCCGGAAGCAATACGGTTTTTCGGGGAGAGAAGCGTGCCGATGTTGAGAAATCGGGAGGCAGGGGGCAAACGCAGGCAATCCTGTCAGGCGGGAACGGGGGGAGCGACGATTTCTCCGAATTTTACATCTATTACGCCGCGCGGGGTAAGTCGCCAGCCGGGCAGGAAATCACAGGTCAGGAAAAGCAGCGCGTAGAGAGCATCGCCAAAAGGGAAGCCGGCGGCGCGCATACGCTGTTCCAAGTCGGCTTGCGCGCGAACCGTAGCGGCGAACGGCTGGGGCGACATCATGCCGGCGATGGGTAATGGGAATTGCCAGCCATCGGCGGTGGCGATGCCTCCCCCCATTTCGATTACGGATTGGGCGGCGCGGCGCATAGCTGGCAGATGGCGGCCGATTGCCAGCAGATGCGTGGTGGTGTTGTAGGTGGCGGCGAGCGCGACCAGCCCCGGGGCAAAGGCGCGCAGCCAGCATGAGACAGTCCAGCGGCCTGCGCGGTCGAGCAGAATCGCCAGCACCAGGCCATCCGGTACGGCATCGTACCGCCACGGATGGAAGCCGCCGACGCGGGTGATGACGTTGCTCGCGAATTCGATGACCGGGAGATTGGCAGGCAGTCGCCACTCCGAAGCGAGCGGAGCGAATCGCGGGCGCATGCCCAGCGCATCCCAGTCAAGCGTGGGCAAATCGACGGAGAGGCGGCCGTCTTGGAAGACGTCCACGCCATTGGCGATGACGCGCACGGGCCGGAAACGTTCCAGATCGGGCAGCAGCACCAAGTCCGCCAGACGGCCGGGCGCGATGCCACCGACTTCCTCGTCCATATGATAGTAAGTCGCGGGATTGATGGTAGCCATTTGGATGGCGGTCACTGGGGGCACGCCGGCGGCCACGATACGGCGCAAGGCTTCGTCGATGAATCCGCCATGGGCGATGAAGCCGGGCGCGGGACCATCCACGGTGAGCATCAGACGCCGCGTATCGGCGCGCATTTCGGTGATGGCACAGGCCAGTTCCGGCATGTCGGGACGAAGGGAACTGTGGCGCAGCATAGTCCAGAGGCCGACGCGCAATCGGTCCATGACTTCGCGCGCGGTGATGGCTTCATGGCACGCGCCGATGCCGGCGGCCGCGACGGCGTTCAGTTTCTCATAAGATGCACCGGCGGTATGGCCGTCGGCGCGCTTGCCGAGCGCGCGGGCGTGGGCGATGGCCTCGAGCACGCACGCGTTGCCGCGCACGGCTTCCGGCCAGCGCGTGAGCTCGGCGGCCCCGGCCACTTCCTCGCGCGCCAGCAGCGGCCGCAGCTTTTCGAGGGCGAAATCCGCGGCTTCACCGTCATATTGCGATTGGGAAAGCAACCGGACGAGCCAGCGATAGCGTACGGGCAAGCCGCGCAAGGCGTCGAGCATTTGTATGAAACCGTCCGGTCCGGCTTGCAGGTAGAAGAAGAGATCGTCGTTGAAGACCAGGGTGGTGCCGCCGGGCAGGATGCCCTCGACCATGCTTACGGGGTTGTATAAGAGCCAGGGATGGCCGTGCGGCTCAATCCATCCAGGCGCGAGGTAGAGACCAGTGGCGTCCAGCATCTCGTGGGCCGCGAGTTGGCGAGGACCGACATAGGCGATGCGGTTGCCCGCCAGCGCAACGTTAGCGCCGCCGGCTTGCAGAATTTCGCCGGAGTAGACATTCACAACGCGTGCGCCTTGGATGAGCCGGTCGGCCGGGGCGTCGCCGCGGGCTACGGCTACCAGATGCTGGCGGTGGTGCATTCGTCCGATTGTACTCGAACGTAACCAACAGTCCGTATGGCGCGTATGGTGTCTTGACATACCGGTCATCCAGGAGTAGATTTCGGACCATGACACGCCACTACGCGATGTTGACGAGTCTCGCGCTGCTTAGTGCGAGCTCGATATTACACGGCGCCGCTCCGTCTTCGGAAATCGTGGATAAGCTGAGTAAGTTGCCTTTGGCATTCGAAGAGAACCGGGGCCAGGCGCCGCCGAGGGTCGACTTTATGGCCCGGGGAGGGGGTTACAGTGTTTTTCTTTCGCGGGGAAACGCCAGCATCTCGCTGCGGCGCGGCAAATCGGCCGACCCGGTTACGATTGAGTTACGGCTGGTGGGCGCGAGCCAGGAGGCGGCGGCCTTGGCGCGCCAGCCGCTGCCGGGTAAGGTGAATTACTTCCTGGGGAACGATCCCAAGCGCTGGCGGACGGATATACCTACGTTTCAGCGCGTGCAGTATCCGCGCGTCTATCCGGGGATCGATCTGGCCTACTATGGCGATGAAGGCCGCGTGGAATATGATTTCCTAGTGGCCCCCAATGCCGATCCGGATGCCATCCGCCTGGCGGTGGATGGAACCCGCAGTGTGTCGGTGGACGGCAATGGCGACCTGGTGCTGGAAACCGGGAGCGGCGCAGTGCGCTTTCGCAGGCCGCTGGCCTATCAGGAAATCGCGGGTGCGCGGCACGAGGTTGAAAGCCGGTATGTGCTCACGGGCGCCCATGCGGTCGGCTTCGCCGTGGGACCCCATGACGCGCGCCAAGCCTTGGTGATCGATCCGTCGCTGGTTTATTCCACTTACCTGGGCGGCAGCACGTACGACTGGGCGCAGGCCATCGCATTGGATGCCGGTGGAAACGCCTATGTAACCGGTTTTACCGAGTCCATGGACTTCCCGCTAGTGAATCCCGAGCAGCCGTTCTTCCCGGGCTCTTCCGCGATTTTTGTTTCCAAGCTCGCCGCCGATGGAGCCAGCCTGGTTTACTCGACATACCTGGCCGGCTCTTTATACGATTTTTCCTATTCGATCGCCGTAGATGGCAGCGGCAGCGCTTACGTCACGGGCTACACGGAGTCAACGGATTTCCCGGTGATGAATCCAATCTATGGCACCTTGAACGGAGCGACGGATGCGTTCTTAACCAAGTTCAGCGCGGCGGGCGATGCGCTCGAGTACTCCACCTATCTGGGTGGATCCAGCAACGACTATGGCTACGGCGTTGCTGTAGATTCCAACAATGCGGCCTATCTCACAGGCCAAACCGTTTCATCGGACTTCCCGGTCACATCCGGCGCATACCAGACCTCGTCCGACGGTTCCTGCGGCTTCGTCACCAAGGTGAACCCCAAGGGCTCGGCGCTAGCCTGGTCCACCTACTTCGGCCGGAATTGCAGCGCGAATCCAAAGGCCGTCGCGGTGAGCTCAAGCTTCAGTGTGTACCTGACGGGATACGCCTATAGCGGTTTCCCGGTGACCACAGGCGTTGCGCAGCCGATCTTCGGCGGCGTAGAAGACGCTTTTGTCACCATGCTGGATAAGACCGGCAAGACTCTGGTGTACTCGACGTATCTGGGCGGCAGCCAGGAAGACTATGGGGCCGCTATTGCCGTGGATGCGTCGGGCAATGCCTACGTCACCGGATCCACGACCTCGCCGAACCTGCCGGTGACCGCATCGGCGCCCCAGCCAAAGCTGGCTGGAGGCTTCGACGGTTTTGTCGCCAAGCTCAACGCGTCGGGCACAGCCTGGAGTTACCTGACCTACCTGGGTGGCGGGCGCGACGATTATGCCTACGGAATCGCCGTGGATAGCTCCGGAAATGCAACCGTCGTGGGCTCCACAATCTCAGTCGACTTTCCGATGACAGCGGCCTTGCAGCCCAGCCTCGCCGGAAATTCAACCCTGGTGTTCAAGACAACTTCGACCGGATCGTCGTGGAACGAGTCGGACGCGGGCTTGGGCGACCAACCCTACTCCATGGCTATCGACCCGGCTTCGGGCGCGCATTTGCTGGCGGCCACCGCGGCCGGCTTGTATCAAAGCCTGGACGGCGGCGCGCACTGGACCGGCGTCAGCTCATTTCTGGGTTCGTTCATGGCGGCTGTGGCTTTCAGCACAGCCGGAGGGCCGGTCTATGCCGCTTCTGAAGCTTCCGTGTATTCGAGCGCGGACAATGGAGTTACCTGGACGTTTGCCGGGATCGCGCCTTGCGGCGTGGGTACTATAGTGGCCGATCCTGCTACGCCCAGTACGCTGTATATCTCGAATGGGAACTCGTCCCTGTTTTTCTACCCGGCCTGCGTGGCCCAGAGCACGAATGGCGGCGCCACATGGACTAATTTGACCGGACTTACCTTCAACTATGCGGTTTACGGTCTCGCGATCAATCCTCTGTTTCCGGCGGTGTTGTATGCCGCCACGGATTCGGGACTCTACAAAAGCGGAAACTCAGGCGAGACCTGGACGCAGTTGACTTTCACGGGGTACACCAATCCTTATGTAACCGGCGTGATGGTAAGCCCCGTACAGCCGGCAGTAGTGTATGCCAACGTCTACGACAGCATTTGGAAGAGCACAAATTCCGGCAGCACCTGGACCTCGTTGAACGACTACGGGGTGGCCAGCATGGCTATTGCGCCTTCGAAACCCTCCGTCCTCTATGCGGGAACGTATGGCAACGGCATGTGGGTCAGTTCCAATGCCGGTTCCTCCTGGTTGCCCGCCGGTTTGACGGGCGATACTATTCTTGCCACGGCTGTGGATCCCACCAATTCGGCCACAGTCTACGCCGGTCTCGAGGTCTATCCGGACGCTTTCGTAGCCAAGCTCAACACCGCGGGCAGTAAGCTGGCTTACTCCACTTACTTGGGCGGGACCGGTTCCGATTTCGCGTATGGGGTGGCCATTAACGGCAGCGGTAATGCGATCGTGGCGGGACAAACGCTCTCGACGGATTTTCCGTCCACGGCCGGCGCATTCCAGCCCGCGGACGGTGTAGGCCGTGAGGCGGGTTTTGTGGCGGAAGTCAGCGGGAAGACACCCGCCTGCACATACACTGCCTCGCCGGCTTCCTATCTGTTCTACTCTTTTGGCGGGACGCTGGATTTGAGCGTGGTTGCGCCCAGCGGTTGCGCGTGGACGGCCACACCCAACGTTTCCTGGATTACGGTGACTAGAGGACAGGGCCCCGGCGTGGGACCGCTGGCCATCGGCGTAGCCTCCAACACCGGCGCGGCGCGCACCGGAAGCATCGCGATCGGGACCGGCAGCGTCGCCATTACGCAGGTGGCGTCCGATTGCACCTATACACTTTCCACTTACGACCCCACCTTCCCGCAAACCGGCGGACCACTGAGTATTCAAGTCACCGCCGGCGCGGGTTGCCAATGGAATGTCTCGTCCCTGCCGCTGTGGCTGACGGTGACTTCGGGGGCCAGCGGCACGGGCAACGGAACCGTGAAGCTGAAGGCAGCCGCCAATCCGTTCCCCGTTACGCGATATGGCTATCCGACCATAGCCGGCAACTTTGTGGAGGCGAGCGAAACCGGAACGACTCCCGAGGCCGGCCGGACACCTGCCGGAACGCCGAATCGGTTGGCTCCGCGCTGCGTTCCCTTGGGCGCTGCCTGCCCGGCGGGGGCGGCCCAGCGTCCGCAGCCACCCGGCCTGGTGTTGAAGCTCGCGCGTTAAAAGGGATGCGCGGCCAGTAAGATTGCCTACACGCAGTATGCATATTTTGCGTGGCGTCCGGGCACACGTGCTTTGCTTTCAACTTCCTGGAGATTGGCAGAAAAGGTGCTTGTACCACTGGGCCAAGGAGGAAGACTCATGTTACGACACAGCAAGCTCGCGTTGATTCTCGGATTGGCAGGCGCCCTGGCGGGGCTGCCATCCCTGACTGCGGCGGAGAAGGACCCGGACGCAGCGGGCGTGGCTGAGGCCATCCGCTTCGAAAAAGCCAAGCAGGCGGCTGCCGACCGGCAAGCGCGCATTGAAGAGGCGCACGAACGAGCGCAATCCGCGGATCGAGCGGTTTCCGAGCCGCAGGGCAAACCGCGCGCAGTAAAGAGCGCGGCGGCGCGGAAGGCTGCGCTGGAACAAGGCAAGTCGCAATAGGGCGGGCTTGCCGGCGCATGGCGCCGCCCCACCGGGTTGTCCCACGTTAGACTGGGGAATATGAACGATCCTCTGGCGTACCTGGGAGAGCAGTTGGAAGCCTGGAAGCGGGCCGGAACCTACCAGCGGCTGCGCATTTTGGAATCGGAGAGCGCCGCCGAGTCGCGCTTCGACGGCAAGCTAGTAATCAACCTCGCGTCCAACAATTATCTGGGGCTGACCACGCATCCCAAGCTGCGCGAAGCGGCGTTGGAGGCCACCCGGCGCTACGGCGTGGGGTCGGGCGCGGTGCGCACAATCTCCGGCACCATGACGCTGCACATGCAGCTCGAAGAACGCATCGCGCGCTTCAAGAACGTGGAAGCGTGCGTCGTGTTTCAATCCGGGTTCGCGGCGAACGCCGGCACCGTGGCGGCCGTTCTGACTCCCGAAGACCACATTATTTCCGACGAGTTGAATCACGCCAGCATCATCGACGGCTGCCGGCTTTCGCGCGCGAAGATACACGTCTTTCCCCACAAGGACACAGCCGCGGCGGAACGAAAGCTGGCGGAGTTGGACGGTCAGCCCGGGCGCAAGCTGCTGATCACGGACGGCGTGTTTTCGATGGATGGCGATATTGGGCCGCTGCCGGGACTGGTGGAAGCCGCCGAACGGCATGGCGCCATCATGATGGTGGACGACGCACACTCATCCGGAGTGTTGGGGCGCAACGGACGCGGCACCATCGACCATTTCGGCTTGCACGGGCGCGTGCATATTCAGGTGGGCACGCTTTCGAAAGCCATCGGGGTGCTGGGCGGGTACGTGTGCGGCAGCCGGGCATTGATCGAGTTTCTGTACCACCGGGCACGGCCGTTCCTGTTTTCGACTTCGCATCCGCCGGCGGTGGCGGCGTCCTGCATGGCCGCGTTCGATGTGCTGGAAGAAGAGCCGGAACGCATTGAAAAGCTGTGGGACAACACGCGCTATTTCAAGCGGGGCCTGGGCGCGGCCGGATTCAACACGGGAGTCAGCGAGACTCCCATTACGCCGGTGATTGTGGGAGAGGCGCGCACGGCGCACGCGCTGTCGGCGGCACTGTTTGAAGAAGGCGTACTGGCTACCGGCATCGGGTTTCCAACAGTGGCGGAAGGCAAGGCGCGGGTGCGTACCATCGTCACCGCGACGCACACGCGCGAGGAGTTGGACCGGGCTTTGGAAGTGTTTGCGCGGGTGGGGAAGAAGCTGGGGATTCTCCTCGGTTGACCGCTGCCGCGCGCAGTGATAGCGTCGATTCGATGTAAGGAGAGGGACGATGCCATTTCTCAGGCTTAGGATCTCGCGCGCGTGTGGAGTTGCGGCCGCGCTCGGCTTGGCGACAGTGTGTGCGTCGCCGGCGCAACCGGTCAGTTTTCATGCCGCGCGCGCCCACGGCGTGGCGGGACTTGCAGCTAGCGTGGCCGCCGCCGATCTGAACGGCGATGGGAAACCGGATCTGGCGGTTGCCTGTGGCGCCGGCGACGCCGCCGGGCTCGTCGCGATTCTGTTCGGCAATGGCGCCGATGGCTTTCTGTCCGCCGGACGTTACCCGGTGGGCGTAACGCCTTCCGGTATTGCCATTGGCGACTTTAATGGCGATGGAAAACCCGATCTGGCCGTGAGCAACAGGGGATCCAATAACGTCTCGATCTTACTCGGTAACGGCGACGGCACCTTCCAGCCGCAGACAACTTACAACGCGCACACGCAGCCGGACTTCGTCGCGGTTGCGGATTTCAATGGCGACGGCAAGCTCGACCTGGTGGTAGTGAACAAAACCTCCAACGATGTTTCGATCCTGTTAGGAAATGGGGATGGCACCTTCCGGACGGCCGTGAACTATGCGGTTGCGGATGAGCCGCTGTGGGTGACGGTGGGCGATTTCAACGGAGATGGGAAGCCCGACCTGGCGGTAGCCAGCTATTCCTCCAACATTTCAATTCTGCTGGGCAAGGGCGGAGGCGCTTTCCAGCCGGCGGTGAATTACAACATGGGCGACCATACGCCGCAATCCGTGGTCTCGGCGGATTTCACCGGCGATGGAAACTTGGACCTGGCTACCGGCGGCAACTATGGCGTCACCCTTCTGGTGGGCAACGGCAATGGCACCTTCCAGCCGCCGGTGTTCCTGGAGAACGACTTCGGCGGGTATGGCGCGGCGGTGGTGATCGACTTCCATCGCAATGGCAAGCCCGGCCTGGCGGTCGCGAACCTTTCGGTGGGCGGATTTTTGATCCTGGCGCGTAACAGTCAGGGAAGCTGGGAGGCTCCCGCCGGTTGCGGCGGCCAGTTGGCGGACGGTCTGGCCGTTGCGGATTTCAACGGGGACGGCGTCATGGACGTGGCGGCGGCCAGTTTCCTCGGCGAGGACGTTTCGGTCTACGCGGGCGAGCGAAGCGGGACGTTCGACCAGGCCACCGCCTATTTCGACGGCCAGTACCCGACGGCCATCGCCGTGGGCGACTTCAATGGCGATGGCAAGGCGGACATGGCTGTGGCCGTAAGTTACGCCGCGGCCATCCTGCTGGGCAACGGGGACGGAACCTTCCAGACGAGCAGTTATGCCGCGGTGGGGCAGTGCCAAGCGATCGCAGTGGCGGATTTCAATGGCGACGGGAATCAGGATGTGGCCATCGCGTGCTTCAACGCCGGCGAGAATCCGCTCTTTCCGGGCACCGTCGAAATCCTGCTGGGAAACGGCAACGGCACTTTCCGGACCGGGGAAACCTTCAACGTAGGAAGCTTTCCGTGCGGGATGGTGGCCGGCGACTTCAACCGCGATGGCAAGCAGGACTTGGCGGTGGTCAATAACTATTCGAACAATATCTCGATCCTGCTCGGCAATGGCGACGGAACCTTTCAAACACAGGTGACTTACGCGGTGGGAAGCTACCCGGCCGCGCTGGCGGCAGGCGACTTCAATGGCGATGGGAAACTGGACCTGGTCACGGTGTTCGGCAGCAGCGCCGCGATCCTGTTAGGGAACGGTGACGGCACCTTCAAACCGCCGGTGACATATCCCGCGGGAAGCCCGTCTTCAGTAGCGGTAGGGGATTTCAATGGCGATGGCAAGCTGGATCTGGCGCTAACGGACGCTCTTACGGATGAGGTTGCGGTCCTGCTGGGCCGCGGGGACGGGAGTTTTCAACCGTACGTCGGCTATCGGGTGAACACAAGCCCAAACGCAGTGGTAGCCGCGGACTTGAATGGAGACGGAAAGCTGGACGTGGCGGCGATTAACGCCTATGGCGCGGTGGCCATTCTGGTAGGCCGGGGCGATGGCGGCTTCGACTACCAACCCACGAATTTCATTGGAGGATCCGCTTACACGTATCCGACCGCAATCTCGGCGGGCGACTTCAACGGGGACGGGAAGGCGGATCTGGCGGTGGCCCTGGGGGTATCGGATACCATCGGCGTGTTGCTAAGCACGGTCCCGTAAGCTGGCGGCTACGAAACATCCGCCAGAGCATACCCGGTGCTGCGCCCACGTTCGGTGCCGCGCAGGAGAACGCCACGTTCGACCAGCGCCAGGATGTCGCGCAGGGCGGTGTCCTGGGAACACTTGGCGAGTTTCGCATATTTCGATGTGGTGAGCTTGCCCTCGAAGCCCTCCAGCAGGCGGTTCAGGACCGGGCGCTGGCGTTCGTTGATGGGGACGCCGGCAATCGATTCCCAGAAGCGCGCTTTGTAGAGGACCGCGGCGAGTGTGGTCTGGGCGCCATCGATGGCGCGTCCCAGGCACGCGAGAAACCAGTCCATCCAGGGCGTGATATCCATAATGCCCTTTTGCGTCCGTTCCAGGATGTCATAGTAGGAGGCGCGCTCCTGCCGGATCTGGGCCGACATGCTGTAGAAGCGTTGGGGGCTGTTTTCCGAACGTGCCAGGGACATATCGGCGACGGCGCGTCCGATACGGCCGTTGCCGTCGTCGAACGGATGGATGGTCACGAACCAGAGATGCGCCTGCGCGGCTTTCAGCACGGGGTCGAGGACCGCCGTTTTGTTGAACCAGTCCAGAAATTTTCGCATTTCCCGGCCAAGCCGCTTTGCGGGGGGCGCTTCGTAATGCACATGCTCCCTGCCGATGGGACCCGAAACCACCCGCATCGGGCTGGTGCGGTCGTCGCGCCATGCGCCCGCCGTGATCCTGGTGAGGCCGCTGCGGCCCGTGGGAAACAGGGCTGCATGCCAGCCAAACAATCTTTCGGCGGTGAGCGGGTGATCATAGTGGCGGGTAGCGTCGAGCATCATTTCCACCACGCCATCGACGGCCCGGTCCGCGGGCTTGAGCGCGCCGATGTCGATACCCAGGCGGCGGGCGATGGAGGAGCGGACTTGGTCCGCGTCCAGTTTTTCGCCTTCGATTTCGGTACTTTTGAGCACATCTTCGGCCAGTGTGCGGAGGACGGCCTCCTGGCGGAGCTCAAAACCGAGCGCTTCCATGTGGCCGATCATGCGGCCCTGCCGGTAGCGGATGTTGGCGAGAGGTTGGGCGAGGCGCTCCTGGTCCCAGTGGAAGTGGGGCCAGTCTTTGAGTTCGTGGATATACATTCTCCGCAGCCTATGCGGAGATTATAGCAATTATTCGCCGCGAAAGGCAAGGTAATCACCGCATAATATGCGGTGATTAGGGCGGCTAATCACCGCAAGGCTGGGCGGCATCGGGCGAAAAACCATGTGCCGGCATGAGTGCCGACGCGGCCCGTACGAGCGCGTGCGCCGCATCTGGTTTTCGCCGCCGCTCGGCGCGGCACAGGCGGCAGATGCGGCAGTAAGTGATCTTGGCGCCGGCAGGCGTGCGGCGCGTGCGCACGTGAAAGAACTCGCGCGCGGCGTACCACGGCTCCGCGCAGGACTCGCACACGCGCACCGGCGGACAATCGGGGCGTTGAGCCAGTTGCCGCCGGAGTCTCTCCCAAGCCAATCTCTTGCGCTCGCGCCACTGCTGCCATCGCTCGCGGGTGCGCGCAACGAAGGCCGCGGCGCGTTTGCGCTGCTGGCGGCGGAAATCGTCGGAGGAGCGCGCCTCCCGCCAAGATAGCCGGATGCCCAGCCTGCGCCGGTATGCGGTAACGGTCTTCTGCGCGAGTCCCCACTGCCGCGCGATCGCCGCGCTGGGCAGCATGCGTCCTTCGCCGAGCAGGAAGCGCTGGAATTCTTCGCGCCGCCGCGCATCGAACCGGCAGGCCTGGCGGGCGCGTTCCTTGATCGCGGGATCGCCCAGGCCGTGCCGCCCCATCATCTTGCCGATGGAGTCCTTAGTGCGCCCGGGCAGCAAGCCCATTTGCGCGATGAACGACGCGCTGAAGCCATAATCCTGCGTGAAGGCGGTGAGTCTCTTGAGTTCGGGAAAGGTCCAGGGCCGCACTTCGCGGCCGGCGAAGGAGCCGTTCAGAACACCGGCGCGCTGCAGTCTCTTGCGCTGGTTGTTGATGGCCGCGCGCGTCTTGCCGGGGATATCGATCTCCGGCAGCGGCTTAGCCAGATGGACGATTTGATCCACCAGCGATTCTATTTCCGGTTTGGTCCAGCGGTTTCCAGGCATCCCACTGCCTCCAGAATACGGTGGAAGCGCGCGGATGGCTATACAGGCTGGCGGGTATTTTAGGCTGGCGTCCCCACCAGCCCGGAGGGCACCGGCGCGGCCACGGGCGTGACCAGGTTGCCAGTGGAATCGAATTCGATGTCGCGCGCGGTGGAGACGATTTCGAGCATGGGGTTGCGCTCGATCGCCGGGCGCAGGTTTTCGCTCATCGCGATTTGCGAAAGCTCCAGGGTGTTGCGGATCCACCCGATGGTCACTTCGCGCACATCGAACTTGCCGACCGTGGGCGCGATGGCTCCCAGACATTCGCGGTCGGTAGGAAAGTGCACCGGCGTACGAATGGCGGAAGGCGTCGAGGCGGTCAGGGAATTGACGCGCGTGGGCACCCAGTCGATGCGATTGACCAGGCGGTCTGTGGTGATATCGGCCATACCTATGCCGACCGCATTGTTGTAGGTGAGGTCGCTGAGGTCGCGCACGAAGATGCGCTCGATGCGCGGCGTATCCGGCCAGGGATTGTAATCGCCCAGCACGCTGCGGTTCACCACCTTGCTGTCCATGCCGGCGCCGCTGACGTTCTTGCCGATCTCGTCGAGGATCAGGAGATCGAGGTCCATGGGGATGCGGCCCATCCAGGATTTGGCGAGCGCCAGCAATTCTTCTTCGCGCCGCTCCATGCCATCGGCCGGCACGGCTTCCAGCTTGGCCGTATTGTGATTGGCGTCCTCCAGAATAGCCAGGCCGCCCAGGATCTTGCCGGATTCGAGCACCGTGCGGCCGATGGAGCGGATGGCGTTTTCAAGACCCAGCTTGTAGGCGTAGGTGTGATAGTGCTGCGCGCCGGCGAACTTGCCGAGGCCGATGGCGATCATCTTGAAGAGGCCGCTTTCGATCTTGCCCATGAAGTCGGTGTGCCACTTCACGCGGCCGACCGGCAGGACGCCATCGCTTTCGTAGGCGTTGCGGTCCATGTAGGTCTGGATGCCCTCCGGCGTTTTGCCGAGCGGCACCACGTCGAGCGAACTACGCACCGGGCAGCCGATGGTCTGTTCGATGATGCCGTAGTGCGCCAGTACGTCGGCTTGGCCTTCGGCGGTGGCCGCGCCATGACTGCCCATGGCTGGGAAGACGAAGGGATGCATGCCCTGCGATTTCCAATATTGGGCGGCGGCGCGGGTGATGGTGGCGATGTTCGCGATGCCGCGGCTGCCTACGCCGAGGGCCACGCTGGAGCCCGGCTTGAGGCGCGCGGCGAATCCGGAGCGGTGAAGCTGACTTTGGACCTCGGCGGCCACATCGGGAATGCGGCGGTCGGGGAAGTGCTGACGGACCAGGAAAAGGCGGGGAAATTCCATGATTTCATGGTAGCAAAACGTTTTCCGGCCTGGCGCTTCTGGAGCGAGCCGCTCCCCGGTTGGGCAGTAGCGAAGCATTTCGCAGTTTTGCGGGGGCAGGCGCGCCGCCAGGCGGCTCGAGGCACATCGCCAAGCGCCTCTCCCGCATAAGAACATGGTCCGCACGATGGCAGGTCCAATTGAACGCGTTCAGAATGTGCTTGACAGGCTGCCGATTTGACCTTAATCTGGAATTGAACACGTTCAAGTTGAACGCGTTCAGAAAGGAAGGAAGGATGTATATCGTGATGTCGTATTCCATTTACCTGGCGATCGGCCTGGCGCTGACCGTTTGGGTGGCCCGCACATTGGAGCGCAACGGGCGGGTTTTTCTGGTGGACGCTTTTCAGGGCAACGCGGAATTGGCGGACTCGGTGAACCGGCTGCTGGTAGTGGGTTTCTACCTGATCAACGTGGGTTATGTGACGTTGGCTTTAAGCGCCTCGGGCAATCTGGGAAGCGCGCGCGCGGCCATGGAACTGGTTTCGGATAAAATTGGCGTGGTGCTGCTGGTACTGGGGCTCATGCACTTCTTCAACTTGTACGTCTTCCACCGGCTGCGCAAGCGGGGCAACGAGCGTTCGGAGCGGGCGCGGGCGCGCGGGGCAGGCGGTTGGAGTCCGGAGAGCGCGCCACTGGGCAAGGTGCTCGAATAATGCACGCCAAGAGCGCGGAGACGCGCGCGCGGATTCTGGACGCCGCCATGGAACTGTTCCGGCGGCAGGGATTCGAGGAAACCACCATGCGCGAGATCGCCGCGGAAGCGGGCGTGGCGACCGGGGCCGCGTATTACTACTTCGAGTCGAAGGACGCCATCGCGCTGGCGTTCTACGACCAGTCCCAGCAGGAACTCGAGCCGCTGATCGAACGGGCGCTGACAGGCGGGAAGCATTTGAAAGACCGGCTCGGGGCGCTGCTGGAGGCCAAGCTGAACTACTTCGAGCCGAACCGGCGCCTGTTGGGATCGCTGGCGGCGCACGCGGACCCGGAGCACCCGCTGTCGCCCTTCAGCGCACGGACGCGCGCGATCCGGGAGCGGGATGTGGCATCCTTCGCGGGGGCACTGGAGGCGAGCGGCGTCCGCGTGGCGCGCGATCTGGAGCCGCATCTTCCGCGGATTTTGTGGATGTACCAGATGGGGTTGATTCTGTTTTGGATCTACGACCGGTCGCCGGGGCAGGCGCGCACGCGCGCGCTGATCCGGAAGAGCGCGGCGATGGTGGAGCGGCTCGTCAAGCTGGCGGCGTTCCCGCCGATGCGTCCCGTCGGGCGCATGGTGGTGGACCTGATGCACACCGTGATGGAGGAATCGTGAAGATTCCGAATCCAGGCGGCAGCGGGCAGGTGGGACAAGTGCCGCGGCGCATTTCCACGGCGCGGGCCGCGCGGTGATTCCAATATGGCGGAATTCCAGCGCCGGGAACGGCCCTAAAAAGTGGAATCTGCGCCAGCGAGGTGGCCCCAGGGGTGGGGACACGGCACGCAATAGTGCGTGCGCCACGAGCGCGCGAAATCGCCGCGAGATCTTGGAATCCCGCATCCGTGCGACCGAGGCGGTGGGCCGCGCCATTGCGGCGGCGGCGCGTCCGCCAGCGGTCCGGATGAACGCCGGCACGGCCACGATTTACCGGCACGCGCTGGACAGGGCCATGGACGAAGCCACGGGCGAACTGGGCCGGACGGAACCGTTCGCGCCGGCGACGCGGCGATTCAGTATCGAAGTAGCACGCGTTGGGAGCGGGCTTTTCTTCGCGGCCGCCACGCCGCACCCGCGCAAGATCGCCCTGCGTAGCGCCATGACCATGCGTCCGGGCACAGGCGGCATCTTCGATACCTTGCTGGGGCTGGTACGCGCCTGTGTGGCCAGAGCGGCCGCGTCGGGCGAACAGTTCGTCTCGTGGATTCATTATCCGGACTTCATTCGCGCAATCGAATACGCGATCGGGCATTCGGAGTGGGCTGGTAAGGCGGGCGCGCTGAAGAATACTAGCGCGCGAACCTTACATACTCATCCGGCATTGGGATACCGAATCGCTCGCACAGCGCCCGCACATCGCGAAAATCGTTCTCGTCGAGTTCGTAACCCGTATGGAACTTCACCAGCCACGCTGGGGAGATACACCGGACCGGATAACCGCCGATGAAGCCCTTCCCGGTGAAATGTTCGCTAATATAGGGCACGCCATACACGTTGTTGCCGTCGTCATCCAGGGTGTAGGAATGCACATCGATCCTGCGCCCGCGGGCGTCGGCGAGGACAAAGTTGCACTCCCATGTATCGTCGCGCGGCCAGTCATGGTAGCCGCGCGCGGCGAGGAGTTCGCGCAATCGCGGCACGTGGTGGTGCGGCACGGCGATGTCGAGGTCGTCATGGGGCCGCGTCTCGACTCCCAGCAGCGCGTCCACCGCCCAGCCGCCATCGACGTAGACTTCCAGGCCGCGCTGTTCCAGAAACTCAACGAGCTGGGCGGCATCGCGGGCATGCATGGGTCTTCCACTGGGGCAGGCCGGGAGCCCTGCCCTACACCAACTCGTACACGGTGATCTCCGGCGGCGCGCCAATGCGCATGGGCACGCCGATGGTGCCAATACCGCGGTTCACGTAAAGCCGCCCGCCCGGCTTTTGGAACCAGCCCGACACGTAGGGCGTCACCAAGCGGCAGGGGGCAATCTCGGGACTCACGAATTCGAGCGCCACCTGGCCGCCGTGCGTATGTCCCGCCAGGCTCAGATCGATGCGCATCTCGGCGGCGCGATCGAAGGTGTCTGGGTTATGGCTCATCAGAATGTTTACCGTGTCCGCCGCCACCAGGCTCTCGACGCCTTCGAGATAGCGCCGCACAAACTTCTCGCTGCCGGGCACCATGTGCCGGCTGGTCTCGAAATCGACTCCGATCAGGTTGAACGATTCCCCGTGCGTGGAGACCGCCACGTTTTCCCGGCGCAGGATTCCGATTCCCACTTGCCGCAGCATCCGCGTGATGGAATCCTCGGTGTGCGACCACGCCTCGTGGTTTCCCAGGCAGCCGAAGATGCCGTAAGGCGCATGCAGTCCGGCGACCGCTTTTACCACCGCGCGCTGCGTGGACGGGTCCCAAGTAACGAAATCTCCGGTCAACGCGATCAGGTCCGGCTTCAGTTCGTTAGTGATGCGCACCCACTTGCGAATTTCGTCCTCGGGCATGAACGGGCCGATATGTATGTCGGAAAGCTGCGCGATGCGGAAGCCGGTGAAGGCTTTCGGAAGGCGCACCAGGTGGACGCGCTGCTGCGAAATCTGCAGATTCAGACGGCCGTACAGCAAGCCATACGCGCCGGCCACAAAGGGCGCGGCGATCGCGGCGGTGGCGCTCCGCTCCAGGAATTGCCGCCGGGCAGGCGAAGCGAGGGCGCTGGTCGAGCGCGCCACGCGGCGGACCGGCCACAACAGCATGGCGAGCAGAAACGCCACCAGCGAACAAACCACCCACCAGGCGAACGGCGCCGATATCAAGGCGTCGTACCAGGTCAGGCGCGTGGGGCTCGCGTGCCGCCCAAACTTGAAGTTGATAAGGAATAGCGCGAGATAGACCGCCAAGCCCGCGGCCGTCAGCAGGATGCGCGACCGCCTGGTTTTCGCGAGCCTGTTTACCAGGGCGCGCGCCTGTACATACCAGTAGATCTGGCTGCCCGCGAAGACGGCGACGACGATGCCGAAAATGAGCCGGAAAGACATCCAACCCTCTTTGACCGCCATTATCCCATAGGCGGCTGGACGGTACTCGCGATACCAGTTTTAGGCTGGTTGCATGCACAGGTATTTTTTAGGGCTGTTATGGTGCGCGCGTGCCGAGGGCGGAGGGCGGGGCGATGTTACTGGCGCGGCGAAGAGCGGGGCCTGGAGGACCCGCGCAGACCTGGAGGTCCGCCCCACTCGGCGACAGGGACCAGCCGGCCCTCGCGCAGCAAGTAGTCTGCGCCGCGCCAGCGGATGCTTCTGCGTGCGAAGCTCGCCAGCCAGATGCAGAACGCCAGAGCATCCCACACGGGGATGGCGGACATTTTCCTCCACAGTCCAGTCTGCTGCAGACCCCATGCCCCGATCATCCACGTCATGGCGCACCGCAGCGCCAGGTAAGCGCCCAGATAGGCGGCGGCCACCGATATCGATGGATGCACCGCGATGGCCGCGAGCGACCAGGGCAACCCCTGCGTCAGCAGCAGCCCCAGATGGCCCCACGGACGCATGTGGCGCATCACCACGATCCAGCGCAGGCGCTTGTGAATCAAGTCGCGCATCGATTGATAATCGGCCACGGCCAGCACCGTGTAACGCAGCAGTTCGACTTCGTGGCGTTCGGCGATCAGCCGTCCGACCAGCAGATCGTCGGCCGGACGATTTTCCAGCGACTCGTAACCTCCGAATTCGGCCAGGCGCGCGCGTGTGGTGGCAATAGTCGGCCCCAGGGCGAACTTGACGCCGTCCAACTGCCAGGCCACTAGGATGCCCGCGTAGAAGTCGGAAAACATGCCCATGGATTGCAGGCTGTCGGCGAAGGTGCGCTCGTCGGCGGGCACGTAGAAGCAAGTCACGGCACCGACCCTGGGATCGGCCAGCGGCGCGACCACGCTGCGCAAATAGTCCGGTTGGACGCGCACATCGCTGTCGCTCACCACCACGAATTCGTAGGCTGCCTCGCCGGCCATGCGCGCCAGTTTGGCCACTTTGTCGTTCGTCGCGATGCGGCCGGAGCCGAACAGCACACGAATCCGGCACTGGGGAAAATCGCGAATCAATTTCTCAATCACCGGCAGCACCGGGTCTTCGCGTCCATCCACGCAGAAGACAATTTCGTACTCCGGATAATCCTGCCGGCAAAAGCTGGCGAAATTTTCATAGGCGCCGGGGTCCAGGCCGCGTATCGGCTTCAGGTTGCTCACCGGCGGCGTGAATGGCGCGCCCGGCGGCGCGGGCCGCGGCGCGCGGCGAAAATACGCCCAGGCGCTGTACAACGCGATCAGATAATAAATGAAGGGGATCGCGGCCACCGCCAGGAAAAGAGCTGTCACTAGTCCTATGCTACATTAATGGCTTGTGCGGCGTCGCAGGCTTTACTAAGCTCAAATTCTCTCCTGGCCCCGAACGCATTCGGAGCGCCGTACAATCCATCGTTCATCGCGGGCCGGATCAGCAGGGCGTCTTCGAATCCGATTCGGTCGCGCTAGGCGCCGCGCGGCTCAGGATCGTCGACCTCGATTCCGGCGATCAGCCCATCTTTTCCGAGAGCGGCGACACCGTGATCGCGTTCAACGGCGAGATCTACAACCACGCGGAGGTGCGCGCGGAATTGGAACGCCGCGGCTACCGGTTTCGCACGCGCACCGACACGGAAACCGTGCTGGCGGCGTTTCTGGCATGGGACACAGATTGTTTTTCGCGGCTGCGCGGCATGTTCGCGATCGCGCTGTGGACCGAATCTCGCAATCGCCTGGTGCTGGCGCGCGACCGCATGGGCATCAAGCCGCTGTACCTTGCGCGGCACGGCGCGGATCTGTTTTTCGGCTCGGAAATGAAAACCATTTTCGTGCACCCGGAGTTCGACCGGCGGCTGAGCCTCGACGGACTGGATTGTTACCTGTCGCTGAACTACGTGCCCGCGCCGTGGACGCTGGTGGAAGGCATTGAGAAGCTGCGTCCGGGACACTGGCTGGAGTGGCGCGCCGGCGCGGTGCGTGCGCAGGCCTATTGGATTTTGCCGGCCGGGCCGGAGCGCGATCGGAGTTGGCTGGACACCGCGGACGCTACCGCCGAACTGGACAGGCTGCTACGCCAATCGGTGAGCGAGCATCTGCTCGCGGATGTCCCGCTAGGGGTCTGGCTCAGCGGAGGCATCGATTCGTCCACCGTGCTGCACTACGCGGCGAACGCATCCAGCCAGCGGATCAAGACGTTTTCAATCTCGTTCCGCGGCCGCACTTTCGACGAAACCGCCTACATCCGCGCGGCGGCCCAGCAGTATGGCACGGATCACCGGGAATTCGATGTGAACCCGGAGGTGGGCCTGGCGGATGCCATTGAGGAATTCGCGCATTACTTCGATGAACCGAACGCCGACGCCGGCGCGCTGCCGGTCTGGTATCTATCCAAGATGACCCGGCGGAATGTGACTGTGGCGCTGAGCGGCGAAGGCGCCGACGAACTGTTCGGCGGATATCTGACCTATCGCGCCGACCGTTACGCGCGCACGATGCGGCGATTGCCGGCGGGCGTTTTGGAGCTCGCGCTGCGGGCGGCGCAGCGCTGGCCGGTTTCCGACGATAAGATCGGCTTCGAATACATGCTGAAGCGTTTTCTGGAAGGCTGCCGGATGACGCCCGCGCGCGCGCACGTGTATTGGAACGGCACGTTCTCGGATGCGGAGAAGCGCGCACTGGTGTGCCCTGCGAATCCCGGGGCGCTGGCCGCCATTCTGCAAGAGTTGTCTCAGGCGGGCGAGGAACTAGCCGCGTACCTTTGGTTCGATCAAGGCTGCTATCTGCCCGACGATATTCTGATGAAGGTCGACCGCATGAGCATGGCGCACTCCATCGAAGTGCGCCCGCCGTTCCTGGATCATCGCATCGTGGAGTTCGCCGCTTCCCTGCCATCGCATTTCAAGATCCGCGGTGCGCGGCAAAAGGTCATTTTGAAGGATCTGATGAAGGGTAAGCTGCCGCCGGCCATCCTGCGGCGGAAAAAAGTAGGCTTCGATATCCCGGCGCACCATTGGCTGCGCGGTCCGCTGCGGGAACTGATGCGGGATACCCTGACGGCGGGCGCCGCGGCACACGGCGAAGTGTTCCGGCCCGGCGCCATCGAAGCCTGCGTGCGCCGGCACCTGGAGCGCCGCGCCAATCTCGGGTATCATCTATGGGGGCTGATGATCCTGTTCTTATGGATGAGGAGATGGCAAATACAAACGACGCCGGCAACCGCGCGCAACCGTCAGCCAGCCGGCATCTCTACGTCTATCTAACGGTTCTGCTGTTCGCCGGCGCCGTGTATCTGGGCTGCATCTTTTCCCCGCCATCGCTGATGGACGACGTGGATGCCGTGCAGGCGCAGATCGCGCGCACCATGCTGACTTCGGGCGACTGGGTGACGGCGCGCCTGGATGGCGTGGCGTACCTGGAAAAATCGCCGCTCATCTATTGGACGATCGCGGCCGGTTACAAAATCTTCGGCGTACACGACTGGGCGGCGCGCATTCCGGTGGCGCTTTCCGCCATGGGCCTCGGCTGGCTCACCGCGGCGTTCGGCATCTGGGCGTTTGGGCGCCGCGCCGGATTCTACGCGGGCCTGATCGTGGTCACTTGCATCGGGCTATTTCTGTTCACGCGCGTGTTGATCCCCGACGTGATGCTGACGCTGACCATTGCGCTGGCGATGTGGGCGTTCCTGCGCGCGCTCGACGACGAAGAACCGCATCCGCGCCTGTGGGCTCTTGCGCTGGCCGCGAGCCTGGGGGTGGGACTGCTGCTGAAGAGTACGGTAGCGGTGCTGTTTCCCGTGGCCGCGGGCGCGATCTACCTGTTTCTGACGCGTCAAATGTTCTCGCCACAGACGTGGAAGCGGCTGCGCCCGTTCAGCGGATTGGCGATCATTGTGCTGATTGCCGCGCCGTGGCATGTGCTGGCCACGCTGCGCAATCCGCCCTATTTCTCCTTCAGTTTCCACAGCGGGCCCGGAGAATACCACGGATTTCTGTGGTTCTATTTCATGAACGAGCAGGTGCTGCGGTTCCTGAACCTGCGCTTTCCGCGCGACTACAACACGGTGCCGCGCGTGTATTTCTGGCTGTTCCATTTGCTGTGGCTGTTTCCGTGGAGCGTCTATCTTCCGGCGGTGGCCAAGCTGTCGTTCAAGCCGGTGGATCGCGCGGGGCGCACGCGTTTGCTGGCGCTGTGTTGGACCGGGTTCATGCTGGTCTTCTTCACTTTCTCGACGACGCAAGAGTATTACACGATGCCTTGCTATCCGGCGCTGGCGCTGCTCCTTGGCTCGGCGCTGGCGCTGGGCGGCGATTGGGTGCGGCGGGGCACGCGCGTGATTGCCATCGTCGCCGGATGCGCCGCCGTTGCCTTGATCGCGATCCTGGTGCTGGTGCGAAATGTGCCCGCGCCCGGGGATATCTCGACGGCGCTTTCGCAGCGTCCCGGCACTTACACGCTGTCACTCAGCCACATGGAAGATCTGACGCTGGCATCGTTCGCGTATCTGCGGCTGCCGCTGGCGGTGGCTGCCATCGCGTTTCTGGCGGGCGCGCTGGGGACGCTGCGCGCCACCGGCCGGCGGGCGTTTCTGGCGGCGGCGTTGATGATGGTGCTGTTCTTCCACGCCGCGCGGCTGGCCATGGTAGTGTTCGACCCCTACCTGTCGTCGCGGCCGCTGGCGGAGGCGCTGCTGCGGTCTCCGGAAGGCAGGCTAATTGTGGACCATCACTACTACACGTTCTCGTCCGTGTTCTTCTACACGAACCGGACGGCGCTGCTGCTGAATGGGCGGTTCAACAACATGATCTACGGATCGTACGCACCGGGCGCGCCGGATGTGTTCATCGACGACGCACAGTGGAAGAACATGTGGCTGGGTGCGGACCGATATTATGTAGTGGCCAGCGACTACGCGGTGCCCCGGCTTGAAAAGCTGGTGGGCAAAGAGGCGCTGCACCCGGTCGCGGCGAGCGGAGGCAAGGTGCTGCTGAGCAATCGTCCTCTTTAGCCCAAGCTTTGCCGTTGGAACCGCTTCATCAATGCCAGCACGCGGGCCACGTAAGTTCTGGTTTCCGGGTACGGCGGCACGCCATGGTAACGGTCCACTACCGCGGGGCCCGCATTGTACGCGGCGATCACGCGGGTCAACCAGTTGCGATACTTGTGATACCTGTCGATGAGAACGCGAAGATAGTGTGTCCCGGCATCCACATTCTGTGCTGGAACGGCGGGATCGGCGCCGAACATTTGCGCGGTTGCAGGCATCAATTGCATGAGCCCGATCGCCCCTTTTGGCGACAACGCGAGCGGATCGAAATTAGACTCCGCCGCCACGATGCTGGTGATGAACGCCGCGGACACGCGGTGTTTGTGGGCGGCCGCCCGGATCAGGGCGCCTGGGTCGACAGGCTCGGAGACGGCCTTCGCCGCCGGCGGAGTGAGAGAGAGCCAGTCCGGCGGCGCAGGCAGCGCCGCTATGTCGATCATGGGAGCGCTGCCGGGAGCGGCATTATCGCCCATAGCCGCGGAACACACGGCGAACATGCTGAAGCCGAGGACAAAACATTTCATGCGTCAGGTATCCGATATGTTCAGACTTTGGAAACGCGTTAGATGAAGCGACGCACGTGGCACACTACGGACTCTGGTCCGTCACGATTGGAAGGTAGTGGCCGGATGCAGCAAGCTACACCTTCGCTGGATTGAAATATGTCTTTATGTAGCATTGATTTTGCCTGGCAGCGGTCAATGGCCCCGCACGAGAATGGCACACAATTTGCAAGTGTACCTGGCGTGCGGACGTTGCGGCGGCAATTTACAACCGGGTGGTGCCAGGCTTTTCATGGAAAGACGAGCTGGCCGCGAAACGGCAGGTACGTATGTCTTACATGCGGCCGCGTCTGGCTCATACCGTGGGCCAACGAAACGCTCGCCGTTACCAGTCCCGTGGGCGGATGGCAGGCCGGTCTGGCCGTTAGGGTCGTGGCATCGGAGGCGCGAAAAATGGGGGCGGGAATAACAGCCGTGCCCTTGCAGAAAGCCTCCGTGTCGTTGGCGCTGGTGGATGGCTCGGCACGCGGCTCGCGGCGGCGTCGAAAAGAGCGGCGGCGAAAATCTTCCATGCCCGTGGAGATCTTTCACTCGGGCACGGCTTGATGTGCGACTGCCGGCGGCCTGTGCCCTGGCGCGGCACCTCCTGTTGGTGACAGACCGCAAGGCGGCGGGATATGCTTAAGGCTTCATGGGCCTATCGTCGTTCGCCGTGGCCGCCCTTCTTGGGGCCGGCGGTTTCTTGTCGATTCTGGCGCTGGATTGCGGTCGCAGGCGGCTTGCTTCGACCGATTTATTCCGGTTGCCCGGGCTGGCGATCCTCGACCTTTTAACTCCAGCCTTGACGGCTGGGTCCGCCGTGGCGCTCGGCGCGAACCTTTACCCTGAGGCGCTGCGGCTCGAGGCGTGCTGCCCCTGCGCTCTCCAATCGTGCTGGGCATGGTCCTTTGCCTGTTCTTGTCCCCGTTTTTTGGGCGGAAGGCCGCAAACAGATTCAGTTTCAGCGTCCCACCGGGCTGCTGTTTGGCGAGTGGCTCATCTTCGCGGGCGCCGCGGCAATCCCGCTCGCCGCCCTGCCGTGGCTGTATGCGCTTCCCTTGCTCCTCGCGGGCGGCGCGGTGGTTGCCGCCGTCGTGCCGCCATTCGTGAAAAAGTATGAAGGGTTGCGGATTCTGGAGCGCGTCGGCGCGGATGAGCAGTTCACACAACCCGAGTACACACTCGCCACTCCCGAATGTCCCCGGCCGGAGTTGTGGAAGATGCTTGACTCGCAAACGACGGAAGTCGAGGTTCTGGATTTCCTGAAGACGCTGGTCACCACCGTGAAGCCGAGGCTGATAGTGGAGACGGGCACCTTCCTTGGTCACGGCACGGTGAAGCTCGCGGAAGGACTGAAGGAGAACGGTTTCGGCAAGGTCGTCACGATCGAGATCGATTCCGGGATTCGCGCCAGAGCCGCGGAGCGTTTCGCGGCTTGCGGATTGGCCGCCTGGATCGAGTCGCGGCTGGAGTCGAGCCTGGAGACCAACATCGAGGGGACCATCGACCTTCTATTCAGCGACAGCCATATGGCGAACCGCGAAGCGGAGATTCGCCGGTTGCTGCCGCAACTGGACCCGCGCGGGCTGCTGGTGATCCACGATAGCAGCTCGCACTTCAAGATTGTGCGCGAGGCTGTCCTGCGGCGGGAAGAAGAAGGGCTTATTTCCGCCGTCTTGCTTTCCACGCCGCGGGGTGTAGCCGTGGCACAGCGGCGCGAGGGCCGCCGATAGAAGTGCGGGTCAGTTCTTGCCCAAGAACACCAGGGTGACGCCCAAGGCAACCAGTAGCACGCCCAGCCAGCGATGCGAGCTCACGCGCTCGCGCAGGAAAGTCACTCCGCCAACTGCGCCGGCCACGTAGCTCAGCGCGGTTACCGGAACCACGAAACTTACGTTGTAAACTGCCAGGGCGCCCAGTAGAGCGAAAAAGGCCGCTGCCATCATCGCGACGCCCAGCCACATCCACGGCACGCGCAAGGCCCGCGCGATGACCTTGGCGATATCGGCGGGACGAAAACTCGGGACCTCGCCGACCACCTTCATGGCGCGGGAGACACACAGTTCGCCGCCCGTTCCCGCGAAGACGATGAGCGCGAACAGAACGTAATGCGGCAATCTACACCCGCTCCGTGGTTCGAGGATGCGTGCGGCCGACGACAAAGACCCCCAGGCAAATCACCGCGATACCGGCCCAGCGCAGGGGGGAGATGCGCTCGCCCAGCATCAGGTGTCCGAGCACGGCGACCACGCCATAGGCCAGAGAGGAGGCCGGCTGTACGAAGCTGTAATCCGCCAATGAAAGCGCCAGCATATACGCCACGAAGAATGCGATGAGCGATGCGATTCCCAACCAAACCGATCCGGATGCAAAGACTTTCAGGCCGGTGCGAAGCAGGTCGGAGAGGGGCCACACGGATAAATCCCCAATATGCTTCATCCCCTTGCCCAGGAAGACATTGCCGAGCGGGCCGGCCACCGCCATCCAGGCAATCAGCAAATAGGTAGGCAGATGCGGATTCTTGGAAGGTGTCACCGGCTTGGCCCGATGCCCGAGGGTCGCGGCAGTCTGCATTCTATGAAAACGTCGCTAGGCGACGCAAGTTGCGCTTGCGGTCGTTGCGCGGGCTGCGCCAGTTGACTTGCGGCGGGAAAAGCGACTCATCGATGCGGTCGCGATACTTTACTGCGATGTTCATCAGCGAATCGAGCAGCGACTCGGACAAGAGATGCGGCTGCAGCCCCAGGTCGATCAGCTTGGAATGCTTGGCGTTGTAGTAGTGTTCCTCGGCTTCCACGCGCGGCGCGGGCAGATGATCGATGTCCACCGTGAGTCCCATCTTCTTACCGGCTACTTGCACCATGCGGGCGAGTTCCATCACCTTGAACTGCTCCGTGAATTGATTGAACACGCGGCATTCGCCGGGCTTGGCGGGCGTCAGACAGGCCAGTTCCACGCAACGCACCGTGTCGCGCAGATCCAGATAGCCACGCGTCTGTCCACCCTTGCCGTACACGGTCAGCGGGTATCCCACGGCGGCCTGCACGCAAAACCGGTTCAGCACCGTGCCGAAGACCTCGTCGTAATCGAAGCGGTTGATGAGGTTCTCGTCGATGGCCACTTCGTCGGTGATGGTGCCGTAGACCACGCCTTGGTTGAGATCCGTGGCGCGCAGCCCCCAGATCCGGCAACAGAACATAATGTTGTGGCTGTCGTGCACCTTGGAGAGGTGATAGAAGGAACCGGGCTGTTTGGGGAACGGCAACACGTCGCGCCGCCCATTATGCTCGATGTCGATGTAGCCTTCCTCGATATCGATGTTGGGCGTCCCGTATTCGCCCATGGTCCCCAGCTTCACCAGGTGGCACTCGGGCTGATATTCGCGGAGGGCGAACAGCAGGTTGAGCGTGCCCACCACATTGTTCACCTGGGTGAAGACCGCGTGTTTGCGGTCGATCATGGAATAGGGCGCGGCGCGTTGTTCCGCGAAGTGGATCACCGCCTCGGGTGCAATGGCCTGAATCGTGGAAGAGAGAAAGTCGTAGTCGGTAACATCGCCGGTAAACAACTCGATGGTCCGTCCAGTGTGCTGCTGCCAGACTTTCAATCTCTCGGCCAGCGGGCGGATCGGCGTGAGGGTCTCCACCCCGAGCTCATGGTCCCATGTGCGGCGCGAGAAGTTGTCGACAATCGTCACCTCGTGCCCTTTGGCCGACAAATATAACGCCGTAGCCCAGCCGCAATAACCGTCGCCTCCCAACACTCCGATCTTCATGTGTGCGTTTTCGCTCCTTTTCAACCGCTCCCTCACGGTCGCGGCTCGGTAGCTCGCGGCCTTGATAGCTCGCGGCTCGGTATTGATTGAGGGATCTGTTCGTGGCAGGGGGCCCAAACCGATCGCATCCTGAACGGATTCCCGACCATAGTAACACGGTGCCCGGTTATCCCTTTATTCATAGCGCAGGGCTTCCGTGGGGTTCAGCTTGGCCGCGCGGTTCGCCGGCAATATTCCAAAAATCAGCCCGACCATCATCGACACGCCGAACGCGATAGCGATGGCAGCCGTCGAAATGGGGATGCGCACATTGTCCACAAAGAACTGCACGCTCAGCGGAATGGCAACACCCACCAGAATCCCGATACTTCCGCCGGCCAGGCTGACCAGCACGGCCTCGGTGAGGAACTGGATCAGGATTTCACGGCGCGAGGCTCCCACCGCCATGCGCAGTCCGATCTCACGGGTCCTCTCGGTCACCGTCACCAGCATGATGTTCATGATTCCAATGCCCGAAATCGCCAGTGCAATCGCGGAAACCAGCACCAGCACGAGGCTCAGGATCAGCGCGATACTCTTGGCAGCGTTCAGAATAGCCGTCAGATTCTCGACGTGATAGTTGGCGCCCGGCCGATGCCGCGACTCCAGAATCTGCTTCACCGACTCGGTCACCGCTTCCACATCTTCGGGCGCGCGCACCTGCACGTACATCGGATCGATGCGCTCCACCGGCGTGAAGTAACGCAACACCGTAAACGGAATCAGGATGGTGTCCTGCGACAATTCCGATTGCCCGAAGCTCTCGACGCGCTCCTTGAAAGTGCCGATTATGGTGAACTGCAATCCGTGCACCTTCACGATTTGCCCCATGGCGCCGGCGCGGGTGCCGTAGAGCCGCTCGGCCAGCTTGCCGGTGAGCAGGGCGACCTTTTGGCGCAGGGCCACATCGCCCGCATCCAGGAATCGGCCGGAGGTTACAATCAAGTTCCGCACCGTCTTGTAATCCGGATCGGAACCGTTGACGCGCACGTCGCGCTCTCTGCCGCCGATCAACATGCGGTCGAAAGTGGTGGAGATGCCGGTGGCGGCCACGATGCGGTCCGCCAGCCGCTCGCGCACCGCGTCCACGTCGGCCATCTTCACGAAGTCGGCATCGGCCTGCGCGGCGCTCTGATTTCCCGCCTCGTAGTAGGCGAAGATCATATTCGAGCCGACGCCCTCGATTTGCTCCAGGATGTAATCGCGGCTGGTCAGCGAAATGGTGACCACCAGGATTACGGAAGCGGTCCCGATGACCATGCCGAGCCCGGTGAGGAACGAGCGCACCGGATTCGCCTTGAGGGCTTTGACGCTGAAATCGAGGGCTTCGCCCAGGAACATGGGCTACCCGCCTGACGCCTTCTTCAGGAGTTTTTCGGCGGCGGCGCGCGGAGGATCGTCGGGCGTCAATTGGGCTTCGAGATAGCGTTTCAGCAGCTTGCGCGCGGTTTCCAGATTGCGGCCCTGCTCGATGTAGGTGTCTGCGCGGGCGTACAGCAGTTGGGGACTGTTGGGCGCGATCGTCTCGGCTTTGCGGAAGCTCTGGTCGCTTTCCTGATAGCGGCCTTGCTTGGCCAGGAACCGGGCCAGATCGATCAGGCGGCTGGCCTGGTGCGGCGCCAGCTCGGCGGCGCGCTGCAAATGCTCCTCGGCGCTGCCGAATTCCTTCTTCTTCTCGGCCAGACGAGCCTGCGCCCAATGCCCCTCGACGGGGTCGAGGGACGCCATCTGACCGGCCACGCCGGCGGCCTTATCCAACCCGCCGCCCATGAATCCGGGCGCCTCCAGGTAGTACTCGAACAGATCGCTAAGCGCGTCCATGTTGCGCGGGTTGAGTTGCACGGCCTTCTCGAAATGCTGGCGCGCCTTGTTGGCATTCGGCGGGGCCGTGAACGGGCTGGCGGTCTCCGCGCGGCGCCCGAAGGCCCGGCCCAGCCACAGCTCGTAATCGGAATTGCCCGGATCGGCCGCCACGGCTTTCTCCAGAATTTCGGCGGCCTTCTTATACTCGGCCTGCATGTAATGGTTCCGGCCGATCAGCTCATATACCGGGCCGTCCTTGGGCTGAATCGCTTGCAGGATCTTGAGCGAAGACTCGTAGTCGGTAAGCCGATAGAACTGGCGGGCCCGATCAAGTTCGGCCGGCGAGGACGCCAGCGCGGGCCAGACGGCCAACAGGGTGGCTGCGCAGAGGTAGATGCAGTGTCCGACGAGTCCTTTGCTCATGTAACCGTTAGTACATAGATGGCTCGGAGGGGCCCGAGGTTGCGGCCAGCCTTGCGGCGCTCAACAAGATTGGCTGTCTCACAAGCCCGAAATCAGTGCGGCCCCGCAATATACCAGGGGTTTCCCGAACTCAAAATGGCGGTCCCGTTTGGCGTGGTGCCAGTCGCTCCAGTGTAAAAATATATGGTAGCCGCGCCAGTCGCCGGATTTTGAAACACCACGTCCGGGTGACGATCCTGATTGAAGTCGGCGATGGCCACCACCTTCGTGGTCATCGCTCCGGTCAGATTCAATGCGGTCTGGAACTGGCTGCCTTGTTGGCCCGGCGTGGTTCCGCCCATGTACCAGATCTGGACAGTGCCGCTGACGGGGTCCTGCCACAACACGTCGGGGAACCCATCGTTGTTGAAATCGCCCGTACCCACGATCTGCCAGGGGTTGGTCAGGTCCAGATTGGCCGCGCCCAAGAGGGTGATGCCTTGCGGCCCGCCGAGGTACCAGATCTGTGCAAATCCGGATGTGGGATCCTGCCACAGCAGGTCGGGATGGCCATCCTGATTGAAATCCGCTACGGAAACCACCTTCCAGGGGTTGCTGAGGGCGATATCCTGTGCGCCGATCAACTCGACGCCGCCTCCGCCTCCCAAATACCAGACCTGCACCGCGCCGCTAACGGGATCCTGCCAGACCACGTCCGGATTGCCATCGCCATTGAAATCCGCGATGCCCACAATGTTCCAGGGATTGGCCTGCGTCAGATCCGCTGCCGCGATCAGCGTGGCTCCCTGGGATCCGCCGAGATACCAGACCTGGGCCCATCCGACCAAGGGCTCCTCCCAAATCACGTCCGGGTGACCATCGCGGTTGAAGTCGCTGGGGATGGCGGCTTGAAAGTTAGCCGTTTGATTAGCGCTCAGATTGCCGAATGTGAAACTCGCCGGATAGGGATAAAAGTAGTAGCCCGGCAGCGACGGCGTGACCGTGTAGCTGCCGCCGGCCGGAAGCGTGAAGGTGTAGCTTCCCGACGCGTTTGCCGTAACAGTCCCGCTCTGCGATCCACTCAGTGTAACAATAGCCCCACCTAACCCATTTCCGTAAAGCGACGCCTGGCCCGAGATGGTATAAGTGGCGCCTACTGGGTTGGCGGTGAAGTTGGCGGTCTGATTACCGTTCAGGCTGAGAAAAGTCTGGCTGGGCGGAGTGAAGGTGTAGTGCGCCAGGGAAGGCGTAATTGTATAGGTGCCCGCCGGCACGGACAACGAGTAATTCCCCGAACTGTTGGTCGTAGTGGAACCGCCGCCGGCGCCACTCAGCGTAATCGTGACCCCGCCAAGAGTAGCGCCCTCCGCTGTGACCACCTGCCCGGAAATAATATAGTCCGGGGGATATGCGGCGAAATTCGCGGTCTGGTTCGCGCCCAGGTTGGTGACGGAATAACTAACCGGGCTAAATGTGTACCCGGCATCGGAGGGTGTGACCGTATAGTTGCCGCCGGCCGCGCCCGTGAAACAATAATTTCCGCCGGCATTCGTCGTCGCCGAACCGCTGGAGGTTCCACTGAGCGTCATAGTCACACCGCCAAGAGGGGCCGCCAGTAATGTTACCTGGCCGCAGATCGTATACGACGCGAAGCCAAGCTTGAATACCTCTCCGGTAGAGTTAGTCCCGCCGTCCGGACTGGTTCCGTAAAGATTGCCCGACGGATCGCGAACTACGCCCGCGGCCGGCCCGCCCCAGAATGGGAAGTTATAGAGGACCGTCGCGTTGCCCGCCGGAGTCAGTTCGAACACCACTCCGCCGCTGTCCGTGATAGCTAGACCGCCGGTTGTGCCGTAAAGGTTGCCGGCCGCGTCCTCGACCAGGGTTCCGTTTGGAATCCCGAACGCGGAAGAGTACAGCACCGTCAGATGGCCGGCCGGATCCAGCTTAAATACCGTACCCAGGAAGTTCTGGCCCCCTGAAAAAGTGGTGCCGTAGAGGTTGCCTGCCGCGTCGCGCAACAGTCCGGTCGCGGGCCCGAACCCGTCGGCGCCGCCGGTAAAAGAGTACAGCACCGTCTCATTGCCGGCGGCGTCCACCTCGTACACGGTGCCTGCGTTCGCCGGCCCGCCGGCCTGGGTTGTTCCGTAAAGGTTGCCCGCCGGGTCGATGACCAGCCCCGACTCGGGGACAAACCCATCCGTCCCTCCCATGAAAGTGTGCAGCACCGTTTCCTGGCCGGCCGGGGACACCTTGTACACCAGTCCGATGCCACCTGCGATGGTGCCATAAAGGTTGCCGGCCGGGTCGCGGACCAAGCCAGACTGCGGGTAGCCGCCATCCGCGCCGTTCTGAAAGCTGTACAGCACCGTCTCGTTGCCACCCGCGTCCAACTGAAACACGGTGCCGGCGTTGGCGGTACCCCCGTGGCTGGTAGTTCCGTAGAGGTTGCCGGCCGAGTCCAGTGTCACATTGGCGGAAGGCAATCCTCCGTCCGCGCCGCCCGTGAAAGAATACAGCACCGTCTCATTGCCGGCCGGATCTATCTTGTAGACGATTCCCGCGTTCGACGGGCCGCCGTTGCCGGCGATCCCGTAGAGATTGCCTGCCGCGTCGATCGCTAGCCCTCCGTTGGGGCTTGCGCCGTCGCCTTCGTACGGGAAACTATACAGCGGCGTCTCATGGCCGCCGGAATCCAACTTATACACAATCCCGATGTTCCCTATGCCGCCATAAAGAGTGGTTCCGTAGACATTGCCGGCCTGGTCGATAAACAGGCTGGCGCTGGGCTGCGCCCCACCCACTCCTCCGGGAAAATCGTAGAGCGTCGTCTTATTGCCGCCGGTATCGAGCTTATACACGAGTCCTACATTGGCGGAACCGCCAAAGTAAGTGGTCCCGTAGAGATTGCCCGCCGCGTCGCGGACTACGTCGCCAGGGTCCGATCCGTCCGCCCCTCCCAGGAAGCTGTAGAGAACCGTAAAATGTCCCGATGTACTAATCCGGTACACAACGCCAGGGGTCCCGCCGGGGCCGTTCGCCGTCCCATATAGGTTGCCCGCGGGATCCATGATGACGTTGGTATAGGGCTGGAACCCGTCGGCGCCGGATTGAAACGTGTACAGCACGGTCTCCTGACCGCCGGGATTCACCTTGAATACCACCCCGCCGTTCTCGAGGCCCCCGTCGACGGTGGTCCCGTAGAGATTGCCGGCCGAGTCAAGAAGCAGACCCGCCATGGGGTCGCCGCCGTCGGCGCCGCCGGTAAAGCTGTACAGCACGGTCTCATGGCCCGTCGCATCCACTTTGAACACCGTGCCCGCGCCGGTCGCTCCTCCTCCCCAGGTAGTGCCGTATAAGTTGCCCGCCGGGTCCATGATCACACCGCCATAAGGCGTGCGCCCATCGGCTCCGCCGGTAAAGCTATACAGCACCGTTTCAGTGCCGGCGGGGGTCACTTTAAACACGATGCCGGAACTCGTCGCGCCGCCCCAATTCGTCGTTCCATAGATGTTGCCCGCCGCATCGAGGGCAATGCCCGCGTCCGGATTTTCCCCGTCCGTGCCGCCTTTGAAGCCGTACAGCACAGTCTCATTGCCGCTCGCATCCAACTTAAACACGGTGCCCGCCGACGAAGCGCCGCCGCCGGAGGTCGTCCCATAGAGGTTGCCGGCCGCATCGGAGATCGCGCAGACGGGCGCGGCCCCATTTGGCGTACTCTCTTTGGCGAAGTTGTGGAGGACGGTTTCGAGCGTTTGCGCATGCACCGGCAGGACGCCAAATGCGATCAGCCAACACGCGAGCCACGGCAGGCCCGCACCATGCCGATTCCCATGGGAACAACCGGAGTCTCGCGTCGTCATCGTCATATCACAACCTTACCCGGCCATCGTCCGGCCATCGTGGATCGGCCGAAAACGGATGCCAGCGTCCGCAATGTTACCACATTGAGGCGGCGAATCGTCGATGCCTGGTGCAGTGCGGCGCCAACGTCTTAAGCGGTCGCTATGGCAGGGACGGGACTCCGGCGGCCTTCCCGCATGCCTTGGAAGGATTGCCGCGCGGTCGCGCCGTGCGCTTATAATATTACGATTGAAAGGATGGACTGGTGTGAATATGACCCTTTCGCGCAGACGGCTGCTGTACCTGCTCTCGCTCAGCCCCGGGTTGACTCTCCGCGGCGGCGAGCAGCCCGGCCCGGGCCTGATGGTCCGCTCGGCTAACCCGGAAGATTTCGAAATGCCGCTTTCCGGGTTCGAGACCTGGCTCACCCCCGCCGGGAATTTCTTCGTGCGCACCCACATCTACAAGCCGAAGGTGGAGCTGGCCGACTGGCGCTTGCGCGTGGATGGCTTGGTGGAGCGTGAGCTTACGCTCGATATGGCGCAGATCGAGAAGCTGCCGCGCCTGGAACAGGTGGCCGTGCTGGAGTGCGCCGGCAATGGCCGCAGCTTCTACGAGCCGGGCGTCACCGGCATGCAATGGCGACATGGCGCGGTGGGCAATGCCCGCTGGACCGGCGTGCGCCTGGCGGACGTATTGCAGCGCGCTGGCGTGAAATCGGGCGCCACCCAAGTACTGTTCAACGGCGCGGACGTGCCCATGGGCAAGGTGCCGGACTTCGTGCGCAGTGTGCCGATCGAAAAGGCCTTGCATCCCGATACCCTGCTGGCCTTCCATATGAATGGCGCGCCGCTGCCCTCCTCGCACGGGTTTCCATTGCGGCTGGTGCCCGGGGGCTGGGCGGGCGATTCCTGGGTCAAATGGGTCACCAACATCACTCTGCTGGACAAGGAATACGACGGCTTCTTTATGAAGACCGCCTATCGCCGCCCCGTACACACGGTGGCGCCGGGGACGGCGGTCGATCCCGCGGCTATGGTCCCGGTAACGGCCATCAAGCCGAAATCCGTGATCGCAAGTCCGGTGGCGGGCCAGCGGCTGGAAGCGGGACCGGTCACCATCCGGGGCGCGGCTTGGGCCGGCGAATCGCCGGTCGCGCGCGTGGACGTTTCCACCGATAGCGGCCGGACGTGGCGTCCCGCCAAGCTGGGTGCGGATCGCGCGCGCTACGCCTGGCGCCTTTGGGAAGCTACCTGGACGCCGCCCGGCGACGGCTCCTACGTCCTGATGGCCAAGACCACGGATGAAAAAGGCGACACCCAGCCGTTTCTGGCGGACTGGAATCCGTCCGGCTATTTATGGAACGTGGTCCCCGCAGTGCGCGTGGAGGTGGGCGGCGGCCCTCCCGGATTGCCTCCGCAACCGGCTGCCGCCGAGGCCGTGCCGTTGCCGGACAAGGTGAAGCAGACGTGCGTGGGCTGCCATGGCCAGGACATGGTCGCGGGGCAACATCTCACGCGCGGGCAATGGGAGCGCGAAGTCGACAAGATGACGCGGTGGGGCGCCGGGGTGACACCGGACAATCGCACGGAAATCGTCGATTTCCTCTCCCGTACATTCGGCGTGAAGTAGTTGGAGGGCGGCCAATCTTGGCACGCTGCGAGCGTGCGCCACGCGGCCAGAGCCGGCTGACAGCCGGCTGCGCGCAGAGGCCAACCCGTGAACCCGGTGGAACCACTCCCCGCCGGAAATCACCTCGATGCCGTGCGATTCGGGTCGCGCCTCCTTCGACCGCTGTCAACTTTTTGGGCCGCACGTCACACTAGGGATAGCCACTTTCCGGCGCAATATTTCTCTTGCGTTTTTTTTCCCGGATATATTTCACTATTAGTAATGAATCGAGAGTGGGTCATTCAGCGTCGCGACCGTCTCCTGGCCCGCCTCCCCGAGGCCCGCGAGATCCTCCGCGGCTCCCTGCTCCAGCGCACCATCCGCCATCGTACCGGCTGCCTCAAATGCGCCCGCGGCGACGGCCATCCTGTCGCCGTCCTCGACGTCGGCTATCCCGGCGGTGTCATTCGTCAGATCAGCCTGCCCCACGAGCAGGTCCGTCATGTGCGGACGTGCCTGGCCAACTACCGCAAGCTGAAAGCCGCGATCGAGAAGATCTGCCAACTGAACCGGCAGTTACTGCGCAGCGAGAAGGCCGAAACTAAAACCCGGAGGCCCCGGTGATTGATCTCCGCCGTCCCGGCCAGCTATGGTACGAGGCCGCAAGATGCGACTGGAGATTCGATGAGATCAATCCGATCCTACGCGGTTGGGCGAACTACTTTCGAGCGGGGCATTCTTTCAGCCGGCTGGACCCGCTGGAAAGCAGCTCCAAGTTAGGGCACAATCACGATCGGAGCCTGCCAGAACGCCGCCTTCTGTGCGGTGGGATCGAGCACGGTCACTTGACAGTCATACTTGCCCGGCGCCAGATCGGTAAGCGCGATGCTGAATTGGATGGGCGCCGGCTTCAACCGGCTGGCCGAGCCGCTGCGCACCTCGACAGACCGCGTTTCGAACGCCTTTTTTTGTCCGGCATACAGGCTGACAAACGCGATGAAAGGGTGAATATCCGCGGCGTACGGCTGGTAGGCCTGCAGATAGACATACATATCGCGGGCCTTGCTGAAGACCCGCGTCACGCTGGGAATCGTTTTCTGGCCATCCCGAACCAGCGGGTTGGCGCTCTCGCTTCTATCCTTGCCTTTCACCGCGTTGTACAGCGCGTCCTTCAGGTCCACGCGCTGGCTGCTCAACACCACGGAGCTGATGGGCACGCGCTTTTCTTCCTTATTCAGGTTTGGAATGACAAACGCGGTTTGATAGGTCCCTATCCGGCCGGTCTCGGCGTCGCGCGCCAGGAACTTGATGGTGTATCTGCCGGGCAGCAGCGTGAATCCGGCGTCGTATTCGATGGGGCGCTTCGCCAGTTCGATGGCCGTGGCGTCGCTCAGCCTGATGTCCACCTTATCGCGCACGTTGGTAATGGTGCTGCCGTAGTTATCCTTGATCTCCCCGATGAAATCGATGAGGGTGCGTTCCGCGCCGCCCCGTTTGGCCAGCGCCAGCTCCCGTCCCGGAATCTTGACTGCCAGGGGAACGAAGTACTCGGCCCGGTTCAACTGGAAATAATCCACCTCCATGGCGATAGTCAGTTCCGTAATGGGATCGGGCAGCATCAGCGCGTCTTCGAGCTGCCGTTCTTTATCGGCGGCGGTAAATTTACTGAACCGTTTGCCGGCGAAGTAACCTTGGCGGTAGTCCAGGTTCGCCGGCACATCCGTGTTCAGCGAAATCTTGATGCGGCGGAACTTTCCGTCTTGCGCGGTATTGGTGGTGTAGTATCCGAGAATGTAGTAGCTCGAAACGGACTGCTCCGCCTGCAGGATTCCTTTGGCCAAATCGTTATAGTCGAGCAGAGCCTTGCCGCCGGTGTCGGAAGCCAGCGTATAGAGCGTATCTTGCGACTGCTGCCGGTTTGTGGTTACGGCCAGGGATGCCGCGCCGGAGTACATGCCGGCGTTGCCGGGCGATCCCATGGTGGCGTCGCCCAGTGGCGCCTCCGCGATCAACCCGCGCGCATCGATCGGCCAAAACGAGACGCCGCCGCGGATGGCGGCATTAATGGTGGCGTGCAACTGCGCCTGATTATTCAGGCCGTTCAGGTGCAGGCCGCTGGCGAAGTAGATGAGCGACTTCTTCTCGCTAAGCTGGCCTAACATGTTAGCGGCGGTCTGTAGAGCGGATAACTGGCGGTCGGTATTGAAGATGTTGAACTCGCTGTCGTCCTGGCCGAAGGCGGCGCCGGTATCGGGACTGCTGGCGTCTTCAGTGGAATCATCCATGCCTAGCCCCTCTCCCACAATCATGGTTTGGAGGATGCTCAGCAGGCGGTCGCGATCGGCGGTGAAGTCCTGCAGAACGTCGACGGCGCCGCCGGAATAACGCAGGATGGCGAGGAGATCCGCGGGCGCCATTTGCGTGCGGATGAATTTCTCGGCCGCGGCGAGCGAGCGCAACTGATCCCAGGGCGGCATGGCGGTCATATCGAAGTACAGAGCCAGCAGGCGGCGGTCTTTGTATCGCGTGTTGCCGGGCATCTCGGACGAGATTCTGGTCAGGCCCAGCTTGTCGTAGATATGAATATGTTCCGGCTGGGACTGCGTGGGCGCCGCACCGGGTATTTGCGGCAGGTTCTGGTGGTCGAAGAAACGGATAGCTTGCGGCACGCCATCCTCGGTCACGGTGAAGTCTTTGGCGGTCAAGCCTGCGACGGAATTGCCTTTCTTGTCTGTGACCACCACGCTTTCCACGACTAGCTGCGTGCTGGTGGTGAATGTGGCCGTTCCCTTACTTTCGGGCGGTGCATTCTGGCCGATCTGTTGCGCATGGAGGGCCACTGCCGCGGCCAGCCAGCATAAGGCTGTGTGGGGCAGGACTCTAGTCCTGCGGCCGACGTCCACGCCGGCCTGTTCGTGAGCGGGTCCTGGGTCGCTACGCATAAGTCAGAACCTCAAGCGCAGGGTGGTTTGCATACTGCGCATGGCGTTGGCCGAGGCCGGCAATCCGAACTGCGCGCTGTTCACTGTCGTGTTCCAGGTGGTAAACGCGACGTGGTTCAGCGCGTTAGTGGCGTCCACGCGCAGGTCCAGATTCAGCCGGTCGCTCACGCGGAAAGTCCGGCCCAGCGAAGCGTTCAAGCTGAACTGCGCGGGCCCGGTAATGGAATCCCGCCCGGCGTTTCCCCACTGGCCCGGCAGCGGTGCGGTGTAAGCCGCGGGATTCAGGAAGTAACTGAGCGTAGCCGCGTAGAGCGGCTCGCCGGTGTAATCGGGTCGTATCGTGCCTGTCACTCCGGTACCTTGCACGGGCGCCAGATAGACGGGAGTTTCGGGCAGTCCGCTGCCGGCGGTGACCGTGGTGGAGAAGGTCCATTCCTTGACCAGCGCTCCCTTCCATCCGGTCAAGAGCGTTCCGCCGCCGATTCCCATACCGGTGGTGTACTGTGTCTGGAGGCTCAGAAGGTGGCGCTGATCGAAGGTGGATAGCCCGCGTTCGGCGCTCAGGCGCAGCCAATTCTGCGCGATGGCCAGGTTTGGCGGACCCGTTCCACCGGACGATGGCGAGGCGGCGTTCGGCATGTTCTGGCCGGTCGCGCTGGCTCCCTGGCCGCCCAGCGCGGCATCGTCGTCGATGGATTTCGAATAAGTGTACTGCAAGGTGCCGGTAAAGCCGTTATGCAGCCTGCGCCGCAACTGGAATTGCCCGGACTCGCGCGTTGAGTTACCGTTGGAAGTAAGATAAGCGAATCCGGTAGGGCAGGGGGGACACGGGCTCGCGGCGCCGGTTGGATAGGTATTGGGCAGGAATTCCTGAGGGCCGCGGGTTCCCTTGATGCCAAGGTAGGTAGCCGCCATTTGCAGCGATCCGGGCAGGTCGCGCTGCACGGAGACTTGCCAGTTCTGCGCATATCCGGGATGGAAATTCGGATCGACGCCGAACGTGTTCGCGGGAGATGCCATGAAACCGTTCGCGAGCGTGAGCGGATCCGCCGCGCTGTTTTGTACGGTCGAGGCTTTCGACAACGGCGGCTGCTGCGCCATTTGCACCGCGACGGTCTGATAGACCGACGTATCGTAGTAGACTCCGTAACCGGCGCGCACCACCGTCGACGATCCGGAAATGGGACGCCAGGCAAGGCCTATGCGGGGCTCGACGCCGCGCTTATCGGGATGCACCAGGCCGTTGCCCACCACCGGTACGGCAGCCGCAAAATCCGGAGCGACATCCAGGTTTACCAGACGGCCATACAACTCGGTAATAGGAGCGCCGTATTCCCAGCGCACGCCCGCATTGAGCGTAAGTTCCGGACTGATCCGCCAATCGTCGTTGATGAAAGCGTCATACACCGATTGCCGGAAATACTTGTCGGCATTGCCGAAGGCGATGGCGCTGGTATCGGGAATGCCCAGCAGGAAATCGGCGAAATCGGAGCCCGTGGCGGCGCCTGTGAAGGTGAACGAGCCGCGCGGATTCTGTTGCGCCAGGTAATTGAATTCCTGCCGGCGGAAATCGCTCCCAAACGTGACATTGTGGCCGCCGCGCACCCATCGCAGGGAATCCGACAACCCGCTGGTCCGATTGCGGTCGAACGAGCTTTGCGCATCGGACAGGCCCGCGATGCCGCTGGCAAAGGTGAGACTCGGTGGACCCCAGTTCATGGGGTCCTGGTTGTTTCCCGTAATGCCCGCCGCACCGGAAACGTTTTCACGATTTTCGAAGTAGGGCGTATCGTGCGTAGCCAGCCGGCTGAACTGGTATCCCAGGTTCAGAAACCACGCCTGGTTCAGACGGTGCGACCAGTTGACATTGGTATTGATCCCCAGCAGGCTGCTGGTATCCAGGAAACCGAACAGATTCGGCGTGTCCGATCGCAGGCTCTGAAAGGCGAAGCGTCCGTAGATCTGGTCCTTGGGGCCGAGCGTCTTATTAAAGCGGGACTGTAGAGCGTCCTGGTGCGTGGCGCTAAGAATCGGGATTTGATAGTTGTAGGCTGGATTGCCGTTGAAGTTAGGCAACGGATAGAAACTGAGCAAGGCCAGCGCCTGCGGACTGATCCGATTTTGCGGAATCAAGTTGTTGGGGAACGGCGCGCCCGTGCCGGGATCGATCACCGGGGTCGCGAAAGCCCCGTTGCGCTCCGCCAGGGCCGGCATCAGAGCGGATGGTGTAGTGGCGTTGTTGTTGCGCGTCCACTGATACGCCGCGAAGAGATACGGGGGGCGTTTGAAAAGGTGGGGAATCTGCAAGGGACCGCCAAAAGTCGCGAGGCCAGTCATCCGGTTGTAAGTCGCTTTGGGTGTGTCCTGGCCCGTTAAGGAAAACGGCCGTGCATCCAGTGCGGAGTTATCGAAGGTGATGCCGATGCCGCCGTTATACAGGCTTTTCGAGCCATTGCGGTTATTGCCGAAGGCGGCCATCTGCGCGAAAGGGGAAGCCGCGCCGTTCTGCGAGCTGCCGTTGATGAGAAAGCCATCGGCCGCGCGCTGGCTGAGATCTTCGTCGGATGCCGCGGGCGCGGTAGCCTGCTTCGGCGGCGCGTTTTGCTCGGGCGTGGCCGGCGATGGCGTGGGCACCACAGAGGCTTGGATCTCGGCCTTGATTTCATCCAATGGCAGAAGCTTCAATTCCCATTTCGCGGCCGGCGGGGCGGCTTCCTGTTTTTCGGCCGCGAAGCCCAGCATGCGGACTTCGATCGTCCAGTTTCCATCCGCTAAATCGCGCAAGTCGTACACTCCCTGCAGATCGGTAATGGCTGAGGCCTTCTTATCTCCCTGCGTGGCCGTCACGGTTACGCCGGGAACCGGCAATCCGCCGAATGTGACTTGGCCGCGATAGTCCGCGGCGGCCAGGGCGGAAACCGCGAGCCACGCAACGGCGCAACGTGGCGCACGCAGTCGTGCGTGCCGTGGCGAGACTCCTCTCGACACATTACCGCGGCACGGAATGCTGCGCAGGATTCTTTTCATCGGATAAGGTACAAGTCCGGATCGTGTGACAGATCGCTATGGGCGTCCACAGTCACTAACTGCGCGCCGGCGGCATCCATGGTCTCCACGTCCGGAGAGATATATTCAAACGTCCCGAGGATGCGATAGCTTCCCGGGGCCAGATCGTCAAAACGATATTGGCCATGCTTGTCGCAGATGGCTGTGCGCAAGGCGGCGACGCGTTTGTAAGCGGTTGGATTATAGGCTTCCAGGTACACAGGCGCACCCGAAACCGGGCCGTCCGAGCTTTTCACGATGCCGTGGATGGCGCCGGCCCCCGTGGATAGCATGAAGCGCACTCCGCCATAGCCGGACGGAGGCGAAGCGACTTCCTGCCAGCCATCGGGGCGCCCACGGCCCGCCGCGGAGACGGCGCCCGAGATAACGGAGACGTACGTACCGGCAGGCGGCTGTAACGTCAGTTCCCAACGGCCGATCGGAATCGTCGCCGCGCCATTCTGCAAGGGCAGCACGTCCGTGGGTCCGGTACCCGCGAGGTCCGCCCGCCGGATCCGGATTGCGATGTCAGCATTGGCCGGCGCGCCTGAAACCGTCACCCCGGACGGGGAGCGCAGCAGCAGTGAAACATTCGCATCCGCGCCAAGAGAGATACGCTGCATGGCGCCCATAAAACTTTCGCCCGCCGCCGGCTCGGCGGGCGATTGGGCGAAGAGTTCGTAGTCGCCTGGCGGGAGGTTCGCGAACCGGTGTAAGAAGGCTCGGATCGTCTTCCTCCCCAATTCCGACACCAGCGTGATGGAAGAATCCGGGTTCGGCGGAGTCACCGCGGCGGTAATGGTATACAGTCGCCCTGGCAGCGGGCGAACATCCACATCGTTCGCCTCCCGATCGGGTTGTAAGTCCACCGTGCGCGCCTGTTCCAGTTTGTCGGTCTTTTTGGAGAAGGTTGGCAGATACGATCCGTCACTCGATTGATTGCCGGCCGTGCGCACCACGTAGGCGCCCGGTTCGAGGCCGAAGAGGCGATAGACGCCGCGTTCGTCGCTGGTGGCGTGCGCCATCGGCTCAGGCGGCTTGGAGTTGCGGTAGGCCAGCACGTCCTGCGCGGGCAGTCCCTCGTCGTTTTCGTCCAACACGGTTCCGCTAATCGCGCTGTACCGCAGTAGCCGGATGTCGAGGAAGACCGTGGCGTCGTCATCTTCGAGTATCACCGGCATGCCCGCAGAGTTCCAGCGCTTTTGCCCGTATTCGGCGGGCATGAAATACTTGCGCGACGCCTTCACGATGTATGCGCCGACGGCCAGCGACGCAAACCCGAACCCGCCATGGGAATTCGCGCGCATCGATTTCATCGCGCCCGGCGTTCCTCCGACCGGCTGCAAGGTGACCATGGCGCGGGCCAAGGGCTTGCTGGTGAAGTTCTCGACTACCACGCCGCGGACGACCGCGGCTTGCAATGAAACCGCGGCCGTAGCGGCCATCAGGCAGGTGCGCGCGCGATGCCGCGGACTAACTCTCAAGGGGAAGTTTCTCCACATGGTCGATGACCGCAATCTCCAGCGGCTTGTTTCCATTTTGAGCCCTTGCGCCCAGTTTGGTCCAACACAGAAGGCTTACCCCGCAGGTGACTAGCAGGACCATCCATCGTCATCTCTCCAGAAACCCACTCGCGAACCTGTCGATTTGCGAGGTGCGGGGCTGAAGCCCCGCGCGGGATAAATCCCGCCCCCCAAGACCTTGGGTTTCTGCCCTTGGTGACGGCCCCATCCGAATCGAGCCATGCAGGTCCCGATATCTGGCTGTCCTGGACCTTATAAGCCCGCATGACGATCCATTTCAAAGGCACATCGGTGCAATGCAGTCTTCCAGCGGAGTCCTTCCACCGGGCTCCACGGCGGACTGCGCAAAAAGTCCAGCCGACGCGGCCATCGCAAGAACGCACGCGTTAGCTTCCCAAAGGCCCACACCTCCTCGCATGACCGCGCCGCTCCTTGCCTGTCGTTAAGACGCGTCCAAAAGCCGAAGCGTGGAGGCCGGTTCGCGATAATCGCCGCCCCGCCTAGGCGAGCTAGGCTCGCCTCCACAGGCTGAAGCCCATGCCACCGAGATTGGCCGCCCCACCAGAGCTAGTTTTCCGACGGCCTCTCCACATGGTCGATCACCAGCGTGTCCACCGGGCCTTTTTGCGATTCCAGTTTCAGCCCGAGTTGCTCCTGCAACGCCGTAAAGATGGACGGGCCGTTGGCATCCGGCGGTGGCGGCGCGCCTTCCCTGGGCGGCTCCCCCGCTCCCCGGAACATCTGGCCTTGGCCCTCGTCGGGCGTCCACTTCAGGGTGAAATCGTATTCGCCCTTGAGTCCGGTTTTATCCACTACAATATGGCCGATCTGGCGCGAAAGCACGTCGGCGAATTGAGCCAGGGCGACGCCGGATACGCTAAGGTCGCCCCTCCCCATTATCCGTATGGCCCCTCGCGGCATGGGCGATCCGGGTGCGGGCGGCCCGGGCGGGCGATCCGTAGGCGCCGCATCGGCCGGCGGAGCAGACGTCTCGTGAAGCTTTGGTCCATTCTTCGCCACCACTAACACATATTCCGATAGTTCTTTCGAGTCGTGATGCAGCGCCAGCTTGAATCGGTCGGCGAGCATGGCCTGCAGCATCAGCCGGAATCGCGCCTGCATGTCGTCGCGGTCAACCTTGCGCTTATCGTCTCCGGGCCCATCGCCGGCGGAAGCGTCGTCCGTTTTCGCGTCGATATTGTAATGCTCGGAATCCACCCATCCCGGCGCTCCCGAGATCTGCGCATCCTTCACCCCATACGCCTCTTGCAGGAGAAACCTCAGCGTGATGTTCTGCGCCTCGAACCTTCCGCCCGGCGCCATGCGGACCATCACGTTACCGGAGCCCTCGTGGTTCGGCTTGATCGAGACCACTTCGAATGTCGGAGCCGGCGTACTCGGCGCCGCCGGTTGCGCCCGGCTGGGCGGCGCGCTCATGAAGACCAGCCCCACAGGGCCGGCTAACGCCATCAGCCCGGCGGCGACCTTCTCTGCCAAATGCTTCGTCATGTTGGTGTGGTCCTTTTAATTTTCCGACGGCCTCTCCACGTGGTCGATCACCAGGGTGTCCACGGGACCTTTTTGCGATTCCAGTTTCAGCCCAAGCTGGTCCTGCAAAGCCGTGAAGATCGATGGGCCGGACGCATCGGGCGGCGGTACGGCGTCTCCGGGCGGTCCACCACCCGGCAAACTCATCATATGACCTTGCCCCTCATCGGGCGTCCACTTCAGCTTGAAATCGTAGTTGCCCTTCAGGCCGGTCTTATTCACGACCAGAAGACCGAGTTGATGCGAGAGCACATCGGCAAACATGTCCAGGCTCTCGGCGTTGATATTAAGATCTCCCCTCCCCATCAGGATGCTATGTCTGGGTTGTGGTCCGTTTGGCGGTCCTGGAGGGCCTGGCGGAGCCGAGTCTTCCGGTGTAACAGCCGACTCGTGCAACTTGGGGCCGTTCTTCGCGACCACTAGCGCGTATATCGTTAGCTCTCTCGTGTCGTGATGCAGCGTCAGCTTGAAACGATCCGCGAGCAGCGACTGAACCATCAGCCTAAGCCGCTCCCCTTGCTCATCGGAGATGAGCTTCCGCTGCGCGTCGGCGGAAGAGTCGTCCGTCTTGGCCTCGATATTATAATGTTCCGAGTCGATCCAGCCCGGCGCTCCCGAGATCTGAGACTCCCTCACGCGGTACGCATATTGCAAGAGGAATTTCAATGTGGCATTATCCGCGGCGAACCTTCCGGGCTCGGCACTGATCCTAAAAAGGCCTGTGCCGCCGTGGTTTGCCTTGATCGATGCGACATCGAATGCGGGACGGGGCGTACTGGTGGCCGCCGGCGATTGCGCCAGGCTTTGCGGGGCGTTCATCAGACCGAACACGATGGGTCCGGCCAGCGCGGCTATGCCGGCGACGAGGAGCAGCAGCTTTCTGCCGAACGTGAGTTTGTTTGCCGCGCGTTGCGTCATGATGCGCGTGATCCGCTTCTTCAGATCGGAGCCGGCGATCCCGGACATGCACTCGACGGGCGACTCCAGGTAGAATTGGCAAGTCTTCAAAATGCTCTCGGCATAAACTTCAGGCTGGCTGCCGAGCCGCAGCACCTCTTCGTCGCAGGCGCGCTCGCGTTCCTCTACTAAGCGCGCTCCCAGCCACCACACCAGCGGGTGAAACCAGAAGATCGCCTCGACAGCCATGTGCAGGGCCGCCGCCAGATTGTCGCGCCGGCGGACGTGGCACAATTCGTGCGCCATGATCGCGTCAAGCTGCGCGGGCGCCAGGCGCTCCGCGATGCCCTCCGGCAACAGCAGCACTGGACGCACGATACCGAAAACGCCCGGCTCCAGCATGGCGGGCGACGACAGCACGGGAACATCCGCCGCGATCGCCAGCGGCGCCGCTTCGCGCACCGCGGCGCCGATGCGCCGCCATCGCCGCCACCAGGAGAATGTCACCGCCAGGAGACCGCATAACCATATTGCCAACAGAATGGAAGGCAGCAGGCTGGCGTGGTGCGCCAGAACGCCGGACGCCGCAGCGGCGGAACCTGGCGGTTGCGGAAACGGTTGACTGAACTGTTCCACTACGACCGACAGTTGCGGCGGCGCCACGGAGCCTGTGTTCAACCACGCCAGGCGGCTGCCCACAGCGGCCAGCAGCGAAAACGGGACCAGAAACTTCACCGAAGCGATCAGCCAAAGCCGATAGCGCGTCCGCGCGTGGTTGTTGCGCAACGCCAGCGCCAGCAGGCCCGCGATGCCGGCAAACACCGTCGATTGCCACAAGTGGTTGGCCAATGCCGAAGTAAAATAGACGGGAATCATTGCGATTTGTCCTCCTTTGCCAGTTTGCGCAGGGCATGCTGGGCTTCTTTGACGTCATCGAGTGTGAGCTTACCGGATTCGACGAGGTGCGCCATGATGGGTTGCGTGCGGCCCCCGAAAAACCCCAGCAAATCGTCGAGGAACCGGCGTTGCGCGGCATTGCGCGACACCACCGCCTCGAAAATATGCGCGTTGCCGATCTTCTTGACGCGGCGGACCGCCTTTTTCCCTTCCAGCCGGTAAACGGTAGTCTGCACGGTGGTATAGGAAGGTCTGTCCCGCTCGGGAAAGGCTTCTTGAACCTCCCGTATGGAGATCGCGCCGCGGTCCCATAGTGCCTGCATGATTTCCAGCTCGAGCTTGGTGAATTTGGTTGTCGCCATCGGTTACTACTATCCCTGTTTGCGATCCTACTACACAAGTATGTGACGATGCAAGTCCATTTTTGGTAGGCCGGCAGCGCACGGCGCTGGCCTGCTGGAGTTTGCACATTTTTCAGTAATGGAAAATGCCTTGGTGGGGCGGCGCATGGCGCTGCCTCACAGGTCAGGGTTCTTCCACCTTCAAGAACCGATCGGCTGCCACATCCGTCAACTTCCTTGCAGCACCGCGCGGCCAGCGGATCTCGATCGGCTTCACCTGCCTCTCCCGGCCCAGTCCGAAGAGGCGAAGCATGGTGGAAGGATTCCTGGAGGGTCCGCGCACGGTCGAAAACCTCTTATGTGGGGCGGCCAATCTTGGCCGCAGCCGCCTTTTAGGCGGCCAGGGCCGGCTGACAGCCGGCTGCGGGCAGAATGCCCGCCCTCCAGCAAGTTTCCATCAACTTTGGTGGCCCGCGCCAGGCGGCGGGCAGGACTGGAGTCCCGCCCCACAGACTAAACAGGGGTTATTGGATATCAATTTTTACCGTATTGGCGGTCTGTCCGCCCGCGGTGAGCACGATGTTCACCGTGCCCGATCCCATCAGGCTGCGCGGCAACACGACGTTCACCTGATCCAGGCCATAGTAGGATCCCGGCAAGCCGCCGCCTTGCGCGCCCGCATACAAGACTGTCCCCTGGGTGCTGCCGGCGGAGACGGTTACGTTCGATGCGCCGCCCGCGCCGCGGATGCCCGTTCCGAACAGTTCCAGGACGGCTTGGTCGGTGCTCGATCCGAGATTGATGGGGATGGGCGTACAGCCGCCGCTGTTGCAGGACGCAATGGCGCCGCTGAACGTCTGGCTGCCATCCCGATGCGCAATCACCACCTGGGCGGCCGCAACTCCCCCTCCGCTTTCGTCGGCGGTGAACAGGGCCGGTGCAACTGTAACAAGGGCGATACCACCCGTAATCCGCGCGCCACTGCTCGACGTTACGTTGATAGTTGCCTCGCCGGTTTGCAAGCCGGCTGGAAGCACGGCATTGACTTGGCTCGGAGTGACCGCGATCAGCGGGATCGGGGCCGTCTTTCCGGAGCTGTCCGTAACTGTGGCGCCGACGCCGCCCAGGGCGGTGGGCAATGGCGCCGGAGGTCCCGCCGTGGCGGTGAAGACTGCTGTATCGATATTGACGGCGTACAGGCTGACGATGGAGTCCGCCGTCACTGGAGCGGTACCGCTGGCAGCCGAGACGGTGATCGCCGCTGGAACGGCCGACGCATTGGCCAGGATGTTGGCCGTATCGCTGGCGCCGGTGGCAGGCGTTGCGCCTCCACCCATCAAGGTCACCTGATTCGTCGCCTGGGACGGTCCATCCGCCGGCACGTTCACCACTACGCTAACGGGCGGATAGCTGTCCCCGCCGCTCAGCGCGTCGTTGCGTGTACATGTGTTCGCGCTCGCCGCGCAACTCCAGCCGGCGCCCGACATGCTTTGCAGTGTCAATCCGGCCGGGACGATCTCGCTCAGCGTCACGGTGCCACTGGTTGCGCCGGCCTTGGCGGCGTTGCTCACAACCACCGAATAGGCCGCGCCAGTCTGGCCTAATGTGAAACTGCCCGTATGCGTCTTGGCCACGCTCAGCAAGGCGTGGGTCGCCGCGGGGACCAGCAAACGGATCCTGAAGTTGCCGCCGTCCGCGATGTAGACGTTTCCGGAGCTATCCACCGCCACGTTGCGAGGAAAATTGAGTTCGGCGCTGGTGGCCGGCCCCCCGTCGCCCGAATATCCGAAATAAGGACATTTGCCCGCGATCGTGGCGATGATGCCAGTAGCCGCCGTGACTTTGCGGATTACGGCGTTTCGCAGGTCCGCAATGTAGAGGTTGCCGATTCCATCCACCGCCACGCCGGCAGGAATATACAGTTCGGCGCCGATAGCCGGACCGCCGTCGCCCGCGTAGCCGGCGGCGCCATTCCCGGCCACCGTGGCGACGACGCCAGTTGCGGCTGCCATCTTCCAAACTGCATTGCCGCCCGCGATGTAGAGGTTGCCGGCGGCATCCACTGCCACGCCGGAAGGCGAGTAGATCGGAGTGCGGGTGGTTAACCCCGCAACCGTAGTGATAATGCCAGTTGCGGCCGCCACCTTGCGGACCGCGTTGTTTTGCAGGTCCGCGATGTAGAGGTTGCCCGATCCATCCACCGCCACGCCCGTAGGAAGATTCAGTTCAGCGCTGGCGGCGGGTCCGCCATCGCCGGAATAACCAGCGCTGCCATTCCCCGCCACAGTAGCGATGATGCCGGTTGCCGCAGTCACCTTGCGTACTACATTGTTCCCGGTATCCGCGATATAGAGGTTACCGGAGCGATCTACCGCCGTGGCAAAAGGGCCGTTGAGTGCGGCATTGATGGCCGGACCTCCGTCGCCTGAATAACCAGCGGCGCCACTCCCGGCCACCGTAGTGACGATGCCAGTTGCTATCACCACCTTTCGGACCTCGTTGTAGTCCGCGATGTAGAGGTTGCCGGAGCCATCCGGAGTCGCGCTTTCCGGCCACTCCAATTGGGCGTTAATGGCCGGACCTCCGTCGCCCGAATGCCCGAGGTTGCGATTCCCGGCCACGGTGGCGATGACGCCGGTCGAGGCCAGCACCTTGCGAATCGCGAAGTTGTTGCTATCGGCGATGTAAAGGTTGCCGGAGCCATCCACGGCCACTCCGGAAACGTTCCACATCTCGGCGTTGGCGGCCGCGCCGCCGTCGCCCGAGTCGCCCCGGCTGCCATTGCCGGCTACCGTGGCGATGATGCCCGTCGCCGCCGTGACCTCGCGGACCACGTTGTGAGCGTTATCCCCGACGTAGATGTTGCCTGAGCCATCCACCGCCACCCCGGATGGGTTGCCGATACCGGCGGACGTGGCTGGTCCTCCGTCGCCAGAGTAAAGAGCCGTTCCATTCCCCGCCACCGTGGTGATGATACCCGTTGCCGCCGTCACCTTGCGAATCGTGTACCGGTAGGAGTCCACGATGTAAAGGTTGCTGGAGCCATCTACCGCCAGGTTTGAAGGGTAGCCGAGCTCGGCGTTGGTGGCCGGGCCTCCGTCGCCCAAGAAGCCCTTAGTGAACTGCCCGGCCACAGAGGTGACGATTCCAGTGGCCGCCGCAACCTTGCGAATCGCGTCGTTCCCGGAGTCCGCGATGTAGAGGTTGCCGAAACCATCCACCGCCACGCCGGCAGGGCTGTTGAACACGGCACGTGTGGCCGGACCTCCGTCGCCCAAATAACCAGCGCTGCCATTGCCGGCTACCGTTGTGACGATGCCGGTTGCGGCTGCCACTTTGCGGATTACGTTGTTATCGGTATCCGCGATGAACACGTTGCCGGAGCCATCCACCGCCACGCCGGCAGCCGAGTTCAGTTGGGCGTCGATGGCCAGGCCCCCATCGCCCGAGTAGCCCCAGGACGACGTGCCCGCCACGCGCGTCAGGACTCCCGCGGCACCCATTTTGAAAACGAAGTTGGACGCTACGAAATACACATTGCCGTGGGCGCCCACCGCTACCGACGCCGTTAACCCGAGTGGCACGCTGGTGGCCGGGGCGGGGGTAAACGGCACGCCGCCTCCCGCTACGGTCGTAATCAGGTATCCCTGCGCGTGGCATAAGGCAGGCAGAACCGCAAACGCGGCGCCCAAAAGGACAGAATAAATCGGTCGATTTATCATTTATTCCTCTGCCATCATTCTAGTCCTTATGGCGGACGGCCGAGTTAGTGGGGCAGGCTCGCAGCCTGCGCGGGCCTCGCAGGCCCGCTCTTTCGGCGGAGCGAAGCTCGCCTGGCGGAGCGAAGCTCGCCGTGCACAGCCGGTTGTAGTGTTTTAGCCATAGGCATAATTCGTCTGCGCGCCGGTGGCGCTGGTCGCACGTTGAACTACCTGCTAAAAAGCCGGCTACGCGCTGTGGCCGTCTTGCCCAGGTCCGGCTCAAACCGTATCTTACCTGTTGGGTCCCGGAAGAATGAGTCCACGCCGGTCTCACCGCCAACCAGCGGGTCCGCTGTGATTGTAAAGCTGGATGGTACTATTGCTACCGTGAGTTTGTATCCAAATGCAACTTGCGATGCGGCCGGGCAGGAGGGTTATGCGGTCGGCCAAGTTAACGCTCTGGATCTGGTTGGTCCCGCCTGGCGCCAGTTTGGGATAAGCTCTGTATAGCAAGCGGATGATCTCCTTTTGATTCTTAAGTGCCGTACTGCGCGGCGAGACGAATAGGAGGACGAAGATGGCCGCGGTACCGAACATCACGGCGAAGGCGACGGACAGGCTCTTGAGGATGGTCTTCATTATCGTGCCTCACTGATTGCAATTCTTCATTATCAGATTGGCCAATTTTCTGAGGCCGCGATGACCTGATGGTTGCTCTGCCCGCCTCCGCCCGCCGCCACCTCCAAGGTTAGCGCCCGCCGACGTAGGGTGGACGATCGCAGTGACACACGCGCCCTTGTAGCAGACCTCACCAGGTGGGCACGACGGCTGGGGCTGCCCCGGCGCGTAGAGCATAAGGCCCGCAGGATCCATATGCGTATCGGTTCCAGCTCCCTGGGTCTCGTAGCCCCACGCTGTTCGTGTATGGGTCGGGCGACAGAAAACGGCCCCGCCGGCTGGCGCAATACCGGTTCATCGCTGTAATCCGGCCCCGTCGCGCTCTCATCCCCGCGGCGTTCGGCGTGCAGGTATCGTACGTGAAGCTCTGCCGGCGGTCGGGGACGCAGATCATGCGCTGGTAAGCGTCGTAGTCATTCGATTCCGAGTTGCCGTTGGCGTCCTTCTTGGTGGCCAAGGTACCATCCGCGTTATAAGTATGGCTCGCGGGCGCCGTTCTCCGGATCGGTGTCGGACGTGGGCGAGGCTTGCCTACGCGCTTTTCCTTGGGAAATCCTAACCTAATAACTAATCGTTCCGCTCCTGCCTATCCGGCCCGCCCGGATCGCCGCCATCCTCCCGGCCGCGCCCTCTCTCGCGCCAACGGTTGAAGCTGAATTTCTCCAGCCGCGGCCGGAAGTCCACGAAATTGTGGCGGCAGTATTCGCAGCGCCACCGATTCGCCCCGAAGCTGATCAGAAACTTCATGAACGCGCTGGGCCAATACTGCTGGTCGGTCCAGACGTTCAGATCCATGCGTAAGCACTTCGGACAACGGCTGTGCGTGAAGACGGCCATATCCCAGGTGCGGGCGATGAATCGTTCTCCGCAATCGCAACAGCGCAGCGGGGAAATGCCCACCAGGTCGCCCAGCCGTTCCCGCAGGGACCGGTAGCGGCTCACGCGCAGATACCGGCTCCCGCAGCCCGGGCAACTGACCGTCATAGGCGCGCGGCGGGCGCCTCCTGGCTATCGGCGGCGCGCTGGGCGGCTCTAGCGGCGACGTAAGCGTCCACATATCCGGCGAACGCGGCGCGCAAGGCGGCGCAGGCCGTGCCGGATTGCGGTATGGCGCGCCCTTCGATTTCGGACACGGGCAGCAGGCTGCGCGTGGTGGAAGTGATGAAGACCTCGCCCGCGCGCTCCAGGTCGGCGGGCGCCAGCGCCCTTTCTTCGACGGTGAACCCCGGCACGTGGATTTCGTGCAGCAATAGTTCGCGGGTCACGCCCGGCAGACAACCCGAGCTGAGCGGCGGAGTCCACACGCGGTGGCCTTCAGCGGCGAAGATATTCGCCGACGTACACTCGGCCGCCTCGCCGCGCTCGTTCAGCAGGATGGTTTCGTCTAAGCCGCGGGCTTGCGCCGCTTCGAGCCAAGTCAGGTTCATGGCCCACGAGAGGATTTTGGCGCCCGCGAACTCGCCGGCCGCATAGCGCGCGCACGGCGTGTAGCAGAGCCGCACGGCGCTGCCCCACTCCTTGGTGGCGGAGGTGAGCGCGATCAGGTCGCTCGTCCGGCCCACGTCCGGGCCTTGCCACATCCCGCCCGTATTCCGGACCACGACCACGCGCAGGGTGGCGTCGAAGGCGTGGTTGGCCGCCACCAATTCGAGCAGCTTGCGGCGCACCGGCTCCGGGTCTGGCGGGAGAGTCACGTGCAGCGCGGCGGCATCTTTGCGCATGCGCGCCCAGTGCCGCTCGAATGCGAAGAGCACTCCGCCAGCCACGCGGATGGTGCTGAAAACACCCCAGCCGGAGAGCAGCCCAACCTGTCCCGGCGCGAGCAGCTTATCGGAGGCATCCCGGATTTCTTCGTTGTGCAGAACGAAACGGTGCATTGGACTTCATTCTACCGCCGTGGGGCAGGCTCGCAGCCTGCGGCGGCCTCGTAGGCCGCCTGCCAGTGTTACACTCGCCAAATGCTGCCCCTTGCGCTCTTCCTGCTCGCCGCCAATCCCTATGATGTGGTGATCCAGCACGGCCGGATCGTCGACGGCACCGGCTCGCCGTGGTATTCCGGCGACATCGGCATCCGCCAGGGCCGGATCGCCGCCATCGGGAATCTGGCGGGCGCGCCCGCGAAGCGCACCATCGAGGCGCATGGCATGGTGGTGGCGCCGGGTTTCATCGACATGCTCGGCCAGTCCGAGCTGACCATCCTGGTGAATCCGCATCTGCCCTCGAAGATCTACCAGGGCATCACCACCGAAATCACCGGCGAAGGCTCGTCGGTGGCGCCGGTCGGCGAGGCGATACTGAAGGCGGATCGCGTGGGGTACGAGCACTACGGCATCCGGCCCGATTGGCGGACCTTCCGCGACTATTTCGCGCGGCTGGAGAAGCAAGGCATGGGCATCAACCTGGCGAGCTATGTGGGCGCCACCCAGGTGCGCCGCATGGTGCTGGGCGACGACGACCACGCGCCCAACGCAGCGGAGCTGGAGCGCATGAAGACGCTGGTGCGCGAGGCCATGCGCGACGGCGCGGTGGGCCTCTCGACCGCGCTGCAATATGCGCCGGCTCCCTATGCCACTACCGAAGAGTTGATCGCGCTGGCCGCGGAGGCCGGCAAGCACGGCGGCATCTACGCGACGCACATGCGCAGCGAAGGCGACGCCATCGTTCCCGCGCTGGATGAAGCCATCCGCATCGGCCGCGAGGCGCACATTCCGGTCGAGATCTGGCATTTGAAAGCGGCCGGCAAAGCCAACTGGGGCCGCATGCCGGAAATCGTCGCGCACATCCAGCAGGCGCGCGATTCCGGCGTGGACATCACCGCCGATACTTACGCTTACCCGGCCGGATTCAACACGTTTTCGGCGATCATCCCGCCATGGGCGCACGATGGCGGCGATGCCAAGTTGATCGAGCGGCTGAAGGATCCGGCCCTGCGCGCACGCATTCGCAAAGAGATGCAAACGCCGGGCGGCAACTGGGACAACGAATGGCAGGAAGTGACCGGCCCGGAATCCATCCTGGTGGGCGCGGTGGCGAATCCCAAGCTGCTGCCCTTGCAGGGCAAGACCATCGCGGAGATCGCCAAACTCTGGGGCAAAGATCCCTTCGACACTATTTTCGACCTGTTGATCGAAGACCGGGCGTTCACCAACGTGGCGCTCTTCATCATGTCGGAGCCGGACATCGCGCTGGCGCTCGAACAGCCGTGGGTGTCGATCTGCAACGATTCGGAAGGAACGGCGCCGGACGGGCTGTTGGGAAAGGAGCACCCGCATCCGCGCGCTTACGGGACCTTTCCGCGCATCTTGCGCAAGTACGTGCGGGAGGAAAAGAAGCTGACGCTGCCGGACGCCATTCGCAAGTTCAGCGCGTTGCCCGCGCAGCGGATGCGGCTGGTGGATCGCGGCGTGTTGAAGGAAGGCATGTGGGCCGATGTAGTGGTCTTCGATCCGGAGACCATTCGCGACCGCGCCACGTTCGAGAATCCGAATCAGCTCTCCGACGGCATGCGCTTCGTGCTGGTTAACGGCGTGCCGGTGATCGAAGAAGGTAAGATGACCAATGCGCTGCCGGGCAAAGTGCTGCGCGGCAATGGGCTTTAGCCGGCGCGGGGCTTGATCCCCGCTCTTCAGGGTTTGCGTTTCCTGAATAACCGATAAAGCCCGTAGGCGATGCCGGCTCCGGCGGCGGCTCCGGCGCCGATCGCCAAGCCGGCGGTGAAACCGGTCGCGGCGCCCCGCGCGGCCAGTTCCAGAACGCCAACCGTGGCGCCGCCGGCACTCCCGACTCCGGCCCCGACACTGGCCACCGCGGCCGCCTTAGCCTTTTCCTTGTCGTCTTCCGTCATTGCCCATTCTCCTGTCGCCCCACTTCAAACGATAATAGGTTTCAAGCCAACCGCTTGATCCATCCGTGGGGCAGGCTCGCAGGCCCGCTCTTCCGGCGCGCGAAGTTCGCCTAAGGGCGGCGCATGGCGCCGCCCGCACGGCTGCGCTTGGCCGCGGGCGCCTGTTTGCATCCGGGAAACTGGAACTGGAAAAGACGCGTAGCCCAGGTGTTGGAACCCGTGCCAGTCAGGTATTGGCCGGTGTACCACATGGTGCAGTCATCCGAGGGATCCACACTCATGCTGGTGTAATCGCCCCAACGGTCGGAATCGGACTGATTGCCGCTTCCATTGAAGATGGTAGCTTCCGCCTCCATAGTGCCCAGAGGATCGCTGGGCACACGGCCCGTATATAGGACCGACGGATAGGCGGTGGTGGTGGAGAGACTGTATCCCAAAGCGATATCGCCCAACCCGTCCATGGCGGCGCTGCCCATCCAACGGTAATTCGAGTCCGGGGCGTAGGTCCCCTGTTGGTACACCACGGGCGCCGTGAGAGGGCCGCGCAATTCATACCAGCGCATGCCTGTGCCGGTGGCGGAACCCGTGCCGGTCAGCACGCAATGACTAGTTACCAATGTCTCATACGGAGGCGTGGCATTGGCGAAGTTACGATACTGCACCGGCATCATCATGCTGGTGGAATTCGTATGCAGCAACTGCGATGTGCCATATTGCGGGACTTGGCCGGCCGCGGTGTATGCGGCCACGTCGATCTTGACCGGACCGTAGAGCTGGGTATTTGCCGGGGTGACGAAATCGACGTGAAACAGGTAGAGCAACAGTGCGTTGGTGCCTCTGGGCCCTTCCAACAGATAATAATTCGGCGAGCCGGCCGGCGGCGCCGTGGGACCATCCATATTGGAGGGCACCATCCCGTCGAGGTGCGTATTGTCGAGTTGCACGCACTGCATCGTGGCGGCCTGGCCAATCAGCATCTGGCTGCGGTCCAAGACACAAGCGGAGGGGCCGACGTAGACCGAGTTGACATTAATATAGGTGGACAGGTAGTAACCATCCAGCCAGGTCGCCATCTTCTGTCCGGTCAAGTTTCCCTCGGCTTGGAACTCATAATCGTACAGGTAATAGGCGCCGGTGGCGTCGCTGGTTTCGGAAACCGCCATGCAGGTGTAGTATGGCGTTCCCAGCGTTCCCATCTTGATCGCCCAGCGGGCCGCTTGTTTGTCGTAGAGTACCACCGGGTCGGCCATACTGGCGCCGTTGGTGCAGTTGCTGTCGAAGTTCTTCCATAGTTCCCCGATGAAGAGCGGACCCTTGACCGGTTGTCCCGTCGTCTTATCCAGCACGGCCAGCGACAGATTCACGGTCTCTACGATCTGGGTGTCGCCCACCGCGGAGTTCGGATCGGGCGGCACGCCGTAGATGGCATGGGATCCGCCGGGGCCCGTGAAGCCCCTTCCGAGGCCGACGAGATTCATGCCCGGAAGGGTTACCAGCGCGGGGCCGGCCGTGGCTTGCCGGACGGGATCGACGAGCCTGGCAACGGCGTCCCCCGCTGCGCGACCCGCGGCCGGCTCGTCGTCGTCGTCGACGGCCTGCGCCCACCGGGTGGCCGGCGCGTTCGCCATGGTTCGCAGCGGCGGTGAAATTCCGTGCTTCACTTCCCGAATCACGATTACGCGTTGGGCTCCGGTACGCGGCGCCGTGCGCCCCGGCCACACAAATAAAGTGGCCAGCAAGGCTAAGCCCGAAGCGCCCGCCAACAGACGTGGGTGGAGATGCAGCTCCATAAAAGCCCCTTTGCAACTAATCGGTCTTCTTGACCTATAGGGCTATTCTAGTTGAATTCGTTCGAATCGGCCGCCGGCATTGGTACTACTACGTACGACTGAGTGGCCAGTACGATCCTACCGCCTTTCTTTCAGGCGGCCCTCTTCCCGATCCCACGCGAAGCGGCGCCCGTTATTCGGCACGGTGTATGGCGACTCGCCCACCACGTGCACGCGCGCCGCCGGTTCACCCGAGTTCGTCTCCACGCATTCCGGGAATCCGTTGGAGAGAAAATAAACGCCGCCCAGCCTTTCGGGCAAACCGCTTACGAACACGGGCCGTGGATCGTTCGCCATTTCGCTTCCCAACGCGCGGCAAACCGCGGCGGCGGTCGCCGGAGTCGTCCGCCATGGGCCCAGGTTGTGCTCGAGCGCCGCCACGTTGAATGCGATCAGAGCCCCGGCCAGCGCCCATGTGAGCTTGTTCCGCGCGGATTCCTCCAGCATGGCGGCCCAGAAAATAGCGAGTCCGGCGAGCGGCAGGTACAATACGCGGGCGCCCGCAAAGTCAGGCTGGAACATCAGCAGATGCTGGACCGGTATGACCGCTACGAGGAGGAAGGCGAGGCCCGCCAGGAGGGTGCCTGGTTTACCCCGCCATTCCCTGCCGTGCACGGCGTACACCGCCAGTACGGCGAGGAATCCGGCCGCGGCCGCGCGCAGCCACCACTCCAGCGGAACGGACCAGTTCACCGGAAAAAACAGGAAGGCCCACTGCCGGAAAAACAGCGCTTCCGAGCTATGCAACGGCCGCGAGCGCCAGACCGCGCTGAGACCCGTGCGGTCGGTATAGCCGCCAATTCCGCCCAACGCCCACCAACGGTAGGCAAACAGAATCGCGCACACGCAGCCGAGCATGAGACTCGCCGCGAGTGCCCGCATCCTTCCGCGGCCCTGCGCCCGCGGCAAGCAAGGCAGCAGCGCGACAGGCAGCAGCGGCAAACAGAATGCCGATTCCTTGGCGTACACGGCCAGCGCGGCGCAGACAGCCAACGGAACAAAGAGCAGGCGGCGGCCGGTGCGGCAATATTCCAATGTGGCCAGCATGGCGCACAATGCGAAGAACGCCGCCAGCAGGTCGAAGCGGGCATCCGCCCAGGCGACGGTTTCCGCGCGCGATCCGTGCAGCGCGAAGAGCAGCGCGGCGACGCATGCCGCCGGACGCCGCATCTCCAGCCGTTTGACCAACAGATACACCAGGCAAGCGTTGGCCGCATGCGCGGCCAGGTTCCACAAATGCCAGCGAATGGCGTGGCCGCCCGCCCACTGGAGGTCGAGCCAGTAAGATATGAATCCTACCGGACGAAAGAAGAGTCCGTGGCCGCCCGGGACCGGCTGGAAGGCGTCTATCAGAATCCGCCAGGTGACGTGGGATGTCTGTGCGAGGTGGGTATAGTCGTCGTACACAAACGGCGAGTCCAGGTTGGGCCAGAACGCCGCCGCAGTGACTGCTGCCAGGACGGACAAATCTATCCAAGGCGGCCACGGGAGCGCGGGGGCGATCGCCGGATTCTTAGGGGCTATCAGGGCCAGCAGGACGAATGAGACCGCTATCGCGGCCGCGGCATTTACCGGCGAATTTACAGTGACCAGTGGTGAGTGAAATGGTCCCGCGATAATGCGCATGGCTAGCAGGAGGGCCGCCACGGCCATCACGGAATAGAAACACAGGAACGGGAATCGGCGCAGATGTTTAGTTTAACGTGGGGCAGGCTCGCAGGCCCTCTTTTCGACGAGCGAAGCTCGCCGTCCACAGGCTCTCCGGAAACCCACTCGCCAACCTGTCGATTTGCGAGGCGCGGGGCTGAAGCCCCGCGCGGGATAAATCCCGCCCCCCAAGGCTTTGGGTTTCCGATCCTGGTGACGGCCCCCGGCCGTTCGCGCTCTCCAGAGAACCATCGTGCAATTCACTGATCTAGCGGGACTAACGTCCCGCTGGGCGAGCTACGCTCGCCTGCGCCGACCCGAGTGTCAGCGCGGCAGGCAATGAGTGCCTGCGCCACGTCCCGGCGTCAGTTCTCCGATCTTGGTAACGACCCGCAGGGTCGTTCGCGCTAAAGCCCGTGCTACCAGCGGGGCTTGCCTGCCCCACCATGGTAAAATTCGAAGAGTCCTCCTTCGACATGGACTTTCTCAAGGGTCTCAACCCTCAACAACGTGAAGCCGTCGCCTGTACCGAAGGCCCTCTGCTGATTCTGGCCGGAGCGGGCAGCGGCAAAACCCGCGTCATTACTCACCGCATCGCCTACATCGTCACGGCGCGGCATGTGCCCCCGTCCGCCATTTTGGCCGTGACCTTCACCAACAAAGCGGCGGCGGAGATGCGGGAACGGGTGGCGGGCCTGTTGAGCGGCATCGAGCTATCCTCCACGCCCAATCTCTCCACATTTCATTCTTTCTGCGTGCGCCTATTGCGGCGGGATGGCGAGCCCCTGGCGCAGATTCGCCCCGGATTCACGCGCCGTTTCAGCATCTACGACGACGAAGATCAACTGGCGCTGATCAAGAGCGGCTATCGCCGCCTGGGCATCGACGAGAAATTCATGCAATACCGCGCGGCGCTCGCGCGCATCAGCAGCGCCAAGAATCAGAAGCAGGCGCCGCAGGATTTTTATCGCGACGCGAAAGATCCGGCGGCGGGCAAGCTGGCGGTGATCTGGGACGAATACGAGAAAGCGCTGCACACCGCCAACGCCCTGGATTTCGACGACCTGCTGCTCGAGACCGTGCGCCTGCTCTACCACGACGACGCCACCCGCGCGCAGTACAACCGGCGCATCGGCTACATGATGATCGACGAGTATCAGGATACCAATCGCAGCCAGTACGAGTTGATGCGGCTGCTCTCGGAAACGCACGGCAATGTGTGCGTGGTGGGCGACGAGGATCAGTCGATCTATAGCTGGCGCGGCGCGGATATCAAGAACATTCTGGATTTCGAGCGCGACTTTCCCAAGGCCCGCGCCATCCGGCTGGAGCAGAATTACCGCTCCACCAAGAACATCCTGGCGGCCGCCGGCACGGTGGTGGCCAACAACAAGGCGCGCAAGGGCAAGACGCTCTGGACCGAGGCCGACCGCGGCGAGATGCTGGGTATGTACGGCGGATGGGACGCGGAGAACGAAGGCATGTTTATCGCGAAAACCATCGAGCGCCTGCTGGCCGAGAATCCCAAAGATCGCGTGGCGGTGCTCTACCGGACCAACTCGCAATCGCGGCAGATCGAAGAAGCCCTGAGGCGGCATGGGCGGAAATATCTGGTAGTGGGCGGATTCAGCTTTTACCAGCGCGCCGAAATCAAGGACGCGGTGGCGTATCTGAAGCTGGCCATGTCGAATCGGGATTCTGTGAGCCTGCTGCGCGTGATCAACACGCCGGCGCGCGGCATCGGCCGCACCACCATCGACCAGGTGGACGCGTTCGCGCGCGACAACGAGCTGAGCTTGTGGGACGCCGTGTCGCGCATGATCGACCAGCAGATCTTTCCGGCGCGCGCGCAGTCGGCGTTGGTGGCGTTCCGCACCATGATCCAGGAGCTGTCGCTGCGGGTGATGAGCGAGCCGCTGCCGGACGCTATACGGTTCATGCTCGACCGCACCGGTTACGGCAAGATGCTGGAACAGGAAGGCACTCCCGAATCGGAAGGCCGGATGGAGAACTTGGGCGAGCTGGTGAACGCGGCCACGGAGTCCGCCGAGCGCGGCGAAGCCCTGGGCGATTTTCTGGATCACGCCGCCCTGGTGGCGGACGCGGACGCGGTCGATGAACACGCGCAAGTAAGCCTGCTGACACTGCACAACGCCAAGGGTCTGGAGTTTCCGATCGTGTTCCTGGCGGGCATGGAAGAGGGGTTGTTCCCGCATCAACGATCCATGGCCTCGGTGGCGGCCCTCGAAGAAGAACGGCGTTTATGCTACGTGGGCATGACACGCGCGCAGAAGCGCCTGTATCTGACCTGGGCTAAGTATCGCCGCCGGTTTGGGGGCGGAGAGCAGGAGCGCACCGTGCCGTCGCGGTTTCTCAACGAAGCGCCGGAGGACCTGATTGTCAATCTGGGCGACGACGATAGCGTGCCGCAAGTGGATCTGCACGCGGAGCGCTTCCAGGTGCGGCAGAGCGCCCAGCGCAATACCTTCACCGGAAAGACTTATAATTCACTGGAGAACATCTCGCAGTTCTTCTCCGAGCGGGGAGTCGCATTTCCTTCTCCGAAGACGCCGCCAGTGATACCCCAACGGCCAGCGTTCCCTTCGGGCGCGCCCGCCAAGCCGCCCGTAGCTGGGCCGCCGCGCAAATCGGCGCGAACCGGCATGACGGTGGAGCATCCGAAGTATGGCACCGGAACCGTGGTGCGGCGCGAGGGCGAGGGCGAAGACGCCAAGATTACAGTCAGTTTTCCGCGTTACGGGCTGAAGAAGCTGGTAGAAAAATACGCGGGGCTGAAGAGAGGCTGAAAAAAAACTATGGATACGACGGCGATTGCTGATAGAGTTGAACGAAAGAAACTGAAGAGAGCGGCGCGCAAGAAGGTGGCGCCCAAGGCCAAGCGTGCGGCTGGCGTGGCGCGCGGCTCGATGAAGAAGAAGGTTAAAAAGATGGTGCAAGGTCAGCGGAAACGCTAAATACCGAGCCGCGACCCTGAGGGAGCGGTTCTTAGGACAGGCCGTTGAGCCAACTATTCCGCACCAAGAGCATCGACGCTCTGATTGAGGCTTCCGAGGAGCCGGGTAAGCGCCTGCGCAAGACGCTGGGGCCGTGGAGCCTTACGGCGTTCGGCGTGGGCGCGGTGATCGGCTCCGGTATTTTCACGCTCACCGGGACGGCGGCGGCGGGAACCGTGATTCCCACCAAGTCGATCCTGGAGGCGACGGTGATCGACCTGATCCTCAACGGCTCGCACGCGGCTTCCCAGTTAGGCCGCCCGGGCGCGGGTCCGGCGATTACCGTTTCCTTCGCTTTGGTAGCCATCGCGTGCCTGTTTGCCGGACTGTGCTATGCGGAACTGTCCTCGATGATCCCCATCGCCGGCAGCGCCTATACCTACGCGTACGCCATTCTCGGCGAAATTGTCGCGTGGATCATCGGGTGGGATCTTATTTTGGAATACGCCGTTTCCAATATGTCGGTGGCCGTCGGATTCTCGGCGTATATACAGGACTTATGCGATAACTTGTTAGGCTGGCATTTGCCGCAAGCTTTGGCATACCCTCCCATACCCGCGCCGGGCGGTCCGGCGGGCATCTTCAATATTCCGGCTCTGCTGATCACACTGCTGGTTACCGTGGTGCTGGTGCGCGGCGTTAGGGAAAGCGCCGAGGCGAACACCACCATGGTGTTGATCAAGATCGGCGCGATTCTGCTCTTCTGTTTTGGCTCGGCGCGGGCCATCAATAGCGCCAATTGGCATCCCTTCGCGCCGCACGGGTTTCCAGGCATTCTGACGGGCGCGTCGATCGTGTTCTTCACCTATATCGGATTCGATTCCGTTTCCACCGCGGCCGAGGAGTGCCGCAACCCGCAACGGGATCTGCCCTTCGGCATCATCACGACCTTGATCGTCTGCACCATTCTGTATGGTTCGGTATCGCTGGTGCTCACCGGCATCGCCAAATATTCGACCCTGACTACGGCCTCGCCGGTGGCCGATGCCTTGAAGGCGCTGGGCTTCAACCGCTTGCGGGTGGTAGTGACCGCGGGTGCGCTGGCCGGCATGATGTCTTCGCTGCTGGTCTATCAGTATGGCCAGGCGCGTATCTGGTTCGCCATGTCGCGCGACCGGCTGCTGCCGGGCTTTTTCTCCGCGGTGCACAAACGCTTTCAGACGCCGTACATCTCCACGTGGATCGCCGGTTTTCTGGTGGGCATCCCGGCGGGAATCTGGGACATCGATACGTTCGCGGAGCTTTCGAACATCGGGACTTTGTTTGCGTTTGCGTTGGTCTCGGCGGGCGTGATTGTGCTGCGGAAAAAGCAGCCGGATCGTCCGCGCGCTTTCAAGGTACCCTTCGTGCCGTTGTTTCCGCTCATTTCCATTGCTTGCTGCGTAGTTCTGATGATGGGGCTGCCGCTACGAACGTGGTTCCGCTTTTTTGCCTGGCTCATAGTGGGACTCGCCATCTATTTTCCGTTCGGGCGGAAGCGCAGCACGCTGGCGAAGGAAGCGGCATGACCGCGGCGATCGAAGTCGACCGCGAGGAACTGGTCGAATTTTGCCGGAGAAACTCGATCGGGCGGCTGGCACTTTTTGGTTCGGCAGCGATGTGGACGTATTAGTCGAATTTCAACTCCGGTACACACAATGGCTATCGACGACCGATCGTCTGTACCCCCGAGGAACTCTTCGCGCTGGACGCCTTGGCGGGATGACGAGATTCTACAGGAGATCGACCGCCAGCGCGAAGCGTACGCCGCGGAGCACGGCTACGACCTTGAGCGAATATACGAAGACCCGAAGGTCAAAGAGGCTAGCAGCCAGCTCCGGCGCGCCACGAGGAAGCCGTTCACTCCGAAAGCGAAGCGCGCAAGCTGGCAGATGCCTCCATCAAGGAGCGTTATGAATTGCGCCCAAGCGGAATCCGGCTAAGCTCTCGCGCGACCACGATTTCCCCCGGGTTGAGTCCGCGGCCCTATCTGGTCCGCCCCGTCTCAAACAAGAACCAGATGCGCCGTTCCGCCTGGTCGATCCAAACCTCCAACAGGCTGGTGGTGGCGACGTCGTTCTCATCGCTGCACAGGTCGTGAACTTCGCGCATGCTGGCCAACAACGCCTGGTTATCTTCGCGCAATTCCGCCAGCATATCGAGCGGATCGACGAAGTCCGCGTCGTTATCGCTGAGGCGCTGCAGCCGGGCAACGTGCCCGATGGAGCGCACCGTCGTCCCCCCGATCTTGCGCACGCGCTCGGCGATATCGTCGGTCATCGCAAAAACCTGGCCGGCATGCTCGTCGAGCAGCAGGTGGTAGTCGCGAAAATGCGGCCCGCTGACGTGCCAGTGAAAATTCTTGGTCTTCAGGTACAGGGCGAATACATCGGCCAGCAGCGCATTGAGACCGCCGGTGATGTTCTTGACAGCCTCCGCGCCGAGCGCGCTGGGGGTCTTCAGGGCGTCCCGGCGGCGCGTTCCAAGTTCCTCTTGAGTCGTTGGCATCTTAAGCTCCTTTTCGGCCTTCTCGACTACGATGATACTCCGATGCCTGTTCCGGGGTCGAGGTTTCAGGCCGAAAACGGAGCGAAAACGCACAGTTACTGAGCCGCGGGAGGGCCTGGCAAGTCGGGCAGGGTGAACAGATACGCGACCAGGTTATCCATGTCGCGCCGGGAGAACTGGTAGGGCGGCATGAAGCTGCCCGGCGAAAGCGCCTCCGGGTTCGCGAAGTGTTGCACGACCCACGTCTTGGTACGGCGGCGCGCCACGCCATTCAACGGAGGACCTATTTTCATGCCCACGCCGTTCACCTGGTGGCAGCTTCCGCAATTTTTCGTCTGGTACAACAGCCCGGCTTGCACCGCAAAGTCCGGCGCGTTGGCCAGTGCGTCGGCATTGTGCGGCGTCAACTTCAGCAGGAACGCCGCCAGCGCATTCAGTTGCGCATCGCTCAACTGGATCGCCGGCATCGAACTGCCGGGCACCATGGCGGCCGGGTGTTTGAAGTGTGAGATCATCCAGGCCGCCGTTTTCTTGATGGGCACGCTTGCCAGGTCGGGTCCCACACTGGGCTTCCCTTGCAGGTTGTGGCAGCTCGCGCAATTCTCCTTGCGGAAGTATCCGATGCCGGCCAGTTCCTGCGGCGATAGGCCGATCCAATCGGTGGGCGCGCCATAGTCGATGGCCACGGTATTGTCGGGCTTGGGCGTGGTCGCGATCGCGGCCACCGTCAAGCCGCTCCATCCGAGCAGCGCCAGCGTCACCACGCCGAAGGCCACTGTGCGGCGCGTGACGCGCATCACCTGTCCGCGGTCCACGAACGGCACCAGCAACAGAGCCAGCACCGCGAGCGACGGCAAAATCACGCTGCCCACCACCGCCAGCGGTCCGTCGAAAAACTTCAACGTTTGAAACAGAAACAGGAAATACCAGTCCGGGCGCGGGATATAACTGGTATCCGTCGGATCGGCCAGGCGCTCCAACGGGACGCGCACCGCCACCGCCATGACGAAAAGAACGACGAACGCGGCGAAGATGGCGGCCGTGTCTTTGAGCGCCTGGTGCGGATAGAACTTCTTGCTGGGTTCTACTTCGTCGCCGGGCGCGGGCGCCACGCCATGCTTGCGCACCAGGTAGATGTGCGTGGCAATCAGCAGGGCGGTGGCGGGCGGCAACAGCAGCACGTGCAGACCGTAGAACCTGGCGAATGTGACCACCCCTATGGCGCCCTCTCCGCCCAACAGGCGGCTCATATAAGGTCCTACGAGCGGAATATGCGAGGCGATCTGGGTGGCGACTACGGTGCCCCAGTACGCGCGGTTGTCCCACGGCAGCAGGTAGCCGGTCAGCCCATAAGCCATGGTCAGCAGCAGCAGGACCACCCCCACCATCCAGGTGGCCTCGCGCGGCTTCTTGTACGCGCCGTAAAGGAACACCTGCGTCATGTGCAGCACCACCACCACGATCAGCATGCTGGCGCCCCAATGATGCAGGCCGCGGATCAGATGTCCGCCGGTCACTTCGGTGAGGATGTAGCGCAGGCTGTTATACGCGTCGCCGGGCGTGGGCGCGTAGTTGAACGCCAGCAGCGCGCCGGTGAAGGCCTGCGTCAGGAACAGGAACACCGCGATGCTGCCGAACACTTGATGCCAGCCGCTGGAGGCCGGAATCTCTTCGTAGAGAAAGTTTCGTATGGCCGTCTCGATGCCCGTGCGATGGTCCAGCCAGCTCATGCTTTCTCCTTCGACTGGCGCAGCGGGCCCAGCAGCAGTTTTCCGTTCTCCACTTTGGTTTCGTAGCGGTCGAGCGGCCGCGGCGCGGGACCGGAAACCACCGCGCCATCCACGTTGAAGATGGACGAGTGGCACGGGCATAGGAAGTTGTTGCGGCTGTCGTCCCAATGATAAGCGCAGCCCAAGTGTGTGCACTGCGGCCCATAGGCCACCACTTGGGAATCGGAAAGCTTCACTACCCAGGCGGTGGTTTTTTCGCTCTGGATTTTCCACCCGTCCACGCGATTCTGGCGGAAGACCATCTCCACGGGCGCGCGCGGTTCAAGCCCGGACACGTCGCCGGCCTCGACCCACTCCGGCATTTTGCGGAGCCTCGGCGGTATCAGGAGATAGATCGCAGCCGGGATGGAGAGCGCCGCGGCGATGACGCTCCAGAGTCCGTAGATCAGAGCAATATAAAACTTCCTGCGCGGCATGCTTTCACAATAAGACAGAGAGGCGCGCCAAGGTGTCGCCATTTTGTAAAGTTTTGGAAACTTTATCGATGCTCACCGGTTGCCGATCCGCCGCCGTCAGGGAGCGGTTTCCCCAAAACTATTATTCCGTTAACCGGCTAATCGTGACGTCACCGCTAGGTCTGGCGGCTACCTTTTCGGCGTGGTATTTGGTTGGCGCGGCCGCTTTCCCGCTTTTCGCCATCGCTCTTTGGCGAACTAAGAGCCGGCGATTAAACATCGGTTAAACAAGCCTTCGTCCTGACGGGTAATCAGCCCAATCCAGGCTGGCTGGGCGAGTTGGCTGGCGGCGCGCCGGAGGCACCTGTGCGCGGCGCCTCACGAGCTGCCTGAGGCTAAATGTCCAACCAGCGAACATTTCCGCCGGCAACCATGACCAACCGGTAAGGGGGAGGGCGCATGGGGCTGCCGTTTCTATACGGCTGGACTTCTGTCGACACCCGGCGCCGAACACTAGCTGGCGGCCTTGACCGCCGCCAAGCTCAAGGCGCTGTTACTGGAGCTCCAGACCTTGCTCACGCTGCTTCCGGTGCTGCTGAAAAGCGCCGCGGAGGACAAGGCCACGAAAGCCATCAACAACGTGTATTCGATCAGATCCTGGCCGTCTTCGTCATGCCAAAAGCCGCCGATCGATCGGATTGCAAATTCACTCTGTCTCTTGAACAAATTTTCCATACCAAACCTAGTCTAAGGGCTCCATTTTCATGATCGCAAGCCTTCGCCTAGTTTAGTACGTTCTGTGAGATTTGGCAGTACTAACGAAGGTGCTACGGAGTGTCCCGTAAGCCTCGCGGCCGCCCAAGCTAAGGTATGCAACATTCGATATGAGCAGTCCCACGCGAGCTCTATTATTTACCGCCGCGCTGAGTGCGGCGCTGCTGGCCGCGCAGACCGGGCCGGAGAAGCGCGCTCATCGGTGGTGGAACGACAGGCCCGTGGGCGGGCAGCCCTACACGGTGAACGCCCGGAAGATGCCCTTAATCTCGGTGAAAGGCAACAAATTCGTCGACCCGCTGGGACAGACCGTGCTGTTCCGCGGGGTTTCCATCTCCGATCCCGATAAGCTGGAAGGCCAAGGCCACTGGAGCAAAGACCATCTCGCCAAAGTCAAAGAGATGGGCGCGGCGATCGTGCGCATTCCCGGCATCCGGTGGCGTGGCGCGAGCGGACGCCGGCCGAATACCTGAAGTTGCTCGACCAGGCCGTGGAATGGTGCACGGAACGGCCGACTGGACGGAGTGGAAGCGCATGCAGGAGGACCTCATCGCCATCGTCCGGGCGTACAATGCGAAGGCCATTCCCCTGGTGGCGGGATTCGATTGGGCGTACGATCTGACGCCTCTGCGGCTTGCCCCGATCGCGGCGGAGGGCATCGGCTACGTGACGCATCCCTATTCGAACAAACGGCCGCGGCCGTGGGAGCCGAAATGGGAGGAGGATTTTGGATTCGCCGCCGCCAAGTATCCTGTAGTGGCGATGGAATTCGGCGGTTTCGCGGCGCCGAGCGCCGGCGCGGATGCCTATGGACCGGCGATCGTCAAATATCTGGAAGGGAAAGGAATCAGTTGGATGGTCTGGTGCTTCGATCCGGAATGGGGGCCCACGCTGATCGGCGACTGGAGTACAAACTCACACCTTCCGGGGAGTTTGCGAAGGCGGCCATGACGGGCGGCGTCAAATAGGCTGGCAAGCGCGAAACCGGATATTGGCCGTCGATTGAAGGCCGATGAACGCGGATGAACGCAGATAGAACGGGAACTCCGGTATCATCTCACAACCGGTGCAACCGAAAACCACGGCGGGCAACATGCGCAAAAACGCTGATGTCGGGCGAACGCTCATAGGACGCCCAGCGGCCTGCGCACTACAGCGCTGAATCGCGTCTTTTCACCCAACAGCCAGATTCGGAACGATGCAATTAAACCCTTTCCTCATTGGCCCCTGCGTTGCTTGAGCCACCGCACAAATCCGCTACCGGGAGGTACGGCTTATGGAGCAGGAACGGCGCTCGGTCATCCGCTGGCTGTTGGGCGGTGGCTTCGCAGCCTCAATCGCTTCCTTCCTTTATCCAGCCGTCAAGTTTATCAATCCGCCGGACATTCCGGAAGCGTCCGTCAATGAGGTTTCCGCAGGCAAGACTCAGGATCTGAAACCCAACACCGGCAAGATCGTCAAGTTCGGCAGCCAGCCTGCCTTGCTGGTTCGCGTCAGCGACACCGAATGGCGCGCCTTTTCCGCCGTCTGCCGACACCTGAACTGCACCGTGCAATATGACGACGCCCGCCGCCAGATCTGGTGCGCGTGCCACAACGGCTTCTACGATCTGAACGGGAAGGTGGTGTCCGGACCGCCTCCCGGCCCGCTCGAAGAGTACACCGTAAACGTGCGGGGCGATGAGGTAGTCGTCTCCCGCCGCACTTGAAAGGAATAAATCTTGGCAAGCGCCACACATCCGGTAGGTCTGGGCGGCTGGCTCGACGAGAGGCTCGGACTCAGCGCGTTGCGCGAGTTCGCCGCGCACAAAACCGTGCCGCTGCACTCGGCCACTGCCTGGTATTATTTCGGCGGCATTACCCTGTTCCTGTTCACCATCCAGGTGCTCACCGGCGTCCTGTTGCTGCTCTATTACCGGCCCAGCCCTACCGAAGCCTACGAGAGCGTGCAGTTCATCATGACCCGCGTGCAATTCGGTTGGCTGGTGCGCTCCATCCATAGCTGGTCCGCCAACCTGATGATCCTCACCGCCTTCATTCACATGTTCAGCGTGGTGTTTCTGCATTCTTATCGCAGGCCGCGGGAGGTCACCTGGCTCAGCGGGCTGGTGTTGCTCGGGCTGGCTCTGGGCTTCGGCTTCAGCGGATACCTGCTGCCCTGGAACAAGGTTTCCTATTTCGCGACCAAGGTGGGGACCGACATGGCGGCCAGTGTCCCGCTGGCAGGGCATCAGTTGGCGCGCTTCCTCCGCGGCGGCAGCGACGTGGAAGGCGCCACCTTGACCCGCTTCTTCGGGTTCCATGTGGCGGTTCTCCCCGGCTTGACCACTTTGTTGCTGATCGTACACCTGGGGCTGGTGCAGCGTCACGGGATGAGTTCGCCGCCGTGGAGCGAGGGCAAAACGCTCGCCCAAATGCGCTTCTTTCCCAACTTTTTCTTACGCGAACTGATGGCTTGGTATGCGGCGCTGGCAGTCCTGGGATCGCTGGCGGCATTGTTTCCGTGGGAACTGGGCGAGAAGGCCGACCCGTTCGCGCCGGCTCCCGCGGGTATTCGCCCCGAGTGGTATTTCCTGGCGCCCTTCTACACCTTGAAGCTGATCCCCAGCCATGTTTGGCGGGTCGAAGGGGAACTGCTGGGCCTAATGGGTTTTGCCCTCCTGGCAGCCTGGTGGGTGCTGCTGCCCTTCTGGGCCCCTAACTCCAAAGGCACTCTGCGGACGCGATGGGTAACCGGCGCGGGCGTGGCCCTGATGGCCTACCTGGTCACCTTCTCGCTATTGGGGTACTTCCGATGAGACATGTCATTGGAGGGCGGCCTATCCTGGCCGCCGCCGCTTTTCAAGGCGGCCTCTTGCTTTTAGCCCTCACCCCGCCCGCCCAGGCCAAAGACACTTGCATCGGCTGCCACTCCAACATGGAAGGCGCCCTCAAAGCCCCCGTCGCCGATTACACCAACGACATCCACGCCCACCACGGATTCAGTTGCGCCGATTGCCACGGCGGCGATCGCAACGCGGACGATCCGGAAATCGCTATGAACCCCGCCAAAGGGTTCAAGGGACACCTAACCCGCACCGCCGTGCCCGCGCTCTGCGCGCATTGCCACAGCGACGCGGCATTCATGCACCGGTTCAAACCGCAACAACGGGTGGACCAGTTGGCCCTTTACCTGACCAGCGTTCACGGCAAACGCCTGGCCACCGGAGACACCGCCGTGGCCAACTGCGTGGACTGCCACGGCGTACACAACATCCGCGAGGTGAAGGACCCGCAGTCGCCCGTCGATCCGCTTAAGCTGCCGGAAACCTGCGCGCACTGTCACGCGGACGCCGCCCACATGGCGCCCTATAAAATCGCGACCAACCAGTTCGCCGAATATCGCGCCAGCGTGCACTGGGAAGCCCTCTCCCAGCGGGGCGATCTTTCCGCGCCGAATTGCGCCTCTTGCCACGGCAACCACGGTGCCGCTCCTCCGCAAGTTGCGTCGGTCGCCGAGGTCTGCGGCGCCTGCCATGTCCTGTTCGAGGAAATGTACAACAAGAGCCCGCATCGGCCGGTATTCGCCGCCATGGGCGGAGGCGGCTGCACGGTTTGCCACGGAAATCATGGCATCCGCAAACCTGGCGTTGAGATGCTGGCCGGAGCCGGCGCGGTCTGCGCCCAATGCCACGACGCCACCTCCGCCGGAGGAGCGGCCGCCGCACAAATGGCGGATATGCTGACCCGCCTGGATGCGGCCCTCACCCAGTCCGACGCCGTGCTGCATCGCGCGCGGGATTCCGGCATGGAAGTGTCCGAACCGACCCTGCGCCAAATGGAAGGCCGCCAGGCCTTGGTAAAGGCCCGCGTGGCCATGCACGCGTTTCAGGCGCCCGCCGTGGCCAAACCGATTGAAGAGGGTCTGGCCGTGGCGGCCGAGACGCGCCGCGCCGGAGAGAAAGCCTTACAGGATCGCGACTCCCGCCGCGTGGGGCTGGCGCTGTCGCTCGTAACAATTTTCGTTACAATGGCCGGGCTTTGGATGGCGATCCGTTCGCTGGAGTCGAAACCTTCAGCCGTCCCCAAGCCCGCCGGGAGGTGAGTCATGCTGCCGCCGGCCGCGTTTCTGGGACTGTCGCTGGCTTTGCGCTTAACTGCTGGGGGCCTGGAATCGCCCGCCAGCGCCGAGGTGTGCGGCCGTTGTCACCGCGCCATTCACGAATCCTGGAAGACTTCCACGCATTCGCAAGCCATGGAGAGCCGCCTGTTTCAGGATGCGCTCGCCATGGCGGAAGCCGACTTCGGACCGGCCGGCCGCATGGTCTGCCTGAATTGCCATTCCCCGATTGCGGCGCGTATCGGTGACGTGGGCTTGGAACGCAAAGTGAGCTGGGAAGGCGTCACCTGCGACTACTGCCACTCCATCCGGGATGTCTCGTTCGACGGGCCGAATCCCAAAGCCGTTCTAAGCTTCGGCGCCCTGAAAACCGGGCCGCTCAGCGATGCCGTCTCCAAGGCGCATCAGACCGCGTATTCGGCGGTGCATACCTCCTCCGCCCTTTGCGCCTCCTGCCATGAATACAAGAATGCCGCCGGCTTTCCCGTGCTGACCACTTATTCGGAATGGAAGGCCAGCAAGTATTGGAAGGAAGGCAAGCAGTGCCAGTACTGCCACATGTCGCGCGTGGAGGGCGACGTGGTGGATCCGCACGTGGCGCGCGCGTCCACAGCCAAAATCAACCTCCACCAGATGCCCGGCAGCCACTCGCTGGAGCAGCTTACCAAAGCCATCAAGGCGCAGCTCAATACGGCGCGCGAGGGCGACGGGTTGCGCGTCACCGTGGATGTCGAAAACCAGACCGCCGGCCACTACCTGCCCACCGGATCGCCGCTGCGCCAATTGGTGATGGAGCTGCGGGCCGATTCCGCCGGCGGTCAGCACTTCACCGAACAGCGCATCTATGCGCGCACCGTCGCCGACCAGCACGGTACGGTCATGATGCGCGAGCATTTCGCCTTCTTGAAGGCCGCCAAACTGGTGTCGGACACCCGCCTGGCGCCCGGCGAAAAGCGTTCCGAGACTTTTCTCTTCCCGATTCCCAAGGGCAGCCAAACCCAGGTGAAAGCTACCTTCTGGTATTACTACTCGCCGCTGGCGAACACGGAATCCCAAAAGCGTGTGACGTTCCTGACGCTGAACCGCTTGGTCCAGTAGCGGCGGCGCCATGCGCCGTCCGCAACCTTATGAGCTGCGAGGCCGTGAAGACCCCATCCTCGGCGGACAGTTTGACCGCACCGCAGACATCGAAATCCGGCTGGCAGGCGGGGCCCCGCCCACTGGGTTGTCCCTGGGGCGTGATGCGTCCGATCGTGTTTCCACTGATGTCCCACGGGCTGTAAGCAGCGGTTGGCAACCGAGCTAACGATATTACCCGATACAGATAGTCCCTTGTAGAATACTGGCAGTTCGGTTGCACCGTGGGGCGGCCAATCTTGGCCGCAGCCGCCTTTCAGGCGGCTCCTGCTTTCACGGCGCGCCTCGTGGTGATCGGAAAGGCCGGCTGCAAGCCGGCTGCGGGCAGGATTGCCCGCCCCACAAACGCCATACTCACTTGTCGGCCAGGGCGGATATGGCGCTTTGGCCGCAACATCGATCTATGAAGAACTAACTGGACGATATACTAGTGCTTAATTGCGTAAATTGACAATTGTATTTGGAAGCTGGCTACCCTTGACTTCAAGCTTCCGCCAGCGGAACGGTTTGGCCCGCTCATTGTGCCTCTGGAAAAAAGCTGCAATGGCTTCACGCCACTGATCTTTCGTCTGGAAGCTTCCTCCGTTGAGGGTCTTGCGTTGCAGCAGGCTGAACACGATTTCAATCCGGTTCAGCCAACTGGCCGAAGTGGGCGTGAAGTGAAATTGGACGCGTCCCTCGAATCTCGCCAGCCAGTCATCGTTTCGTCTATGGGGCGAGTAGTTGTCGAGGATGACGTGGATTTCCCGGTCCCGCGGCTGATCTGCCAGCACGCCATCCAGGAAGTCTCGAAAGTCCTGCCGCTTCTTGAATTGGGTGAACTTCGTGTGAACCTGACGGTCTCCACTTCCAGAGCGGCAAACAGATTCAGCGTGCCGTGACGCTGGTAAGTGCTCTGCATCGCACGCACTACTTTGCCGCTATCGGTTTCCACATAGCCGGAGGCCCGTTCGATAACATTATTTTGAGCCAGCCGCCTCGCGTTTACGGCGCCGCCGGCACATCCACCCAGGCCCGCCCGGCCGTGCTGGCCAACTCCGCATCCAGGATCTGCAACTGCCGCAGCCCGTCCACGAATTGCGGATACTCGATCGGCGCGGAAGCGTCCTCCACCGAGTGGTAGAACCGCCGAAACACCTGCTTGAATGTGTCGTCGTAGCCTTCGCTGTGGCCACCCGGCAGATCGGCGTAGGGACGCGCGAGCGGCTGCAGGAGCGACGGGTCCTTGATAATGATTTCGTTGGGTGTGTTGCGGTGGCCGATCCACAGCTCGTCGGGCCGCTCCTGGTTCCACGCCACCGACGCCTTGCTGCCGTAGATCTCCATGCTCAGGCCATTCTTGCGCCCGGCGTTGACCTGGCTGGCCGTGAATGCGCCGCGCGTGCGCTCGCCCATGCGGAACAGCACCGCGCCGAAATCCTCCGTGTCGATCTCTACCTCGTCGTAATCTTCCGGGTTCAGCGTCTTGCCGGCGAAGGTCTCGATGGATTTCTTGGGACGCTTGCGGGTCTTATGGAACGTCTGCAGATCGGCGCACACCGACGTGATGCGCTGGCCGGTGACGTGTTCGGCCATATCGCACCAGTGCGAGCCGATATCGGCCATGCAGCGCGATGGGCCGTTGGACTTGGAATCGATGCGCCAGTTCCAGTCCGTGTCGTACAACAGCCAATCCTGCGAATAAGTGCCTTGCAGCACCAGGATCTCGCCCAGTTCGCCCGCCTCGCGCATGCGGCGCATCTGCTGCACCATGGGGTAGAAGCGCAGGTTGTGGAACGTGCAGTTGCGCAGGTTCTTCTCGCGCGCGAGCGCGGCCAGCTTTTGCGCGTTCTCGACGGAAGTGGACAGGGGCTTCTCGCAGATCACGTGCTTGCCGGCGTTGAGCGCGTCGGTCACCATCGGGAAGTGCAGCGCGTTCGGCGTGCATACGTGGACTACATCCACTTCGGGATCGTCCAAAATCTGATGGTAGTCGCTGGCGGTTTTGTCGACGTGGAACTCCTCGCCCAAGCGGCGCGCTTTCTCCTTCTGGCTCTCGCCGATGGCGTAAACCTGGACGAATCCCAGGCGGCGAATCCCTTCCAGGTGCACGCGGCCCACGAAGCCGGTGCCGAATACCGCGGCCTTCAATCGATGCAGCATTGTTCCTCTTTCCGAAGTGTCTAATTTAGCGCAAATGCTGATAGATTGGTATGCACGATGTTGGTCCGCATCCGCTTTGGAAAAAGTGCGAAAGTGGATCGCGCACGGCGCAAGAACCGGCGCGTGGCGATGGCGTTCGCCTCTTTCCTTACGCCCGCGGCGGTCATGGCCGCGGCGCTGGGCATCTGGCGTCTGGCGGAAGATCCGCACTGGGCCAGCGACTTCGCCATCCGTAAGGGCCTGTTCTCCCACTGGCAGGTGTGGTTCGGTTTCGCGGGACTGTTGCAGGCCGGCTCGCACTTCTTGTACCGGTATGGGCGCGCGGACCACAAGCGGGCGCGCTCCTGAACCCGGGTATCATTGCCAGCCGGTCTTCTCCAATACCTCCTTGGCCACATGTGCCGTATTGGCGTGAATCGTCACCGTGTCCTGCACATTCACGGCATAACCGCCGGCCAGCACGATGGCCACCGGGATGTGGCTGTGCAGCGCGGTCCAGATTACCAGGTGGTCTCGTTCGCGCAGGCCTTCCAGGCTCAGCGACAGCCCCCCCAGTTGATCCTCGCAATAAGGGTCCGCGCCGGCTACGTAGACCAGCAGCTCGGGATGAAACATGTTCATCGCGGTGCGATATCCATTGCCCAGCCGGTGCAGATATTCTTCATCGCCCACGCCGTCCGGCAAGTGAATGTCGAGGCCGGAAGGCGGCTTTTCCGAGGGGTAGTTGTTGAACTGGTGAATGGATAGCGTGAACACGGAGTCGTCGCCGGCGAAAATGCCCGCGGTTCCGTTGCCGTGGTGCACATCGCAATCCACCACCATGGCCCGCTCGATCCCGTGATCGCCGCGGCCCGCGCGCTGCATCGCGCGGATGGCGACCGCAATGTCGTTGATCGCGCAAAAACCTTCCCCATGCCCCCGAAAGGCGTGATGAAAGCCGCCGCCCACATTGAAGCCGATCCCCTGTTCCAGCGCCAGGCGCGCCGCCAGCATGCTGCCCCCGGCCGCCAGCCAGAAGGCTTCCACCAACTCGCGGCTATAGGGCACTTCCAGTTGCAGGATTTCCTGATAACTCAACGTGCCGGTGCGCAGCCGGTCGACCCAGCCTGGATCGTGAACCGCCAGGATATCCGCATCGCTGGCCGGCTCCGGCTGTACGAAATCCTCCGCCGTGGCGAATCGATCGCGTAGCAGCCGTTCGCGGATGTAACGGTACTTCTGAGATGGGAACACATGGTCTCCCAACCTCAGGTCGTAACCGTCATGGTAAACAAGTCGATAGGGCAGCATAAGGCTCCGGCGCGCGGCCTCAGATGTACGCGATCACATCCATTTCCACCAGCGAATCCCCCGGAATGCCGCCCGCCGCGGCGATGGTGGTGCGCACCGGTGGATTCTGGCCGAACCGGCCCTGAAATACTTCGTTCATGCCCTTGTAATCCTTCAAGTCGTTCAGGAAGACGCTGCATTTCAGCACCTTGTCCATGGACGATCCGGCATTCTCCAGCTCCTTCTGAATCTCGTCCAGCACGTGCGCGGTGTGCGCTTTGATGTCGCCCGCGAAATGCGCCCCTTTGCCGGCGATGAACAGCAGGTTGCCGTATGAAACCGCGCCGCTGAACAACGGCGTAGTGGTGGGTTTTTCGCCCCGGTAGTGGACCTTTTTCTGCGGTCCCGATTGTGCTTTAGCGGCCCCGCCCGCGGTCGCCGCCAGAGCGCCACCGCGAATGAATGCCCGCCTGTTTGAGTTGCTCATATTCCTCCGGTGAACTAAACCGCTTTCGCGGTACCTCATGGTAGCAGCACTTGCCGCTGGGCTGCGCTCCTCCGGGTGACAGGCCACAGGCCAAGCGCCAACCCTCCGCAGCCCACTAAAAAAAACCACTTCCGCCAACCCCCGCCAAATCGGCGCCCCGATTCCCCGCCACCCCCGCGCTACCCTGATATCGGGGTAGCAAACCCAAATCGGCGTTCACCGGCATTCATCGCCGGCCAGAATTCCCCATCCCCCCGCCCCCCATTGGCTTTGTTCGGAACGAAAGGAAGCTATGCCTACAATCAATCAGATACGCGCCAACCGGCGCAACGCGAAGAAAAGTACCGGCCCCAAAACTCAGGCCGGAAAGGACCGCGTCCGCTTCAATGCCCTAGTCCACGGCCTTCGCGCCGAATCCGCCGTCCTCCCCGGCGAAGACCAGGCCAAATTCGACCAGCACCTGGCGCGCCTCTCCGCCGCCTGGATAAACCAGGACGATATGGAAAGGGATCTCGTCGAAACCATCGCCGTCAATCAGGGGAAATTGGCCCGCATCGACCGCTCCGAGTCCCGCCTCGAACGCTCCATCTCCTGCACCATCGCCGACCTGGAACGTTACCGCAAAGGCCGCATCGAACGCCACGCCGATGCCGAGCCGAAAGACGGCGAGAAGTACCAGGGCGGCCTTCTTTGGCAGACCGACGCAGGCCGCAGCTATTCCGTCTTGCCCAAAGTTCTCGTCCTCGACGGAGTCTGGCGCGAAATCCCCCGTGAAATCCTAGGCGATTTCACGCCCCAACCCCCCAGCTAAGCCAGCCATGCCTCCAAGCTGATAGCTGAATGCCGAATGCTGAAAGCTGAAAGCTGATAGCTCCCTTCGCCCGCCTTGAATTCGATCACGCCTTGCGCTACCTTGTGTTATCCATAGGAACAGGCTGAGGTAAATCAACCCTGATATCCTATTTGGGGTAGGCCAACCCTCAGGCCCTCGCCCCATTCCAGGAGGTTTTTTTCATGCGAACGGGTTCTTCGACTAAGCTCCGCGCGGTCCGCTCACTCCGCGCAATCCGCGCGTTTCTCCCGCTGCTGTGGATGGCCCTTTTGGCCCTGCCTCTGATGGCCCAAGGCGAGGGCGGCGAAGCCAGCCTGCGCCTGCCCAATCTGGACAGCGCCACGTTTCTGGGCGGCATCGGCGGCCGCAGCCTGCTGATGTTCGGTCTTATTTTCTGCGCGTTAGGCATGGTTTTCGGGCTGGTCATCTACCGGCGGCTGAAAAATATGGCCGTGCACAAATCCATGCTGGAAGTCTCCGAGCTGATCTACGAGACCTGCAAGACCTACCTGGCCACGCAAGGTAAATTCCTGATCCTGCTGGAATGCTTCATCGGCGTCATTATCGTGTTCTATTTCGGCTTCCTGCAGGGCCGGCCGGCCTTCGAGGTGGCCGTCATCCTCTTGTTCAGCATCGTCGGCATCGGCGGCAGTTACTCGGTGGCGGCGTTCGGCATGCGCGTCAACACCTTCGCCAATTCCCGCGCGGCCTTCGCCAGCCTGCGCGGCAAGGCCTTCCCCTGTTACGACATTCCCTTGCAGGCCGGCATGAGCATCGGCATGCTGCTGATCTCGGTCGAGCTGATCATGATGCTGTTCATCCTGCTGTTCATTCCGGGCGATCTGGCCGGCCCGTGTTTCATCGGCTTCGCCATCGGCGAGTCGCTGGGCGCGGCGGCCCTGCGCGTCGCGGGCGGCATTTTTACCAAGATCGCGGATATCGGCGCCGACCTCATGAAGATCGTCTTCAAGATCAAGGAAGACGACGTGCGCAACCCGGGCGTGATTGCGGACTGCACCGGCGATAACGCGGGCGACTCGGTGGGACCGTCGGCCGACGGCTTCGAGACTTACGGCGTCACCGGCGTGGCCCTCATCACCTTCATCCTGCTGGCCGTCAAGCAGCCCGAAATGCAGGTGCGCTTGCTGGTCTGGATCTTCGTCATGCGCGTGATGATGATCGTCTCCTCGGCGGTGAGTTACTTCATCAACGGCCTCGTGGCCAAAGCCAGGTACGGCCATCTCGAAAAGATGAACTTCGAAGCCCCGCTGACTTCGCTCGTGTGGATGACCTCGCTCGTCTCCGTGGGCCTCACTTACCTGGTCAGCTACTTCATCATTCCAGACCTGGGCGGCGACACCAGCTTGTGGTGGAAGCTCTCCACCGTCATCACCTGCGGCACCTTGGCCGGCGCGATTATCCCGGAAGGCGTGAAAGTATTCACGTCCACGTCGTCGCGGCACGTCCGCGAGATCGTCAATTCCGCGCGCGAAGGCGGCGCATCGTTGTGCATTTTGTCCGGTCTTGTGGCCGGCGACTTCAGCGCCTACTGGCTGGGTTTCGCCATCCTCGGCCTGATGAGCATCGCCTACGGAGTCAGCACCCTGGGGCTCGCCAGCCTGATGGTGGCGCCAGCCGTGTTTGCCTTCGGACTGGTGGCCTTCGGCTTCCTCGGTATGGGTCCGGTCACTATCGCGGTAGATAGCTACGGTCCGGTCACCGATAACGCCCAGTCCGTGTTCGAGCTTTCGACCATCGAAACGCTGCCGGGCATCGTAGCCGAGATCCAGCGCGATTTCGGATTCAAGCCCAACTTTGAGAAGGGCAAGGAGAACCTGGAAGAGAACGACGGGGCCGGCAACACCTTCAAGGCTACCTCCAAGCCTGTGCTGATCGGCACCGCCGTCGTGGGCGCAACCACGATGATCTTCTCCATCATTGTGGCGCTCACCGACGGTCTGACCACCCACCTTGCCAACCTCTCGATCCTCTACCCGCCCTTCCTGTTGGGTCTGATTGCCGGCGGCGCGGTGATTTATTGGTTCACCGGCGCTTCCATGCAGGCCGTCACCACCGGCGCATATCGCGCGGTGAAATTCATCAAGGAGCATATCAAGCTGGAAAGCGCCGAGAAGGCTTCGGTGGCGGATTCGAAGAAGGTGGTGGCCATCTGCACGCAGTACGCGCAGAAGGGCATGCTGAACATCTTCATCGGCGTCTTCTTTGCCACGCTGGCCTTCGCGTTCCTGGAGCCGTTCTTCTTTATCGGCTACCTGATCTCGATCGCCATCTTCGGACTCTACCAGGCCATTTTCATGGCCAATGCCGGCGGAGCCTGGGACAATGCGAAAAAGGTGGTTGAAGTCGAACTGAAGGCCAAAGGCACTGACCTGCACGCGGCCTGTGTGGTCGGC
>JBEKMJ010000090.1:0-34249 GCA_050008575.1 Bryobacteraceae bacterium
TCAGTAAAGAGGACCTTCTGATCGCGCAGACCAACGTACAGCAACAGGAGATCGTGCTGAAGAATGCGCTTAGCCGGAATGCCATGTCCAACGCGTGGCTGGACGATGCGCATATCGTGCCGCTCAATCCCATCGAAGTTCCCAAGACGGACGACCTGAAACCGTTGCCGGAGTTGCTCCCGGAAGCTATGGCCAATCGGGTGGAGATCGAGCAAAGCAACGTGAACATCGACAGCCAGAAGATCGCGATCCGGGGATCCCGCAACGGGCTGCTGCCCGTGTTGCAGGCATTTCTGGAACTGACCAACAACGGCCTGAGCGGCCCAGTGAACCCGACCTTGTGCAGCACCTGTGGCGTGCCGGACCCCTATTTCGTCGGCGGAACCGGCAACGCCCTGGCCCAGGTCTTCCGCCGCGATTTCCCCAACTATTCGGCCGGGCTCGCTCTCACCATCCCGTTCCGGAACCGCGCCGCGCAGGCGGACTATGTCACCGATCAACTGCAGCTCCGGCAAGCCGAACTTAAGCTGCAACGCGCCGCCAACCAGGTGACGGTGGATGTGAAGACCGCGTTGATCGGGCTGCATCAGGCCCGCGCCCGCTACGAAACCGCCGTCGATACCAGAAAGCTGGCGGAGCAGAGTCTCAAGGACGAGCAGAACCGGTTCCAGCACGGCGTGTCCAGCGTCACCCTGGTGATTCAGGCGCAGAGAGATCTGGCTAACGACGAAGACGCTGAAGTACAGGCCATGGCCAACTATACGCACGCCAAGATTGCATTCGACATGGCCATGGGCCGGACACTGGACGTTAACCACATTTCCATGCAGGAAGCCGTGGCCGGACGTGTGGCCCGGGAGTCAGTGGTGCCGGAAGGGGTGGGCAAATGAGATCGCTCAGCCGACGTGGTGGGGCAGGCTCGCAGCCTGCGCGGGCCTCGCAGGCCCGCTCTTCAGCGAGCGAAGCTCGCCTGACACAGGCTGAAGCCTGTGCAACACAGGCTGAAGCCCGTGCCACCAGCGGGGCTCAAGCCCCGCGCCGGCTAAAGCCCGCCCTCCATTTCTCGCTTCGGCAAAATGTACAAACTCAAGCTACCGGCTCCGGCCGTGCGCTCCTGGCCATCGTCTGTGCGGCCGCCGTCTGTTCCGCGCAGGACCCGCAGTTCGCGGTCGAGAAGCCCCATCTGCCGGTCCCCATCCGCTCGTATGCGCCGCCCTCGGTGCCGGCCAGCCGGCCCGGCAACTCGAAACGCCTCCACGAACTCTTGCGCGCCGGCCAACTATACCTGACGGTACAAGATGCGCTAGCCTTGGCCATTGAGAACAATCTGAACCTGGAAGTGGATCGATATGGGCTGCTGCTGGCGCAGTCTGCGCTGGAGCGGGCCAAAGCCGGCGGCCCAATCCGCGGCGTGCAAAGCGCCAGCGCCCAGGTGTCCAGCGTAGATGCGGGCCTGGGCGTGAACGGCAGCGTGCAGAGCGCCGGTTTGTCCAGCGGCGGAGGGGGAACGAGCGGCGGCAGCGGCGGCAACGCGGCGATTCAACAGGTCGGCGTGGTCACGCCGAATCTCGATCCGGTTCTGCAAAACACCACGACTTTCGAGCACTTGAGCCAGCCGCAGCCGAACTATATCGTGAGCCAGACCGCTGCCCTGATCCAGTCCATCCACACTTACAGCACTGCGCTCACGGAGGGACTGCTCAGCGGCGGCTATGTACAGTATCGGGACTACGAACAGTATTTGAAGGAAAACTCTCCGAGCGACAGTCTGGAACCCGCGGTGGGCCCTTTTATGAGTTTCGCCATGCGGCATAACCTTTTGCAGGGCTTCGGCGTGAAGCTCAACAACCGCTTCATCCGCATCGCGCAGATCAACACACTCGCATCGCGGGAGACTTTCCGCTCCCAGTTGCTCGACCTGACTGCCAGCGTGCTGAATTTGTACTGGGATCTGGTAAGCTCCAACGCTGAACTGAAGGTCAGGCAGAGTGCTTTGGAAGCGTCGCAGAAGTTTCTGCGGGACACGCAAACGGAGATCGCGGCGGGCGCGATGCCGCGCGTCCAGCTTCTGCGCGCCCAGGCGGAAGCCGCCAGCAGCTTGCAGGACGTGGTGGTGGCGCAATACAATGTGCGCCAGCGGGAGAACCTGCTGAAGGACGCGTTCACTCGCCAGGCGGACCCCGAGATTGAGGCCGCCGAAATCGTGACGCTCGATCGTATCGAAGTCCCGGACACCGACGAGCTGCCTCCTTTGCGCCAATTGGTCTCAACAGCCATGGCGAAGAGGCCCGACGTGCAGGTCGCGAAGTTCCGGAACCAGACCCAGGAGATCTCCTTGGCCGGAACGGAAAACCCGCTCTTACCGAATTTGACGCTGCAACTGCAGACCTATAACCGCGGCGCGGCCGGCACACCCCAACTCAACCCGGATCCGTATTTCATCGGCGGGTACGGCACGGCGCTCAAGCAGATCTTTCGCCGGGATTTTCCCAATGAAACCGGATCCCTGGGTCTTTCGATTCCGCTGCGCAACCGGCAGGCGCAAGGCGACTACGGCATCGACCAGTTGCAATACCGCCAACTGCAGGTCACCACCCAGAGAGACACAAACCAGATCGTAGTGGATATCTCAAACCAGCTCAGCGCGCTCCGGCAGTCGCGCGCCCGATATTCGGCGGCCCGGGATACACGCGTGCTGAACGAGGAACTGCTCGCCGCGGAGCGCAAGAAATTCTCTTACGGCATATCCACGTTCAACGACATCATTATCGACCAGCGCGCGCTGGTTGCCGCGCAAATTTCCGAGGTGAATGCGTCGGCGACTTATGCGCGCGCCCGCGTATCTCTCGACCAGGTGCTGGGCGAGACTCTGGAAAAGAACAATGTCTCGCTCGATGAGGGACTAAGCGGCAGGCTCCAGCGTTGATATTCGGCGTCTTCGGGCGGCCCGCGAACGGCCGCGGCGCCGAGAGCTGAAAGCTTTATAACGCCGCCACTCGCCGCTGCACGAGCAAGAAATAACACCCTACCGCTATCAACAATAGACCATTCGCCGCCAGCACGTGCGGGGCGGAGAAGATCGGCACCAGCCATCCGGTGGCCAGGCTGCCCAGCGGCATGCCGCCGCGAAAGGCCAGGTTATAGACACTCATCACGCGCCCGCGCATTTCATTGGGAGTAATGAGTTGCACCAGGGAGCTAACCATCGAGAACACGCCCATCATGGCCGCGCCCGACATGACTAGAAGCGCGCCGCTCCATATAATCGACTTGGAAATCGCGAATCCGGCGATGGCGGCGCCGAGCAACAGCAGCGTCAGCAGCGCGATCCGCCCTTTATTCTGCACGTTGCCGAGAGCCGCTACGATCAGCGCGCCCGCTACCGAGCCGACCCCGGAACATGAGAGCAGGATGGTGAACGCCGTCGGTCCGCGGTGGAAAACGTCTTTGGCGAAGACCGGGAGGAAAGTAAGGACCGGGATGGCCAGCGCCGTCATGCAAAACGCCAGTGCGATCAACCCCACCATGGCGCCTTGCTTGCGCACGAACGCGATGCCTTGCTTCATGCCGGTCAATATGGATTCGTTCGTTTTTGGCGGCGCGAACGTGACCGTCAACAGGAGCAACGAGATGATTACCGCCACGAACGACAGACCGTTGAGCCCGAAGCACCAGGCCGCGCCCAACCCGGTAAGCGCCAAACCGCCCAGCACGGGGCCGATCACGCGCGCCAGGTTGAATTGGATGGAATTGAGCGCGATGGCGTTGGGCAGATCTTCCTTTTCGACCAGCATCGGCACCAGCGCCGAATACGCTGGGCCGCCGAACGACTGCGCGCAGCCCACTACGAAAGATAAAGTCAGGATGTGCCACACCTGCACCACGTGGGACGCAATCAACAAGGTCAACAGGAACGCGGAGGTCATCTGCACATATTGCGAACCCAGCAGCACGCGGCGCCGGTCGATGCGGTCCGCGATCACCCCGCCGATGAGGGAAAACATCACAATGGGGATTTGCCCCAGGAAGCCGTCCAGGCCTAGCATGAACGCCGATTTGGAGATCGAAAAGACCAGCCAGCTCTGCGCCACGACCTGCATCCACGTGCCGATCGACGAAGTACAGGCGCCAAACCACAGCAGGCGGAATTCGCGGTAATGGAAAGCCTTGAAGACCCGGCGCAGCACAAGTTTACGGCAGCGGCCTTTCTCTCTGAATCAGATGCAGGATGTTGCCGTCGTGATCCGCAAAAAACAAAAGCCGGTTTCCTTGTTTGTGTATGGGCTCGCCCAGGAAGCGCACGCCGGCGGCCTTTAGGCGCTCATGCGCGGCGTCGAAATCGTCCACGTCGATGGCCAGGTGGCGGATGCCCGGGTCGTCGAACTGCGGCGGCGCGAGCGGACCTTTGCCCGGAATGATTTCCAGCATGCTGCCATTCGCCGCGCGCACAAAGTAGTTGCCGGCGTACTCGTAATTGATGACGAACTCGAGATGCGCGGCGTACCACTCGGCCAACGCGCGCGGGTCCGGAGAAGCGATGGCGGTGTGTTCCAATCCTCTGAACATAGGGCGATTGTAACAGGATTGGATTCAGCTCTTGGCTTTGGCCTTCTTCAGATCGCTTTGCAACTGCCGGACCTCTTCCGGCATATCGCCGGCGTTTTTGGCGTGATTCAGCTCGCGCCGGCAGGTGACATTATCGCCGGTGAGGAACGCGATCTTGGCCAGAAAGTAACATCTGTAACTATTCCCATTGGGCGCGTCGTGCGCTCTCTTGGCTTCATCGAACGCGCCGGTCAGGTTGCCGAGCTGAAGCTGCGCGTAGGCCATCAGAATCCGGAGCGACGAGTTGTCGGGATTCGAATGCGTGAGCGTGGAGAGGCGTGCCAGCGCGCCGGCATGCTGGCCTTCGCGGATCAGTTCGACGGCCTGGTCCACCACCTTGTGGTCGGCGTCGCTCAGCAGCGTCAAGGCGCTGGCCAGGCGGTCGTATTGCAAGGCAACGGCGGGCGCGGGCGGCGGTGCGGCCAACGCTGACGTGGCGGCGCAGACGAGGATCAGGCAAGCGTTGCGAACTCGGAGCATATAACTCGATTGTAGCTCCGGCGTCCGGCGCACCGCCGGTCCGAAAAGCTGAAAGCTGATAGCTGATGGCTGACAGCTACCGCAACAGCCAGACCGCGCCGCATGCCAGACCCGAGCCGACCACCGCGCCCGCCACCACGTCACTCAAGAAATGCATCCCCAGCAGGATGCGCGAAAGCGCGATGCTGGCGGCGCAGAAAAGCAATCCGGGCAACAGCCCCGGATAGAACGCCGAAAGGGAGAGCGCCACCGCAAAGGCGGTGATGGTATGGCCGGAGGGGAAAGAAAAACGGTCCGGGGGTAATAGCTTGGCCCAACAATGCGGCTCGATGGCGCAAGGGCGTCTGCGGTTGGTGCGTTTCTTCAGGAAAAGGAACACAGCGATGCCCAGGGCCGCCGCGACAGCCGCCGTCCCCACCGCCACGAAGCGCGTGGGACCGCCGAACAGCAGGATGATCAGGCCCATGGCGTACCACAGCCAGCCATCGCCGCCGCGCGTGGCGCAGATCATCCAGACGCGGATCCAGCGCGGCGCCGGCCAGCGATGGACCCGGTGCATCAGGCTGTAATCGCGAGCTGTGATGAACTCTAACACCATCCCACCCTAATTTATATTCCCACAATCCTACAAGAGCATGACATTTGTGCAAAAGCTTGGTGAAATCAAAAGGTAGGATAAGGCGCGATGGTATGAAAAACGTATGAAAAAGCTCGATTTCATTTACTTCGACGCGGGAGGTGGCCACCGCAGCGCGGCGATGGCTTTGCAGCAGGTGATTGCGCAACAAGGCCGGCCGTGGGAGATCCGCATGGTTAACCTTCAGGAACAGCTCGATAGCCTGGATATCTTTCGGCGGCTTACGGGCATCCGCCTGCAGGATTGCTACAATCTGCTGCTGAAAAAGGGTTGGACGCTGGGCTCGGCCGAGCTTTTGAAGGGACTACATGTTGTGATTCGAATGTTTCAGCCCAAACTGGTGCGGCTGTTACGCGATTTCTGGCGCGCGGGCCAGCCGGACATGGTGGTGTCGTTGATCCCCAATTTCAACCGGGCGTTGAAGCTGAGCCTGGAAGCGGCGCTGCCGGGCACGCCGCTGGTGACCATCCTGACGGATATCGCCGACTATCCGCCGCACTTCTGGATGGAGCGGCAGCAGCAGTATCTGATTTGCGGCTCGGACCGCGCGGCGGCGCAGGCCCGCGAATTAGGACATGCGCCGAGCCGCGTCTTGCGCGCGTCCGGCATGATCTTGAACCCGCGTTTCTATGAGCCGATTGAGATCGACCGCGGCGCGCAGAGGCAGCGCCTGGGGCTGGACCCGCAATTGCCGACCGGATTGGTGCTCTTCGGCGGCGAAGGCTCCGCCGTAATGCTCGAAATCGCGCGCCGCCTGGAGACCGCGGCGCGGCCATTGCAACTGATTCTGATCTGCGGCCGCAATCGGAAACTGGCAGCCACGCTGCGGGCGATGCGGCCGCGCATGCCGATGTTCGTGGAGGGATTCACGCGCGAGGTTCCCTATTATATGCATCTCTCGGACTTCTTCATCGGCAAGCCGGGACCGGGCAGCATCAGCGAGGCCATCGCCATGAAGTTGCCGGTGATTGTGGAGCGCAATGCCTGGAACCTGCCGCAAGAGCGGTATAACTGCGAGTGGGTGCGGGAACAAGGCGTCGGTCTGGTGTTGCGCAATTTCCGCGGAATCGGCGCAGCCGTTGAGGAGTTGCTGCAACCTGACACTTACGCGCGTATGCGCGCGAACGCGGCGGCACAGGCGAATCGGGCGGTGTTCGAGATCCCCGATATGTTGGAGTCGATTATGACGCGAACCTGCGGGCCGGAACTGGGCGGGGTATCATAGTCTCGGTGTCCTTATGATTACGCGTGTGCGCGCGCGGAATTTCAAAAGCTTGAGAGATGTTGACCTATCTCTGGGCGCTTTGAACGTTCTGGTCGGACCCAACGTGGGTGGGAAGAGCAATGTCCTCGACTTATTCCGCTTCCTTTACGAATGTTGGTCGCCGACCTTCGGACCTCCAGCCGCCCTGGCGGGGCGACAAGGGATCGAAGAGGTCCTGTGGAAGGGTAGCCAGGACAAGCCGCTCTCGATATCCATGAATTTCTTAGAGCCTGCCCGCCTCGGCAAGGAGAAGGAGTTTGTGTACGAACTCGAAATCGTCGGCGGCGCCGGTGGATACGCCAGCATCCAAAAGGAGACGCTGACGCTCTGGACGGGCGACAAGGACTACCAGCTCATCGTTACCGAGGGCAGTGAGCGCTGGCTTCAGAACGCCAATTCGGGGAAACTCGTAATGGTTCCCGCTGGCAGATCGGGGTTGGAACTCGCGCCTCCCAACTGGGAAGGGTACCCGTTGAAACTATTCGCCCAGCACTGGCGATTTCATCAATTGGTCCCGAGCCTCATGAGGCAGTCAAACCAGATGACGGGTGCCAATGTTCTCAATTTGCAGGGCTCAAACCTCTCCGCCTGGCTGATGTTGCTGCAAACGCGTTTTCCGGAGACGTTTGCGCGCATTGAGGAGGTGGCCCGGGATGTCTTTCCGGAGATCCGCCGACTCCTCACCTGGCCAACACAGGATGGATGGGTCTACTTGGCTTCCCAAGAGGCGGGACTGGTCCGCCCCACCCCGCTCTTCCAGATGTCGGATGGCGAACTGGCCTTCATCGCCTATCTCTCCGTCATCTTCGCCCCGGACGAACTGCGCGGCGCCCTCTTCTTCATTGAGGAGCCCGAGAATCATCTGCATCCCAAACTGTTCGAGACACTGGTTGCCTTGCTGCGGCAGGTCCAACAGGAAGCCTTCGAAGGCGGTGTTCAGCCATTGCAGATGATTTTCACAACGCATTCGCCCCACGTAATCGATCAAATGAAGCTCGATGAGATCCTCTGGGTCGAGAAGAGACAGGGCGAGACGAAAGTGATCAGGCCAAACGATAAGCCGCATCCCAGGAAGCTGGTCGAGGACGAAACCCTGGGCCTGGGCGACCTGATGTTTGCCGGTGCGCTTGGCGAAGAATGATTGTTTTCGGAATAGTCGTCGAGGGTCCACGCGATGCCGCGGCCTATCCGGCCCTAATCAGAAGAATTCGGGGCGACGTGGAACGCGTGGCGGCGCGGCCGTGTGGCGGGGTACCAGCACTCCTGAAGAAGTTCGTGGGAATGCTGAGAGGATTTGAGTACAATCGCATCGACAAGGCGTTGATCATCCGCGACTCTGGCGGGAAGGGCCCGAAGGCCGCCGAAGCGGCCCTAAAGGACCGCTTGGATAGCTCGGGCTTTAAGCCGAAATTCCCCGTCCACTTCCATGCGACAAGATGCATGGTCGAGACATGGCTGCTCGCCGACGAGCAGGCTGTAACCAAGGTTGCTCGCGCGCGCGGCCGGACCCGTTCAATCAAGGCTATCAACACGCGACTGGAAGAAGTTATGGATCCAAAGCCTTTGTTTCTGGCTATGCACTCCCAGGCGGACCTTCCGGCTCACGACAAAGTGTATGAAGAGATCGCGTCCGCCGCCGACCTCGATCGAATCTCTCAGCGATGTCCACGTTTCGCCGAATTCCGCCAGCACGTCCACGCCTGCTAGCCCTTGGCCGCACCCTGCGGACAATGCGATCTGTTACTATTCTCTCTTCCTATGCATAACAGAACGGTTTCCCGCGCGCGCCAAGCCGCGCTCGCCGTTATACTCTGCGCCGCCCTCGTTGCTTCCGCCGCTGCGCAGTTCGGTCCGCCGCGGCCGAAGCCCACCGGTCCATGGATGAACAAGAGCCTCACCCCCGATCGGCGCGCCGACCTGATCGCCGCGCAAATGACACTCGACGAAAAAATCTCGCTGCTGCATGGCGGCGGCTGGCAGATGCTCTTCGGAGGCCCGGACGCGCCGCCTTCGAAATCGCTGGGCAATGCCGGCTACATCCCGGGCATCCCACGCCTGGGCATTCCCGACCTGCAAATGGCGGATGCCGCCGTGGGCGTCACGCATAGCGGCGCGTTCGGCCGTTATTCGACGGCGCTGCCCTCCTGCGTGGCGGAAGCCGCAAGCTGGGATCTCGACCTGGCGCGCCAATACGGCACGCTAATCGGCGTGGAACTGCGCGATCAGGGCTACAACATGTCGCTGGGCGGCGGCGTCAACCTGGCGCGAGAGCCGCGCAACGGCCGCATCTTCGAATACAAGGGCGAAGATCCGGTCCTGGCCGGCAAGCTGGTCGGAGCCGAAATGAAGGCGCTGCAGGCGCAGGGCATCGTCGGCGATATCAAGCACTACGCGCTGAACGACCAGGAGGGCGGCCGTTCATATGTCAACGTGAAGGCCGATAAACGCGCGATTCGCGAAAGCGATTTGCTGGCGTTCGAGATTGGAGTCAAAGAGTCCGGCGCTGGGGCCGTGATGTGCTCCTACAACCTGGTGAACGGCGACTACGCTTGCGAGAACAGCTATCTGCTCACGGACGTTTTGAAAAACGATTTCGGTTTCCAGGGGTTCGTGGTGTCCGATTGGGGCGGCACGCACTCGACCGCCAAAGCCGCCCTAGCCGGGCTGGATATGGAGATGCCCACTTCCACCTACCTGGCGGGAGCGCTCAAGAAAGCGGTGGAGAGCGGCGAAGTGCCCATGGCGCGGCTCGACAACATGGTGCACCGCCTGCTGCGCACGGAATTCGCGGTGGGGCTCTTCGACCGCGAGCCGCAACGCCAAGTGCCCGATGTCTTCCAAGGCCTCGAAGTTGCGCAGCGCGTCGCCGAGCAATCGATTGTGCTGCTGAAGAACGCGAACGGGCAGTTGCCCCTGGCGGCGGCGCGGGTGAAGACGATCGCAGTCGTCGGATCGCATGCCGACGTGGGCGTTCTTTCCGGCGGCGGGTCGGCGCAGGTGGATCCGATGGGCGGCAATCCCGTGCCGCAGCCCGCCAACACGGGCATCTTCGATCAAGTCGTGTGGCACCGTTCCTCGCCGTTGAAAGCGATCCGCGGCAAGGCGCCGCATGCGGACGTGCAGTACGACAGCGGAACCGATCCCGCCGCGGCGGCGCGCCTGGCAAAGGCGTCCGACGTGGCTATCGTATTCGTCAACCAACCTTCGAGCGAAGGCCGCGATCATGCGAGCCTGGCGCTGCCGGACAATCAGGATGCCCTGGTCGGCGCGGTTGCTGCGGCCAATCCGCACACCATCGTAGTCCTCGAAACGGGCGGCGCAGTGACTATGCCATGGATCGGCAATGTGAGCGCGGCGATGGAAGCCTGGTATCCGGGAATCCGCGGCGCGGAGGCCATCGCAAATATTCTGTTCGGCGACGTGAATCCTTCCGCCAAGCTGCCGTTGACTTTCGCCAAGTCGGAAGTCGATCTGCCGCACCCGCAGCTTACGCGGCAACCGCCTCCGGCGAGCGATAAGGACATGGTCGAATTCTTCCCGGGCTTCAAAGACAACACCACAAAGTTCGACGTGGCTTACGACGAAGGGTTGTTGGTCGGCTACAAGTGGTACGACGCTAAGAATAAGAGCCCGCTATTCCCGTTCGGCTTTGGACTCTCCTATACGACCTACAAATATTCGGATCTGAAGGCTTCCAAAGACAGCGTGACTTTCCAGGTGACGAACACCGGGGCGCGGGCGGGCGCGGAAATCGCCGAAGTCTACGCCACGCTGCCGCAAGCCTCGGCGGAGCAGTTCAACCGTCTGGTAGCGTGGGAGAAAGTGCGCCTCGCTCCCGGTGAATCGAAATCCGTAACGCTGCATCTCGATCGGCTGTATCTTTCAATATTCAACGCGGACAAGAACGCCTGGGAACTGGTTCCGGGCGAGTATATCATTCAGGCCGGCGGTTCGTCGCGCGACCTGCCTCTACGCGGGTCTACTCAGTTGGACTAACTGGACTTACACACATGATTCGAATTCAGAGCATGATCCTATTTGCGGCCATGGCCTCGACCTTGGCCGCAGCAACAGTTGACGAGGTGCGCGTCGAGAGCGGCGCGCTGAAGGGATCGATCGCGGCCGGCGTGGTAGCGTTCAAGGGCATCCCGTACGCCGCGGCTCCGACCGGCCGGAATCGCTGGCGCGCGCCCCAGCCGGTCACGGCGTGGAAGGGCGTGCGATCAGCCACGGCGTACGGCTCCGATTGTATGCAGCTTCCGTTTCCGGGCGACGCCGCGCCGCTCGGTGTCAAGCCCGATGAGGATTGTCTCTATCTGAACGTGTGGGCGCCCGTCCAGCGGCCTTCCGGCAAGCTGCCCGTCATGGTGTGGATCTACGGGGGCGGTTTCGTCAACGGCGGAAGCTCGCCGGCGGTTTACGACGGAACGCATTTCGCCGAGAGTGGCGTCGTATTCGTGAGCTTCAACTATCGCGTGGGGCGCTTTGGATTCTTCGCTCACCCCGCGCTGACCAAGGAAGATCCCAACGGCCTGCTTGGCAACTATTGTTTCCTCGATCAAATCGCGGCGCTGCAATGGGTGCGGAAAAACGTCGCGAAGTTCGGCGGCGATCCCGGCAATGTCACGCTGTTCGGCGAATCGGCCGGCGGCATGTCGGTGCTCACCATGATGACCACGCCGCTGGCGCGCGGGTTGTTCCACAAGGCCATCGTCGAATCGGGCGGCGGACGCGCCGGCATCGGTCCGATGCGCCGCGTCACCGAATCCGGTCCGAATCTGCCGTCCGGCGAAGCGGTGGGGATCGCGTTCGCCCAGAAAGCGGGCATCCAGGGTGAGGACGCCGGCGCGCTGGCAGCCTTGCGCGCGTTGCCCGCCGAACGTGTCTGCGATCGCCTGAACATGGCGAGCATGGGGAATCCCACATATGCGGGTCCCATGATCGACGGCAAGATTGTGGCGGAGTCGTCCGAAGCGGCGCTGCTGGCCGGTCACGCCTTGAAAATTCCGGTGATGGTGGGCGCCAACAGCAGCGATATCGGATTCTCGTTCGCTAAGAGCTTGGACGAACTGTTCGCTCCATTCGGCGCGAATAAGGAGAAAGCGCAGGCCGTCTACGACCCGGAGAAATCGGGCGAGTTCCGCAAGGCCGGCATGCTGGTGGCGGCCGACCGCATGATGATCGAGCCGGCCCGCTTCGTGGCGCGGACGATTGCCGCCACGGGCCAGCGCGCGTATGAATATCGTTTTTCGTACGTCGCGGAGTCCATGCGCAAAACCTGGAAAGGCGCACCGCACGCCACCGAGATTCCGTTTGTCTTCGACACCGTTGCCGCCCGTTACGGCAAGGATCTGGCGCCCGCGGACGAGGCCACTGCCAAAGCGGCCCTGGCTTACTGGGTGGGGTTCGCCAAGACCGGCAATCCCGATGGCGAAGGGCGGCCGCACTGGCCCCAGTACGACGCGCAGGAGGACCAGTTGATGAACTTTACCAAGGATGGACCGGTCGCGGAGCACGATGCCTGGAAAGCGCGGCTGGACCTGACCGAAGCGTCCGCGCAGGGCAAATGACACGCGAAAGCAATTGGCAGTGAGAAGTTTCGGCCGCCGGGCCACTAACCTGACGGCCCATGCAAAAACAACTCCCCGCGCCCGCGGCTGCCATTGCCGGAAACAGGCGCATAACCGCTCCCGCCGGAAGTCCGCCAGTGTCTACGGTGATCGGGCGAAGAATCTACGTCATCCGTGGCCAGAAGGTCATGCTCGATTCCGATCTGGCTGAACTGTACCGGGTACCCACCTTCCGCCTGAACGAAGCGGTCAAACGCAATCGCAAGCGTTTCCCGGAAGACTTCATGTTTCAACTCGTCAAAGAAGAAGCCGGGGCTTTGATATCGCAAATTGCGATGTCAAAAGGTCGCGGCGGCCGCCGCAATCTGCCCTATGCCTTCACCGAGCATGGCGTGGCCATGCTCTCATCCGTCCTCAATAGCGAACGCGCCGTGCAGATGAACATCCTGATTATTCGCGCCTTCGTGAACATGCGCGAACTGGTGGCTAGCCATAAGGATTTGGCTCGCAAGATGGAGCGGCTGGAAAATACCCAGAAAGACCATGCGGCGGTCCTTACGATTGTCGTCGAGGACATTCAGCATCTCCAAAAGAAAGTGATGACGAGAATCGGGCGTCTGGAGGCGCCCCGCCACAGTAAGCCGCGCATCGGCTTCATCACCGGGAAACGGTAGCCGGTCCCATGCAAGATCCGCTGCTCCCGCCCTTGGCCGCCATCGCCTCCGGCATGCTGGCTTCGCGATTCGTCTCGTTCGAAACTCGCGAGTTGTTCATCGTCATTGCGGCAACCGCGATCCTGTCCGCCATCGCGCTATGGCGGCGGGCGCGCGTGCTGGCGGGGGCGTGCTGCCTGCTGGGATTCGTGTTCGCGGGTGCGCTCGTGGATCTGGCGCATCGCCCGGGTCCGCCCCCGGAGTTGGATGCCGAGGGACGCGAGCCCGTGATCCTGAGCGGCTGTGTGGTCCAGCCTCCCGCGCTGTCGGGCGACCGCGAGCGCTTCGTCGTGGAACTGGAGCCGGGCGCACGCGTGCAGGTCACCGCGTATGCGCGCGAAGGCCAGGCGCCGCCCGCGTTACGATACGGCCAGCGCGTGGAGTTCGAGGCCCGCGTGCGCCGTCCGCGCAATTTCGGCAATCCCGGCGCGTTCGACTACGCCCGCTATCTGGCGCGCCGTGACGTCTACTGGACTGCCTCCATGAGCACCGGCGCCGAGGTCGCTATTTTGCCAGGCCAGTGCGGATCGCGCTTCCAGGCCGCCATCGTAGGCCTCCGCGTGATGGCCCTCGAGCGCCTCGCGCATCTCTACCGAGGCAAGCCGTATGAGACCGGCATGATGCAGGCTATCATGATCGGCGAAACCTACCAGGTGCAACGCGTTTGGACGGAGCAGTTCCGCAACACCGGCACCTATCACGCAATCGTGATTTCGGGGACGCACACGGTGGTGCTGGCCGCGTTCCTGATGCTGGTGCTGCGGCTGTGCTTCGTGCGGCGCGAGGCTGCCCTATTCGTCACCTCGGCGTTGTTGTGGCTTTATGCGCTGGTGACCGGATGGGGATCGCCCTGCGTGCGCTGCGCGGCGGGATTCACGCTGTTTGCCCTTGCCACCTACTTCTCGCGCCAGCGGCGCACCTTGAACATACTGGCGGCGGTGGCCATCGGCTTCCTGGTGCTCGATCCCGAGCAGATGTTCGAGGCCAGCTTTCAGCTCACATTCTTGGCGGTGGGATTCATCGGCGCGTTCGCCACGCCGCTGCTGCAGCGCACCGCGTACCCGCGCGCCCGCGCGTTGGCGGACTTGCCGGATACCGGGCGCGATCTGCACCTGGCTCCCGTGGCGGCGCAATTCCGCGTGGAGATGCGGCTGCTGGCCGAAACCGTGCGGCAGTGGACCAGGCTGCCGGAGCGCGCCAGTTGCCTGGCCATCGGCATCCCGGCACGCGTGTTGTTGTATGCGTTTCAGCTTGCGGTGGTCTCGGCCATTGTGCAACTGGGGCTGGCGCTGCCCATGGTGGTGTACTTTCATCGCATCGGATTCTCGGGCGTATCCGCCAACGCCATCGTGGTGCCGCTGATGTGCGCCGTGATTCCGGTGGGCTTCATCGCGATTTTCACCGGCTGGGCGTGGGTGGCGCAGGCGGCGGGATGGCTGCTGGCGGCGTCCCACGCGGCGGTCAACTGGCACATGCGCCTGGAACCGAACTGGCGCATTCCGGATCCGCCGTTGTGGCTGGGAGTCGCCATCGGCGCCGGGCTGATCCTGGTGGCGCTGGCGGGCCGTGCGGGCCGGATCTGTTTCAGGGCCGCCGCTAGCGGGCTGGCGGTGTTGCTGGCTCTGCTGCTTTGGCATCCGTTCCCGCCCCAGATTGCGCGCCACGAACTGGAGATGACGGTGGTAGACGTGGGACAAGGCGATAGCATCCTGCTCACGTTCCCGGATGGCAAGCTGATGCTGGTGGATGGCGGCGGCATCCCCACCTTCGGGCATCGTGCGCCCTCCCAGATGGACATCGGCGAAGACGTGGTGTCGCCCTACCTGTGGCAGCGTTTCATCGGCCGTATCGACGTGATGGTATGCACGCATGCGCATGCCGATCACATCGGCGGGCTGCCGTCGCTGCTTGAGAACTTTCACGCGAAAGAGCTATGGACCGGCGCAAATTCGGACAACCCGGCGTGGGACAATCTGCGGGATCGCGCGCGCAGGGATGGCGTACGCATTGTGCCTCTGCATCGCGGCCAGCGCTTCCACTTCGGCGGCGCGGAGTTGGAGGTGCTGGCGCCCGCGGTGGATTACGAGCCGAAGGAGGCGCCGCACAATAACGATTCGCTGGCCTTTCGCGTCAGCTTCGGGCGCCATTCGTTCCTGTTGAGCGGCGATATCGAGCGGCAAGTCGAAGCGGAACTGGTTTCCGAGGGCTTGGTGCGCAAGACGGATGTGCTGAAGGTGCCGCATCACGGCAGCAAGACGTCCAGTACGGCCGCATTTCTGGATCTGCTGCAGCCGGCGTTCGCGGTGATGTCCGCGGGCTTCGAGAACTCCTATGGTCACCCGCACGCCGAAGTGCTGGAACGCTACGCGGAGCGGCAGGCGTGCGTGCTGCGCACCGACTTGGACGGGCTGGTCACGGTGCGCAGCGACGGACGGCGGTTGCGGATGGATATGGCGCGGTGGTCGGGGGACTTGGGCAGTTCTCCGGGGGCGCTGTTGCCGCGGGTGTTCTGAAACTGCCTATTCCGATTCCGGCTCGGTTTCTTCCACGAGCTGCGACACGTGAACCTTATAGATGGCGGGCTTGCCATCCCGGTCGCTCTCAAAGAAAATCTGCTGGCTGTCGGCGGAAAAGATGGGTGCGGCCATGGCCGGATTGCTGGCGCGGTGCTCGCATAGCGACAGCTCGCGGCGCGTCAGACGCAGCAGGATCAGAATGTAGGGCGCGGCGCGGTTCTGGCTGGCGCCCACGAAGACGGATGTATTCGTGTTGCATCCGAAGTGCGCGAACTGGCTGGTGCGCGCCACCAATTTGTCGCTATTTTGGTCCGGCGAGCATTCACGGATCGCGTGCAACTGCGTGGGATCGTCCGGAAAATTCAGGTACAGAACGGTGCGGCCGTCCGGCGACCAGCGTGCGGGACCGACGCGTCCGCCAGCCAGCGGCAATTTGCGGTTCTGAGCGCCATCCGAGTTGACCAGCCAGAGCGCCTCGTCCGCCTGCCGGTAGAGGATTTGCGCGCGCTTGGGCCGCGCTTGCGGGTGCGACAGGATGAACGGGGCTTCTGTGATGGTGCCGACGCCGCCCTTCTGCAGCCCGACGACCTGCAGGCGGGAAGCATTATTTCGGCTTTCGCCGAACAGCGCGGTGCCATCGTCGGCAACGCTCGATCCAGGGCAGCGTTCCCAGCCCGCGGGCACTTCGTAGATCTGGCGCGTGCGCATATTGCCCAGCGTCATTTGATTGAGCGCACGGGCGTCGAAGTAGCATAGGCTGCGCTCGTCGGCCAGCATGGCGATGGAAGAAGCATCCAGATGCGAGGCTTCGGTCAGACGGCGCGATTCGCCGCTATGCAGGTCCATGCGGCAGGCCTGTGGCGCGCCTGAATCGTCGCTTGAGTAGAGCAGGAATCCGCCGCGCCGCGCCAGCGCCCGGTTGTAGTAAGCGGGTAGCCAACAGGAGTGCGCCGGGTCGGTGAGCCGCAGCACCTCGAATTCGGTAGCCGGGTCGGAGTAGCGATGCCACGCGGACGGCAGCAGAGCGCCTTTCTGCTCGGCGAATGTCCAGGACGCCAGGCCGGAGGCTAGGAATGCACGGCGCGTCCAGCGGCCAAAAGCGGCGGGCACAGCCCCCATAAGAAAATGGTATCAAAGGAGCGGGGCTCGCCAATCTGTTTCTGCATGATGCGTTTGATTCGGTATGCGGGATTCCCATTTTTTGTGCCGCGCACCCGGCGTGCTTGTGCCGAATCGCACACCGCAATTTACGCAAATACGGCCGGCGGTGGAGAATGGAAGTAGTCTAGTGAGATTGGGATGCCGATACCGTTACGGGTGCTCATAGTCTCGGATCGGGAAGGCGACGCGCTGCAGCTTCTGGAGGCACTGCGCCAAAGCGACTACGTGCCTTCCTCCGGGCGAGTGGACTCGGCCGCTGCCTTGCGTGAAGCGTTGATGCAAAGATGGGACCTGATCCTGGCGACGGACGAGAGCGCACGGCTGGGCACGCTGGCGGCCTTGGAGATCCTGCATGAAACCGGCGCGGACGTTCCCCTGGTGGCGATCTCCGAAAGGACGCCGGAGGAGTCCGTGCTGGAAGTGCTGAAGGCCGGCGCGGCGGACTATATCACGCGCAATCATTTGTCGCGGCTGGGCGTGACGGTGGGCCGCGAGATGAGCCAGGCGGAGGGCCGGCGCGAGCGCAGCCGACTGGAGCAGCAATTCCGGCAGGCGCAGAAAATGGAGGCGGTGGGCCGCCTGGCGGGCGGCGTAGCGCACGACTTCAACAACCTGTTGACGGTGATCACGGGCTATGCGGAGCTGCTGCTGGCGCGCGGTGAAACGGAGCCGGCACGGCGCACCGCGCTCGAGGAAATCCAGCGGGCGGCGGAGCGGGGCGGCGCGCTGACGCATCAATTGCTGGCATTCAGCCGGGGGCAGCCCTTCACGCCGCGCATGGTGCAGTTGAACACGCTGCTGGTGCGCATGGAAAAGATGCTCTCGCGGCTGATCGGCGAAGACGTCGAGCTGATTACGGTGGCGGGCGCCGAGCCGGCCACCATTCGCACGGACCCGGGGCAACTGGAGCAGGTGGTGATGAACGTGGTGGTGAACGCGCGCGACGCCATGCCGGGCGGCGGCAAGCTGATCATCGAGACGGCCAATGCGCAGGTGGATCAGACGTACGCCGGACCGAATGTGGACCTGAAGCCCGGCTCCTATGTGGTGCTGTCGATCAGCGACACGGGCATGGGCATGGACGCGGACACGCAGGTGCATCTGTTCGAGCCGTTCTTCACTACCAAGGGACCGGGCAAGGGCACGGGGCTGGGGTTGGCCACGGCGTACGGCATCGTGAAGCAAAGCGGCGGCGCCATTTCGGTGTACAGCGAGCCGGGGCGGGGCACTACGGTGAAGATCTACCTGCCATCCGCGGAGGCCAAAGCGGCGGCGGAAGGGACGGCCCAAACGCCGGCGGCGGCGCTGCGCGGCAGCGAGACGATCCTGGTGCTGGAAGACGAGGCGCGCGTGCGCAAGCTGGTCTGCGAAGTGCTGGCCGGCCGCGGATACCAGGTTCTGGAAGCGGTGCGCGGCGAAGAGGCCATCCGCATGGCCGCGGAGCACCATGGCAGTGTCCACTTGTTGCTGACGGACGTGGTGATGCCGGAAATGAGCGGGCCGCAAGTGCTGGAGCAGATCCGGGCGCGGCATCCGAACATGAAGGTGCTGTTTATGTCCGGCTATACGGACGAGGCCATGGTGCATCACGGAATTCTGGATTCCGGCGCGCCGTTTTTGCAGAAGCCGTTCTTGCCGGACGCGTTGGCGCGGAAAGTGCGGGAAGTGCTGACGTCGTCGGCATCGGCGGGGTGAGGGCATTCGCAACCGGCCGGTTCGACCTCAAAACGCTATACTGGTGATGTCCGTATAGTAACAAGTACCACTCGTCATGAGAACTACCGACACTATGACCATCTCCCTGCCGCCCGGCATGGCGAAGCAGATGGCCAAAATCCAGAAACAGGAACATCGTACCCGTTCCGAACTCTTGCGCGAGGCTTGGCGGCTCTACCTCGCGAGCCGCTATCCGGTTTACACGCCCACCAAAGCGGAACGGGCGGCGATTAGCAAAGGCCGCGCGGATTTCGGACGCGGAGAGTACGTCACTCTTACCGAACTCCACGATGAACTGGCGGCTGCTCGTCTCCAAAAGCGCACAAAAAGACCTAAGACGCGTTCCCGGCAAGGATCAGCTTCGCGTTGAAGCGGCCCTCGACGCCCTTCAAATAGATCCTTTCAGCGGGGATGTCAAACGCCTGCGGCCAGCCGAATGGCGGAGGGGCGCCGGCCGGTTGGGTGGCCCGCCGTTTGGGAATATACTCAGATAAATCGGGAGGACGAAATGGAAAGCTTAGTCTCGGCGCCGGGACAACTTGGCTTCATGGAGGCGGCAGCGCACGGCCTCGACCGGATCTCCGCCAATCGGTGGCGGTGGACCGGCGACGTTCTGGCGGTTGTGTTACTGACTGCGGTCACGTGCGCCACAACAGCGAACGCACAGACTTATTCCGAGTCGCTGGTGTGCAGTTGCGGACCTTGGCCCAACGCGGCCATCACCCTGGACCCGGAAGGCAACCTATATGCAACAACGGTTGCCGGCGGCGATTATGGCATCGGGGCCGTCATCAAAGTGGACACCGCCAGGCAGCAGACCACGTTGTACAGCTTCTCGGAAACAGGCTTTCGGCAAGCGGCCTTCGGCTCGGATCCGCGCGCGGAACTACTCCGCGACGCCGCGGGCAACCTGTACAGTACAACCTTCGGCGGCGGCGCATCGAACCAGGGAGCGATATTCAAGCTCCAGCCCGGGCCTTGATCCAAAGCCTTGCCTCACGCGTCGCGCAACAGCCACAGCAGCATACCCATCAGCACGGCCAGCACCGCGTCGGTGATTTCCGGCGTACGCCCCGGCAGATAGACTTGCGCAAGTTCCAGCAGAAACAGGGCGGCGGCGGCGATCGCGGTGGTCCACGCCAGGCTTCGTCCGGATGCGCGCCACAGCCACAGCACGGAGCCGTACCAGAAGCTTTTGCGGAACAGCACCACCAGACCATCCTGCCAAGCGGAGCGAAACGTGCCACGGAAGGGCACCCAGTTGAAGGCTTGCGGATTTTGGACGTGGAAGGGCGCCAGTTCGGCCAGAATCAGAATGCCGGTGAGCAGGAGTGGCATGGATCTGCGCAGCCAGCGCCGCGGCAGGCACAGCCAGGCGGCGTACGCGGCGGCCGCTCCCAGGATGTCGGACCACGCCAGCGTGCGGCTGGCAATGATCAAGCGGAGCGGCACCAGCAGCAGGAGCAGGCCCAGGAATCCGGTTGTCTTGGTATTGCGGATGCTCTCGAGCAAGCAGGCCACCGTCAGCCATTCGGCGCAGACCACCAGCGTGTCCGTGGGCGAAACCGAGGACAGCGGTCCCATGGCGGCGATCTTCGCCATCAGGTGGGTGCGGCCCCACGAAGGGAACAGCGGAAAGAGTGTGTATCCGAGCCAGCAGGCGAGCAGCAACAGCGCTCCGGAGGGGCGCAGCAGCGAAGCCGCACCCTGACGCGCCAGAAACTGCTGCAACTTCACGCGATAGAGCGCACCCACGGCGACGCCCACCGCGGCGCCGGCGACGTTGGAGGCCACGTCGGAGAGGCTGCACATCCGCCCATCGTCGAAAAGCTGGATCATCTCAATCGAGGCCGAAAGCGCCAGCCCCAGCGCCAGCGGCGCCAGAACCCGCGCCGCTCGGGACGCGCGCGCGCTCACCGCCAGATAGGCGAAAATGCCCAGCGGCGCATATAGTGTGATGTTGACGCCGACGTCCCAAAGAAAATAGCGGTCGAGAACGCCGACGGGCCATGCGTGCAACAGTATCCAGAGCGGGTTGTGGCCATAATGCCGCGCGTGGAACTGCCACGGATACAGCGACCCGTACAGGATCAGCGCGATGACGATAGCCAGGATGCGGCGGTGCGGAACCGTTCCGGCATCCGCCGCCGCGGAGCTCAAGCCAGCCCCGATTCGCGCAAGAACTTGGCGGACTCCTCAGGCGGCGTGGGATTGATGTAGAAGCCGGTGCCCCATTCGAATCCGGCCACTTTGGTCAGCTTGGGAATCACTTCGATGTGCCAGTGATAATGCGCCAGGTGGTTCTCCTGCAGCGGCGCGGTATGCACGATGAAGTTGAAAGGCGGATGCTCCAGCACCTTGTCGATCTTGCGCAGCGTGGAGCGCAGCGCCCAAGCCAAATTCTGCAAAGTCGCGTCATCGGCCTGCTCGAAATGCGAAGCGTGCCGCTTGGGCAGGATCCAGGTTTCAAACGGGTAGCGCGGCGCCCACGGCTGGAGCACCAGCAGGCGATCCGTCTCGCTAACCACGCGCACGCCCGCGGAGGTTTCCTGCCGCAGGATATCGCAGTACACGCAGCGCTCCTTGAAATCGAAATACACCTTCGACCCGTCCAACTCTTCCTTCACGCGCTTGGGAACCACCGGCAGCGCCAGCAGTTGGGAGTGTGGATGCTCCAGCGTGGCGCCGGCGGCTTCGCCGTGATTCTTGAACAACACGATGTAGCGGAAGCGGATATCTTTCTTGAGGTCGTTGACGCGGTCGCGAAACGCCCACAGCACTTCTTCCACTTGGTGGTCGGTCATCTCGGCCATGGTCAAGCTGTGGTCGGGGCTTTCGATGACCACCTCGTGCGCGCCGATGCCGTTCATCTTGTCGTACATGCCTTCGCCCTGGCGGTTGAGCTCGCCTTCGATGCCGAGGGCCGGAAATTTGTTGGGCACCACGCGCACGCTCCATCCGGGCTGGTTGGCGCCGCCTCCTGGACGGTAGGCCAGCACTTCGGGGGGCGTCTTCTGTTCGTTGCCGTAGCAGAAGGGGCACGGACGCGCGGGGGCGGGCGGCACCGGCTGGCGGATAAAATCGGAGGGGCGGCGCGCGCGGTCGGTCGCGATGACCACCCAACGGCCCGTGATGGGATCCTTACGTAGTTCCGGCAAAGTGAAAGTGCCTCCGCAAAAAAGAGATTAATGCAGACTGCGGCGCGGAGAAAGTATTATAGCGTCCGGCTGATGGGAAAGGCATCCTTGATCCATACAATCTCCGGCGGGTGGGTGAGGACGACATTTACCAGATCGAAGCGCGCCGGATCGCTCGCGGCGCCGCGGCGGCGGACATATTCGGCGGCGGCCCGCCGGAGATCTCTCTCCTTATCGGCGTCCACCGCGCGGTCCGGACTGCCGAATTCCGCGCTGGCGCGGGTCTTCACTTCCACGAACACAAGGGTCTGGCGTTCCCAGGCGACGATATCCAGCTCGCCGCGGCCGGCGCGCTGATGAAAATTGCGTGCCACAATGGTCAGGCCCTGGCGGCGCAGAAAGCGATGTGCCAGATCCTCGCCGCGGCGGCCATGCGTCTGTTCGGTCGTGGAATGGCGCGTCCTGTAGAGATTGCGGGCAGCGTCCGCCACTCCATAAAGAGATAGGGCCGCCGATGCACGCCGATAAACGCCGATAAAACACCGAACGATCCGGCCGCGCTTTTTATCCGTGTTCATCTGTGTTCATCCGTGGTTTCGCGGCCTTCCACGAACACGAGAGTCTGGCGATCCCAGGCGAAGATGTCCAGCTCGCGGGCAGCGTCCGCCAGGCGGTAAAGAGATATGGCCGCCGATGAACGCCGATAAACGCCGATAAAACACCGAACGATCCAGCCGTGGTTATTATCCGTGTCCATCTGTGTTTATCCGTGGTTTCAAGACTTCGAATTCGAAGTTCATCGCCTTGCCGCGCACTACGAAGCACAGGTAGTGCTCCCAGAAACGGCGGTAGCGCGGAAAGCGGTTCACCAGGAATTCGAATCCCAGCCATTTCCAGAATGAGAGTAGCTTCACCTGGACGGAAATCTCGCGATACTTCGCCTTGGTGTAATAGCCGAAGCCGCCGTGGTCCTCTCCGAAATAGCGGAAGGAGTAGCTGTTCAGGTGGCTGCGGTGGGTGGGATCGCAGAAGGAGCTGAAATCCGTGTAATGCGGGGTCTCGATGCGCACCGTGCCGCCCGGCCGCACCAGGCGGTGGAACTCTTCCATGGTGGCGATCACATCCGCCACGTGCTCGATCACGTGGATGGCCAGCAGGCGGTCGAAGGAATGATCTCGAAACGGGTATGGAAAGCGGTCGAGATCGCACAGGACGTCGGCGCGGCTGGCGGGATTCCGGTCGATGCCGATGGCGCCGGGCTGCTTGTGGATGCCGCAGCCCACGTCAAGTAGTCTCGGTTTGGGCGGATTGCCGGGGTCGGGCACTCTTCCAGAGTATCCAACACCAGAGGCATCTGGCCGCGCGCAGTTGTCCCGGCGACGCCGGAAGCATTATAGTTGGGAAGGAACGATGAATATCCCGAACCTGCTAACGATCCTGCGGATCTTCTTCGTCCCGCTGCTGGTGGCCGCGCTGGTGCAGGAGAATGTGGCGCTGCATTTCCGCGGCGCCACCATCACCAACGTGTGGCTGGCACTGGCTATTTTCCTATGCGCCGCCAGCACCGATCTCTTGGACGGATACCTGGCGCGCCGCTGGCGTCAGATCACCACCATTGGCACGCTGCTCGATCCCATTGCGGATAAACTGCTGATATCTTCGGCGCTGATCGCGCTGGTGCAGGTGCGGGCGGTCCCGGCGTGGATGGTGATATTGATTGTTGGCCGCGAATTCGCCGTCTCGGGACTGCGCGCCATCGCCGCCGCGGAAGGCTACTTCATCAAAGCCAGCGACTTGGGCAAGACCAAGATGGTGTCGCAGGTGGCCGCCATTTCCTGCCTGCTGCTGAGCATCCGGTATCCGGTGCTGGTGATGCCCGCCATGGTGCTGATGTGGGGCGTGGTGGTGTTCGCCATGCTTTCGGCGTTTAGTTACTTCCGCAAGTTCTGGCGCAAGATCGACAGCCGGATCAAGAGGCGCCGCCGCCGCGAACTGCTGCAAACCGAGAAGCGCAAGAGGCAGATGGCCCTGCGTCAGAGCGGTTCCAGCGCCGGAGCGGGCGCGGGCTTGGGCGGCGCCGGCAGGATGTGAACGCCGTCGCGGGTGACTTCCACATTGCGCACTTGTCCCTTCGGGCCGAGTGGTCCGGCCGGCTTCCCGTTGACGGTCATCTGCAGGCTGCCCGCGTCGCCGACGCGGACGCGCACGGCCTCCTCGGCGGCGAAGGTCTTCGTTTCACCTGGGTGCAGCACGTCGCTCATGGCGACCTTGCCATCGGTTGACACTCTCACCCAGTCGTCGGCATCCGCCGTCAGCGATACCTGCAGAGTCGCCGCCGGATTGACGCTCTCGGGCGGCAGCGTAGCCGCGGACTGCGCCGGAGGCGTTTCAGGCGGCGCCGCGGCAGTGGACACGTCCGTCTTGGGGGCCGATTCCGGATTGCTGGCTACCGCCGGCGTCACTGGGGCGGGCGCGGCCGGCTTGGGTGCCGCCGCGGGCGCTTTTTGCGCAGCGGTGACTGGCGGCGCCGGCGCGGCTGGGCGGCGGCTGCGCTGCCACCACGCATAGACCACCGAACAAACCAGCATCACCGCTACCACCAACGCCAATGCGGGCAAAACCGAAGAGTTGGAGCGGCCGCCGCCCTCCCACTCCACCATGCGCGGCACCTTGAAGGCCGGCTCGGGCGCCGCGCTGGTGAAGCTGGGCATGTCCCCCACGGGGTTCACTGCCTTCTCCACTTCGGCGGCCATTTCCTCTTCGTCCAAGCCCAGGAAGCGGGCGTATTGCCGCACGAAGCTCTTCGCGAATACGCCGCCCGGCAGCATGTCGAACCGGTTATTCTCGATGGCTTCCAACAGGCGGGCGGAGATCTTGGTCTCGCGGGAGATCTGCTCCAGGCCTAACTCCTTTCGCAGACGTTCCCGGCGCAACGTTTCGCCGACGGAACTCATAACCTCGATGCAGCCCCTGAAGCTATAATACAACAGTAAACCCGTGCATCCGCTATTTCGAATCCGTCGGCGAGAGCGTTCGCGCCTGCAGCGCTCGCGCACGGCATGATGGCCTGCCTGCGGTGCGGACACGCCGCGTTCCGCGCGTTATTTGCCGCCACGGATCGTCTGTACGGAACCACACAGCGGGAGTTTCAGATCGTCCAGTGCGAGGCCTGCGGGCTGATGCGCCTGGCGCCGGTACCCGCGCCCGAAGACCTGCGGCGCTATTATCCGGCGCATTATTGGTACGCGCCGGATGGCAGCCTGGCCGCCGGCATGGAGGAGCGCTATCGGCGGCTGGTGCTGCGCGACCACGTGCGGTTCGTTAGCCGCGCACTGGCCGAATGTGGAGAGTCCGGTGCCGTGCTGGACGTGGGCTGCGGCGGCGGCCTTTTTCCGCATATGCTGCGCGCCCGCGGCTGCGCGGCCATGGGACTGGATTCGTCCCCGGAAGCCGCCGCCATCGCGTGGCGCCGCAATGGCGTGCCGGTCTTCTGCGGCGATCTGGCGCAAGCGCCATTGCGCGCAGGGACGTGCGCCGGCGTCACTATGTTCCACGTGCTCGAACACGTTTACGATCCGCGCGCCTACCTGGCTGCCGCGCGCCTCCTGTTGAAGCCGCAAGGCCGGCTGATCGTGCAAGTGCCCAACGCCGCCTGCTGGCAGTTCCGTCTGCTGGGCGCCCGCTGGAACGGAGTGGATGCGCCCCGGCATCTGACGGATTTCCGCGCCAGCGATCTGGAAGCGCTGCTGGTGGCCGCCGGCTTCGAAGTGCTGCGGCGCAAACATTTCTCGCTACGCGACAACCCGGCGGGCTTGGCCATCAGCCTGGCGCCCACGCTCGACCCCATGGCGCGCCGGGTGCGCGGGCTGCGCGAAACGCCCGGCGTGAAGCTGGTCAAAGACCTGGCGCACTTCGGTTTGCTGGCCGCCGCGCTGCCCTTCACGCTATTGGAAGCGGCTTGCCACGCGGGATCGACTATCATGATGGAGGCGCGTAAGGCCAACGCATGAGCTACTCCGCCATTGTCGACCGCCTGCCGCGCTGGCTGAGCCACCATGTTCTGCACTTCGAAGCCGCCATTGAGGAGGCCGTGGCCGCATTCGCAGCGGGCCTTCCGGCGGGCGTGCGCGTGCTGGACGCGGGTGCGGGCGAGGTCCGGCACGCGCGCTATTTCGCGCGCCAGCGCTATTTCGGCGTGGATTTGGCCGTGGGCGATCGCACCTGGAATTACAGCCGGCTGGATGCCGTGGCCGACCTGGCGCGCCTGCCGTTCGCGGACGGTTGCTTCGACGCCGCCATCAACATCGTCACGCTGGAGCACGTGCGCGAGCCGGATTCAGTTTTGCGCGAGATCGCGCGTACGCTGGCGCCCGCGGCGCCGTTGTTGGCTATTGTGCCGCACGAGTGGGAACTGCACCAGGCGCCGCACGATTACTTCCGCTTCACGCGCCATGGCATGGCGCATCTGCTGGAGCGCGCCGGCATGGGGGAAATCGAGATCCGTCCCGTGGGCGGATATTTCCGGCTGCTGGCCCGCCGCCTGCTGAACGGGCTACAATTCTTTACAGGCGGCGTCCGCTGGCTCGGCTTCATACCCGCCGCCCTGTTGCTGGTTCCGCCGGCGCTGCTGGTTCCTTATCTGGATTTCCTGGACCGGGAGCGCAACTTCACACTGGGATATATATGCACCGCAAGAAAATTGTCCTGATCGCGCCGATTGTGCCGATGGTGGCGGCTGGCTGGCTGGCGCTGGCCGCGCAGGCCCACGAATTCAGCGGCGCGCGCGCCATGGAAGACACACGCAAAATCGTCGCGTTCGGACCGCGCCCGCCGGGATCGGCCGCGCTGCGCAATTTGCGGGCTTACGTGGTGGAGCAGTTGAAGCCCGACGGATGCGAGGTCGCTCAAGATAGCTTTACGGGCCGCACGCCGGGCGGCGCGGTTGCCATGGTGAATATCATCGCGCGCTTTCCGGGCAAATCCGGGCGCGCCGTGGTTCTGAGCGGACACTACGACACTAAGAAGATGGCCGGGGTGCGCTTCGTGGGCGCCGACGACGGCGGCTCGTCCACTGCATTCCTGCTGGAGATGGCCGCAACGCTGCAAGGCATGCCGCACAGCGACGACATCTATCTGGTGTGGTTCGATGGCGAGGAGGCTTTCGGCCAATGGTCCGATACCGACAGCCTGTACGGCAGCCGCCACCTGGCCGAGCGCTGGGCGGCCGATGGCACGCTGGGCCGGATCAAGGCGCTGATCAACGTGGATATGATCGGCGGCAAGGATTTGCATGTCATGAACGAGGAGAACTCGTCGCCGGCGCTGCGCAGACTCATCTGGGGCACGGCTGAGCGCTTAGGTTACGGCAAATATTTCAACCAGGACGAGGGCGCCACCGACGACGATCACATGCCGTTTGTGAAGATGGGAGTCAACGCGGTGGACCTGATCGACTTCGACACTTCCAAAAAGACTTACTGGCACACGCCGCAAGATACGCTCGACAAACTGGCTACGCACAGCTTCGAAGTGCTGGGAGCGGTGCTGACCGAAGTGCTAAAGCAGTTGTAGGCTGTGGGGCAGGCTCGCAGCCTGCGCGGGCCTCGCAGGCCCGCTCCTGCGGCGAGCGAAGCTCGTCCCTAGCGGGTCCTGGAGGACCCGCGCAGACCTGGAGGTCTGCCCCACAAATCTCATAAGTGACCGATCCCGGTCGTTGGGACATTCATAATGCCGTGCATCTCATTGGACTGCTCGGCATGGCAATTGCGGCAAAATTGCGCCGCCGCATTCCCGTTGTTCGAAGTGTCGGGAGTATAAGGTCCCCGCACAAAAAAAGAAGTTCTCCAGTTCGCCTGCACACCGCCAATCTTGCCGGACCATGCATTCTGGCTGTGCTGATCGTGACAGGTAGTGCAGGTGACCGCAGGCACGCCGCCGCCGGACACGGCGAGCGCTACAGTAAAGCCGTAGTTCCGCGCGAACTGGCTGCTGTATTGCCCGGTCATGGAGACGGTGCCCGTACTGGAGACGGCGCAGTCCCAGTTGCGGCCGCCGCAGGCAAATGCCGTCGTGGGCCCCACCGGGTGATCGTTGTTGTAATTGCCGGGGCCGGCGCCATCGTTGCCTAGCAAGGTGGGAGCGCGCCCGCCCACCACTGGCAGCGTCTCCACGGTCATACCCTTCATCAAGCCGGTCTTCGCGACGTTCCCGTCATGGCAGCTCAGGCAGGCGATAATCACAAAGGTGGGGTCCGCGGAACTGCTGAACGCGCTCACGCTCGCGGGAAGCGAAACCACCGCGCGTTTGTTGAAGTCCCCGAAAGCCACCGTTTGGCCGTAGAGGGGAGTGAGATTCTGTCCCCAAAGCGCCTGGCTGCTGGTACCGGTGCCGCTCCCGTTTCCGGCAGCGCCGCTATGCGGAGTGTGGCAGGCGACGCATCCGCGCCCATAGCAGTTGTGTACGCCGAGCACGTCGGTTTGCGCCCACGCCGTAATTGTCGCCAGAGTAGCGATAGCCCACCACCGCGCCGGTTTCTTCACGCGATAAGCCTCCGAACGGCGTAGCCCGTTCAAAAGTACTTATCGGCCAATGTCCGGCTGTCTTGCCAGTAGGGCGGGCAATCCTGCCTGCAGCCGGCTTTCAGCCGGCGCAAGGCGAGCTACGCTCGCCGCTGGCGATTGGCCATTTCAATTGGGAGCCCTCGTGGCGCACGCCCCCGGCGTGCCGTGTTGGCACTCGTGCCAACACAGGCGAGCTACGCTCGCCGAAGAGCGGGCCTGCGAGGCCCGCTGCAGGCTGCGAACCTGCCCCACCAACTGACCAATCTGCTTACACAGGTGAAGCCTGTGCTACCAGCGGGGCTGAAGCCCCACGCCGGCTAAAGCCCGCGCTCCAATTCCAGCTCCAGCAAATGTAGAAACTCCACCGGCCGGTCACTCAATTACGATCTTCGGCCTCTCCCCACGCGTATCGGCGTCTTCCAACTCCGTACGGATCGCGCGCCCCTCGCCCGGCATCAGTGCGATGTAGTTGTCGCCATAAATCGCGGGCAGAATCCGGTCGCCGCTCTTTTCGCGCACCGCCTTCAACTTCACCATCAGGGCCGGTGTTTTCGCGGGATTGCGCACCGTGGTGGTCAGCAGCCAGCGGCCGCCCTGCCGCTCAACCTTCGTGGAGGCTTCCACCCGCACTCTGGGCAATTCGCGCAGCGCCTTGTAATTGTATTCTTCCAGGCCGCGCCAGTAGAAGTTGTCGGAAATCGTCTCACCGCCCCGCGTCAGCTTCAGCCGGATGAAATGCACTGGACTTAGCTCGCCCGGATATTCGATGTGGATGGGCGAAAGCACGCTGTCCTCGCTCGCATCCAGCGGCGCCGACCGCTCCCATTTCACCGCGCCATCCAGGTTCAGCAATTGGACCCCGGCCGTGAGTCCGCGCGCATCGCCGCCGCTGTAGTTCACTACCTCGACGTTATCCGTCACCGGATTCCACTGGATATGCAGAGGCTCGCACGCTTTCTTCGCGCCAAAGTAAGCGGCGGTGGGTTCCAGGTAATAGTCATAAGTCTGCCAGACGAACGACGGCCAGGTGGGATGACTCATCCAGATCAACAGACCCATGCGATTCTTGCTCTGCGCCTCGAACATGGCGCGATACCCCTCGTAGTTCACGAATTGCGCGAGACGCACCCAATCCGCCACATTGTCCGCGCCGCCGTAGCTGGTCTCGATCTGGCCGCGGAACGATTCGCCGCCTTGCGCGCCGTGCAGCGAGAAATCGTGCAGACCCCACATGCGCCCTTGCGGCCACATCGCCGATTCCGGCATCATGGCGCGCAGGCTGTCCATGCTCACGATGTTCGGCATGCCCAGCTCGCTATGCAGCTTGGGGGTGGCACGTTGGGAGAAGTAGAATTTCAGCGGCATGGCGCGGTAGGGGCCGTGTCCGCTCACGGTCTGGTCCGCCGAGCTGGGAATATAATGCGACCCCGGGTGCAGTTCCGCCAGCGCCTGCCGCATGCCTGTTTCGAGCGCCGGCGGCGGCTGCCCTTCGTTACGCCCGCAGTAGAGACCGATGGAAGGATGGCTGCGAATGCGCAACACCGTGTCCCGCACGTTGCGCATGAAGAGATCGTTATCGTCGGGGTCGGGACCGTCGGCCGGATTGGCCAGCCAAAAGTCTTGCCATACCACGATGCCGTGCCGGTCGCAGGCGTCGTAGAATGCGTCTTCGCCGATCTGCCCCACCCAGTTGCGGATCATGGTGAAGTGCATATCGCGGTGATAGCGCACGGCTGCGTCGTATTCGCGCGCGCGGTAGCGCAGCATGGCCTCGCTGAATCCCCAATTGCCGCCGAGGGGCACAAAACGCCGCCCGTTGACCCAAATCTTCAGCGCGCCGCCGTCTTCGCTGTAAGTGAATTGGCGCACGCCGGCGTGAAAAGACTTCGCGTCGGAGATGCCGCGGTTCGCGCTCTCGAACTTCAGGTCCACGGTGTAAAGATGCGGGTCGCCGTAGCCGTTGGGCCACCAAAGCTTGGGATTGGTCAGATGCAAGGTGTGCTTCACGGTCTGGCTGCTGGAAGCTTCCACGTTCACGGCCTCGTCGAACGCCATTTCGCCGAAGTGTCCGTGCAGAGTTCCGGCGACAGAGTGTGACTCATGATTCCGAAGAGTCGCTTCGATGGTGACGTCCGCGCCCCGACCCACCACGCTGCCGACGAACGGATCTTCTATCGTGACCGGCCCCGTGGTCGTGAGATAGACATTGTTCCAGATACCTGTGTTCCGTCCGCGAATAGTAGGAATCCAATCCCAGCCGATGGACGCATGATAGGTCGGGTTATCCGCGCCCAGGGCCCCGCCGTTCTTATCCGGGTTATCGAATGTCTTCTCCTTGACGCTGCCAGGCGTGGCGTTCTTTTCCACCAACACGGCCAGCGCGTTCTTTCCGGGATGCACGCGGCTGGTGATATCGAACCGGCCGCGCATGAACCCGCCCTCGATGCGTCCGAGTTTCCCGCCGTTGAAGAAGACGTCCGCCTTCCAGTTGATGCCGTCGAAATTCAGCCACACATGCTTGCCCGGAGCAGCCGGAGGAATCGCGAACTCGTTGCGGTACCAGAAATCGGCATAGAAAAAAGAATCCGAAATCGCGAGTTGGTTATCTCCGTAGTTCGGATCGGGTAGCGCGCCGGCGTTGTAGTAACTGGTAAGCACGGTGCCGGGCACCGTCGCCACCACCCAGCCTGCATCGTCGAATTCCGGTCTCGAGAGAGCCGCGCCGTCCGCGGTGACCTGAGAGCCGCGCTGGATGCGCCACGCGCCGCCTGCCAATTGGCCTGCCGGGCCGCGGCTGTGCGGGATCGGTACCGGTCCCCCGCGCCCATATACTTCCATTTCGCTGAGCACATAGCCATCGGCCGTTGCCGGCTTGGTCAACAGCAGCCGCACATAGCGGCCGCGGGCCGGACTCGCCAGTTTCATGTCGCCGGCGAGCGACTGCAGCGTCTTCCAATTCGCCGCATCGTCGGAGACCTGAAGCACGCCCTCCGCCGCGGCCCGAATCCAAGCCAGCGTCACGCGATCGAAAGTACACACCGCGCCGAGATCGACATATACCCATTCTTCTCCGCTCCCCTCACTCTTCCAGGCGCTGGTGAAATTATACGGGCCGCCCGCTTCCACGCGGGCGTTGCGATCGTAGAAAGCCACTTCGCCGACCATCCAGGCTGTCGCGCTGGAAGCCTCCAGCGCCACGCGATAAAAGCGGTTGTGTGACGGCGCAGCCAGCGCGATGGATGGCTTGAATTCGCGCGCCGGACGATCCGCTCCGGACGTACGTCCGAGTTCCTTCCATGCCTGCCCGTCGTCCGAGCCGGAAACCACCGCGCTCCAGCCTCGAGACAGGCCGGCCGCCACCCGCACCCGCGCGTCGATGTCCACGCGATCCACCTCCAGCGGACCCGCGCCGCCCGCCAGTTGCACCTGCACCCATCCCCCAGTGCCCTTCAGGCTCACTCCCGTCAGCCAGTTATGATCCAGCAGCCATTCGCGCTCATTCTTCTTGAGTTCGCCCTGCTCGCTCGAAGAGACTGCTACCCAGCGCGGCAGTTGGGTGTCCTTGATACCGTCGGTGATCGATTGCGCCGTCAGGTTGTAGTCGTAACTGCTCGATTGGTATGCCGGCCGATGCAATGCCAGATTGCGATAGGTCCGATCCAAGTGACTGGCCGGCGCGAAGTTTTCGGTGGGATCGCCCGGGTACACGCCGACGCCCAGTGTGTACTGCTGTGCGTTGAGTACCGGGATCGCCATAAGGATAAATAGAATAATATTCCGCATCGTCAAGTTCTCTCGTCAAGACTCTTCAGCGCGAACGCGTACGCGCCGACGGCCGCCGCGGCGCTGGTGCCGAGGCGCGAGATACCCACGCCGGTGCGTTGCAACCCATCGAACCGCACTTTGCGCGAACTGCCGGGTACGGTCAGTTCCTTGGTTTCGCCCTGGAGGAACGCTTCCATTTGGCGCGGATCTTCCAGGTTGAAAGCGCGCTGCGCCAGCCGTCGAAAGCGCTCACCGCCTGGCGCCTGGTACGTGCCGTTCATTTCATCGACGATCGCCGGCAGAAACTGGCGATGCGCGCCCGCGATGCCGCCTCCGATCGCCACCAGGCCGTCGAGCAGCGTGGTGGCCTGCGCAATGGCGTCGCCGGCCACTTCTCCCATGCGGCGAAAGGCTTCCCGCGCCGCGGCACGGTTGCCCGCCGCCGTGCCTTCCGCGATTTCGTAAATCACCTTCGGCTCAGGCGCGTCTTCGAGGCGTAGTCCCGCTTCGGTCGCGTACGCCCGCCGTACAGCGCGTATCGATGCGCCCTCTTCGGCATTGGTGTCCCGCTCCAGTTTATGGCGCGCCAGCCAGATCTCGCCGGCCATCGAGTTGTCGCCGATAAACAGTGCGCCGTCGCGCACGATGCCGCCGCCGAATCCGGTACCCAGTGTGACGCCGAACAGGTTGCGATAACGCTTCGGGCTGCCCGCATTTTCGAGCAGGCCGTTGACGTAGGGCAGAAATCCGGCCATCGCCTCGCCGTAAGCGAATAGGTCGCCGTCGTTGTTGATAAAGGTGGGCAGGCCGAACCGGTCTTCGAGCATGGGTCCGAGGGCTACGTCGCGATAGGCCGGCAGGTTTCCCGGACTCACGATGATGCCGTTGAAATAATCCGCCGGGGCGGGGAACGCGAAGCTGATAGCCACCGGCGGCGCGGGCAATTGTTCCCGCACCTTGCCGAATCCGGCGACGATATTGGACAGCGAGCGCTCCAGGTTGTCCGCGTTCGCCGGCAGCGCGAAGCTTTGGACCACCGGACGGTTCGCCTGCATCGCCGAGAAGACGAAGTTAGTGCCGCCCGCATCCAGAGTCATGACGATGCGATTATCTTTAATATATTGCTGCATGATTGTTTATATGTGCGCCGCCGCGCGGTTGGCCAGCGCCGTCCAAGTGATGTATAAGATCGCCGCGAGCGGCACCAGGAAGCTCAGTTGTACGGAACTGCGATCCGCCACCAGTCCCATCAGCGGCGGCAGACAGGCCCCGCCCAGAATCGCCGTAACCATCAGTCCCGATAGCTCGTTGGTGTGCTCCGGCATGGCTTCTACCGCAATCGCGAACACCAGCGGAAAGATGTTTGCAAAGCCCAGCCCGGCGACGAAGAAGCTGGCCACCGCCAGCGTGCGATCCGGGACAAACAAACCCAACAGCGCAACCACCGAGACGCCGCATGTGACCAGGAAGAATTTGCGTGGCGCGATCCAATTCAATATGACTCCGCCGGAGAAGCGGCCGATGGTGAGCGCGGTGAAGAACAGCCCCGTCCCCAATAACCCGACCTTATTGATGTCGATATCGAAGCGCTCTTTCAGGTACAGCGGAATGCCCGCGCTTACGCTCACTTCCGCGCCCACGTAAAAGAAAATCGCGCCCACCATCGTCAGCACGTAGCCGTTCGAGAGCAGCGCCAGGCAGGAGCGGAACGTGGCGGCGTGATGTTCGCTCTTCTTCTCTTCCACGCGCAAACCCGCGACCGCCAATACCGCCACTACCAGCGCGACCGCATAGATGGGGAAGATCACGCCCCAACTGGCGCCGAAGTACTTCGCCGCAATCAACGGGATCATGGGGCCCGACAGCGATCCGATGGCCTTCACGAACTGCGCCAGCGATAGGTTGCGCGCGTATTTCCCTTCATCGGATACGTCCCGCATAATGGGATTGCCGGAGACCTGCAGAATGGCCGCGCCCGCTCCCACCAGCATCACGGTCAGCAGAAAGCGCGCGAAGGTAGTGAGCCCGAAGGCGGCATTCAGCAGCCCGACCAAGGCCACCAACAGTCCCAACATCAGCACGAACTTCTTGCCGCGCCGGTCCTGAAAGACGCCCACGGGAATCG
>JBEKMJ010000091.1:0-34202 GCA_050008575.1 Bryobacteraceae bacterium
GTGACTCCCTTTGCGGTCCTCACCGACAAGGTGCGCGGGCGCAAAGTCACCCTCGCCGATTACTCGCTCAGTCCGGATGTGGCCATTGTCGATCCGCAGTTCGTCATGTCCATGCCCAAAGGACTGACCGCAGATACCGGCATCGACTGCCTCACGCACGCCTTGGAAGCCGCCGTCTCGGTTTACGCTTCGCCTTTCACCGATGCCAACGCCTTGCAGGCCATTCAATTGGTCTTCCAGTATCTGCCTGCCTCCTACCAAAACCCGCGCGATGAAGAGGCCCGCACCATGATGCACAATGCCGCCTGCATCGCCGCGCTGGCGTTTGCCAATGCTTCGGTAGGCGTGAACCACGCGCTGGCGCACGCTTTCGGCGCGCGTTTCGGCGTCGCGCACGGCCGCGCCAACGCCCTCATGCTGCCGCATGTCATCGCCTACAATGCGTCGGTGCCCACCAAGTTCCGGCCCTCCCCCAACCAGCGGGCCTTTACCGCGCACAAGAAATACGCCATGATCGCCGACCTTCTAGGCCTGGGCGGCCAGACCATTGAGGAAAAAGTGCAAAACCTGATCGCGGCTACCGAACACTTGCTCGACCAATTGGCGGTGCCGCGCTCCATCGCCGATCTGGGGATCTCGCGGGAAGAATTCGAGCGGGCCATGCCGGACCTGGCCAAAATCGCCTTTGACGACCCCTCCTGGCAGTCGAATCCGCGCATGCCCCTGGTCAGTGAATTGGTTGAATTGTTCTGGAGCGCCTATCGCGGGCGCAGCGTATCCCGGCAGCGGGAAGAGATGGAGGCGTGCGTATGACCACGAATGAAATCGTACAAGAAGCTCTCGGGAAGCTGGACGGCGGCCGCGGCGAAGTGATTCTGGACTTCTCCTCCGTGAGCCGCATCGATTCGAGCGACCTCCGCGCCCTGGACAGCCTGGCCCAAACCGCCCAAGCGAAATCCGTGAAGCTAGCGCTCTATGGAGTCAGCGTCCCCATTCACAAGGTGCTCAAACTGGCCAAACCAGGTGGCACAGGCTTCAGCCTGTGTGGCTGATAGCCGACGGCTGAAAGCTGAAAGCTATTTCATCGCCGTAGCCATCACCTCCGCCCACTCGATCGGATCGCTCGTCCCACCCGGCTCCGCGTTGAAGTACTCCCATGCGAAGACGCCGCCAAAGTGCGCGTACTGGCCTACCAACGAGTTGACGGTCTTGGATACGGTCCCCATACCGACATACCCGCTGCCATCCGCGGAGTTGGCGATCATGCCGGCGACAATCTTGTCCGCCGGATACCCGTAATCGATCGTGCGCTCGTAATCCGCCGGAGACGCCAGCGTCGCGAACCCGCTGTAGAACTGGCCGTTGAACCACGCGATCTTAGGCCCGGCCGAACTCTTGTAAAGCTGCGGGTAACTGAATCCGGAAAGATTCGCGCCGCCCCACAAGGCCGATGCCACCGGCGCCAGCGTGATCAGAAACTTGGAGCCGAAGTCCGTGTTGAGCTGGTCGATCAGCATCTCGGCGTTCGCCAGCGTGACATCCTCCTCTACGTCCAGGTCGATGCCGTTCAGATTGTATTGCTCCAGCGTCTGCTGCAAAATCGGGTAGAACGTGCTCCAAGCGTTAAACAAATCGGCATAGGAACCTTGCGCCGCGCCGCCCAGCATCATGCGCACCGTCACTCCGTAACTCTGCAGCGTGGCCACTTCCTGCCACATGGTGGTGAACATCGGATCGCTCGGGACGTTATCGTTCAGATGGATATAAGGCGAGCCGTCCGTGTTGTATCCGAGATGGAAAGCGGCGACCATCACGTCGGTCACATAGGGCTTTCCGTTCTCCGGATTCAACGTGGTCCAGATCGGAGATAACGAGACGTAGACGTTATTGTCGTACTGCGTCTGGTAATAGTAGATGACGCGCTTCTGTTCCGCCCCTAAAAGGCCCAAAGCCGCCACCAGCCCCAATAGCATTATTTTCCGCATGAGGCAACGGTACCACGTAGTCGAGGTTTAGTGGGGCAGGCTCGCAGCCTGCGCGGGCCTCGCAGGCCCGCTCTCTCCGGCGAGCGAAGCTCGACGCCGCGCGTGGGGCCCTTAACAGTTTTGGGGAAACCGCTCCCTGACGGTCGCGGCTCGGTAATGCTCGCGGTGATTGCGCACGGTTTACTGAGCCGCGACGGTCAGGGAGCGGTTTAGCGTGCCGTGGCCCCACTCCTGGGGACACATCTGCTAAACTACAGGTTTCGCCGTCAGAAAACATACAGGATGTTGCTGCCCAGGGAATTCATCGCCTATCTCTCTCGTGAATTGGTGAAGAAATTGACGCCTGCTTCGATTGAAACCAGCAATCCACAGGCTGTCGCCGAAATCGTCACCAATATCATTTCCGAGGAACTCGCCGTCGAAGACCGCCTCAACGACGAGGTTCGCGAGATCCTCCAGCAGTACAGCGAATACATGCGCCGCGAAGGCGTCAGCTACCAGGAAATGTTCCGCAAGGTCAAGAACACCATGATCGCGGAACGCAAGGTCATTCGCGCTTCCGGCCGCGATACCCACGACCAGATGAAGCTCTCCCGCGACAAGATCAACGATATGTCGCACAAGATCATCGTGGCCCTGCGCAAGACCCGCGAGCTGCGCATGAAGAAGGACCTCAACGAAGTGCGCCTCGAGATCGTCCGCGACATCACCGAAGTCCTGACCGCCGAGGAAAAGGTCGACCGCCTGTCCCGCCAGAAGATCCGTTCGCAGAAGCGCGAGATTCCGGAGGGCAGCGAGGAGTGGGACTTGCTGCACCGCAAATACTACGCTGAAGAGTTGAAAAAACTGGGCATCGATCTGGCAAGATGACGAAGGCGTTAGTAGTCGTCGGCAGCCTGAACATGGACTTCGTGGTTTCGGTCGACCACTTGCCCGTGCCCGGCGAGACCGTGCTCGGCCGCAACTTCCAAATGATCCCCGGCGGCAAGGGCGCCAACCAGGCCTGCGCGGCAGGCAAGCTGGGAGCCGGCGCGGTGGCCGTCCGGCTGATCGGACGCGTGGGTTACGACGTTTTCGCCGATCACCTGAAGGCCAGCCTGGCCGCCGCCGGCGTAGACGTGAGCGCCGTACACGCCGCCAAGTCGCAACCCACCGGCGTGGCCCTCATCTGGGTGGACCGGCAAGGGCAAAACTCCATCGTGGTCGCATCCGGCGCAAACTACGCGCTGGCCGCCGCGGATGTGGAGGCCATGCGCAAAGTCTTTCGCGGCGCGAGCCTCGCCCTGTTCCAGTTGGAGACGCCGCTCGATACGGTGGCGGCCGCGCTGGCCCTGGCGCGCGAAGAAGGCTTGCGCACCATGCTCGATCCCGCGCCCGCGCAGCCTTTGCCCGCCGAGTTGCTCGCGCGCGTGGATATCCTGACGCCCAACGAAACCGAAGCGCTGATGCTGCTGGGCCGCCCTCCCGCGCGCGTTTCGACCGGCGAAGCGCCGGAGTTGGCGGCGGCCTTGCTCAAGCTCGGTCCGCGCAGCGTGGTCTTGAAGCTGGGCGATCAAGGCTCCTACTATCACGGCGATGACGGCTCGTTCCATACGCCGGCCTTCCCCGTGGAAGTGCGCGATTCGACGGCGGCCGGCGATACCTTCAACGCCGCGCTGGCTGTAGCTCTGGCGGAATCCCAGCCGATGGAGCGCGCGTTGTTATTCGCCGCCGCCGCCGCCGCGATATCCGTCACCCGCCTGGGCGCGCAAGCTTCCGCCCCCACGCGTGCCGAAGTGGACCGCCTGGTTTCCGACCTCGCTTCCGAGCCGCGATCGAGCCGATCCTTCTGAGCCGCGACCGTCAGGGAGCGGTATCGCCCGTAACACTCGACACAGTACGGCTATCCGAGAGAATCCTCCGGGGAACTGTAGACTCTGATCCTGCAAATAATGTTTACCTAATGCCAATATGGTAAGAACGCTTCAAGTGCTGGCTTTGGCAACCGCCCTTTGCCCATCGGTGCTCACGTCCCCAAGCGCCGCCCAGACATCCTTCACCACCTTATACAAATTCGATAACCCCGCCACTGGCGAAGGACCCGTCGGCGTGGTTGCCGCCAACGGTGTGCTCTACGGCACGACTGGGGGCGGCGGAACCTACGGCGCCGGCACGGTCTCGGTGGCACCGTCTACAGAATAAGGCCCTAGCCGCGAGGAAATCGCCGGGTAGGGAAGGCCGCGGACGCCGCCTTCGAAGACTAATCCGTTGCGCTGAGCGTGATCTTCGCGGTGCCCGTCGCACTGTGCGTGCCGATAGTGGTCACCACTGTGATGGTGGCCACTCCCGCGACAGGAGTGCCGCACGTGAACCCAGCCGCACAATTTCCAGGGCCGAATGCAAGGTCGTTGTCCACGACCTCAATGTAACCCGCGCCTGGATTGTTCACACCAAGAGGATAAGTTCCACTGGCGTAGATCGTAGTCTTCGTGGCGGTGCCTTGGGTGATGGTGACCGACACATCGATCGGAGTCGTGGTACTCGTCACATCGGTTTCGAACACCCAATAGACCTGGCCGCAAGCCTCCGTGCTGCTGGTGCAGGTCCGCAGCGGCCATGTATAGTAAGGATCCCCAATCACCAGCCCGTAAAGCGCGATGCTGGAGCAATCCGCGTTGCCGCCGCCCCCGAAGCAGGGCCACTCCGGCTTGTCGTGGCTATCCAACGGCGGAAGCACACCAAACGCCGTGATCAACTGGTGTATTCCGGATGCCGCGGCCTGCTCGGCGTCGGACTGGACCGGCGCCTGGCCAATGGTCACGATGCGAAAGTGTGGGTCCAGCGCCAGCGCCTGCTGCCCGCATACGCAGAAACCGACGCTGGCCACCAGAGCGGCAAACTGGGACATCCGGTTCTTCGTCATTCTTCTCCCGCCGAGCCTTCCGATCTCTGCCAGTATCAACCGCGATGCCCCCCCTTGTCAATTGGGGGAATTGTCCCGCATCTGAGCGCATTGCCTTGCGTGCTGGGCACCCTCCCCGATATTCTTCGGAAAAGAGGGAACGAATAAAAACGTCTGTTACAGTGACACCGGGGCCGACGTTGCAGACCACGTGGAACCTCGGACCGTTCTTTACCACCTGCGGATCCGAAATCCCATCCCAAGTCGGTACCCTCCCGGGGCGATCCTGGTCGAGACTCCGAAGCTGGGATCGCATACCACGGCAACTATAGGTTCTTGGTGTGGGCCGGCTTCACGCGGGCCAAGGCCCTGAGCGAATCGGAATTTGGCCGCTGGGACCAATTCGCCGCAGTGCTCAGTTGGTCTCAAGGCGACGCCTATCTGTCGCCGTGGCAGCGCCCGGCGGCACCGATGACGATCAATGGGCTGTTCCGGCCACAGCTTCACCTTGGGGGGCAAGAAACCGCTCTGGATGCCGGAAGCGCGGTCCAGGCTGCCGTTGCGAATGCGGACGTAATCTTTTTGGCTTACGGCCCAGTGGGCCGCATATCGTGGATTCAGTGAAGCGGCGATGCCGGGCCGTAGCCAGGCATCGCCGTCCTCGATTGCTTACTGGAGCGTGATGGTCTGCGTACCAGTGATCGTTACCTTGCCGATCTTGTTGGTATAGGTGATTGTGGCTGCTCCCGCCTTCGGGGCTACGCAGGTAACGCCCGCGGGGCAGTCTCCAGGACCAAACCCCACACTAGCGCTGGTATAGCCGATATCGCCTGCTGGGAAGGTTTCATTGAAATTCACCAGCCCGGAGTCGTAGATCACGCTGGCGCCCTGCTTTACCTCGATCTGAGCCTCCCAATTGCCCGTTGCGGTGTTCGATTCGACGAAGTTGTAAATCTGACCGCAAGCGACAGTACTGCTGGTGCAGGTCGCTGCCGAGAACAACTCCTCCGGCGCTCCGATCAGGATGGTGCCTGAGGGATCCGATGCGCAGCCAGTGCCGGTTGCGCCGCAGAAGGCCGGCCAAGCCGCGTTAATCGGGCCCATGGCCGTGATTCCGCTCGATGCCGTCGGAGTCGCGTCAGGGGCTGCACCATGGGATACTCCGGGCGCGTGGCCCAGGATCACCGCGTGAATTTTGGGGCCGTCGGCCGCGAGCGCCAACTGGCTAGACGCGCCGAACGCCAGGATCAGGGCGAGGGCGGCAAATAGAAACATGCGATTTTTTGTCATTGGTTGTTTATCCTCCATTTGAGATTTCGAAATTGCCCTAATCGGTCAGGACGATGGTCGTCGTGCCGGTGCTCTTAGCCTTGCCCACCGTCGTAACGACCGTGATGACAGCGGTGCCGGCCTTCGCCGTGGCGTCCAGTTGTATTCCGGCCACCGAAACCGCAATTATTTCACCTGCCTTGGCTGTACCGAGTTTCGACGCGGTGTACGAGAAGATCGTAGTAGTGCCCTGTTTGATCGTAATCGTCGCGCTGACCTCGCCCTTCCCGGTGTTGGATTCAATGAACGAATCGATCTGGCCGCAAGCCTGTAAGGTTACGTTGTTGCAGTTGGTACCCGAGCCGTTAATCGGCCAGAATGACAACGGATAACCGACGTTCACCCCGCCTGCCGGGTCGGCGGTGCAAGGGGCGGTGGGAGCGAAGCACGGCGGCACTAGCGCGCCGCTGTCCCACATCACGGGCCCGTTTACCACCGCCGCGGCGTCCGGGCTGGCATTCGGCACCCAGTGATCAATCGTAGTCATGCTTGCGCTAATGCCGTCTCTGACCGCAATGTCTAGCGCCAGCGCCTGCTGCCCGCACGCGCCGAGCGCAATGATAACGGCGAGAGCGGTAAATACAAACATTCGGATTTTCGTCATTGTGATGCTGATTCCTCCATGTGGAATTGCGAAATAGCCGGAGCGAACCCCTGAACGATCTCCCCTCTGAGTCTTTCCGGCGTCTGCCAGTATGATCCTGGACGACCCCTCCTGTCAATGGGGACTGTATCGGAGTTTACGTGAGCCAAATCCGGTATCGCCCTAAACCCGCTATGACCCCATCAGGGTTGCACTGCCACCACCCTGCGTGGCACGGCGTCCTGCGCGCGCCGTCTTCCGTCGCGTTCACTGGAACTCGATGGTGGTTTCGCCGATAGCCTTGTATTGGCCGACCGATGTGGTCGCCGTGATTTTGGCCGTCCCGGCAGCCGGCGCCACGCAAGTTTCCGTGCTGGGACAATTCCCCGGACCGAAAGCTACGTTGGCGCTGACAATATAAAGATTCGGCGCGTTGGGGCCGTAGCTCATGGTTCCGGTATCGAAGATGACGGCAGAGCCTTGCGTAACCTTGATCGAGCAATCCAGCCCCGTCAGCGTGCCGGTGTCTTCGTCGTCTACGATGTAATACAGCCATACGCAAGGAACGGTGGTACTTGCGGTGCACTTGGCGAGCGACACCGTATACATCGGTTGACCGATGACCAGCGCGCCGGCCGGTATGCTCGAGCAATCCGGCCAAACGGTGGCGTTGCCGGTAAAGCAGGGCCATTCGGAATTGCCGCTGGCATCGCCAGGCGCCAGATCGCCCGCACCCGTGGCCAACTGGAATAACGTGGCGGCGGCATCGGGATTAGCTTGCGCCCGCACGCGACCGATGGCGGCGATGTGCAGGCGTGCGGCCGCGCCTAAAGCCGCGGTCGCACTGAGAGCGGCAAACAGTAAGAAGCGAAGTGTGGTCGCAGCCATGGGGATTCCTCCATCCAGTATTGTGGGCTATGCCCGGTTCTGTCAATGCCAGCGCTTTGGGGGGCGGGATTTATCCCGCGCGGGGCTTTAGCACCGCCACGGCGAGCTTCGCTCGCCTAAGAGCGGGCCTGCGAGGCCCGCGCAGGCTGCGAGCCTGCCCCACTACGGCGGACCCAATGTGGAAACTCCAGCGCGGGCTCTAGCCCCGCAACGGGCAGCGCATGGCGCTGCCCCACATGGCCATTTGCGTGCATCCTTCGCCCCCAATGGCCAAAGGTACTGTCTTCATCACCATTGAACGTTGTAAGGGCTGCGGCTTCTGCGTCGAGTTTTGCCCCACACGCGTGCTTTCACTCTCTTCGGCATTCAATTCCAAGGGATATCACCCACCGCACGTCGTAGCTGCTGAAAAATGTAGCGGTTGCGACCTGTGCGGCCTGTATTGTCCGGACTTCGCCATCTACGGAGCCCGCCATGCAAGCTGATCCAAGGGGAGTACTTACTGGCGCGCATTTCCTGGATGGCGACCACGCCTGCTGCGAAGGCGCACTCGCCGCGGGTGCGCGATTTGCCGCAGGATACCCAATTACACCCTCTACCGAAGTGGTCGAACGCTTCGCCGCACGTATCCCCACGGTAGGCGGCACCTTCATCCAGATGGAGGACGAACTGGCTGCCTCCATCGCCATTCAAGGCGCGGTGTGGGGTGGCGCCAAGGCTTTTACGGTCACCTCCGGGCCGGGCTTTTCGCTCATGATGGAGCACATCGGCTACGCCGCCATGACCGAAACTCCCTGTGTATTCGTGAACGTGCAGCGCGGCGGACCCTCCACCGGCCTGCCCACGCTGCCCGCGCAGGCCGACATGATGCAGGTGCGCTGGGGGTCGCATGGCGATTACGGTGTCCTGGCGCTGTGCCCCAATTCGCCGCAAGAGTGCTTCGACCTCACCATCAAGGCCTTCAATCTCTCCGAGCAATACCGGCAACCGGTATTCCTGATGATGGATGAGTGCGTGGGCCACATGACGGAGAAAGTCGTGATTCCCGACGCCGGCGAGATCGAGATTTATCCGCGGCGGCATACCCGCCGGGCGCCCGTGGACTACCAGCCATACGAACCCATGGAGGATCAGGTCCCGGAGATGGCGCACGCCGGCGAAGGCTATCGATTTCATGTAACCGGTTTGACGCACGACGAGCGCGGATATCCGGCCATGACCGTGGAGACGCAGGATCGCCTGGTGCGCCGCCTGGTTTCGAAGTCGGCCCCCGTGGCCGAAGCGGAAGCATTGTACGAGGCCGAGGGACTGGAAGACGCCGATGTGGTGGTAGTGTCTTACGGGATCACCTCGCGGGTGGCCGAGAAAGCGCTCAAGATGGCTCGCGCGCAGGGCGTGCGCGCCGGAAAATTCCGGCTTATCTCCGCGTGGCCGTTTCCGGCCGGTCCGCTGGCGAAGCTCACTCGCCATGCCAAGGCTTTCGTGGTGCCCGAGCTCAACCTGGGCCAGATGGTCCACGAAGTCGAGCGCGCTGTGTGGGACAGACGGGCCAGCAGGCCTGTCCTACCCGTGACCCACGCCGGCGGCAGCGTCCACCAACCCGAACAAATCCTGGAAGCGATCCTGGTAGCGCAGGCCGAGGTAGCGCAGGCCGAGGTAGGGCAGGCTTCAGCCGGCGAGCTAAATAAGGTAACAATCCGATGAACACCGTCACCATCCAAAACCAGCCCGGCAATCCGGTCGAGCCCTTCCTCCGCATGGACCGCATGCCGCACATCTGGTGTCCCGGTTGCGGCATCGGCACCACCGTCAACTGCTTCACGCGCGCGCTGCTCGAATCCAAGGCCGATTTGGACAAAGTGGCCGTGGTCTCCGGCATCGGCTGCACGGGCCGTGTGGCCGGATACGCGCAGCTCGATTCGTTCCATACCACGCACGGCCGCGCCATTCCATTCGCCACCGGATTGAAGCTCGCCAATCCGTCGCTGCAGGTGGTAGTGTACTCGGGCGATGGAGACCTGTCGGCCATCGGCGGTAATCATCTGATCCATGCGGCGCGGCGCAACATCGACTTGAAGGTGATCTGCGTGAACAACATGATTTACGCCATGACCGGCGGGCAGACCGCACCCACCACGCCGGGAAGCGCCATCACCTCCACGAACCCGTACGGAGCCTTCGAACCGTCGTTCAACCTGGCGCAGCTTGCCGACTCCGCGGGCGCATCCTACGTGGCGCGCTGGACCACCTTTCACGTCAAGCAACTCAGCCGCTCGATGACCGAGGTGCTGCACAAGAAGGGCTTCTGCTTTATCGAGGTGTTGTCGCCGTGCCCCACGCTCTATCAGCGGCGCAATAAGCTAGGCGATGCGCTCGAAACCATGAAGTACTACAAAGCCGCCAGCAAGATTCGCAACGGCGCGCCCACCAGCGAAACGGCCCTATCCATGAAGGGCGAGATTATCGTAGGGAAGTTTGTGGACCGCGACCGTCCCGATTATCTGGAGTTGATGTGCCACCAGTACACCGAGCAATTGGGCGAGCGCTATCACGAGCAAGAGGTGCCCGCATGCGGCTGACGGAAATCCGAATCGCAGGCTTCGGCGGCCAGGGCGTCATCCTGGCGGCGACCGTGATTGGCAAGGCAGCGTCCATCTATCAGGGCGCCTACGCCACCATGACCCAGAACTTCGGGCCCGAGGCGCGCGGCGGCTCTTCGAGCGCGGCCGTGGTGCTTTCCGGCGAGCCCATTGCGTATCCGTATGTCACGCAGCCGGATGTGCTGGTGGTGCTCTCGCAAGAGGCTTATACGCGGTTCCTGCCCGAACTGAAACCGGGCGGTACGCTGATCGTGGAGCGCGACATGGTGCGCGTCAACGGCGTGCCTAGCGGCATGCGCGTCTACAGCGTGCCGGCCACGCGGCTGGCCGAAGAGTTGGGGCGCAAGATGGTGTTGAACATGGTGGTCACCGGGTTTTTTGGCGCCGTCACCGCGCTGATCGATCCCGACGCGCTGCGCCAGGCCGTGGCCGCCTCGGTGCCAGAGAGCTTCCGCGACCTGAATCTGCGGGCCTTCGATAAGGGCTACGAAAATGGCGCCACGCTGCTGCATGCGCGCGCCGAGGGGAACCCCGAGCTCGACGCCTGGCTGGAGTGTTTGGAGCGGGAAGCCTGAGAATTTGTGGGGCTCAGTGGGGCAGGCTCGCAGCCTGCGCGGGCCTCGCAGGCCCGCTCTTCGGCGAGCGAAGCTCTCCTGCGGCGAGCGAAGCTCGCCTCCACAGGCTGAAGCCTATGCCACCAAAGCCTGCAAAAAGCCAGCCAGAGCTTCGAGGCAGGCGGCCTACGAGGCCGCCGCAGGCTGCGAGCCTGCCCCACTACCTCCATCTGCTGTTCTGCCGCTCCACCATCCACTGCGGATAGAGCTTGGGCGGCTGAGTAGTCAGCGCCAAGCGATCCGCTTCCGCCGCCGTCAGTTCCACTTCCGCGGCTTTCAAATTGTCTTCAAGCTGCGCTATTTTGTTCGCGCCGATGATGACGGAGCTCACTCCCGGTTGCGCCAGCAGCCATGCCAGCGCCAGTTGCGGTATGGTCGCGCCTTTCTCTTTGGCCATCGCATCCAGGGCCTCCACGGCGTCGAATCCGCGCTCTTCGTCGATGGGCGGGAAATCGAACCCGCTGCGCCGCGCGCCATCCGGCGAATCCTGTCCGCGCCGGTACTTCCCAGTCAGGAACCCGCCCGATAGCGGTGACCACGGCAGCACGCCGAGCCCCTCTTCACGGCACAGCGGCAGCAGTTCGTGTTCCAGGTCGCGGCCGGCCAGCGAATAATAGGCCTGCAGCGAGACGAAGCTCTCCCAGCCGCCGGCCTTCGCCATGCACAGTGCTTTCATCAGATGGCGGGCGGGCCAGTTCGAACAGCCCGCGTACCGCACTTTGCCCTGCCGCACCAGGTCGTCGAGCGCGCGCAGCGTCTCCTCCACGGGCGTCAGCAGATCGAATCCATGCACTTGATACAAGTCGATGTGACCGGTGGCCAGCCGCCGCAGGCTGGCCTCGCAGCCGGCCATGATGTGCTGCCGCGAAAGCCCATAGCCGTTCGCGTCGCCTTTGTGTTGAGCGGCCGCCCGGCTGGTGGGCGCGAAGACTTTGGTGGCTACCACCACCTCGTCGCGCGCCACGCCGCAATCGTGAATCGCGCGGCCCAATATCTCTTCCGACTCGCCGAACGAATACACGTCGGCGGTGTCGAAGAAATTGATGCCGGCCTCCAACGCGCGCGCCACAATCTGGTTGGCGCCCGCCTGGTCCACCACGGCGATGTTGAAGAAACCCGATCCGAACGTCATGGTGCCCAGACACAGGTCCGATACGCGCAGGCCGCTTTGGCCCAACTGGCGATAGTGCATGCTTCCATGTTCGCGCACTTCGCCCCCCGTTATAATCGTCCGTTGAGACGGAAACTTGTCACCGCGGCCTATTGGGCGGTTCCTTCCATCCTGTGCCTGATCCTGTACTGGCCGGGCTTGTTGGCGTGGTTCCAACAGGACGACTTCGTGTGGCTGAACCTGACGAATCAGGCGCACGGATGGGATGGCTGGCTGCGCACGCTTTTCGAGCCGACCCAGCAGGGAACCTGGCGGCCGCTCAGCGAGCGCGCGTTCTTCCTGGCGTTCGGCGCCATGTTCGGCAGCGACGCGCTGCCCTACCGCATTTGGGTGTTCCTCACCATGTTCGCGAACCTGGCGCTGCTGCAGTCGATCACCGCCCGCATGACACGCTGGCGCGCGGCCGGCTTCTGCGCCGCCATTTTGTGGCTGGTGAACGGCAAACTGGCCACGGTGATGTCGTGGACCTGTGAGTACATCCTGGTGGCTTGCGGATTCTTCCTGCTGCTGGCGTTGCACTTCTTCCTGCGGTATGTCGAAACCGGCGAGCGCCGCTACTATGGCTGGACGTGGGCGGCGTTTTTGACCGGCTTTCTGGCGATGGAAACCAACATCGTGTTTCCGGCGCTGGCGGCCAGCTATGCGCTGCTCTGCGCGCGCCGCTATTTCCGGCGAACGCTGCCGTTTTTCGCGGCGTCGGCGGTATACGGAATTCTGCACCTGGTCTTCGCACCCAACCAAGGCACGATACCTTATACCATGCATTTCGACAGCGCCATTCCGGCCACGCTGTGGACTTACTGGCGCAGGTCGTTCGAACCGATCGGTTTGCGGCACTTGTCGCCGTTTGCGCCGGTTGTTGGCGGTCTCTTGATGGCGGCGTGCACGCTTGCGCTGCTGGCGTTCACCGTCTGGCAGGCGCGGCGGAAGCAATGGCTGGCGCTGGTCCTGTTTGCCTGGTATTTGATCACGCTGGGTCCCGTGGTTCCATTGCGGGACCACATCACGGACTACTATCTGACACTGCCCGCCATGTGTCTGGCGATGCTGGGAGGCTACGCGCTGGTGTGGGCCTGGCGTCAGGGCGCCGTTTGGAAGGCGGTGAGTGCCGTGCTGGTGGCTGGCTTCGTGGCGCAACACGCGCCGGTGGGCCGGCGCATCGCCGAATGGTATCGCGAGCGCGGCGAGGCGCAGCGGGCGCTGGTGCTGGGAGTCGCGCGCGCACACGAATTGCATCCGGACAAAGTGATCCTGCTCGACGGCGTGGACGACGAATTATTTTGGGGCGCCATCGCGCAGCGGCCTTTCTTGTTCCTTCGGATTCCGGATGTATATCTGACGCCGGGGTCGGAAGCCGCCATTTCGCCGCATCCGGAACTGGACGATGTATCTAAGTTCGTATTACCCGCCGATGAGGCGCGCAGTGGACTGCAGAGGGGCCAAGTGGTGGTGTATCGAGCCGGAGCCGGGCCGCTGCTGAACATCACCAAGCAATATGTGCCGCCCGCCGGCGCGGCGGCTGCTTCGGCGCCGTTGCGCGTGGATGTAAGCGATCCGCTGGCCACGGACTATCTCGGCCCGGGCTGGTATCCGGTGGAATCGGGAATCCGCTGGATGGGGCGGACCGCCAGCCTGCGCATGCCGGGACCGCGCACGGCTGGACAGAGGTTGTACGCGACTGCGATTTGTCCGGCGGCGCAGTTGAAGAGTGGGCCGCTGCCGATGACAGTGGCTGTCGATGGCGTCCGTTTGCCGCCCGCGCCATTCACCAAGGGCGATGGGTGGAGCACTTTCGACTTCGCGCTGCCGCCGGAAAGTGTCGGCAACGGGGAGATCAACATCGCGGTGGAGGTGAGCCGCACGGTTCGCATCGGCGCGGACCGGCGGGATTTGGGGCTGGCTTTCGGACACTTCGATATTAAATAGGCCGCCGGCGCGGCTGCTTGGCGGTAGAATCTAAGTGGAGTGAACGTCATGCTCAACACGTTGGCAAAACGGATCCGGCACGACGAGGATCTGCTCAAGACCACCTCGCAGAGCTTGCTGCAAACGACGGGAGTCATGTTGATTTCGATGCTGGCGCTGCTGGCTGTGTGCGCCTGTATTTTATTGTTGGGGCGGTAAAGCGAAGAGCGGGAGGCGGCCTACGAGGCCGTCGCAGGCTGCGAGCCTGCCCCACGAGGCATCATCAGTCGGCGGTGCGCACTCTGCCTGCGAACAAACCTCGAATGCTGGAGACGACCATATTCATGCGCATCGCGAATTCGTCGGGCGCGATCGGCGCGAGGTGGTCGCAACCGGGCATGGCGCGGGCAAGCACCGCCGGATCCGCCGGTCACTCGCCGGCATTCGCCTACATCCCACTAAAGCCGGCTTCTTGCGCCGCCATGCCATCGTGACATCGGGCGAGCAGGCAACCGCCGCGCCCGGGGCACTCCAACACTACCGAACGCAAGGCGATGCAATTAGATGCAAGACTATCGGCAAAATGGCATGATCGGCAAGAATGGCATGCGACCCAGCCTTCCCATCGCCGGCCTCGTCATCTGCCCACCCCTGCCACGAGCCTCATCCTTTGTTGTCAACAACATAGTAGGTTCCAAACCCCATGCCTGCCTACCAAAGGGCCAACTTCTAGCGCCAGCCGCAGCGCATGGCGCCGCCCCACTAGTGCTTGGTGAGGTTTTCGAATAGGAAAAGACCGCTTTTGCCGGCTACGACGAAGTCGAGGTCGCCATCGCCATCCAGGTCTGCGACGGGGATTTGCATGCCGCCTCCAGTGCGCGTGCTGTAGTCGACCACATGCTTCACCCACTCGATTCGCTTGCCGCCATCCAGGCGCATGAATTCGTACCAGTAGATGCCCAGCGGCTCGCGCTCGCCGGGATCGTGGCCGTTGTGCGCCATGTATCGCTTGCCGGTTAGCAGATCCATTTGGCCGTCGCCGTTCAGGTCGGCCAGGGTGAGGGCGTGCGCTTGCGACCAGCTTTCGTCGATGATGTGTTTGGTCCAGTGTCCGTCGGCGCCCTGCTCCAGCCAGAAGATGCCATAGTTGTGGGCCATGGACGTGACGATGTCGGGGCGGCCATCGCCGTTTACGTCGTAGACATAGATGAAGCCGGTGTCGCCGAGGTCGAAATCGGGATGCCACTTCCAGGCGCCGGTGCGCGGGTCGGGCGGGGCTTCGAACCAACCTTTGGGAGTGACGATGTCGTTGCGGCCGTCGCCGTTCACGTCGCCCGCGCCGATGCCGTGGCCCCAGCTTTTGGGGCTGACGATGTGTTTGATAAACGCGCCGCTCCGCACTTCGTACCAGGCCAGGGGCATGTTCGTATCGCCGAACTCGGGGAGCACTTCGCGGGCTTTGCCATCGTTATCCAGATCCACCAGGAAGGCGAACTCCACGGGGGAGCCGGTCTCGATCATGTGCTCCTTCCACTCGCCGGCGGCGGTGCCGGGATTCTCGCTCCAGAAGAGCCGCTTCGCGAACCACGAGCAACTTACAATGTCGATGCGGCCGTCGCCGTTGACATCCAGCGGCAGATCGGAAAAGTTATCGATGTAGTTGTTGGTGTAGGGTAGGGAACGGAACTTGTGCTTGATCCAGCGAGGGCCTTCGTACCAGTTCTCGCCGGATACGATGTCGGGATGGCCGTCGCCGTCGATGTCGGCGATGGCGCAGCTTTCGTTGGCGCCGAGATCGAGGGTGTGTTTCTCGAAAGGAATGTCGGGGGGCCGGGTAGCGGTCCAAGCGGCAATGCCGGCCAGGCAGACGCATACGGCGGACAAGAGGCGGGTCATGTCGCGATTGTAACTCGGGTATGCTGAATGATTATGCGAAACCTACTTGGCGTGGTGGTTCTGGCGATGGTTTGTTTGGGGCAGGAGGCGGGAGATCCGTGGGCGAAGGCGGAGCTGATGGAGCCCGCGGCGCTGGTTGAGGCGTTGCACTCGGCCAAGCCTCCCGTGATTCTGTGTACGGCTTTTTCGAAGCTGTATCGTAGCAAGCGCATCCCGCATGCACTGGAGGCGGGTCCGGGATCGAAGCCCGAGGGGATCGCGCTGCTGCGGAAGGCGGCGGCGGACTTGCCGAAGGATGCGGACATCGTGCTCTATTGCGGCTGTTGTCCGATGGTGCAGTGTCCGAACATCCGGCCGGCGTACCGCGCGCTGCGGGAGATGGGATTTCAGCACGTGCGGGTGCTGGACATCCCGACGAACATGCATGAGGATTGGTTCGGGAAAGGATACCCGGCGGAGGCGGGCAGCTAGCCGCGGCGGCGGCCGGAGCGGTTTCCCCAAAAACGGCTAAGCGCCCCTGCGCCCGCAACGTCCACGCGTTCGGTTATGATGTACGTCAGGCTTCCTTGGGAGCCGATAAGAGAAAATATTGGGGGTAAAGTGAGTAAGTCAAGGTTAATGCTCTTGATCGTTGCGGCAATGCCGCTGGCAGCCAACATCGCGCACGCCGCGGATTCTAAGACGGTCACCATTTCATCGTTTGCCAGTGGCAATTTCGGAGCCGGGTATGACATGGAGACTCAACAGTTGCCGCTGGTGAAAGCATTGGCGGTAAAATCCTCAGGCACGATTAAGATAACTTATGTCAGCGGAACTTGGTGCGCTCACGATGGCACCGACTGTTCAGGCCCAAACGGCACCGCGATCTACGATCCTTCCGGGGGCTGGTACGATCCGCTGCAGGAGGCATCCGGTATGCAGATGTCCGGCTCCAATAACGCCATGGCTCTGATGGGTGCGTTTGTCCCGCAGGAGTGGGTGGACACACCGGGCTTCGCGGCGTTGGATGGAACCAAAATGACGACGGGCGTGGGTATCATGCCGAACCAGTTGTTTTTTGTTGGGACCAACAACTATCTCCAGGTGACAGGTCCTGGGACTTTATATCTTGGCGTCAACGATTGGTATGTCGACGATAACTCCGGATCGGTGACGGTTACCGTCGCGTTTTAACGGCCCTCCCGATGCCGATATCACTCATAGCGTAACGCGACCATGGGGTCGACGCCGGCGGCGCGGCGCGCGGGGATGTAGCAGGCCAGCAGGGCCACGGTGGATAAGACCGCGGCGACTACGATCAGGGTGACCGGGTCGCGCGGAGAGATGCCGAATAGCAGGCTGCCGAGCAGGCGCGTGAGCGCCAATGCGCCGGCTGCACCGATGGCGAGCCCGATCAGCGTCAAACGCATTCCACGCCGAATCACCATGGCGAGCAGGCTGCCGCGGCTGGCGCCCAGGGCCGCGCGAATGCCCAATTCGTGTGTCCGCTGAGTTACCGAGTAACTGATGACGCCATAGATCCCGATGGCGGCCAGCAACAAGGCCAGCGCGGCGAAGATAGCCAATAGCATGGTCTGCATGCGGTCGCTGGAGACGCTGCCGCTCTTGATTTGTTCCAGCGTTTCGAGGTCGGCTACGGACTGATGCTTATCGACCGAATGGACCGCGGCGTGGATGGCCGTGGTGAGCGTGCGCGGATCGAGCGCGCCGCGCAGCACCATGCTCACGTCGTTGGTCGGGCTTTGGCCGAACGTGACGTAGAGGCCGGGACTTTTAGTGTCGATGAGGCTGCCGGTCTGTTCGTCGCCGACGATGCCGACGACTTCCCAGGGAATCTCGGGCCCCAGGCCGGGCTGGCCGTAGAGGATCTCCTGAATCAGAATGCGCTTCCCGATGGGGTCCTCGCCTTTGAAATACCGCTTGGCCATGGTTTCGTTGATCACGGCGACGGGTGCGCCGCCCTTGGTGTCGCGATCGGTGAAAGCGCGGCCGCGCAGCAGGCGGATATCGAGGGTGTGGAAGTAGGAACCGGTGACGCGTTTGTAGAAGCAGGCGGGGCGATTGGCGCGGTCGACGAACGGGCGTCCGGCGATGAGGAAGGGCATGCCATCGCCCCAGCCTTGCATAGGCAGGACATTACTGAAAGCTACGTCGCGCACGCCGGGCGACGATCGCAGACGCTCGTCGAGCAGACGCGCGTATTGGAGCAGTTGCTCGGGATGGGCGAAGCGGTCGCGGGCAATGGGCAGGCGGGCGGTGATCACGTTGTCGCTAGTGAAGCCGGTATCGACTCGCAGCATGCGAAAGAAGCTGCCCACCAGGAGGCCGGCGCCCGCGAGCAGCACGAAAGCGAGCGCGACTTCGCTGACGATCAGGGCGCTGCGCAGGCGCGCGCGGCCGGCGCCGCTGGTGGCCGAGCGTCCACCCTCTTTCATGGAGGATGCGGGATCGACCCGGGTGGCGTGGATGGCGGGCGCGAGCCCGAACAGGAGCGCCGTGACCAAGGATACGGCCAAGGTGAAGAGCAGGATCGTGGGATCGATGGATACGTCGGCTTCGCTGGGAAGCGAGAAGGGCGGCGCGAGACGGATGAGGCCCCGGATCATGGCGTAGCCCAGCGCCAGGCCCAGCGCGCCGCCCGCGCCCGCGACCAGCAAGTTTTCGGTGAGCAACTGGCGGATAAGCCGCCAGGCGCCAGCGCCGAGCGAAGCGCGCACGGCGATTTCGCGTTCACGGGCCGCGCCGCGCGCCAGCGTGAGGTTCGCCAGGTTGGCGCAACCGATCAGAAGAATCGCGCCGACGGCGGCCAACAGCACCAGCAGAGAGCGGCGAAGTTGCGGGCCGACGACCTGGTCTTCGTAGCGCTCGACGGTGACGCCCCAACCTTTGTTGGACTCGGGGTACGCTTCGGCAATGCGCGCGCCGATGGCGTTCATGGCGGCTTGCGCTTTTTCGAGCGTAACGCCGGGCTTCAGGCGGGCGAAGGAGATCATCCAGTGATAATCGCGGGTCATGTCGCGCGGCTCGAAAGCCAGGGGCATCCAGAGTTGCGCAAAAGAGCGGTCGTAGGGGCTGTTGGCGGGCATCACGCCGATCACGGTGCAGGCTTTGCCGTTCAGAGTAAGAGTGCGGCCGACGATGGCGGGGTCTGCGCCGAAGCGGTTCTCCCACAGGCGATGGCTGAGTACGACGACTTGGGATTTGCCCAACTGGTCCTCATCGGGGGCGAAGCTGCGGCCGAGCACGGCGGGGACGCCGAAGATGTCGAAGTAAGAGGCGGAGACGCGCACGCCTTGCAACTCCTCGGGCTGGCCGGCGCCGGTGAGTGTGACGGAGCCGCCGTAATTGAGCGCGGCCATGTGGTCGAAGACGGTATTCTGGTTTTTCCAGTCGAGGAAATTGAGCGTGGAGATGCCGTTGCGGTAACCTCCGGGCGGTTTTTCCCAGACCAGCACGATGCCGTGCGGGTCGCGGTAGGGTAGGGGCTTCAGCAGCACGCCATTCACAAAACTGAAAATAGCGGTATTAGCTCCAATGCCCAGAGCGAGGGTGAGAAGCGCGACGATCGTGAAGCCGGGAGAGCGGCGGAGCGCGCGGATAGCGTAACGCATGACTGTTCGTTAGACGGCGGCCGGCAGGTGCGGTTGGCCGGCCTGATATAAATACCGAGGCGAGCGCCAAAGGTTACGGTGAAGGGTGACGCGGACCGCGGGCGCAACCGCCGGGCAGGGTGCCTGCGCCACGAGGCGGGGCGTTTGCCAGCGTGCCCACCGCGGGGGTGTATACTACAAGGCAGGTGCGTGATGGCCAATACGGGCAAAATTGCATGCGCAGTTGTCCTAGGCTTGAAACTACTCGCGGGCGCGGCGCAGGCGCAGCCCGTCATTAGCGAGGTTGCCAACGCCGCGAGCTATCTTCTCCCTCCGCTGCCAGGTTCCGCGATCGCGCAGGGTTCATTCTTCGTGATTCGGGGGACGGGCACAGCGTCCTCCAGCGAGGTCGTCACATGGGGAACGTATCCGCTGCCGACCATTCTCGACGGCACGTCCGTCTCGATCACGGTTGGGGGAACCACCACGGCAGCGTATATGTACTACGTCGGGCCGTCCTGGGGATCTTCCGGCACGCAGATCGACGCCGTAGTACCCTCTACCACTCCCACAGGCAGCGGTGTGGTGGTGGTGACGCATAACGGCGCTTCCAGCCAACCCTTTCCCATCACCGTGGTTGCCATTTCGCCCGGAGTGTATTCGTTGAACGGGAGCGGCACCGGGCCGGGAGCGTTTTATAACGTTGCGTCCGATGGCTCGCTGGAACAGAACACGTTGTTTAACTCGGCGAAACCGATGCAAACCGTCACGTTGTTTGCGACGGGCCTGGGACCGGCATCTAATCCGGCCACGGAGGGCAGCGAGACCCCAGCCCAGATCGATATTCGCAACGGCAATTTCCAAGTGGAAGTCTATGTGGGAGTTGAAGAGGCTACGGTGCAGTATGTGGGACGGTCCAGTTATACGGGTGAGGACCAGATTAACTTCCTGGTACCGGGTGAACCGCAGGGTTGCTATGTCAATGTAGCCGTTTATGCGGGTCCTCCGGGAAACCAGACCGTCAGCAATTTCCCCACTTTGTCCGTAGCTCCGCAGGGCCGCACCTGTTCGGACGCCGACGGCATCGACATGGGGGACCTTGAGGTGGTGATTACGAGCAATGGCTTTGCACGTGTCGGATCCATCGCGCTGCTCAGCAGTTATCTGGACCTGACGATTCCTTTGTCCGGCCAACTGCCATGGGACAACGATACGGTAAACGGAGAAATTGTCACGCTCTTTACGCAGCAGTTGGACTCGTCGCTTGGGTACACGCTCTTACCTTCCCAGGGCAGTTGCGCGGTCAGCCAGTTCTTAGGCTATGTTCCGGTTCCGGAGGTCCCGGCGGACCCAGTGCTCACGGGCATCTTCGGTCCGGTCACTTGGCTGGATGCGGGAGCCAGTCTGAGCATAGAAGGTCCGAACGGAACGCAGCCGGTGCCTAAGAACACCAACGGCGAGGGATATAACGGGCTGGTGGGCGGCGAAACCATCACCGATCTGCTGATAGGCGGCGGACTCCCGCCGTTCTTCCTCAACTCTGCGTACGACATTCTGCCCGGCAATTACACCGTAACGGGTCCCGGCGGATCGAACGTGGGCGCTTTCTCCGGGGACATCTCCGTATCGACCGCCGCGGCTTCGTTCCAGTGGACCAATCAGGGCAGCATCACCAGCGGTCCCATACCGCGCAACACACCCCTGACGATCACGTGGAGCGGCGGCGATCCGGAAGGTTTCGTCGAGGTCGTGGCCATCGCTTCCACGGACCAATCGGGAATAACGCCTCCGGCGACGACGCCGGGCATTTTGGCGCAATGCGTGACGCCGGCCCGGCTCTCGTCGTTCCAGATTCTGCCTTGGGTGCTGCAGGCTCTGCCATCCACAACGTCCAGCACGGCACTGATTCCGCCAGCCTATTTGATGGTGGGTCCGGTGAGCGGTGCGGTGAAAATTGCGACTCCAAGCGGTCTGGATGCCGCTTACCTCTTTTACCACTATCTCCAGGGCGCGAGCGTCACCTGGCAGTGAGGAGCAACCATGAGGACTGAACGAAGCATCGTAGCGGCCATTCTTCTGCCCGGTTCACTGCTATTCCTGCCCGCCGCGCAAGCCGCGGATAGCAACCCATTCCACTTCTGGTTCCAACGCGACGGGGCTTGCGTCGCCTGCGCGCAGATGCCGCCTCCTGGCAAGGCCGAATTCTCTGAACAGGCGGGCATCGATGTCATGTTCAATGGCTATAACCAGACCAAGGGTGAACACTGGCAGAACCAGAATGTGGAAAGCTACAAGGTCGTTTACACCTACAAACTGGAAGGCGTGACGCACTCGGCCACGCAGACGGCCAGCGGCGATGCGGCCTCGCTGGCGATTAAGCCGTATCCGGCCGGCGACGGCAACTCGGCGCAAGTGGTAGGCATCAGCGTGACCGCAACTTATGCGACGGGACCGGTGACGAAGACGGTGACCGCGCCGAAGCCGTTCCAGGTGTATTGAGAGTGCGCGGCGAGCTTCGCTCGCCGCGGAGTTTGGCCATTATAGTGGGGCGGCGCCATGCGCCGCCAGCCGGCTTCCAGCGTGGACGGCCGGGGCCGTCACCAAGATCAGAAACCAAAGTCATTTGGGGGGCGGGATTTATCCCGCGCGGGGCTTCAGCCCCGCGCTCGCAGAATCAATGGTTTGCAGGTGGGTTTCTGGAGAGAGCGGGTTCCGGAGAACCCGCGCACCGTCCCCCCCGAAGACCCACTGCGAGCCGCGGGGAAGGGGGCGGGTCTGGAGACCCGCCGCAGGCGTAGACGCCTGCCCCATCCAAAAAGCAAAACTCGGCAGCGCATGGCGCTGCCCTACCAATCCGCAACCTCCGGGTTGTGGCGATCATCTACACGATGGTACATTCTGTTATCCTGGATTAAATACTTTGCGATCTAATCTTAACTGGCAGGTTCTCTCTTTGTTCGCTGTGTCCCTCGGTGCGCTGAGCGCCGCTACGGGGGCCGGCCCGGATGCCGTGGTCGAGAATTATTGGGCGACGTCGCGACAGCAGGAGCGCGCCCTGGAAGGCTCCTCGATGGAAGTGGATATTGAGGCTTCCTTGCCCAAACTCAAGAAGCATGGCCGGCTGCACGGGCTGCGCCGCATCTCGCGCCGGGGCCGCGTCAGCTACGAAGCCTTGCGGTTTGAGGGCGACAGTTCCGTCAAGAACCACGTGATCGCGCGATATCTCTCCGCGGAAGCCGAGGCGCAGGCGGATGGCTCCCCGTCTCTGGCGGTGACGCCGGCCAATTACAAATTCAAGTACAAGGGACCCTATCAGTCCGGCGGCCAGCCCGTCGAAGTTTTTCAAGTCACGCCGCGGCACAACCGGGCCGGACTTTTCAAAGGCGAGATTTGGATTGACGCCACCACGTTTCTATGCGTGCGCGAATCCGGGCGCCTGGTGAAAATTCCCTCGCTCTTCTTGAAGAAGATCGAATTCGTCAAAGAGTTTGAGATTCGAGCCGGAGTGTCGGTTCCGCGCCAGATTCACAGTACGGTCGAGACCCGGCTGGTGGGTCCGGCGGAGCTTACGATCGATTTCCGCAACGTTTCGTTGGCCAGCTCCATAACGGCTCGTCTGCCGGGTAACCATTCATGCGAACACTGTTTCTGAATCCTCCTTCTTTTGAAGGCTTCGACGGCGGCGCAAGTTCACGCTGGCCGGCCACGCGCGAAATCGAATCCTATTGGTATCCCGTGTGGCTGTGCTATCCCGCCGGCATGCTGCCCGACAGCAAGGTGGTGGATGCGCCGCCGCACAAGATCTCCATCGAGCGGACCGTGGCCATGGCCAACGACTTTGAGCTGCTGGTGCTGTTCACTTCCACGCCCGGCTTTCACGTCGACGTGAAGATGGCGGAGATGATGAAGGACAACAACCCCAAGTTGAAGGTCGCCTTCGTCGGACCGCCGGTGACCGTGGAGCCGGAGAAATCGCTGCGCACCTCGCCGGCCATCGATTTCGTGGTGCGCCGCGAGTTCGATTACCAGATCGCCGACTACGCCAAGGGCACGCCCGTGGAGGATCTGCCGGGTGTCAGCTTCCGCAAGAACGGCCACATTGTCAACAATCCGGAGCGCGCGCCCATCGAGAATCTGGATGAGCTGCCATGGGTCACCAAGGTCTATAAGCGGGACCTGGATGTCAGACGCTACAACGTTCCATTTCTACTGAATCCTTACATCTCGCTTTATACTTCGCGCGGCTGCCCGGCCATGTGCACGTTCTGCCTGTGGCCGCAGACGCATTCGGGACACCGTTGGCGCCTGCGCTCGACCGACGATATTGCGCGCGAAGTAGCGTACGCCAAGGAGGCCTTTCCGTACGTCAAGGAAATATTCTTCGACGACGATACCTTCAATTATCAAAAGGCGCGCACGATCGAGTTGTGCAAGAAACTGAAGCCGGTGAATTTCACCTGGTCGTGCACCTCGCGCGTGACCACCGATTACGACACGTTGAAGGCGATGAAGGATTCCGGCTGCCGCCTGCTGATCGTAGGCTACGAATCCGGCGACCAGCAAATCCTGAAGAATATCAAGAAGGGCGCCACCATCGATATGGCCTTGCGGTTCACGGAGAATTGCAAGAAGCTGGGGTTGATCGTACATGGCGATTTCATCATCGGGTTGCCTGGTGAAACGCGCGAGAGCATCCGCAAGACCATCGACTTCGCCAAGCGGCTGGATACGGAGACGATCCAGGTTTCCCTCGCGCATCCATTTCCCGGCACGGAATTCTACGATTACGTCAAGAAAAACGATCTGATCACCATCGACGCCATGACCGACGAGGGTGGCCACCAGCTTCCGAATATCATTTATCCAGGACTGGAGCGCGGCGAATTGGTGGAATGGGTGGAGCGATTCTACGGCGAGTATTATTTCCGTCCGCGGGTGGTGTGGCGCGTGGTGCGCAAGGCTATCTTCGATTCGGCCGAGCGCAAGCGCCTGTCGAAGGAGGCCCGCGAGTACATGGCGCTGCGTTCCAAGCGTAAGAAGTTTGTGGCTTCCGAACGCAAGGCTCTCGCGGCGGCTAGCTCTGGTGACTAACCCGGCCGAACAGGCACAAGGCATGTGTTCCCGTGAGGGGGGACACGGCACGCAGGAATGCGTGCGCCACGTGCGTCAGAAGACCAGATTTTTCACCTTATTAGTAGTCCTGAGTAGCGTGTGCGGGAATTTTTCCTTGAGTTGGGGCATGCGCCAGGTTGGGCGTCTGGTCACGTTTTCGCCGCTGCCATACATGCGCGCCGTGTTCAATCCATGGGTGGTTCTGGGGATTTCACTCCTGATACTCTGGCTTTTCTCTCACATGACATTGTTAAGTTGGGCGGATCTGAGTTATGTGCTGCCGGTAACTTCCATCGGCTACGTGCTGTCGGCTTTGGCGGGCAGATTGTTCCTGCACGAAGAGATCTCGGGGTGGCGCTGGGCCGGCATCCTGTTGATCATGAGCGGTGTGGCCCTGGTGGCGCGCACGGCCCCGCACCGCGCCGGAGCGCGATTGTGAAGTGGCTGGCGCGGATGTGTGGGGCGGCCGATCTTGGCCGCGGCCGCCTTTTAGGCGGCCTAGGCCGGCTGAAAGCCGGCTGCGGGCAGAATTGCCCGCCCTCCCGCGGAGCGCGACCATGAAATGGCTGCTCGTAGCCGTGATTGCGGCGGCCACCACCATCTCCGACGTGCTGCAAGCCGCGGCGATGAAGAAGCACGGTGAAATCCGCGATTTCCGTCCCGGCGCACTCGGGCGGGTGCTGGCCCTGTTGGCCCGCAATAAGCTTGTGGTGGCTTCGGTCGCCGCCATGACCATCTCCTTTTTCGCGTTCATCGCGCTGCTCTCGGTTGCGGACCTCAGTTTCGCCGTACCGGCCACGGCCACGAGCTACGGGCTCGAGACCGTGCTGGCCAAGTACTTGTTGAAAGAGCCTGTGACCTTGGGGCGCTGGGCAGGCGCATCGCTGGTGGCCTGCGGTGTGGCGCTGCTGGCGCGGTGATCTGGCTGGCTCTTCCCGCGCTGGCGTCGGCCGCCTATTGGCTGCTCGCGATCGTGGCGGCTATCCGGTGGGGAAAGTCAACCGTGAAAAAGGTTGGCGAAACCGCCTGCCCCACCACCTCGGTTTCCATACTGAAGCCCGTGCATGGCCGCGACCCGCATTTCTACGAAGCCATCCGCTCGCACGCGTTGCAAGACTATCCGCAATACGAAATCCTGTTCGGCATCAGCCGCCCCAACGACCCAGCCGCCGACGATATCCGGCGTCTTATCGCGGAATTCCCGGCGCGCAACATGCGCCTCATCGTAACCTCCACTAAAATGCCCAACGCCAAAGTCGGCGTGTTGGCCGACCTGGCCGCGCAAGCCCGCTACCCGCTGCTGCTGATCAACGACAGCGATATAAAGGTCGAGCCGGACTACCTTCGCCAGGTAACCCCGCTACTCGGCCAGCCGCATGCCGGGCTGGTGACGTGCCTTTATCGCGCGCAGTCCGAAAACATGCCTGGCCGTTGGGAAGCTTTGGGCGTAGCCACGGAATTCGCCCCCAGCGTGCTGGTGGCGCGCATGCTCGGCTCAGTGGAATTCGCGCTGGGTTCCACCATGCTGCTGCGCGCCGAAGACCTGCGCCGCATCGGCGGATTCGCGGCCATCGGGGATTATCTAGCCGACGATTACCAACTTGGACGAAATATACGCGGCCTAGGGCTGCGGGTGGTCTTCGCGCCGGCCGTGGTCGAAACGCACCTGGGCGGCGCCACGTGGGGCGAAGTCTGGCGTCATCAACTGCGCTGGTCGCGCGGCATCCGGGTATCGCGCCCGGGCGGGTATTACGGTTACCTGGTGACGCACGCCACATTCTGGTCGCTGGTGGCCGTCTGCGCGGGGGCATGGCCGGTGGGTGTGGCGGCGCTCGCTATTCGGATGCTCGCCGGAATCTGGGTAGGCTGGGGCGTGCTACGCGATCCCGCTGCGCTGCGCCGCGCCTGGTGGATCCCCTGGCGCGACCTCTGGGGCTTCGCCATCTGGGTGTGCGGCATCTGGGGCGACACGGTGGAGTGGAGGGGGGCGCGCATTCGCCTCTCGCCTGAAGGTATAATACTAACGGACCTGTAAATCTTGTTTTCAGGTCGCGGAGGTCACCGTGATCGTCCTGTTATTCGGACCGCCCGGCTGCGGCAAAGGCACGCAAGCAGCGTCTCTAGCGCACCGCCTGCATATCCCCGCCATTTCCACCGGCGACATGTTCCGCGCCGAGTGCAAAGCCGGTACCGAGCTGGGCCGGCTGGCCTGCTCCATATTGAAATCCGGAGGCTTGGTGGGCGACGATATTGTCGACCGCATCGTGGCTGCCCGCATCCGGCAGCCGGACTGCGCCTCGGGATTCCTGTTGGATGGCTACCCGCGCACACTGGAACAGGCCAGCTTCTTGGACGGCCTGGTGCGGAAACTGGGCCTGTCCAAGCCCATCGCCATTCATCTGGACGTGCCCGCGCAAGTGCTGGTCTCGCGCATCGCCGCGCGGCGCCAATGCGGCCGCTGCGGACGGATCTACAACATGCTCTCGCAGCCGCCCCAGGTTGGCGAAATCTGCGACGACGATCAATCGCCGCTGATCCGCCGCGAGGACGACACCGAGGAAGTGATCCTGGCGCGCCTGAAGGCTTACCACGACGCCACCAGCCCGGTGATCGCTTACTACCGCAACGGCGGATGCTGGCGCGTGGATGCCACCGGCACGCCCGCCGAGATATCGCGCGAAATCGATCGCCTGCTCACGGCCGAAATGGGGAACGGGCTTGCAGCCGCGCGCGGCTGCGGCCCCGCCGCCGGGCTGCATTCCTGACTTATGATGGTCGGATGCAGCCGATCGAGATCGACCCTGAGCTGAACGGCCTGGCCCTCGCCGAAGCCGCCCAACAGCATCCCGAGTTCGCCGGGCAAGCCTTGCGCATCGTCGCCCGGCCACTGTTGAAAGGATTCGCCTGGCAACTGGAGTGGATCGGCGCGCCGCCCACCGGGCAACCCGCGTGGGAATTTCAAAACACGGCCATTCGGGCGTATAAAAGACTTGCCAAGATCGCGTAGTGGGGCAGGCTCGCAGCCTGCGCGGGCCTCGCAGGCCCGCTCTTCAATTCCAGCTCCAGCAAATGTAGAAACTACAGCGGCGAGCGAAGCTTAGCCGACTGAAAACCCCCACGGCGGCGCATGGCGCCGCCCCACGGGCAATTAGCTCGCGCGCAGCGCGATCGCAGGGTCGATCCGCGAAGCGCGGCGCGCGGGAAGATAGCCGGCGATCGCCGCCACTACCGTAAGCACGGCAGGCATGGCCAGAAATGTCAGCGGGTCGCGTGCGGTCACGCCGAAGAGCAGTCCGCCGAGCGCGCGCGCCAACAGCAGAGACGCCACGGCGCCCAGCAGCATGCCCACCGCCGCGAGCCCCAGCGTTTGCCCGATAATCCCGGCCTGCAGCCTCGACGCGGAAGCGCCCAGCGCCATGCGAATGCCGATTTCCTGCGTGCGCTGGTTCACTCCGTAGGAGACCACGCCGTAAATTCCCAGCGACGCCAGCAGCAGCGCGAACAGCGCGAACCCGCTGAGCAGCAGGACCACGAAACGCCTGGGCGAGACGGCTTTATCCACCAATTGCTGCAGGTTTCGGAAGCTTTTTCCAGGGAGGTTCGGAACGATGGGTTTGAGGGCCGCCCGCACGTTTAGGGCGAGCTCCGCGGGAGGCAGGTTGCTGCGCACCACCAGATCCACGGAAGAGAAATCGCGGCATTGCCGGATGGGCAGATACATCTCCATACCCGAGTCCTGTTCGAGCGCCAGGTGCCGCACGTCGCCAACCACACCCACGACACGCCGCTCGCCGCAAGCGAACACGACCTCGCCGACCGCATTCCGGCTCGGCCACAGCGTCCGCGCCATGGTTTCGTTGATGGCGATGATAGGCTCAGTCGAAGGACCGTCCCTTTCCGAGATATCGCGCCCGGCGACCAAGGCGATGCCCATGGCTTTGAAGTAGCCGTCGCTGACCACCCGCACAAAGGCATCAGGAAATTTTCCAGGCGGGTATACCTGCCCCTTCGCGGGCGATCCCCAGGCGCGATTGCGGCCCAGGGGGAGCGCGTCGGTTAAACCGGCGGCTTGGATCCCCGGTATGTCTCGAATACGGCGCAGGACTTCGGCGAAGTATGCCGGCAGCGCGTCGGTAGCGTAACGCGCATCGGGATCCACGCGGACTGTGGCGGCGTGCTCTGGCTGGAACCCGAGATTCACTTCGAGCACGCGCAGGAAACTCCGCACCAGCAGCCCCGCGCTCACCAGCAGTACGCAGGCAAATGCGATCTCCGAGACTACCAGAACGCCGCGAATCCAGTTGCGGCTCCTGCCCGCCGTGGACCCGCGCGCCGTGTCTTTGAGTGCATCGTCGAGAGCGTTGGCCGGGACATGCAGAGCGGGCGCCAGACCAAAGACCAGGCCGGTCAGAACGGCCGCCATCAGACAGAAGGCCAGCACGGCGAAGTCCGTGTGCACATTCACCAGCAGCGGGATGCTCAGCGCCTCAAGGTGCGCCAGAATATGGGTTCCGCCAGCGGCCAGGAGGACGCCCAACAGCGCGCCGCAGCACGACAGGGCCACACTCTCAGTCACCATCTGGCGGATGAGCCGCGACCGTGCGGCCCCCAACGCCGCGCGGATGGCGATCTCTTTCTGCCGCGTGGCGGTCCGCGCCAGCAGCAGGTTGGAAAGATTCGCGCATACGATCAGCATCACCACGCCGACCGCGAAGACCAGCACCAGCAGGGCCGGACGGATCCGGCCGCTCACGTGTTCCGCCAGCGTGGTTAGGTGCCCTTCAAAATCGTTGCGTTCCGGATGCGCGCGCGCGATCTGCGCGGCCAGGATCTTCAATTCCGCCTGCGCGACGCCGACGCCGACGCCGGGTTTCAACCGGCCGACGATCGCCATGGTGTTTCCCCACCGGTTGGTCTCGCTGCTGAGCGGGAACGGAAAATACAGATCGAATTGGCTGCCGGGCGCGAATACCGAGGCGAGGTCAAACGAGGCTGGCAACACACCGGCGACGGTGACCGGCGCGTCGTTGATGGTGAGTGTGCTGCCCACGATTCCGGGATCCGAACCGAACCTGCGGATCCACAGCCCGTGGCTCAGCAGCACGGCCTTGGGACCGTTCCATTTGCATTCCGCGGGGGTAAACAGCCGGCCGAGCTGCGGTTGAATTCCGAGCAACTGGAAGAAATTCTCCGACACCGGCACGCCGCTGAGACGCTCCGGCTCGCCGTGGCCGCTCAGCAAATTGTCGCCGACGCCGTAGAAAGCGAAGTATCCGGCCAGATCGGCAAACGACCGGTTATGTTCGCGGAGGTCCAGCAGATGGCCGACCTGGGTGGTTTGGCCGGAGAGGCCGCCGGTATCGTGGTTGGCGATCCAGACCAGCCGTTCCGGATCGCGAAACGGGAGCGGGCGGAGGAGCAGGGCGTCGACCACGCTGAATACCGTGGCGCTGGCGCCGATGCCGAGTCCCACGATCAGGACGGCGAAGGCGGCGAATCCGGAGTCCCGGCGCAAGGTTCGGAAGGTGTAGCGCAGGTCCTGCAGGACGCTGTCGAGGATGGACAGACCGGGGGTGGCACGCATGGGTGGCTCCTTATCTTTATACTCCTGAAGAGCAATTTGGTTACCCCGGCCGGCTGCACAAAATTGGGGGGCGGGCAATTGTGCCCAGCCGCTGGTGGCGCAGGCTTCAGCCTGTGTTGGGCGAGCATAGCTCGCCTCTTCCGCCGTAGTGGGGCAGGCTCGCAGCCTGCGCGGGCCTCGCAGGCCCGCTCTTGGGAGCGAGCATAGCTCGCCTCGGCGGGGCCTAAGCCCCACGGCGGCGCATGGCGCCGCCCTACGCCGCGGGCGTGCGCCACGGGACCCAAAGCTGGGGCGATTCGCCCAGCACTGATCGTGCAACTCATTTGCTAGAATGGATAACTATAGCTGCAAAGGCCATTTGCGGCCCAATTGCGAATTGCAACTCAGTTGCAAGAGACTCCAGCGACCGCCCATGTATATCCGCCCCCCGCAACCCATCCTCATCGCGATACTGGCCTGCTGCGCCGCGGCTGGGGCCAATGACGCAAATTTGACCGGAAAAATCATGGACCCGAGCGGCGCCGCCATGCCCGCCGTTACCGTCACGCTCCGCAACAGCGCCACCGGAACCGAGCGGACCGCCATCACCGCCAGCGACGGGTCGTACACCTTCGCCGGACTCCCGGCGGGGCGGTATGGCATCCTGATCGAGCAAGCGAGCTTCCAGCCCTTCGAGCGATCCGGACTGGAACTGGCCGGCGCCGTCTTGAACCTCGACATCACCCTCGAACTGGAACTCCGGAACGAGGCCCTCACCGTGCGCACCGACAGCATCGCGCCCGATCCTTCCAGCACGCAATCCGGCGAGACGCTCTCCGGCGCAACCACCCGATCCGTGCCGCTCAACGGACGCAGTTTCACGGACCTGCTGGCCCTGCAGCCGGGCGTGATTCCATCCAGTTCGCAGCAGCCGAATGCCGTGCTGATGGCCGGCGTCACCAGCACACCGCCATCCGGCGGCCTGAATCCGGGGAATATGTCGGTGAGCGGCCAACGTGAAACGGCCAACGGCTTCGTGGTGAACGGCAGCGACGTGGAGGAGACCGTCAACATGGGAACGGCGGTGGTGCCGAACCTGGATTCGATCGCCGAACTGCGCGTGCTCACCAACAATTTCAACGCCGAGTACGGCAATTACAGCGGCGGGCAGATCCAGGTGGTGACCAAGTCCGGCGCCAACGATTTTCACGGCGACGCGTTCGAATTCCTGCGCAATACGGCGCTCGATGCGCGCAACTTCTTCTCAGCGGACCGCGCGCGTTTCGATCAGAACCAGTTCGGCGCGACTTTGGGCGGTCCAATCCGGCGCGACCAAATGTTTTTCTTCGCCGATTATCAGGGCACGCGCATGACGGAAGGCGTGGACACGGGACTGATCCGGGTGCCCTCGCTCGACGACCGCACCGGCGATTTGCAGGATCTCGCGCGCCAAATGACCGGCGCCGTCAACGGGGCCTACTGGGCGGGCCTGCTTTCGCAAAGACTGGGTTATGCCGTGTCGCCGAACGAGCCTTACTACACGGCTGGCTGTGTGAATCCGTCGCAATGCGTATTTCCGGGCGCGGTGATTCCGCGGCGGGCCTGGTCCGCGCCCGCGCAAAGTCTGCTGCCATACATACCGCTGCCCAACGCCGGCCCGAATCAATTCTCCACCGCAGCGAGTGACGAGACGCTGGGAGACAATAAAGGCGCTCTGCGCGTGGATGGGAACTCCCGCTGGGGGATGTTGTCGGCATATTACTTCGTCGACGGCTACGCGCTGAACAACCCGTATCCCACGGCGCAGGGCGGGGCCAGCGTGCCCGGTTTCAATGCCCTGAATTCCGGTTTGGCCCAACTCGCCAGCCTTTCGGCGACGAAGACATTCGGCGCCAACACCGTGAATGAATTGCACCTGAGCTTCATGCGCAATGCGAACATCGCCGGCCAGCCCGAGGGCGGCGTGGGGCCCAGCCTGCGCGCGCAAGGATTTGTGGAAGGCGCGGGCACGCCGGGAATCGTGCCGCTGGTGCCGTCGATCGAAGGCGTCGCCAACGTGTCGTTCAACGATTTCACCATGGGCGTGGACACCACCGGGCTGACGCAGGTGAACAACACCTTCCAAGTGTCCGACGATTGGGCGCGCGTGGCCGGCCGGCACAGCTTCAAATTCGGCGCGGCCGTGCATTACGACCAGGTGAACACCCATCCCGACGCACAATCCAACGGATCGTTCGATTTTCTGGGATCGGAAACCGGTGTCGATTTCGCCGATTTCCTGCTGGGCATTCCCAGCAGCTACACACAGGCCGATTCGCAGAGCTTTTACAACCGGACCCATTACATCGGCGCGTACGGCCAGGATAGCTGGCGCGTGCGGCCCAATCTGACTTTGAATTACGGCGTCCGTTGGGACGTGATTCCACCGTGGCGCGAAAAGTACAACCAGCTTCAAACGCTGGTATTGGGCGAGCAGTCGGTGGTGTATCCGGGTGCGCCCACGGGGCTGGTGTTTCCCGGCGATCCCGGCATTCCTTCCACGCTGGCGCCCACACGCTATGGAAATCTGGCGCCGCGCATCGGCCTGGCTTGGTCGCCCGGGGCGAAAACCACCGTGCGTGCGGGCTACGGGATGTTCTATACGGCGTTCGAAGGACTATCCGCGGGCATCATGAGCGCGAATCCGCCATACGGTTATAGCTACACCAGCCCCGCGCCGCCCCTGTTTCAGACCCCGTTCATCACCGCGGCCACCGGCGGGAATAACGGCCAACGATTTCCGCTGCCGTTTCCGGCGTTCGGAGCTTCCGCGCAAAACCCCGACAGCGCCGTCGATTGGTCCATGTATATGCCGCTGACCGGTATCCCGTCGTTCGATCGCCAGAACGTTCCGCCGTACGCCGAAAACTTCACGTTATCGCTGGAGCGTCAGTTCGCGGCGAACACGTTGCTGCGGGTGGGCTACGTGGGCGCGCAGGCGCATCGTTTGTTGGTGGTTGAGGAAGCCAATCCGGGTAACGCCGCATTGTGCCTGAGCCTGAGCCAGCCAGACGAAGTGAGGCCCGGAACGGCCACCTGCGGACCATTCGGCGAGAGCGGCGTTTATACGGCCGCGTCCGGAGAGACGATCCAAGGCACGCGTGGACCGTTCCCGGCGGCCTTCGGCGGCGTCAGCTATCAGAAGACTATCGGCAATTCGAACTACAACGCGCTGGAGGTCACGGTGCGGCACAATGCGGGTCCGCTGGAACTGCTCGCCGGATACACTTACAGTAAGTCGATTGACCAGTCGTCGAGCCTGGCCGAGGCTGTGAATCCGCTGAACCCGTCGCTCGACCGCGCACCGTCCGCGTTCGACATGACGCACAATTTCGTCGCCAGCTACCGGTATGCGATCCCTTTCCTGGGAGGTTGGGAGGTTTCCGGCATCACCCGGTTCAGCGCCGGTTTTCCGGTCACGCTATTCAACAACGACGATACGTCGCTGCTGGGAACCATTCCGAACGGGATCAATAACAATGGCGTGGATACGCCGAATTACACTCCCGGCCAACTCGACTTGAACCGCAATCCGCGCAATGGGGAGGCGGCGTTCAATACCGCGCTGTTCAGTCTCCCCGCGCTGGGCCAGATGGGGACGGCCGCGCGGCGGTTCTTTTACGGCCCCGGCATCGCGAACTTCGACATGGCGTTGGCGAAAGATATACGCCTGGCCGAATCGCGCACGCTGCAGCTTCGCGTGGAGGCGTTCAACGTATGGAATCACGCGCAGTTCGTCGGGGCGGCGGCGGTGAACGGGAATATCGGCAGCTCGAATTTCGGCCAGATCACCAGCGCCGCCGCGCCGCGGCTGGTGCAGTTGGCGATGAAGTTCATCTTCTGATCGCCAGCCCCGCGCTGGAGATTGGCCTTTTGGTGGGGCAGTGGCGCGGCGCCATGCGCCGCCGCGGGGCTAAAGCCCGTGAAGGCGAGCTGCGCTCGCCTGTGTCGGCAAGAGCACTGGCGGTCCCTTCGGGAACCTCTCTGGCGCCAGAAACCGGGCTCCACTTGACAGGTTTGCGATGATGGAATTGGATTCGGCAAGC
>JBEKMJ010000092.1:0-33776 GCA_050008575.1 Bryobacteraceae bacterium
TCTGACGGCTGTTTCACCGCTGGCCGTGAGCCGAACCGGCCAATCGGCGCGGATGCCTCGGCCGCTACCGAAACCGGCGCGCTTTCCGGGCTGCAGCGCAACGACGCCCCATCGTTCGAGGCAACCAAGCCCGGCTGTGATGCCAGCCTCGGCTGTGAGCGCGCGCGAAGCGAGCGTTCGAACCGAAACTGGTCCATCGGCCAAAAACTGCAGCAGATTAAGCCAAATGACCAGAGAGAGGCGCGCGCTACGGCTCTGCGTTTGCAGCATGCGGCGCTCGAATTCGCAATCGAGCTCCACACTGTAGGCGACCAGAATTTGCGAGAGAAGGGCCGAAAGCGGCTTGTGCGGCGCCGACATCATCCCATAGCCAAGTCTATCACGGGCCGGACCTGCGAATCGCGAGGAAATGGCTCAAGCGCAAAGTGATTTTGACCGGAGAACAGTTGACCGTTGCAGGATGAACCTGTGGCGTTGGAGGCCACAGGAGATGGAGGGGAACCTAACTCGCAAAGGAAAACGACGCGCCGCAAAAGCGGTCCTGCGACTACCGGATCTAGAAGTCGCGAAGTCCTCCGTTCTTAATAGCCTTTCCTGCCCGGATACCCAGCGTGGCTATCGCCATGCCATCGACGAATTCGTGGACTGGTACCGCTCAGAGCCACGGTTGTCCTTCAGCAAGACTGTGGTCATTCGCTATCGCATGCATCTCGAGTCCCGCCATCTGGCCCCGGGTACGGCCAACCTCCGGCTCGGAGCGGTTCGTCGCTTGGCATACGAGGCATCAGAGTCTGGCCTCCTCAGCGCCGATTTGGCAGCGGGGATTAGTAGGCGCGTCAAAGGCGTAAAGAAACTTGGCGTCAAGTTAGGCAACTGGCTGACGGCCGACCAGGGGAACGCACTCTGGCAGGCCCCAGACAAGGAACGGATGAACGGGAGACGCGACCGTGCGCTGCTCGCCCTCTCGCACCGTCGGATTTAGGCCGGTTTAAAACGACAATCCGCTCCGAGCACTTCTCTCAGGTCGGTAAACGCTGCGCCGTTGATCGTTACTTTTACGACACCCAACGGGCGAGCATCGCCACCGTCCGTTGCCCTGGGCTACTGCGGCCGGCTTCGTCGTAGATCCCACAGTCCGCGCGCCGCGAGGATCAAGGTGAAGCCCCCCAGCCCGCCCAGCGCCCAGAGTGTCCAGACGAAGAAAAAGCCGCCGGGGGATTTGGCTATCTCGCCGTAATGTGCCCCCCTCATGTGCATCACGGGCATGGCTGCTGCGAGCAATCCGATGAGCAGCATGATGACGTGCCCCGATCGCCGTTCGGGGAGCACGAGTGTCCCGTAGAGGAGGACCGCGAGGATCACCAGCGCAGTGTTTGAGCTCTCGGCCTTTGATATCCCACGAACGATGTCGTCCGTAATGTGAAACGTCAGGAAGAGGATCGAGAGCAGAGACGCGACGGTCAACATGGTGTTGTGTTTCATTGGAAAGTCTCCTTTTTATGTGTGCCTCATTGCCCTGCTGCCTTTGCCTACTCCGTCCAGCGCTGCTCGCTCACACCAAACACCAGGAGCGACAGCGTATTTGATAACCGGCGACAACGGCGAAACTCACGATTTAGCCAGCAATGCGGTTATGCCAGCGGCTCGTACAAGTAGGCCAGCCAACCCATCCCCCACCGCCGATAAGACGCACCGGATGCGAGGAAGAAAGGTGGATCTGGAGACCAGATCGGCTTAAAAAGACGGTAAACACCTTCTCGTTGTTCAATATATTTGGCGCGGCCCGTTCCGGGCCTCCGCGATGCGGCGCACTAAAATGGCAGCAGTCCCAGCGGCGAGCGACGGCAGCTTTTTCGCCATTGCGAAGGTGACGCGCCAGTGCCAGGCGCGCACCACTACATCCATCTCTCTCAGCAACCGACAGTCGTCAACGCGATTCCGGGCGGAGTGCAGGCGAGCCGGGGAGGAACGGCCGCATCGACCGTTCCTCCGGGAGATAGGTAACGATCAGTCGCAAAGTGTCTGCCGATGCGTTCGCTTCGGGCGGAATACGCCACCCGGAGAATGCTCGGAGACGGAGTGTGCAATGTAACACTCGTGTTGGTAGGATCGAGCAAACGATCGAGTGCCCTCCGGCTGGTTTGCATACGGACGGCCATCGCCGCCTTGGTGAGGCGATCCTTCTCCATGGCGGCTTTGATCTGATCGGCGAGGATCTGCTTGATGGCTTCCCGTACGGGCCGCTTGCCGCGGGCGGATTCGTAGAAGAACGCCGGGAGCTTGTTGGAGCGGTCGATCGACCTTTATTGTGCCGAAAATGGCACATATTGGCAAGGGCCGCCGCTTTCGCAAGCGACTTGACCGGCGTTTCGCGGAACCGATCCGGCCCGGGCTTGTAAAGGCCTTCAACGAGCGGCTGTGGCAATCGGCCGTCAACTTCGGCTGGAACTTATCTGACGGTGCGAATACCAGTGCGTCCGATCGCGGCGGCGAAACTGTTTTCGGGCCGCTTGGGAGCGTTCGAGCGCCGTTCGTGGCGACCGCGGCCCCGGTATGCCAGGTCGGGCGCGAATTTTGATGCCTGGCAGCACCTTCCGCGGCGCGCAGGGAATTCGGCGGGCGCAGCGTCCGGTCGTTGGCCCCAGCATCTCAAATTCAGGCCACGTCCACCGGTTCGAAGTGCGAGGGTTCGGGGATCTCGTCTCCATCCTCACGCATGGCAGACAAGTGCATTTCGACGGCTTTCGTCATACGGTCCTTGGTTTCCTGGAGCGTACGGCCCGTGGCCGCACAGCCTGGGAGGTCGGGAGCGTACGCTCCGTAGCCGGTCTTCGATTTTTCGAAAAGAACCAAATATCTGCTCATTTTGAGCCCGCCTGGCGATGGCTGCCTTCCGGTTCTTCAGGGCCCACCCATCTTGCCTAACAGGCTGCGGAAAGATGTCAAGGACCGCTTGCTAACGCGCGCGGCTCAGAATCGTGCGCACGTGTTTGCGGCAGCTTACCGAGCCGCGACCGTGAGGGAGCGGTCCGGCGGACCCCCCTTCCGCAGCCTGCTAAGCGCCTTCAGCACCTCGGGAATTTCAGCATTGAGAAGCTTGAATCGCTACTGCACGGTGAGCAGCGTAGTGGAGGGCGACGAAACGCCGCCGACCGTGGCCACGATGGGTTGATCTCCAGCGGCGGCCGATGTGGGCACCTGGATGGCGACCTGGTAGAGCCCCGCAAATCCGGGCGCCAGTGCCGCACCATAAACCGTGGCAGAAATCCCGCCAACCGTTACAGTTACTGGGTCTGAGGTCGAATAAGTCGCCGTTGATGGCACCTCCTGGCCGGGCGTCGCGGCGGGAGTAGTGGGCCCGAATCCCGTGCCCCAAAGGATCAAGACGTCTCCGGGCTTGGCCGGAACCGTGGTAAGGCCTGCGATAGCGCCATTCTTCACGGCATAAGTGTAGTCGGTATATGTGGCGACTGCGTACTGATTGTCCCACAGGAAGAACGCGGGCCCATCGATGGCGGAAGTGGCGGCGACCGCCGGAGTTGTGCCGAGTCCGTTCGTGACGGTAACCTGCATTGGGCCTGCGCCGACATTGGGGGCCAGCACGTTGATCTGGCCGGAACTGACGAACTCAACGTAGGCGGCCTGGCCGTTGACCGATACGCTGACGCCATCCAACTCGGTAGGAAACTGGCCGCCGACAATGGTCCAAAAGTCGGTCACAGTCGAGAGATTGGTTCCAAATACAGAGACCCAGGAGTTGGGCACGATGCCGGGCAGAAAGCTGGCGCCGCTGACCACTGAAACGATGCTGGGCCCGAGCGGCGCAGCCACGCCGGAAATCTCGCGCACGCGGTTGTCCGTCGTGTCGCTGGGATAATCGCCATCGCCCACATACAGATTCCCCGCTTTGTCCAGCGTGATGGGAAACGGGCTGTCGAGTTCCGCCTGCAGCGGCGGGCCGCCATCGCCCGTATAGCCGGCTGTCGCGGTTCCCGCCACGGTGTTAATGATTCCTCCGTTCACCTCGCGGACCCTGTTGTTCCCGCCGTCCACGATAAACAGCGCGCCGGTCGAGTCCACCACAGTCCCACCCGGGTAGTCCAGACTGGCGGCGGTGGCCGGTCCTCCATCGCCGCTAAACGCACCGATTCCGTTTCCGGCGACCGTCGTAATAATTCCGCTGCCGGCATCGACGCGCCGGACGCGGTGGTTGAATTGGTCCGAAACATAGAGGTTGCTAGAGGCATCCTCGGTGACCCAGGTCGGGTTGTTGAACTCCGCCTCGGTGGCCGGTCCGCCATCCCCGGAAAAACCCTGCGCGCCGGTGCCCGCATAGGCCGTGATGATGCCGTTGGTATCCACTTTGCGAACGCGAAACGCGCCCTGGTCCACGATGAACAAGTTGCCGCTCGCATCCACGGCGCACCGAATTGGAATCGTAAATGTCGCGGCCAAGGCCGGGCCGCCATCCCCGCTATTCCCTGTCGATCCGTTCCCGGCCACCGTGGTAATGGTCCCGGAGGTCGAGATTTCGCGCACCCGTAGATTGCCGTAGTCGTTCACATAGATGGCGCCAGAGGGAGCCACGCAGACTCCCAGCGGCGCGTTGAGTTGGGCCTGCGCGGCGGGTCCGCCATCGCCGGCGTATCCGGCGGCGCCTGTTCCGGCGAATGTCGTGATCACGCCGTTGGTGTCCACCTTGCGGACCACATTGTTGTTCTGGTCGGCCAGATAGATGTTCCCGGCTGCGTCCGTGGCCAGTCCCACCACGCGGTTGATCTCTGCTTTTATGGCCGGTCCTCCGTCGCCGGAATATCCTGCCGTGCCGTTTCCCGCAAAGGTATTAATTGTCTGGCCGGACGCGACGGCCGCCGCGAGCAGCGGCAACCAGACTCTCGCGTACATGGCGATTTTCCTGCTATTTCGGGGCATGCAACCAGTATAGGCGAGAAAGCAGAGTGCCCAACGTGCCGGCCGAACCGTCGAGCGGGTATATTGGTTCGGAGATGCCCGATTTGCTTTGCAGATTCGTTTCGATCTTTCCCCTGACGCTGGCGGCGCTGTATGCGCAGTGCACACTGCCGCCCGCGCCTGGCGCTGGAACGCCAGACACCACGTTCGACACATTTTTTATGCAAAATGGGCCGGGATGGACCGGCGCGGACGGCACGTATTCGGTGCTCCTGCCGGATGGCCAGGACCTTTGGATCTGGTCGGATTCGTTCATCGGCACGGTCAATCCCGAGACGCGGCTGCGCTCGAACGCCGTTTTTCAGGCGCACAATTCCCTTACAATTCAGGACCAGGCTACGAATACGCTGACTACGGTTGGTTATCCGCCCAAGACCAGCTCCTATTTCGCGCCATCGAATCCGGCGGATTGGTTTTGGCCCGGAGACGGCATCGTGATTGAAACGTCTCCCGGCGTTTACGCCATCAAGGTTCTCCTGCTGGAATGGACCGGTGTGTTCCAGTTCGTGGGGAACTCGGTAGCTACGGTGTCGTATCCCGGCATGAAGCTGGAGAGCATTCAGCCGATCGCGCTGCCGGATTTGACCATCGAGTGGGGCACACGCATTTTCAAGGAAGGCGCGTACTTCTTTCTGTACGGCATCAAGGACCCCGGGACGGCCAACAAACTGCCGTACGTGGCGCGCTTTTCGGAGCTGAGCGCCATCACCGATCCCAGCCAGTGGCAGTATTGGAATGCGAATAGCCTTGCTTGGGTGTCCGGGCAATCCAACGCCACGCCGATGGCCGGCGTGCCCGCCATCACCGACGAATACAGCGTACACCGGCTGAACGCCGCAACGGGCCCGTTCTATTTGATGACGGGGATGGATCCCGAAAACCCGCCATACCCAGGTTGGAAGTATGTGACGACTTACTACTCTTGCGCGCCGCAAGGTCCGTGGACGGATCGAACGGTGGTGTATACGACGCCTGAAACCGGGGCGCCCGGCTGCTCGGTGGGGACGTTGTACACGTACGATCCGAAGGCGCATCCGGAGTTTGCTTCGAGCGATGGGATATTGGTGTCGTACAACGTGAATGCGGTCGATTCGGCGGACTTGATTTGTGCGAACGACTACAAGCCCAGCTTCATTCGGGTGCCGATTGCGGGGCTAAAGCCCGCGCCGACCGGCTAAAGCCTGTCCCACCGCCCGCTAAAGCCCGCGCCGACCGGCTAAAGCCTGTCCCACCGCCCGCTAAAGCCCGCGCCGACCGGCTAAAGCCTGTCCCACCGCCCGCTGAAGCCCGCGCCGACCGGCTAAGAGCCTGTCCCACCGCCCTCCTCAGCAATAGCCCAGAATCGATAGGACTGTGCGGGGTGGAGCGATGCGGAAGGCGCCCGTCTCCCGGCACTTCGGACAGGCGGCATCCGGATCGTGCGAATAGTCCGGCATCACGAGCGGATTGGGGCGCGATTGCGTAAGCTCGGCGATGCGCGCCGCGGCCTCTGGAAACGTCGCGGGATGGTGGCCCTTGCGGTGATCGGCCCATGCGGCCTCGATCCGGCGGCGGTCGACCGCGGTGGCCGCATGCACGAGACGGTGGAAATCCTGCGCGTGCTTGCGAGGGACGGGCGCGCCATCTGCCAGATTCATCAGCAATGAGGCTTCCCGGGCGGCGAGATCCTCCAGGGCCAAAAGTGCCAGCGAGGCAAAGGGGAAATCCGTCTGCAGGCTACGCGCCAGTGTGGCTCCGGATGCCCGGAAAATGTCGATGCGCAGCCACTCACCCGGATCCACCAGTTGTACCAGCGTTTTTCCCGTAGGCACGCCTGGATGGATGTGCCGGAAAAGAAAGCCGTCCGCAAGCGCAGGCGGCAGCACGGCAAAGGACTCGACCACGATGTCTACGTCGTTCAGGGGTCGCATGTGCGGGGCTTGCCCATTTCCGGCCAGGGCCAGGCTGGCCTCCACGGCCAGGCCGCCCGTTAAGGCGAAATCGCGAAGACCGTGGCGCACCAGTTTAGCGAGAACACGGGTGGCGCGTTGCGCATCGGCGTGGGACAGAAAAAGATCGAACGTCATGCGCCGGGCTGCCGGACCGCGGCCGCCAGCGCGCGGGCGAACGCATTTCGCTTTTCGACGGTCACCGTATCGAGGTCCAGCCATCCTGCCCAAGTGGCCAGTTCGGCGGCCAGGGCCGGGGCCGCCGTGCCGGAATCGGCGCCCGGCTCCAGGTAGGCGGACAGCACGCGCAGCCTGTGGCCGGCACGATCGGCCTTCAGATCGACGCGCGCCACCAGGCGGTCGCCCAACAGAAAAGGAAGCACGTAATAACCCCAGCGGCGCTGCGGTTGCGGCACGAAGATCTCGATGCGGTATTCGAATTGAAAGAGGCGCGCCGCGCGGGGGCGGTACCAGACCACCGGATCGAAGGGGGAGAGCAGGCTCGCGGCGTCGATCGACCGCGGTGCGCGCGCCTGTGGATCGAGATAGGCCGGTGCGTCCCATCCCTCCACCTGCACCTTGCGCAGGTCGCCGGCTTCCACCAATTCGGCCAGGCGCGGGCGCGCTTCGCCGATCGGCATGCGGTAATAATCGGCCAGATCGGCGGCGGCGGCGACACCCATTGCCCGTCCCGCCAGGCGCAGCAATTCGCGCTGCGCCTCGTGGCGATCCACCTTGCGCGCGTGATGCTCGCGCGGGAGGATGCGCTCCGCCGTATCGTACACGCGCGCGAAGTTGGGAAGCCGGTTGGCGATGGCCAGCAGGCCGCGGCCGAAGTGCGCTTCGAGTGCGGCCCGGGGCACGGAGTCGTTCCAGGCGCCCGGAATGCGGCGCACGGCGCCATCCGGCTCGGGCACGTCGTTGGCCAGCAGGGGACCGCGCGCGCGCACCTGGTCGAGCACCCAATCGATGTAGGCCGGATTTTCTTCCATCATCTTCTCGAAGGCCCAGGGGCGCACGCGGTGCCGCTCCATGCGGTGGCGGAGCAGGGGCCAGGTTTCGACCGGCACGATGGAGGCTTCGTGCGCCCATTGCTCGGTGAATCGTGGGGCAGGCGGTTTCGCCTGTCTTCCCGAATAGACCAGATCGTCGAGGAGCGCGCGTTTGTACGGCCCCAGCCGCGAGAAGGGGACCTGGTAATGCGCGGGGGCCAGCACGTTCACGAAATCGATCTGCAACAGGCCAAGCTGGCGGATGACGCGGGCGAGATCGCGCGGGCCGGGCGGGCGCTTCGGCCGGGGGCGATCGAAACCCTGCGCGGCCAGCGCCACGCGGCGCGCTGCGCTTAACGAGAGGTCCGTCTTGGCCATGATGGGCCGGGTGGGCACTCAGCAATTCTATCGCGGAGAGCTATTATAAGGTCAACATGCTTACCCGCCGGGAAGGAATCCAAGCGGCCGCGTTGACGGCCCTCTCATACTCCCGAGTGTTGGGCGCGAACGATCGCATCCAGCTCGGACTGATCGGATGCGGAGAACGCGGTCTCTACGTTGCCGACATCTTCCAGAAGACCGCGGACGTGGACCTGCGCGCCGTGTGCGATGTATTTGGCGAACGCATCGACAAAGGCGTGGCGCAGGCGGCGGGCGCGCAACCTTTCACCGACCACCGCCGGCTGCTCGAAATGAAGGGCCTGGAGGCGGTGCTGATCGCCACGCCGGACCACTGGCACAAGGCCATCGCCATCGACGCGCTGAACGCCGGCAAGGATGTGTACGTGGAAAAGCCTTTGACCCGTTCGCGGGAAGAAGGGCCGGAGATCGTGCGGGCCGCGCGCATCGACAATCGCGTGTGCCAGGTGGGCATGCAGCAACGCTCCGGCGAGGTCTACCTGGAAGCGCGCGAGCGTTTCGTGCGCTCCGGCATGCTGGGCAAGATCTCGCATGTGGATTGCGTCTGGCACGGCGGCGCCAACCGGGCCTTGCCCACGGAACCTGCGCAGAAGCCCGCCAATCTGGATTGGGTGCGGTTTCTGGGGCCGTTGAGATACCGTGACTGGAATCCCGCGCAGTATCTCGATTTCCGCGCGTTTCTGGATTTCGGCGGCGGCAAACTCACCGATTTTGGCGCGCACTGGATCGACGTGGTCCACATGTTCATGGGCACCGAGGCCATGCCCAACGACGGGCCGCTTTCGGCGGTGGCGGCGGGCGGCGTTTACTACGATTTTCACGATGGCCGCACCGCGCCCGACACCATCAGTGCGCTGTTTGAATATCCGGGCGGCTTCACGGTGAGCTTCATTTCGCTGGCGGTCGATAACGGCCCCGAGTACCACGTGGAGTTCCTGGGATCGGGCGGGCGCTTATTCATTAATCGCAACCGGTACGAGTTTCGCGCCGCCGAAAAGGGCGCGCAGCCGGTGATCCAACGCTTTCCAGGCGATATCACCGGCCAGCATGTGCGTAATTTTCTGGAGTGCTGCCGTTCGCGCAAGCAGCCAAACGCGGATGTGTACATCGGGCATCGCGCCGCGCAGGCCGCGCTGCTGGCCAACCAAAGCTATCTGGAGAGGCGGCGCATACGGTTCGACCCGCAGCGGGAAGAGGTGCTGCCGTTTTCCGCGTGAAACAGGCTGCGGGAAAATGTCAAGGACCGCTTGCTAACGCGCGCGGCTCAGAATCGTGCGCACGGAATCGTGCGCACGTGTTGGCGGCAACTTACCGAGCCGCGACCGTGAGGGAGCGGTCTGGCGGACCCCTTTTTCCGCACCCTGTTAGTTTAGGGGGATTGACGTGGACAGGAAAATCCGGGACTGGATCGGCACGCCGAGTCCGTCCAGGTGAGATATGTTCCCACGAAGATCACTGGAGGGCAGCTCTTGAAAATCTTTTTTTGCGGTGGCGCACGATCCCACGCAAAAGAGCCGGCAAGGCCCGGACAGGGGATTCCCCTTCACGAGTTGCTTGATATAAGCGCCGGCGATGCGATGCTGAAAGTTACACGCTGAACTCGATGCCCTGCGCCAGCGGCAGTTGCGAGGACCAGTTGATGGTATTGGTCTGACGCCGCATGTAGGCCTTCCACGAATCGCTGCCGGATTCGCGGCCGCCGCCGGTATCCTTCTCGCCGCCGAATGCGCCGCCGATCTCCGCGCCACTGGTGCCGATGTTGATATTGGCGATACCGCAATCGCTGCCGGCGTGGCTGAGGAAGCGCTCGGCGGCAATCAGGTTGGCCGTGAACATGGCCGAAGATAGACCCTGCGGCACGTCGTTATGCCACTGAATCGCCTGGTCGAGATCGTCGAATTCCACTAGGTAAAGAATCGGCGCGAAAATCTCCTCGCGCAGGATGGGCATGTCCGGCTTGGCTTTCACCAGCGCCGGTTCCACGAAGCAGCCGCCCAGGCGTCCGCCGCCGTAGATCACTTCGCCGCCCTGCCGGCGGATGGTGACGATACCTTCCATCATGTCCTCGACGGCGCGCAGGTTCACGAGCGGGCCCATGAGCGTGTGCGAGTCGAGCGGGTTGCCGATGGCGACCTGTTTGTAGGCGCTGACGAGCGCATCGGTCATGCGGCCGGCGATGCCTTTCTGCAGGAAGAGGCGGCGGGTGGTGGTGCAGCGTTGTCCGGCGGTGCCGACCGCGCCGAACAGGACCGCGCGCAGGGCCAGGTCGAAGTTGGCGTCGTCCATCACCACAATGCCATTGTTGCCGCCCAGCTCCAGAATCGTGCGGCCCATGCGATGGGACACGGTCTGGGCTACGCGGCGGCCCACCTGAGTGGAGCCGGTGAAGCTGATTAGCGGGACGCGGGCATCGTTCAGCATGGCTTCGCCGACCGGGTCGCCTCGTCCGATGACCAGGTTGAAGACGCCTTTCAGGCCGTGGCGGTCGAGCACGCGGTTTGTAATCTTTTGAACGGCGATGGCGGTGAGCGGGGTATCGGACGACGGTTTCCAAAGGGTGCAATCGCCACAGACGGCGGCGATCATGGCGTTCCAGGACCACACGGCAACGGGGAAATTGAACGCGCTGATGACGCCGACGACGCCTAGCGGATGCCATTGCTCGTACATGCGATGGCCGGGGCGTTCGCTGTGCATGGTCAAGCCGTACAACTGGCGGGAGAGACCCACGGCGAAGTCCGCCACGTCGATCATTTCCTGCACTTCGCCCTGGCCTTCGGCGCGGATCTTGCCCATTTCCATGGTGACCAGGGCGCCCAGGTCGGCTTTCGAGCGGCGCAGCTCGTCGGCCAACTCGCGCACGATTTCGCCGCGTTTGGGGGCGGGGATCATGCGCCATTCGTGAAAAGCGCGGGCGGCTTGCGCGGTGACACGCTCATAGTCGTTGCGTCCCGCCATGCGTACCCGGGCGATGACGGAGCCGTCCGCGGGGTTGATGGAGGCCAGTTCGCCGCCCGAGGGATTGGGAATCCAGTCACCGTCGCAGGCGCCGGAATTGATGGGTTCGATTTCGAGTCGTTCCAGGACTTCGTTTGAGGTTGTGGTTGATGTCATAGTCTGTCTCCAAGAGGCGAGTTGTAGGGCGGGCAATTCTGCCCGCAGCCGGCTTTCAGCCGGCTCTGGCCGCCTGAAAAGGCGGCTGCGGCCATGATTGGCCGCCCTCCGGTGCATTGGGTTGTTGCGCAAGCCAGGCAAAGGCGTCCGGGCCGGTGGCGAATCGCCGCCCGGCGGCCGCCGCCTTTTGCCGCATCCTTTCCACCACCGCCGCCTGAAAAGCGGGATCGTGCCATTCCGCAAAACCTTGCGCGCGGCTGATGCGTTCGCCCGCATCGCGCGTGGTGGCGCCGCACTTCTTCACCGCGCGCACATGGAACGGATCGCCAATAATATCGCGGTCCGTAGCGTCGAGAGCCAGCCCGATGAGCGCTTCCGGATCGCAGGGCAGCAGCGGCGCCAGCGTGGCGTATACTGCGATGCCCGCGGCGCGCAGACGGCGCACGGTTTCCAGGCGCTCGGCGATGGGTGCACAGTGCGGCTCATACAGGCGGCGCACGCGATCGTTATCCGTGGTGATCGAAAAGCTGACGCGCAATGTGGTGCGTTCGGCCAGGCGCTGCAACCGCGCCAGATCCCGCAGGATCAGCGGACCGCGCGTCTGTATGGCGAAGACCCGCGGCGGGCGCGCGATCAACTCGTCGAGCAGGCGCGGCATCATGCATTCGGACTCTTCGGCGGGCTGGTAAGGGTCCACCAGGGGCGAGCAATAGACGATCTGATTGGGGCGCAGCGCGGCGCGCAGCAGGGTGGGTGCGTTGCTCTTGAAGGTGGTGAAGCGGCCCCAGTTGTTCCAATCGTCCGGTTTCAGGCCGCCGTAGATGCGCATGGTGGGCACGTAACAATATGTACAGGCGAACGTGCAGTTGCGCGCGGGCGTGAGCGAGTGCGTGAAGCCCGCCTGGGCGATAAAGCCCGACGTGGCGGAGAGAATACTGGCGGACTCGGCCCGGTAGATCTCGAAACGCACAAATACCATTGTAGAGGGTGGGCGCACGTTGCACTTTCCGCCCGTACGCTAGAATAACCGCATGCCGTCGAAAACCGCGCGGGCCGCGATAGATGGCCTCCTCTCCGCAATGCACGACTACGATGTTGAAGCCGCACTGGCGGTTTACGAGGAGGATGCCACGGTGGTTGTCTATCCGGGCATGTTAGGCAAGGGAACGGCCGCCATCCGCGCTTTTTTCCAAGGGATCTTCCGGCTGAAGGGGGAGATCGAGCACGGGGTGGAGGTCTTCACCGAAGCCGGAGATCTCACTCTCTTTGTGGCGAAGTGGACCATCTTAAGCGCCATCTCACCGGGTCTTCCAGTGCACAGGACCAACTATCAGGTTGCCATCTTGCGAAAACAGCCGGACGGGAGCTGGCTGATCGCCGTGGACAATCCATGGGGACCCGAACCGCCGCCCGCGGGCGCGGCTTAGTTTCGCAGGCGGGGAGCAGCGGCCTTTTTTCGCAGCCTGTCATATTAGGCGCTATGATGAGCGTTGATCTACACCTGCTATGAGATGATCCGGGATTGCCGCGCGGGCGTTTCCGAGGGCTGGTCCTATTTCCTGACGCAGTATGTGCCGGTGATTCGCGGATTTCTGGCGCATTACTTTCCGCAGCGTGCGGGGGATGGGACGCTGATCGAGCGCGTGCTGATGAAGCTGCGGGCGCCGGAATCGAGCTTATTCCAATCGCTCGATCCCGCGCCGGAACGGGCTTTTGTGGCCGAATTGCGGCAACATGTGCTGGGCACGGTGGAAGCAGACCGTGCCAGCGCGGCGCCCGAGGTTTCGATCGGGATCGAGGCGCTGGGCGCGGCGTTGGAGCCGCTGACGCTGACCGAGAAACTGGTGGTGTGGTTCGAGACGATGCGCTACGGCGACGCGGATACGGGGCGCATGCTGCGCATGTCGGCGGAGACGGCGGAGAAGATCCGGGCGCGCGGGGCCGAGTTGGTGCGCGGCGGTGTGGATGCTTGGCGGAGTACGCTGCTGGCGGATAACGGTTCGCTGCTGGGACGCGCGGCCGGGGCGCTGGCTACCAAGGATTGCCTGCCGGCGAAGGCCTTCTTCGATGTAATCGACGGGCGGGCGACGTGGCGCGGGCGCGATGAGATGGAGCGGCACGTGAAGAGCTGCTGGCACTGCCTGGATCATTATTGCCGGCTGCTGGAGGTGGTGGATGTGCTGCGGGGAGCTAAGCCGCTGGGGGAGGCGGAGGTTGCGGGCTACAAGCGGCTCCTGAGCATCGAGGCGCGGAAGCGGTCGTTTTGGAAGCGATGAGCCACGATGGCGTTGCGTCTCCCTTCGCGCCTACTGCGGCTTCAGCTCAAACACCACACCGAATCCGTAAGTCCCGCCGCCGGCGGTCCCATAGAGGTCGCCATCTGTACCGGCGATCACGCCTCCGTTGGGGTTGGCCCCGTCTGCCGCAAAACTGTAAAGCACCGTCTCCTGGCCGGACATATCCAGCTTGAATACGACGCCATACCCTCCCCACTGCGGACCACCCCAGAGCGTGGTCCCGAACAGATTGCCGGCCTGATCGCGGATCACGCCCGCGATCGGGTAATACCCGCTGGATCCGCCTCCGAAGCTGAGCAGTACCGTCTGTTGCCCGGCCGCGTCCACCTTGTACACTACGCCACGGCCGCCATTGGTGCCGCCTTTGTTCGTGGTGCCGTACAGGTTGCCGTCCGGGTCGCGGATCACGCCCGCGATCGGATCGCCGCCATCGGCCCCGCCCGTGAAGTTGTGCAGAACTTTCTCCCGCCCGGCCGTATCCAGCTTGTACACCACCCCATGGCCCCCGGCGCCACCCCACTCGGCTGTCCCGTATAGATTGCCCGCCGGGTCGCGCACCACGCCAGCCGCTGGCCTACCCCCGTCGGCGCCGCCAGTAAACGTGTGCAGCACCGTTTCCAGGCCGCTCGGATCCACCTTGAAGACCACGCCCGCGTTCGAATGGCTGCCGCCGCCAAAGAAGGTAGTTCCGTAGAGGTTGCCTGCCGCGTCCCGGATCACACCCGCGCTCGGGGATCCCCCGTCGGCCCCTCCGGTGAAATTGTAGAGTACGGTCTCATTGCCGGACGTATCCAGCTTGAACACTGTGCCCCCGCCCGCCGTGCCGCCGCTCGAGGTTGTGCCATAGAGGTTGGCGGCCGCATCGCGAATTACGCCCGCCTGGGGCTCGCCGCCATCCGCTCCGCCGGTGAAGGTGTGCAGCACCGTGTAGTTTCCCGCCGTGTCCAGCTCGTACACCACACCTTGGCCGTGCGTGCCGCCTTCGAGCGCGGTGCCGTAAAGGTTGCCGGCCGGGTCGCGCAGTAGGCTCCCGTAGGGTTCGCCGCCTGTCGTCATGTCGAAGTTGTAAAGCACGGTCTCGATGTCCGTCTGGGCGAGCGCGGGCGCGGTGCCTATGGCGGCCAGCAGCCACACCAACCCCACCCGCAAGCTACCGCAGGCCGCCCGCGGGCGGGAGGCACCATGAAAACCGCAAAGTCGTAATGTCATTGTCATAATTCGCGCCTGGAAGGCGAGCGCTCGATCAGCCCCTCAGTATACACCGGCTTCGCGGATCCCAGGCGGCGATCGTGTTCCCGCCCACACCACTTCCACCAGTGCTTGATAAAACCCGGAAAAAATGCTTCCCTGCGATCCGGTTGGATGTACAATGGGAAAAAATTGGTCGAACAGCGTAGCACAAACTCTCTGTCGGAGGCGGGACCATGAGTGCAAGCAGGGATGCAAGCCGTAGAGACTTTCTGAAAGTCGCCGCGCTGGGCGGCGCCGCCTCCTGGCTGGGATTCGATTTGCAGCCAGCCTACGCCCAACTCAGCCAGCTCAAGATCGCGCGCGCCACCGAAACGCGCTCCACCTGCCCCTATTGTTCCGTAAGCTGCGGGGTCATTATCTACACGATTGGCGACAAAGCCAAGAATGTCACGCCGCAGGTCATCCACGTGGAGGGCGATCCGGACCACCCCATCAATCGCGGCACGCTGTGTCCCAAGGGCGCTTCCCTGCAGCAGGATATTCTGAACCCGCGCCGGCTGCTGAAGCCGCAGGTGCGGCGGCCCGGCTCGGACCATTGGGACGACATCGCCTGGGACCAGGCCATAGACGAAATCGGCCACTGGGTGAAGAAGACCCGCGACGCCACTTTCATCGAGCAGGACGCGCAAGGCCGCACCGTGAACCGCTGCGAAAGCATCGGCTGGATCGGCGGTTGTACGGATACGAACGAATTCAATTATCTGGCCGGGAAAGCCATGCGCAGCCTGGGGGTCTGCTACCTGGAAACCCAGGCCCGTGTTTGACACGGACCCACGGTCTCCAGTTTGGGGCCCACGTTCGGACGCGGTGCGATGACCAACGGTTATGTCGATATCAAGAATACCGACATGATGTTGATCATGGGCGGCAACCCCGCCGAGAATCATCCTTGCGGTTTCAAGTGGGCCATTGAGGCCAAGCGGAATCGGAACGCCAAGATGATCGTGGTGGATCCGCGCTTCACGCGCACGGCCGCCACGGCGGATCTTTTCCTGCAGATTCGCGCCGGCGCGGATATCGCGTTTCTGGGCGGCGTGATCCGGTACTTGATCGAAAACAACCGCATCGCCGCCGACTACCTCGCCAACTACACCAACGCGGCATTCATCGTGAAGGACGGGTTCAAGCTGCCGGACGACGGGCTGTATTCGGGCTTCGATGCGGCCACCCAGACTTACGATAAGTCAACGTGGAATTACGAAGCCGCGGGCGGCGGGGGCGGGGAAGCCAAGCCCGGGCTGCCTCCGAATGTGAATTCCGACATCACGCTGCAGCATCCGCGCTGTGTTTTTCAATTGTTGAAGACGCAGTATTCGCGATACACGCCGGAGATGGTGGAGCGCATCACCGGCATTCCTAAGGATCAGTTCCTGAAGGCCGCGGATTTGTTCACCTCCATCCGCAAGGACGGCGACATGCAGAAGGTCGCCACCATTATGTATGCGGTGGGTTGGACGCAGCACACCTTCGGCACGCAGATTATCCGGACCGCAGCGATGCTGCAGTTGCTGTTGGGCAACGTGGGACGCGTCGGCGGTGGCGTGAACGCGCTGCGCGGCCATTCCAACATTCAAGGCGCTACCGATATGGGCGGCGTGTTCGATATCTGGCCGGGCTATCTGAAAGTGCCTACGCCGGCCGATACGAGCTTGCAGGCCTACCTGGATCGCACCACGCCCACGGTGTCGAAACCGGCTGACTGGGAGTCTTTCAACTATTGGTCGAATACGCCGCGCTTCGCGGTTTCGTTGCTGAAGGCCATGTACGGAGACGCCGCCACCAAGGAAAACGATTTCGCCTTCAATTACATGCCGAAAGTGGATCGCAACTATTCGTGGACCCAGCTCTGGGACCAGATGTACCGCGGTTCGGTGAAGGGATTGTTCGCGTTCGGCATGAACGGCGTGGCCATCGGGCCGGATTCACAGAAGAATATCGAAGCGCTGAAGAAGGCCGATTGGCTGGTGGTGGGCGAGATCTACCCGGACGAGACCAGCGAGTTCTGGAACTCGCCGGGGATTACGAAAGAAGAGATGAAGGGCATCCAGACCACCGTCTACCGCCTGGCCTGCGCCGGATTCGCCGAAAAGGACGGGTCGATGACCAACTCGGCGCGCTGGCTGCAGTGGAAGAATATCGCTGTGCCGCCGCCGGGCCAGGCGCGCCTGGACCAGGACATTGTCGCTCAAATCTTCCTGAAAGTGCGCGAGCTTTACGCTAAAGAGGGGGGCAAGTTTCCCGATCCTATCTCGCATCTGACCTGGGCGTACACCGATCCCCAGCATCCGTCTCTCGCGGAGGTCGCCAAAGAAATCAACGGCAAGGCGCTGGGCGATGTGACCGATCCGAAGACGCAGCAGGCGATGAAGGCCGGCCAGCAACTGCCGGGCTTTGCCTGGCTGCGGGACGACGGCACCACATCGTGCGGCAATTGGATCTATTGCGGATCGTGGCCTGAGGCCGGCAACCTGCTCGCCCGCCGCGGCACCGACGATCCTTCGGGCCTGGGCGTTTATCCGAACTGGGCCTGGTCGTGGCCGGCGAACCGGCGCGTGCTATACAACCGCGCGTCGTGCGATCCGGCGGGCAAGCCTTGGGATCCCACGCGCAAACAGATCTGGTGGAACGAGAAGACCCAACTTTGGGCGGGCGTGGATGTGCCCGACTTCAAAGTCGATTCACCACCCAAAGACCACATGGGGCCGTTCATCATGACCGCGGAAGGCGTGGGCCGCATCTTCGCGCCGCTGGCGGCTTTCGCCGACGGGCCTTTCCCCGAGCATTACGAACCATTCGAAAGTCCTGTGCAAAATGCGTTGCATCCGGCGCAGTCGAACAACCCTGTGGTTAAGAAGCTGACCACGGCGGCCGATAAGTTGGGAACAACCGGCCAAGGCTTCAATATCGTCTGCACCACTTACAGGCTCACAGAACATTACCACTACTGGACCAAGAACAATCCGGTCAGCGTTCAGCTCATTCCGGAGGCGTTCATCGAGATGCCCGTCGAGCTGGCGGACGAGTTAGGCATACGCGGCGGCGAGTTGGTAAAGGTCACGAGCGCGCGCAGTTACTACGTCGCGAAGGCCTTCGTCACGAAGCGCATCAAGCCCATGACGATCGAAGGCAAGAGGGTGTACCAGATCGGCATACCCATCCACCAGGGCTTCCGCGGCATCCAGGAAGACCAGGACAAGAACGCACGCACCCTGGTGAACCGGCTCTCGCCTACGGTGGTGGACCCCAACGCATATACCCCCGAATTCAAGGGCTTTCTGGTGAAGGTGGAAAAGGTATGAGCCAGGCCACGCTGAACATTCGCCGGATCTCCGGGCATGCCGGGCCCGCTCCCGGCGCGGGCGTCGAGCGCGAAGAGCAGGTTTGCAAGCTGGTCGATACCACGACATGCATCGGTTGCAAAGCCTGCGAAGTGGCTTGTCTCGAATGGAACGGTTATAGCTTCCGCGACACGGTCTTTCAGAATAGCTATCAGACCATGCCGGAGACGGCCTGGAATTATTGGAATTTGATCAAGTTCAACGAGCACGAACGTGAAGACGGCAGCATGATGCTGCTGATGCGCAAGGACCAGTGCATGCACTGCGCCGAGCCTGGGTGCCTCGCCGCCTGCCCCGCCGACGGCGCGATCGTCCAATATACCAATGGGATCGTCGACTTCCAGCAGGACCACTGCATCGGCTGCGGCTATTGTGTCAGCGGATGTCCGTTCAATATTCCGAAGTTCAACCAGCACACCAAGAAGATGTTCAAGTGTACGCTGTGCGCGGACCGGGTGAACGAAGGATTGGAACCGGCCTGCATCAAATCCTGCCCCACCGGCTGTTTGCACTTTGGCACGAAGGAAGACATGAAGGAGTTGGCGGAAACGCGCGCGCGGCAGCTTCGCGAGCACAGCAACTTCGCCCATGCCGGCGTCTACGATCCCGCGGGCGTCGGCGGCACCGGTGTGATTTATGTGCTGCACGACGTGACCCATCCGGAAGCTTACGGCGGGTTGCCCAGCAATCCGCGCATTCCGTGGGTGGTGAAGTTCTGGAAGGGTCCGTTGAAGTGGATCGGCAATCTCGCCATGATCGGGGGCGTCATCGGCGTGACGCTGCACTATCTGCGGTTCGGCCCCAAGCAGGTGGGAGCGGAAAAGAACGGAGCGGAGCAGCCATGAGCGTTTCGCAGGTAACGCCAGCGCCCGTTGTGCATCGCCGGCGCGCAATCCTTCGTTACACGCTGAACGAGCGCGTCAACCATTGGATCGCCGGACTCACTTACCTTTATTGCCTTGCCACAGGGCTGGCGTTCTGGTCGCCTTACGTATTTTGGATGGCAGTGGTGTTGGGCGGCGGACCCGCTTCGCGGTTCTGGCATCCGTGGTTCGGGCTGGTCTTCACCGCATCCGTTTTCTGGATGTACAAGATCTGGCGGCGCGACATGCTGATGAGCGATGCCGACCGCGCGTGGTCGAAATCCATCCGGTTTTATATTCGCAACGAAGATGAAAATCTGCCGCCCATCGGCCGGTTCAATTACGGGCAAAAGTTGTTCTTTTGGGCCATGTTCTTTGGCGTGATGCTGCTGCTGGTTTCGGGAGTCGGCTTGTGGTTCGTGGAGTCCATTCCGTGGAGCCTGCGCTGGCTGCGGTACCTCGCTGTCGCGGTGCACGTAGGGGCGGCGCTGCTTACCATCGGCGCGTTCATCATCCATGTCTATATGGGCACCGCCATGGTGCGCGGCGGATTCACTTCCATCATCCGCGGCGAAGTCTCGCCCGAATGGGCGAAGGCGCATCACCGGCTGTGGTATGAACAGGTGACGCGAGACGGCTCCGGCGGGAAATGATTCGATCCAAGTGGGACCAACGCATCCGGCGCGCGGATGAGTTGGCGGCCCAGCATCCGTTCGCGGCCGAAGGGTTGCTTTTTTACAGCCATGTGACACGGTTCCAGAAGGACCTTTATGCGAACATGGCGGGCGTTGGCGCCGATTTGAGTTTGCTGGCGCCGCGGTTCCCCGATTTCCTAAAACACCTCGCCGCGGCTGCGCCCGAACCGCTGGCGCAATGCGCCCGCGATCTGCAAAAAAGCGAGCCGGCGGCCTGGCTGATGGCGCTTAATTCCTTCTGGCTCGGCGCGTCTGAATTCCAGCCGGCGCCGGGCCGCGCGCGGGAGCTGCTGGCATGCATCTTCCTGCAGCCGTACGCAGAGTACCAGGCCGATCACCACGAACCGATGCCGTACCGGGAAACCTCCGGCACGTGTCCCTTTTGTCGTGCACGGCCAATCGCCGGAGTCTTGCGGCCGGAAGGGGATGGCGGCAAGCGGTCGCTGATCTGTGCGCTCTGCGCGACGGAGTGGAATATCGGGCGTATGGTCTGTCCGGCGTGCGGAGAACAGACGGTTGAAAAGCTGGCCGTGTATACCGCCGACCAGTTCCCGCACGTGCGCGTGGAAGCCTGCGACACCTGCCGCTATTACATCAAGACCGTCGATCTTACGAAGAACGGCAATGCGGTGCCGGTGGTGGATGAACTCGCCACGATCCCGCTCGATCTCTGGGCGCTGCAGCATGATTACGTGAAGCTGCGCGCCAATCTGTTAGGGCTATAGAAATTGGCGCACATCGGTGATTTTGCGATTCGCCAATATTGACATCACCCCACCGGGTGGGGCAGGCGTTTACGCCTGCGGCGGGTCTCCAGACCCGCCCGAAGGCGAGTTACGCTCACCAGGAGCGGGTTCTGGAGAACCCGCGCAGGACTGGAGTCCTGCCCCACGACGGCGCACAGAATCTAGAAACTCAAGAGGCGAGCGTAGCTCGCTGGACCAGATTAATCCGGTGGTTCCGTCGTCGCTGAGTTCCGTTCCATAGGGAGTACGTAGCCGGGAACCCGAAGCTGATCCCAAGCGTCACTCTCTAATAGGGCCGTTTATCCGTGTGTATCCGTGTCCATCTGTGGTTCCATGGCTTTCCACGGTAGAATAGTAACCGTGCCGCGTTTCACACTTCCGGCGGTGTTCGCCCTGGCCGCCGCCTTGCATGCCCAAACCGCGTTCTTCCCGTTGAAGGACATCCGGCCCGGCCTGCGCGGCATCGGCAAAACGGTATTTTCCGGCAACCGCATCGACGAATTTCAGGTGGAAATACTGGGCGTGCTGGAGAACATCGGCCCCAAGCAGAACTTGATCCTGGCCCGGCTCTCCGGAGGTCCGCTGGCCGAAACCGGCGTGCTGCAAGGCATGAGCGGCAGCCCCGTCTACATCGACGGCAAGCTGGCGGGCGCCGTGGCCTTGGCCTGGCCGTTCTCCAAAGTGGCCATCACCGGCATCCGGCCTATCGAGGAGATGGTGCGCGTGACAGAAGCCGGGCGCACGCCGCCGCCCACGCAGGTCGCCCGCAATGAAGCTTCGTTGGCCGCCATGTTCGCCGCTAAGGATCTCACGCGCCTGTTGCCCGGCCGGCTGGAACCGGCGAGCCGCGATGGCGGCGACGCCAAATTGCTGGACATAGCTACCCCAGTCTCCTTTGGCGGATTCACCCACGCGACGCTCGATTCCTTTGCGCCCCAGCTTCGCGCATTGGGCCTGGAACCTACGCAGGGCCTTTCGGCGGGCGGTCCTTCGAACCCGCATATGGGCGATCCGTCCACGCTCAAGCCTGGCTCCATGATCAGCGTGCAGTTGATGACCGGCGACCTCAGCATCGGCGTCGACGGCACCGTCACCTACATCGACGGCAACAAGATCTACGCCTTCGGACATCGCTTTCTGGCGGTGGGATCCACCGCGCTGCCGTTCACCCGCTCCGAGGTTCTGGCGCTCCTGCCGGAGCTGTCGGCTTCCTTCAAGATCTCCGCGCCGAAAGAGACCATGGGCGCCATCCTGCAGGATCGCAACACGGCCATAGCCGGCGAACTCGGACGCACCGCCGCCATGGCGCCCGTTTCCATATCGGTCTCGCGCGGCGGCAAGCGCCTGGACAACTACCGGATGGAAATGGCCAACGACCGCTTCCTGTCGCCGCTGCTGGTGCAAATGGCTGTTTACAACACCATCGATGCCACCGAGCGCAGCGTAGGCGCATCCAGCTTCCGCGTTACCGGCGAGATCGAGTTTCATGGATCGGCAGCGCCGCTCAAGGTGAACAACATGTACGCCGCCGACACCGGCTCCGCACTGATCGCTTCGCTTTCCACCGCCATCCCGCTGGCGTATGTGCTGCAGAGCGGATTCGAGGCGTTGGAGGTAAAGAAGGTGGCGCTGGATATCGAATCCTTCGACGCCAAGAAGCAGTTTCAAATCGATAGCGTTTCCGTGGCGAGGCGCGAAGTCCGGGCCGGCGGGAAAGTGGAACTGACCACCATGCTGGTGGGCGAGAATGGCGCCGAAGTATCCCGCACCATTTCTTATCGCGTCCCGGAAGGCATCACCCCCGGACCGCTCTACTTCACCGTGGCCGACGGCACCACCACCAATCTGACGGAATTCCGCCAGCTCATCGGTGCCCAGCCGAAGTCCATCTCACAACTGATTTCGACCGTCAATAGCTTGCGCGCCAATACGAAAGCCTACGTCCGCGTGTGGCGTCCAGAGCCCGCCTTTCAGTTGGAAGGCGTGGACCTGCCCGATCCGCCGCCCTCGGTGGCCATGATCCTGGCTGGCTCCCAGACCGCCCAGGGCAGCATCAGCCAGACACGCAATTCCAAGGTGGCGGAATTGGAATTCGGCGCCGGCGACAATGTCATCAACGGATCGAAAACGATTCAAGTGGAAGTGAAAGAATGACGCGCCTTCGCCCGCTCAACCGCGCCTGCGCCGCCATGCTGCTGCTCGCCACAGCCGCGCTCGGGTCGGCTACCACAGCTTGGGAGATGACCAGCTACCAGGATTTCATCCGCGGCCAGTTTCAAGGCGTTTCGTTGAGCCGCGACGGCCGCCTGACGCTGGCTCCCAAGGTGGATACTCTGTTTTCTTCCGGCCAGGCCGTGGTTTGGAGCGTGGCTGAAGGCGCTAGCGGTGTCCTCTATGTGGCCACCGGCCACCGGGGCCGCGTCTATCAAGTAGACCCGTCGGGCGCGAGTTCGCTTCTTTGGACCGCCGATCAGCCTGAAGTCTTCGCCATCGCCACCGACCGCAACGGCGTCCTGTACGCGGGCACCTCTCCCGATGGCAAGATCTATCGCATAGAGAAGGGCAAAGCCACCGAGTACTTCAATCCAAAGGCCCGCTACATCTGGGCGCTGGCGGCCGGACTCGATGGCGCGCTGTATGTGGGCACCGGCGATCAAGGCAAGATCTACCGTGTGACATCCGCGGGCAAAGGCGAAGTGTATTACGATACGGGCCAATCGCACGTCACCGGTCTGGCGGTGGATGCGCAAGGCCGTCTGCTGGCGGGCACCGAGCCGAATGGCATTCTCTATCGCGTATCGGCGAAGGACAAGGCCTTCGTGCTGTACGACGCCAGCCTGCCCGAGATCCGCGCCATCATTCCGCAGCCGGATGGAACCGTTTATGCGGCGGCGCTGGGTGGATCGCTCGCTAAGCGCGCGCAGGCCGCCACGCAGGCTTCGCAATCCGGAGTGGGCGGCGGAGTCACGGTGCAAGGGACCACCCAGTCGGTCACCGTGCAGGCGCAGAACTTAGAGCCCGGCGCCGCCGAGATCAAAGCGCAGACGGATCCCTCGAAACAGACCCAGGCCGCTCCCACGCCGCAAGTGACCGCGCAGTTCACGCCCAACGCGGATCTTACCGGCGTCGAGCGCTCGGCCATTTACCGCATCAACCCCGACAATACCGTGGAAACCTTGTGGAGCTCCAAGGAAGAGAACGCCTACGACCTGCTGGCGCTCCCCAACCAACTCCTGTTTTCGACGGACACCAACGGCCGTATCTATGGCCTCTCGCGCGATCGGAAGATCACGCTGGTGTTGCAGACCAATGAGGGCGAGGCCACCCGTTTGCTGCCTTCGTCCGGTTCCGTGCTGGTGGCTACCGGCGACATGGGGCGCATATACCGCTTGGGCGAAGTTCCCGGCGCTTCCGGCTATTACGAGTCGCCCGTACACGATGCCGGCACGGCCGCGCGCTGGGGCAGCCTAAGCTGGCGCGCCGACACCGCGCCTTCCACCGCCGTGGCCTTCCGCACGCGCTCGGGTAACTCCGCGAAACCCGATAAGACCTGGAGCGATTGGTCCGACCCGCTGCATGACTCAGCCGCCTCCGCCATCGCCAGCCCCAATGCCAGATATATTCAATGGAAAGCGGAATTTTCCGGCGCGGGCGGTGTTACTCCCATTCTGGACAATGTGACTCTGGCCTATCTGCCGCAGAACTCGCCGCCCATCGTGCATAGCGTCAACGTGACGCTGCAGATGGCGCAGTCATCGTCCGCCCGAGCTATTCAGCAGCAGTCTGTTTCACCTTACACCGTGACCGTAACCGACACAGGCGACGCCAGCGCGTCGACACCGGCCGGCACGCCCACGCAGACTCTCTCGCGCGCCGCCGCGCAACAGATCACCATAAGCTGGCAGGCGGACGATCCGGATGGCGACCGCCTGGTTTACAACCTGTATTTCCGCGCCGACGACGAGCGCCGCTGGATGCTATTGAAGGGCGACCTGCACGACAACGCCTTCAGCTTCGATAGCGACGTGCTGGCCGACGGCAAATATTACTTCCGCGTGGTAGCGTCGGACCGCGAAGTGAATCCGCCCGCGACCGCGCGCGACGCGGACCTGACCAGCGCTCCGGTAATGATCGACAACACGCCGCCGGTAGTGACTATCGGACCGGTGCGGCGGACGGGCGCGACGGCCGAAGTTGAATTCGACGCGCGCGACGCCGCGTCGCCGCTGCGCCGCTGCGAATATTCGCTGGACGCCACGGGTTGGGTGCCGCTCGAGGCCGCCGACGGCGTGATCGACTCACAGCGGGAGAAGTTCGTGCTGTCACTCGATAAGTTGACGCCAGGCGAGCATTTGGTGGTGATACGGGTGCTGGATAGCGCGAATAATGCGGGGTTGGCGAAGGTTGTTCTGCGGTAGCGTTACGGCCTCGGCCCGATCCACCAAACGAGCATGCGCGTCCCGCGACTCTGCGAAATGCAGTCGCTATGCCGGTATCGAGTCTATCGGTTCTCGCGCAATGTCCAGCACAACGTCCGGCGTATAGCCCCGGCCGAGCTTCGGGTGCCAATGCCTTCCATGCGCCAGCCAATCGCGCAGCCTCAACGTTCCGCGAAAGGCGCCCACATCCACGCCTCTCTCTCTTAGCGCGGCCAGGATGTCTTCGTCTAAACGAATCTTCTGCCCGTGCTTCTTGTGAATTTCCCGGAACCGCCTTGAGAGATCATCTTCTTTCGCGCTTGGACCCGAGTCTTGAACTCATTCCTCAGGATCGCCTCTGCAGTAGAGAGGAGCTCGAACATGACTAGCAGTTCCAATTGGCCTGCCTGCTCATTGAAGAACTTCTCAACTTCTCCCCGTGTGAGACCGGTGAGCGGCAATTCGTATGAACGAAGAGACACGGCGTCGATGCCGCTGCCGAGAGTATCGATTCGCAGAATTCGTTCACGCTCTTCGCGGAGCACGCCTGCTTGGAACTCAAACCACCGCCAGACGGAATCGATATTCGGATCCTCGCGAGGCTCGAACGCATGCGTCATGGGAGCGGCAGCATGACCCGTTCCAGAGCGTCCTTCAGCGATTCGCGGTCAAGCGGCGCAGTTCTCAAATGCGGAACGCGCTGAAGGATTACAGTCCACTCGCTGTCCCCGGCTTGCGTACTCTTGATCAGCGTCACCGTGTCGCGTCCGCCGTTAATGTCGACTCGTCCCGCCCCTCCAATTATCAAGACGCCCTTCGGCCGGAATTCCACGCGTTCGCCGCCAACGCTCAGTTCGAGCGCTTGAATCGTGTACGTCCCGATGTAGTCCTCTGTAGCCTCCACATCGAAGGTGCGGACCGTGACAGCCCTGGATTCGATGGACTCTCTCAGCATGCTTTTGACCAGCGCATAAAGACCGTTGACGGACCGAATCCAATCATCCCTTTTCGCTTGCCAGTCAATCGGCGGCCCGGCCGCTTGCTCTTTTCTGCGAAGGAACTCCGTCAACTGATCGCCCATAGCCTCCATCATAACCCGTTCGTCAGTTCTTAATCCTCCCTAGCATTTGATACACTCTGATCAATGCCGTATCCATCACTACTTCCCCCGCACCCACCGCCGCCGGCGACACCGCATTATCCGCGCCGTAGCCGCCTTCCGCCACCGCTTCGATAGTCGGAAAATACTGGTGATATCCATTTGCGTAGCCGAAGAAGAATAACTGCTTCACACGCGCGCGCCGCTTCAGCCGGATGGCGTGGTTGCTGAAGAACTCGCCCGATACACCCACCAGCGCGATGTCGCCATTAAGCAGAGCCACCGTCAAGCGCGGGCGAATGCCGTCCACGTATTCGTCGATGTAATTCGGCACTAACTCGGGAAAGAATGCCTTCTGATACGCCGCCTTCACCAGGGGATTCGCGAAGTCCGTGCGCGCGGCGAACCGCAGCCGCTCTTCACGGCAATCGAGCGATGGGTGCGCCACCTCCTGCGGAGTCAGAGACTGCGCCAGCTTCACCGCTTCGCGCGCCAGCGCCTGCCCGAAAGCCTGATAGTTCCTGTCGCCTCCGTTCGCCGACTGGTCGCCCGCGGCCCCTTGCATGAATATAACGGCGGCGCCCGTCTCCTTGGTGACTTCCGCTTTCAGCGCGCCCACGTAGTCCGCGGAGAACTTCAGTGTGCTGGCCGGCAGCATGGTGGGATGCGCGGCGAAGTTCACCAGGATCGCCACAGGCTTGCCTGCGGCATCGTCGAAGCGCATCACCGCCAGTTCGCGGTCGCTGGGCTTCGGCTCGATCTTGGTGTGCCGGTTGCGATTGAACCCGTCAAGCTGCACGGAGCCGACGGCCATGCGGGCGGGCGCCAGCCGCGCATTCGCCTCCACGATGGCGGCCACGATGCCGTCTTCCATTTGCCCGTAGTAGCGCAGCGCGGCGTCGAAGCGGCCTCTCCCCTTGCCCTCCTGATCGGTCAGTTCCAGAACCGGTCCGTGGTGCGTGTGAGAGCCCGCGATGATGGAGTTCTCGATGCCGGCCTGGTCCTTGATGCGCTGCCGGATCCGCTGCAGCGACGCTTCGGCGGGCGCGCGGCCGAGGTCCAGCCCCACGATAGCGATTTTCTTGCCGGCGGCTTGGATGACCAGGGCGTCGGCGTATAGGGGATCGAGTATACCGACCGACAAGGCATCGTGGCGGTCGCCGTAGCCCCACATGGGCACGGGTTCGCGCGGGGTGATGTCGCGGCGGGCGGCGCCGGCCTGGAAATCCTGGGCGTGGGCGCAGAGCGCCAGGAGGAAGATGGCGAGATATCGCCGATTATGCATGAGTTGGATTCTAGCAGAAAAGGCGCCAAAGGCGAGCTACATTCGCGGCAGGTACGAGTGCGTGCGCCATGAAGCTCAGACCCCGTTTACCCGCAAAAGTGTTGAAAGTCGCTGTCTTCATCGCCATGCTTGCCACCAATGATGATGAAACCAATATGGCGGGCCTTACTTTGCCATTTCCGGCAAACTACGATGCCGAGTGGGGCAGGACTCCAGTCCTGCGCGGGTCCTCTAGGACCCGCTCTGCGCTTAACGAAATCAACCCTGACTGGACCCACACAGGCCGAAGTGGACGTCGGCAGCAGGACTGGAGTCCTGCCCCACGTGGCATCGCAGCTTGCCAAAGACTGGAAGACTAATTGGCATTAGGCAATTCTGCCTGCGGCCAGGATTGGCCACCCCACAAGTGCCCCACCAAGCCTACCGTACGATGCGGGTGAGTGGGCCGACGGAAATGGCAAGGTCTCCCGGCGCGGCGCGCGTGACGGTGAACTGCACGGTCTTCTTCTCTCCGGCGCGAAGCGGCACTCGCTCGAATCCTTGCAGCTCGCGCACCACCCCCGAATGCTTCGCGTACAATTGCACCACCTCTTCGCCGTCGCGCTTGCCGGAGTTCGTTACATCTACCGTAACCTTTACGGGACTAGCTACCAAGTTACTGTAATCGAAAGTTGTGTAACTTAGCCCATAACCGAACGGATAAAGCGGCTCGCCTTCGAAGTATCGATAAGTACGGCCCTTCATGCTGTAGTCGTCGAATACCGGCAACTGGCCTTCCGACTTATAGAATGTTACCGGCAGCCTGCCCGCTGGATTGTAGTCGCCAAATAATACATCGGCCAGCGCGGTTCCGCCGGCCTGTCCCGGATACCAGAGCTCGACAATCGCCGGCACGTGGTCTTTCGCCCAGTTCACGGCCACCGCGCTGCCATTCAACAGCACCAGCACCACCGGCTTGGCCAGCGCCGACACGCGCTGCAGCAACGCTTCCTGCACGCGTGGGATGCCCAGGCGGACGCGGTCGCCGCCGCTGAAACCTTCCACCTGCACCTTCATCTCCTCGCCTTCCAGCCGCGGCGACAGACCCAGGAACATCAGCACTACATCCGCCTGCCCCGCCACTTTTACGGCCTCGTCTTCGTAACTGGCGTGCGGCGGCGCCCATACCAGCCGGATATCCGCATCGCCGTGCACTTCGTGGAAATCCACCCGGATGGGGACTAGTTTGCCAGCCTCCAAGTCGACCGTTTCGTATTCGTAACCGCGCTCGTGAACGTTGTCGCGGGCGGCGATCCGCTTGCCGTCCAGGTACACTTCGAACGCATTCAGACCGGTGGCGCCCAGTTGATACTTGCCACTCACGGGCGGCTGCAGGTAGCCGGTCCAGCGCACGCCGAAGTTGTCGTCGTCCATGTCGGCGCGCGGCGCGCCATCCCGCCAGTCGAAGTCGATTTGCGGGTCGATCCGGCTGAAGAACGACTGCCGATTTGCGGGAACCACAGCGGCTTTGCGCATCGCTTGCGAGACGAACGCCTGGCTGAAATACGCGCGCCCGTCGAAGGCGGCCGTCTTAAAATACTCGCCGTGGAGGCCGTTGCTGGGATGCGCGCCGCCGGATGTAAACAAGGCGCTGGCGGGCACGGTTTCGAACACCGGCATGCCCTCCGCCAGATCGGAGCCGCGGGCATACAACACCTTCGTGCCCGGTCCCACTTTGCGCCGGATGCCCGCCAGGGGCGTGACTGGCTGCGACGGCTGGCCGTTGTAATTGCCCAGCAACACTTCCACCGAATCCGCATTCGGCCCGATCACCGCGATGGTCTTCGTCTGGCGGCTCAGCGGCAGCACGCCGCCCTCGTTTTTCAGCAGCACGATCGATTTGCGCGCCACTTCCAGCGCCAACTTCTGGTGCTCCGCGCTCTCGTTCACGCTATATGGGATGCGCGCCCAGTGCACCATTTCGGGCGGATCGAACATGCCCAGCTTGAAACGGGCCGTCAGCAGCCGCCGCAGGGCGGTGTCCACATCCTTTTCGGTCAGCAATCCCTGACGTACGGCGGGCACGACATTCTCATATTCCAGGCCGCAATCGAGATCCGTACCGGCTTTTACGGCCATGGCTACGCCTTCCGCCGCGGTCTTAGCCGCCTTGTGCCCCATGTAGATATCGCCCACCGCGCCGCAATCGGAAACCACGTAACCGGGGAAGTGCCACTCGCCGCGCAAGATATCGCCGAGCAGCCGCGTGTTGGCGCAGGCGGGCAGACCGTCCACGCTGTTGTAGGCGCACATCACGGAGTACGCGCCGCCCTCCTTGATGGCCGCTTCGAAATGCGGCAGATAGCTATCGCGCAGATCGGTTTCGGAAACCACTGCGTCGAAGACGTGCCGCGAGGATTCCGGTCCGCTGTGCACCGCGTAGTGTTTGGCGGTGGCCACCACTTTCAGATACTTGGGATCGTCGCCTTCCAGGCCGCGGATGAACTGCACGGCCATGCGCGAGGTCAGGTAGGGGTCCTCGCCGTAGGTTTCCATGCCGCGGCCCCAGCGCGGATCGCGGAAGAGGTTGATGTTCGGGGTCCAGAACGTCAGGCCCTGGTAGATGCCGCGTTTGCCGCGGCGCACGAATTCGTGGTGCTTGGCGCGGGCTTCGTCGGAGATCGCGGTGGCCATGCGCAGCACCAGATTCGTATCCCAAGTGGCGGCCACCCCGATGGTTTCCGGAAAGACGGTGGCGCGGCCGGCGCGGGCGACGCCGTGCAGGCACTCGTTCCACCAGTCGTAGGCCGGCACGTCCAGGCGGTCGATGGCGGGCGAGGCGCTCAGCAACTGCGAAGCTTTTTCTTCCAGCGTCATGCGAGACACCAGATCGTCCACGCGCTTTTCGAGCGGCTGGTGGGGGTCCCTGTAGGTTTGCCCGGCGGAGGGCAGGCACGCGGTCATGGCGGCAAGGAGCGGCGGCAGGAGAAAAGACAATCGGGCTGTGGTCATCGTTTCTATCTTCCCTCATGTGGCCGCATATCGGATACACTGGTGCTGAAATGAAACAAATCTTTTCGGTACCGGGCACATTCATGATGGCTGTGGCCTTGCAAGCCGCGCAGCCCTTCGCGGGCCGCTGGGACTTGACCGTCACCACGCCCAAGGACACCTATCCGTCCTGGCTGGAGTTCACCGGGAGCGGCGGCCAGCCGCAGGTCCGCGTGGTGGGACGCGTGGCCAGCGTGCACCCGGCCACGGATGTGAAACTGGATGGCGCGCGGCTCACCTTCACGACGATGGAGTGGTTCGACAGCGAAATCAAAGTTGCGTGGGAGTTGCAGGCGGCGGGCGGCAAGCTCACCGGGAGTGAGAAACGCGCCGACGGCGTGGAGGGAAAAATCGTGGGCGTGCCGGCGCCGGGTTTGAACCGCAGGGCTCCGGCGGCCTGGTCGAAGCCCGAACCGATCTTCGACGGCAAGGACCTGAACGGGTGGGAGCCGGACGATCCGCCCAATAACCATTGGGTGGCGCAGGGCGGCGAGTTGGTGAACCGGGCGGCGGGCGCCAATATTCGCACTGTGCGAAAGTTCGGCGATTTCAAACTGCATATCGAATACAACTGCCCCGACGACGGCAACAGCGGCGTGTACCTGCGAGGGCGCTACGAAGTCCAGGTGGAATATGAAAAGCCGGGCGAAAACGACCAGTTCCACGGCATGGGATCCATCTACGGATTCCTGGCGCCGGCGGTGGAAGTTTCCAAGCGGCCGGGGCAATGGGAGACCTACGATGTGACGCTGGTGGGGCGCACTGTCACCGTGGTGCGCGACGGCCAGACGACCATCGATCGCAAGGAAATTCCGGGGATCACTGGCGGCGCCATCGATAGCCACGAAGGCGAGCTCGGACCGTTGTACATCCAGGGCGATCATACGGGCGGCATGAAGTATCGCAACGTCACAATATCCGTACCGGAGCGCTGAGCTATGGCACTGCAATTCACGACCTCATATCTGGAAGACGCATTGACCTTGTTCCGCTATTACAAGAAGCTGGCCGAAGGCGCCATGGCGCAGGTGACCGACGAACAGCTTTTCGCGGCGATCGACCCGGAGGTAAACTCGATTGCCGTAACGGTGAAGCACATCGCCGGTAACATGCGGTCGCGCTGGACGGACTTTCTGACTACGGATGGCGAGAAGCCGGATCGGCATCGCGACACGGAGTTCGAGGATCCGCCGGACAAGCGCGAGGCGTTGATGGCGCTTTGGCAGGCGGGCTGGGATTGCCTGTTCGGCGCGCTGGAGCCGCTGTCGGACGCGGATGCCGGCCGGCGGGTGACGATCCGCGGCGAGGCGCACTCGGTGATGCAGGCGGTGAACCGGCAGGTGGCGCACTACTCATATCACGTGGGGCAGATCGTGCTGCTGGCGAAGCATTTTCAGCACGCGCAGTGGCGTTCGCTAAGCGTGCCGCGGGGGAAGTCGGGGGAGTTCAACCGGCGGGTGGGTGCGGGCGAGGCGAGTCAGCGGTAGGACGGGCTTCAGCCGGTCATCAGCCGGTCATGGCAAACGCCCGCACGGGGAAGGTTCCGAAGCGTTTCACCTTCACCGGCGCGGCGAAAAAGCGGAAGTTGCACGGCGGCAGCGCCTGCAGGTTGCATAGATGCTCGGCGATGGGAATGCCGGCACGCAGCAGGATGGAATGCGCGGGCCGCGACAGGTCCGCGGTATCGTCGATATTCAGTGAGTCGATGCCTGCCAGGGCGGCTCCCGATCCGGCGATGTGCCGGGCCGCCTCCGCGGTCAGGAACGGGTGACCGTCGAAGTATTGTTCGGTGGCCCAATGCCGGTCCCAGCCGGTGTGTACCAGCACAGCCTTGCCGCGCAGATCCATTTCGCCGAATGCGGCGCGGCCGATGGCGCGTCCGGCGTGGCGCACCACGATGGCGTCCAGGTTCACGAGCGACTCCAGCGGCAGTTCGGAGAGATCCTTACCATCGGCGTAGCGGTGAAATGGCGAGTCCACATAGGTGCCGGTGTTGGCCACCATTTCGATTTTGCCTATGTGAAACTCTGTGCCTGCCGCATAGATTTGCCGCGAGTCCTGGCGGGTCAGGTAGTCGCAGATAATCGGCGCGGGCAGGCCTTTGTAAGTGATCAAGCCATGCTCCACTGTATGGCTCAAGTCGATTAGCAACATTGGACTCAGCGTACCAGAAACATGGCAACTCCTGGGGCTGCCGCCCAGCATGGCTTTGGTTGAGCGCATGCGCTGCTGCTACATTGAAGGGGATGTCCGGAGCAGTGCTAGCCGCGCGCACACAGCAATCCTCCCCGGCGGACTGCCGGCGATTTGGCCAGGTTGCATGGGGCGTGCTGGCGTACAACATATTGGTGGTTCTGTGGGGCGCGTTCGTGCGCGCCACCGGATCGGGGGCGGGCTGCGGCGACCGTTGGCCGCTGTGCAATGGCGTGATGGTGCCGCGCGCGCCGCGCATCGAAACCATCATCGAGTTCACCCATCGCGCCACCAGCGGACTGTCGCTGCTGACCGTCGCGGTGCTGTGCCTCTGGGCGTTCCGCCTTTTTCCGCGCGGCCACCGGGCACGCGCCTGTGCGGCGCTCTCGGTTGTGTTTCTGTTTGTGGAGGCGCTGCTGGGAGCGGGCCTGGTTCTGTTTCAATACGTCGAGCACAACGCTTCCGCGGGGCGCGCCGCCTATCTCTCGGCGCACCTGGTGAACACCCAGATCCTGCTGGCCATGCTGACTCTGACGGCCTGGTTCGGGGCCGATCCGGACTCGCGCGCATGGCGCGGCGCGCCGAAAGTGGTGGTTGCCGCGCTGCCCGTTTCCATCGTGGTGGCGGTTAGCGGCGCGATCGCGGCGCTGGGCGATACTTTGTTTCCGGCCGCTTCGGTGGCGTCTGGGATGCGGCAGGAATTCTCCCAAACGGCCAGCGCGCTGCTGCGCCTGCGCGTGGTTCATCCGGTGCTGGCGGTGGTTGGCGGAGCCGTCCTGGTGGCCGCGGCGGTGGCGGCGATGCGCAGCGGGAGCGCGCCGGCAATCCGCATGGGCGGCATCCTGGTGGGGCTGGTATTGGTGCAACTCGGGGCGGGAATGGCGAACATCGCGCTACTGGCGCCGGTATGGATGCAGATTGTACACCTGCTGCTAGCCGACTTACTGTGGGTGGCGCTGGTGGTGACGACGCTGGAGATTGGGCGGCCTACGGGCCGGGAAGCCACGTCAAGTCGTACCTAATTGCATAAATCGGCGTATTTCGGCTTGGGCCCAGTCTGGTGGACCACGGCCTTGGTCCATTCGAAGGGCGCGGCCTTTTTGTTGTAGGCTTTGACAAATTTGTCAATCGCCTCG
>JBEKMJ010000093.1:0-45177 GCA_050008575.1 Bryobacteraceae bacterium
AGGTCGGGCGCGCTGGCGCCATCAACGGCTGGGCTTGCAGTGCACGGGTGCGGCCGGCAAACCTCGCCGCCGGCCACCGCCGGGTACGCCATGCCCGGCACGCCCTGGTGGCTGCGCGTCGATGGCGCCGATTGGTCCCACCCCGAAGGCCCCGCCAGTTCGATCGCCGGCCGCCCTCACCACCCAGCCGTCCATATCTCCTGGAACGATGCGCAGGCCTACTGTGCCTGGGCAGGCTATCGTCTGCCCACCGAAGCCGAATGGGAATATGCCGCGCGCGGCGGTCTCCACCAGCAGACCTATCCTTGGGGCAACGATCTGACGCCCGCCGGCCGCCATATGTGCAACATCTGGCAAGGAGCATTCCCGGACACCGATCTGGGCGAAGATGGCTTCACCACCGTCGCGCCCGTCGACGCCTTCCCGCCCAACGGCTTCGGCCTGTTCAACGCCATAGGCAATACCTGGGAATGGTGCGCGGATTATTTCGACCCGCTCTGGCACCTCCAGGCTACCCGAATCAATCCGGTCGGCCCGCCCTCGGGAACCACGCGAGTGATGAAGGGCGGCTCCTATCTATGCTACGAATCTTACTGCTGGCGCTTCCGCAACGCCGCCCGCACCGGCACCGCGGCGGACACCTCCACCGGTCACATCGGCTTGCGCGTCGTCAGAGACATCTAAGCTATTCAAAACAAAGCTTCAAGCCAAATCGTTCCCGGCTCCGCGCCCGGTTACCGTGCTACCCTGATCCTGGAGGCTGCAAATATTCCGACCGAACTTCGGCGGTCCGTTTCCAATCAAATTAGATCGAAATTGAAACTTTAGCTAATCTCTGTAATGCCAACATAAAGAACGCACCTTTTCCACCATTTGCCGCGGGTAGTTCGTTTGTTCAGTTTTTTGCGTCCACCGATTTCCGGCGCCCTCCGCGATAGCTAAAATAGGCGGAACACCACCGAACACCATGGACCTCCATCAGCTTCGCGTATTCCAGGCGGCGGTCAACAGCGGCGGCTTCACGCGCGCCAGCGAACAACTGCACCTCTCGCAATCCACCGTCAGCCAGCACATCAAGCTGCTGGAGGAGGAACTCGGCTGCCCGCTCTTTCTGCGCGTCGGCAAGCGGGTCCTGGTCACCGAAGCCGGTCGCGTGCTGCTGCACTATGCCGAGACGATCTTCCGCGATTTGAAAAACGCCGAGATGGCCGTGCGGGAGATGAACGCCATGCAGCGCGGCACGGTGCGGTTGGGCGTGGGTCCCACCACGCTCACCTACCGGCTGCCGCACGTGCTGGGGGATTACTCGCGCCGGTTTCCAGATATCGAGCTGATCGTGCTGGCGGGCACCACGGAGTTCTTGCTGGATGCCCTGCGCTCCCAGCACCTGGATCTGGCCGTGACCATGCGCACCGCCCCGCAACCCGGCCTCAGCGTCACCCCGCTGGGGCGGGAGGAGATGATCGTCGTCGTGAACCGGGAACATCCGCTGGCGCGCCAGAAGACCGTGGAGCCGGCCGATCTCGCGTCGCTGCGCTTCATCCTTTATGAGAAAAACACGGCCATGCAAAACGTGATCGACCGGTATTTCGAGTCGCTCGGGGTAACCCCGCGCATCGCCATGGAGGTGGAGAACAACGAGGCCATCAAGAGCCTGGTGCGCGCCGGCTTGGGCGCTTCCATCATGCCATTGTGCGCGGTTTCGCAGGAGCCGCCCGACGGTCCGCTGCGCGTGCTGCGCGTGAAAGGCAAACCATTGACACGCGAACTAAGCCTGGTATCGGCCGGAGCCTCCATCCTGCCTAAAGCCATCCGCGAGCTGGCCGCCGCCCTGGTGACCGCGCTGGGCGGGCGGAAGGGCGCCCGTCTGCGCGGCTGAGTGGGGCAGGCGTCCACGCCTGCGGCGGGCCTCGCAGGCCCGCCTTTATACATCGGTTTTGCCGATCCATCTCAGCGAATTAATCTATTTGACAGAACTCAGCGATCTCCAGTATCTTATTTCCCAGGCACGCACCGGGCTTTTGGGGGTGTACTCTGCCCGGCAAACCAAGTGGCTTTGAGAGGGAGGCATCGGGATGTCCAGGTCGACAATCGTAGTTTCATCTCTGTCCATACTTTTCCTGCTGTGGGCGCCGCCCGCACGCACGCAAACCGTGGCCGTCGCGGAAGTCACCGGCACCGTCACGGATTCCACCGGCAGCGCCATCGCCGGCGCCAACGTCTCCATGACGGAAACCGACAAACAGGTCGTGCGGTCAACGCTCACGGACTCTCTGGGCAATTACACGCTGCCCGAGCTTCCAGTCGGTCCCTACCGGCTGGACGTGCGCGCCAACGGCTTCCGCAATCACATCGAATCCGGGTTGGTCCTGGAGGTGGGCAACAACATTCAGGTCAATGTGACCATGGAAGTGGGCTCGGTCAACGAGACGGTGGAAGTAAAGGCCAACGCCAGCCTGGTCGAAACCAAAGAGAATTCGGTCTCGTCCGTGGTCGACCAGCAGCGCATCGTCGATTTGCCGCTCGACGGCCGGCAGGCCACCCAGTTGATTCTCACCCTGGGCGCGGCGTCCTACGGCGACTCGGGCGACACCGGCAGCAAGACTTTCTGGAGCTCTACCCGGATTTCAGTGGCCGGCGGGCAAGGCAACGGCACAGCCTATCTGCTGGATGGCGGCGACAACACCGACGCCATGTCGAACGTGAACATGCCCTTCCCGTTTCCCGACGCGCTGCAGGAATTCAGCGTGGATACCAGCGCGGTATCGTCGCGATTCGGCACGCATCCCGGGGCCACTGTCAATGCGGTTACCAAATCGGGGTCGAATCAATTTCACGGGGATCTTTTCGACTACCTGCGCAACGGCGACATGGACGCGCGCAACTTCTTCGCGCCGGTGCACGACAGCCTGAAGCGCAACCAGTTTGGCGGAACCGCGGGCGGCAAGGCCGTCACCGACAAGCTGTTTTTCTTCGGCGGCTACCAGGGCACCCGCAACCGCTCCAACCCGCCCCAGTCGATCGCGCATATCCCCACCGAGGCGTCCCTTACCGGCGATTTCAGCACCCTGGCCGGCGCCGGCTGCCAATCGAGTGGCAAGGCTCTGACGCTGAAAGACCCCAGCACCGGCGTGCCGTACCCTGGCAACATAATTCCCCAGACGGACATCAACCCCATCGCCGCGGCCATAGCGTCTAAGTATCTTCCCTTAAGTTCGGCCACCTCCTGCGGCCAAGTCACTTACGGAATTCCAGTAACTGGCGACGAAGACCAGTTGGTCGGGCGCGTCGATTGGGTGCAAAACGCGAAGCACACGCTATACGGCCGGTACCTGTTCGACGATTACAGCAATCCGCCGACTTTCAATGGCACTAACCTGCTCACCACTACGGCGCCGGGCAACTTCGAGCGCGCGCAGTCGGCCACCATCGGCGACACTTACACGTTCGGACCCACCACCTTGAATTCGTTCCATGTGAGTTTCAACCGGGTGCGCGACAATCGCGGGCCGACCGATATTCCGATCAACCCGACCATGCTGGGGGTGGACATGTACAGCGCCGTGCCTAACTTCCTGTTGATGTCCATCAGCAACGCGTTCAGCACCTATTGCGGCACGTGCGCGCCAGGACACTTCGACGTGAACAGCTACCAGGCGGCCGACGACGTGGACCTGATTCGCGGGCGGCATCAGATAGCCTTCGGGTTCAACCTCATCCGCATTCAGAACAACACCATATCCGGCTTCGACGAGAATGGCACCTTCACTTTCAATGGCTCTTTCACCGGCAGCCCCCTGGCGGACTTCATGATTGGAACGGTGAGTGACTTCCAGCAGACTAACCCTACTCCCGACGACCTGCGTCAGTGGGTGATGAGCTTCTACGCGCAGGACAGCTTCAAAGTCTCTCCCCGCTTCACCTTCAACTATGGCCTGCGCTGGGAACCGACCTTTCCGGACCCCGATAAATACGGGCGCGGCGACTCGTTCAATGAGTCGGCCTTCTTCGCGGGCCAGTTCAGCACCGTGCATCCCACGGCCCCGGCCGGGCTGTTCTTCAAGGGCGACCCGGGCGTTCCCGCCGCCATGTGGAACGGACACCTGGCGAACTTTGCGCCGCGCGTGGGCCTGGTGTGGAGCCCCCACGCCGACGGCCGGGACACCCTGCGCATCGGCGGAGCGCTGCTCTACGATTCCACCGAAACCTGGTTCAACGAGCGCGAAACCACCAATCCCCCATTCGGCAACGATATCGACGTCGGCTCCACCGGGACGCTCTCCAATCCATGGGCGGGCTACGCGGGCGGCAATCCATTTCCCCAAGCGCCCGGGAAACTGTTTTTCCCGGCCGAGGGCGTCTATGTGAACATGCCCATCAATCCGAAACCTACTAACGTAGCGCAGTGGAACGTCACCTATCAAAGGCAGTTGAAAGGCGGCTGGCTGGCATCCGCCAGTTACTTGGGCAACCGCACCGCGCACCTCTGGATCACCGAGGAAGTGGATCCCGCTCAGTACATGGGGACGGGCGCCTGCACCATCGCCGGCGTCTCCTACAAGACCTGTTCCACCACCGGCAATACCAACCAGCGCCGCCTTTTCTATCTGGCGAACCCTGCCTTGGGCAAGGCTTACTCGAGTATCGACACCATGGACGACGGCGCTGTGTCCCACTATGAAGGAATGCTGCTGTCGATACAGCATCGCCTCGCGCATAACTTCACTTTCAACGCCAACTTCACCGATTCGTACTGCCTATCCGACTACGATTTTGGCGCGGCGTTGGCCACCCCCGCGAACTCGCAGCCGTTCAACCGGCATGCCGACTGGGGTCCGTGTATCTTCGATACGCGCAGCAATTTCAACGCTTCCATGGTGGGGCTGAGTTCCTGGAAAAGCGATAACTCGCTGCTGAGCCGCCTGCTGAGCGACTGGCAGCTCGCGCCGCTATTTCACGCGTCGAGCGGCCAGCCTCTGACGGTGACTACGGGCCATGACGATTCGCTCACCGACCTCAATAACGACCGGCCCGATCAAGTGATGGCGGATGTCTATCCGGTCAGCCAGGGTTGCAAGTCGTCGCCATGCGTGCAATGGATCAATCCCGCGGCATTCGTTCCCAATCCCACGGGCACGTTCGGCGACGTGGGCCGCAATTCGTTGCGCGGACCCGGCACGGTGAACGTGGATGCCGCCCTGAGCCGTATCTTCGCCATTACGGAGCGATTCCGGCTCGAGGCGCGCGCCGACGCGTTCAATGTCATCAATCACGCCAACTTCGTCGGCGGCATTTCGCCGGCCGGCTTGGTGGCGGCCTTCACCACCATGAACACGAATCTGAGCTCGTCGTCGTTCGGGCAGGTGCAATCGGCGTTCGATCCGCGCATCTTGGAGTTCGCCCTAAAAGTCCATTTCTAGGTGGGGCAGCGCCATGCGCTGCCTTCTACTGCCGCCCTTCCGCGGCGGCCTCGCGATAGATATTGCGCGCCACCCCGTTGCCCGACTGCGCGGCCATCCGCTCCAGCACCTCCGCACGCAAGCGCCGTGCGGCCGCATTGCTGTTATCGCCGCCCCCGGCCACTTCCGCCAGTTCCAGCGCCAGTTGCAGCCGTCCTTCGGCCGCCGCCTTTCGTGCCCGCTGCACGATCGCATCCGCGCCACCCGCTGCCTCCACCAGCGCGCGCTCCAGCCGCGCGGGATCGCCGCCGTTCAGATGCGCCGGATCGAAATCGTACCAGCCCGTATATTGGCGGAACACGCCGTTCACGGCCCACTCCACGGTCCCATAAACCGGCTGCAGATAAGGCTGCGACGCCAGGTCCGGCGGCAGCCGCACCTCCTGGCGAATCTGGTACAGCGGCTCGCCCCCGTTGATCCGCTTCACCGTTTCGTCATGCACGAAGCGGATGGCGCGCGCGTAGTTTCCCAACGCCTCGTCGATAGCTTCGCGTCCCGTAAGCGGCCGGCTGTGCGAGCCCACCAACCAGGCCGGATGCAGTTGCCGCATGCGATCGAGCGACGCCGCCCACTCCAGCACCGGACGGTCCGGTTTGCCCGGACTGGCCAGCATCGGGAAGCTCCAGTAAAACAGGTCGCCGGGAAGCAGCGTTTCAAAATCCGGGAGCCATACCATCAGGTGATCCACAGTTTCGCCCAGCGTGTGATACAACTCGAACCGCACACCGCCTTCGGTGAACTTGTACTCCTCGTCGAACGTGATTTGCGGCGGTATGTAGCCGCTTTCTCCGGGGTGCAGCAGGTCGACGCCCAGCGTGGCGCCGCGTGCCTCGCGCGCCACGTGGGCGGCCCACTGCACCTGGTTCAGCGCGCGGTTATAACCCGCCATCAGGCGATATTTGCGCATCTCCTCGATGTGGTTCTTCTGCGCAATAACTTTCGTATCGGGTCCGGCGAAGACCTTCGCGCCGTGTATGTGATCGCCATGGTGGTGGGTATAGACGATGTAGCTGACAGGCAGCGTGGAAACTTTGCGGAAATCGTCGAATGCGGCTTGCGCCGGCGCTTGACCCTCGGTCGTATCGACCACCACCACGCTGCGGTCCGTCAACACGAAGATGACGTTGCCCAGCGCATAACCGGTGGCGCAATAGACGTGCGGGTTGACGCGGATAAGCTCTGGCGTATTTTGGGAGAGTTGGGCCGCGGCCGGCAGCGCCGCCAAAAGCAGCAGGAAGGCGGAGGTCTTAGGCATTTACAGAACCGATTAGACCACGGCTAACTGATGGTCGGGGCAGTCCAGGTTCAGGCACTCGTACAAATCGTCGATCAGACCCGTGCCGTGCTTGGCCAGGAATGGCAGGATGGAATACAGCCGCTCCTGCAAGTGGCGCTGCGGATACACCAACCCCGAAAGATAGGCGGCGTCGCGGCCCACGCGGGCATCGCGGGCCATGGTTTCGCGGCCGATCTTGCGCTCCATTTTGGCGATCTGGTAAACCATCTTCTGGCGGTTCTTGCCTAGCGCCGCGGCCAGTGAGGCGTCGAAGCCGGCCAAGTCGCGGGTCAGACGATCGACGGCCTGCTCCACGGCCGCCTTGGTTTGCGCCACGGTACCGGCCAGGGCCGGGGGAATCAGGCGCGCGGCGATCCGGTCGCGGACGGCGTCGTCGCCGTGCGTGCAATCGGCCAGCGACAACGAGTAGCGCTGCATCAGCTTGCGGCTGCGCTCGTCAAGCAGCGTGAAGCCGGCGCGATGCAACGGCACGGGCATGCGGCCCAAAATGGCGCGATAGATTACTTCGGATTGCGCCAGGTAAGCGAGCTCGGCCGGGCCGCCAATATACGCCACCGTCGGCAGCATGGAATCCTGCACCACGGGACGCAGCAGCGCGTTCGGTGAAAGCTGCGCGGCGCGATCCACCAACTCTTCGGTGGAGAAGCGCCGGCCGTTTTGCAGATAGTCGCGGCCAAAACGGCGCAGCGTGTAACGGCGGTCGTTCTCCAGCAGGAAGACAAAGGAAGTCTGGCCCTCCAAGTGGACCTGCGCATGGTAGCCCGCGGCTTCCAGCGCGCGGTTGCGCTCCAGCACCGCGGCCGTCAGATCCGGCGCGGCGGCCAGCGCGGATCGAATTGCCGGCGCGGCCAATTCGCGCATGGCGGGCGACATAGGATCCACGTGCAGTAGACCGTAGGCCGCCAGCAGGCGCTTCAGCAGCGCGCTGAACGCCTCACCCATGGTCCGGCCGGGTTGATACATTTCTTCGACCAGCGTGGAAATTTCGTCGCCGTATGGCAAGCCGGCCAGCGCGGCGCGCAATTCCGAGACGGGCGGCGCGCTCAAGACAAACTGTCCCACGGGCTGGCTGGTGGTGGGGGAATGGGGCTTCTGCAGCTTGATGGGATGGTGCTCGGCGTCGAACACCCAGCAATGATTCACCTCGGCGAAATCGTGGTCTTCGGTGGCCAGCCAGAAGATCGGCACCGCGGCCACGCCCTGCGCCGTCAAATTGCGCGCCAGTTTCACCGCCGTCAGCGCCTTGTAAATTGTGTAAGCCGGACCGGAAAACAGCCCGACTTGCTGGCCGGTAACTACCGCCACCGTGCCTTCGCGGGCGAGTTGTTCCAGAGCCGGGCTATCGCCGTTCTGTTGCCGCAGGGCCGCCACCAGAGCGGCGCGCCGCTCCGGAGCGAAGCGCATTTCACGGGCAGTAGCTTCGAAAACACCGGGGTCGGAGGATATGTGGGGATAGAAGGCACGAACGCGGTCGGGATGGTAGGTGAAGTCCGCGAACAGATTGCTGGTGTGCGGCAAGTCCGTGTAGCGGACGCAGGTACAGTTCATGGCCGAAATTTAGAGATGACTGTCAGATCCTCAAAGATGCAAACTGCCGGCGAGCCTCGCTCGCCTTGACCGGCTAAAGCCTGTCCTACCCGGCGGGCAGAATCTTCGTAATGTCGTTGTACAGCACGAAGGCCACCAACATCATGATGAAGACGAATCCGACCTTGAACACGGCTTCCTTCACGGACATGCTCAGATCGCGGCGCATCACCATCTCGATCAGCAGCATCACCACGCCCCCGCCATCCAGAATGGGGAGCGGCATCAGGTTAATCACGGCCAAATTCAGGCTGACCATCGACATGAACATGATGAATGCCGAGGGGCCCTGTTTGGCGGCCTGGCCGGACATCTGCGCGATGCCCACCGGCCCCGCCAGCAATTTCGCCGAGATCTGGCGCTGAATGACGCCCTCCAGCACATGGAAAATCAGGCCCGCGCTGCGCGTGTTTTCCTGGACCGATTCGCGCAGGGCGTCCGGCAGCGAGAGGCGCGACGTCAAGATGTTCAACTTCGGCTCGACGAAGGCTCCGATCACCCAGCGCGGCTGGCCATCGGCGCCGCTCCAAACCGGCTGCACCGTCACTTGCATGGGTTTGCCGTTGCGTGTGAACTCGATCGGGACCGGCTTGCCGCCGCTGCCCCGGATGACTTCATGGAAGCGCACGGTGGCGTGGATCGGATGGCCGGCGGCGCTCAGGATCAGATCGCCCTGCTGCAGCCCTACTTTCTGCGCGGGCATGCCGGCCTGCACGGGCCCTAACTGTACTTCGCCTTTTTCGGACCAGCCCGCCGTGCCTGCGCCGGAGCGCTCGTCGAGCGTGGGCGTCACGGTGGTATCGAACTGGCCGCCATTTTGACGCAGAATCGTCAAGCGCATGGGGTGCGCGGCGCTCTCGATCTCTTTCATGATCACGTCGTCCCAGGTAGGATTGCGCTGGCTGCCCAGCTTGACGATGCGGTCGCCTTCCTGAATGCCGGCCTTGGCCGCCGGCGTATTGGGGGAGACGCTGCCGATCACCGCTCCGCTATCGGCGTCCACCACCTTTTGGTACTTGACCATATACAGGCCCGTGAGCAGCGCGACGGCCAGCACCACATTCATCAGGGGACCGCCCAGCACGATGATCAGGCGCTGCCAGCGGGGCTTGGCCTGAAATCCGCGGGGGTCGGCCGCGCTGTCGTCGCCAGGCAGTTCGCCCGCCATTTTCACGAAGCCTCCCAGGAAGAAGACCGCCGAGACACGGTAGTCGGTCTCTCCCCTGCGGAAGCCGAACAGGCGCGGCCCAAAGCCGAAGCTGAAAGTCTCCACGTGCACGTCGAAGAAGCGCGCCGCCCAGAAGTGCCCCAACTCGTGGATGAGAATCATCACGCCGATCAGGATCAGGAACCAGAATGCGCTTTGAAAAAATGCCATATGATTTTTAAACCCTTACCGGAACCGGTTGTGCGGCGGCGGTCTGCCGGGCCGCGAGTTGGCGGGCGATGGCGCCGGCCGTGGAGCGCGATTCCCGGTCGATTTCGAGAATTTCGGCCACCGTGCGCGGTTGGCGGTTCGGCACGCGGCCGAGCGTCTCTTCCACTACGGCGGCGATGCTTGCGAATCCGATTTCACCCCGCAAGAAAGCTGCGACAGCGATTTCATCCGCTGCGTTCAAGGTACATGTCGCGGACCCGCCGGCCTCCTGGCACCGGTACGCCAGTTTGAGCAACGGGAAGCGGTCGAAATCCGGCGGCGCGAAATCCCAGTGGCGCGCTTCCGTCCAATCGATCTTGGGTACCGGCGCCTGCCACCGCTCGGGCCAGGTGAGCGCGTATTGTATGGGCATGCGCATGTCAGTCGCCGAAATCTGAGCAAGCACGCTGCCATCGGAGTATTCGATCATGGCATGCACCGTGGATTGCGGGTGAATCACCACATCCACCTGCGAGGGTGCGAAGCCGAACAACCAGCAGGCTTCAATCACTTCGAATCCTTTGTTCATGAGCGTGGCGCAGTCGATGGTGATGCGCTGCCCCATCCGCCATGTGGGATGATTCAGGGCCTGCGCGGGTGTCACGGAATCCAGCGCGTGTTTCGGCGTGTTGCGGAACGGGCCGCCTGACGCAGTCAGGATCAACTTGGAAACCTGGTCGCGGTTGCCCGCGCGCAGGCATTGGTGCACGCCGTTGTGCTCGCTGTCGATGGGCAGAAGCTCCGCGCCGCTCTCCTTGACTGCGTCCATTACCAAACGCCCGCCGGATACCAGCACCTCCTTGTTCGCCAAGCCCACCCGTTTCCCCAGCCGCACCGCTTCGTAGGTCGCTTCCAATCCCGCGACGCCGACGATCGCCGAAATAACCATATCGACCGCGGGAGCCGTGGCCGCTTCAATGAGTGCGGCGGATCCGAAAGCGATCTCTGGCCAATTTGGACGCGGCAGACCGGAATCGGATAGCGCCGCGCCCAGGCGATCCATTCCCTGGGAAGTGGCGACCACCGCGACGTCGGGGCGGAACTCTATGATTTGTCGAAGGATAGCCTCGACGTTGTGCCCCGCGGCCAGGGCGTGGACGCGGTACAGATCGCGGTTGTGGCGCACTACGTCCAACGTATTGGCGCCGATGGAGCCGGTCGATCCGAGAACGGTGAGGCTTTTCATTTCAAGCGGATGCGGCTGTGGCCATAATAGCACGGAAGAGCTTTCAGCACTCAGCTTTCAGCTTTCAGGTATCAGCTTTCAGCACTCAGCTATCAGCTTTCGGCTATCAGCTTTCAGCGGTCGGCCTTCGCTCGCGCTGGAAGTCGGACCGAAACTGAATGCTGAAAGCTGACAGGCTGAAAGCTGATAGCTGAAAGCTGATAGCTGAGAGCTTCTTGCGCTACAATAATCGGGTCACATCACCGTCCCCTCCACATGGAACGCGCCAGCAGATTTCTCGGCAAGCTCAGCGGTGCGATCGACATCGACGATTTGGCGCGCGCCGCGTGGCCGCTGGCAGTGGGTAAAAAAGTCGCGGCCCGCACCCGTCCCGCGCGCATGGTGCGCACCCGGCTGATCGTGGAAGTCGAAGACCTCATTTGGAAAAAGCAATTGCTCACACTTTCGCGCCAGATCCTGACCAACCTGGAGCGGCACCTGGGGCAGGGAATCGTGGAAGATCTGGAGTTCCGCGTTACGCCGGCGCGGCGCGATGCGCAGCGGGCCGCGGTGGCGCAGCCGTCCCTGGCTTTCGACGACGCCGACGAGATCGCGGACCCGGTGATGCGCAACATGTATAAGGTGGCGCGCAAGAAGGCTCTGGCGTGAAGATTACAGAAAAAGAAGTCCGCTACGTGGCGGAGCTGGCCAACCTGGACCTGAGCGAAGCCGAGATTCACAAATTTCAAGCCGATCTGGACGAAATTCTCGGCCATGTGGAACGGCTCGACGAGATCGATACCGCTGGCGTCGAGCCGATGGCCCAGGTGCTCTACGCTGGCGGCGATAATGCTAAGTTGCGGGAGGACCGTGAACGTCCTCCGCTGGGCACGGATCTAGCGCTCGTGAATGCGCCGCAATCCGGCGCGGGATATTTCAAAGTGCCGAAGGTCATCGAGCGTTGAGCCATGGACACACGGTCGCTCACCATTCGCCAAATTAGGGACGGGCTGCTGGCGCATCGCTTCAGCGCCGCGGAGTTCACGCAGGAAACGCTACGCTTCGCCGAGGCGCAAAATCCCGCGACCAACGCTTACCTGCGATTCTCGCCCGAACGCGCCCTCAACGCCGCCGCCCGCGTGGACGAAAAGATCGCGCGCGGCGAGGAGCCGGGGCTGCTGGCAGGTGTTCCCGTCGCGGTGAAGGACGTGATCCTTACCAAGGGACTGCGCACCACTTGCGGATCGAAGCTGCTGGCCGAATACATTCCTCCGTACGATGCCACCGCCATCACGCGGCTGGAAGAGGCTGGCGGCGTGATCCTGGGCAAGACCAACTGCGATGAATTCGCCATGGGATCGTCGAACGAGAATTCCGCCTTTGGGCCCGTGCGTAATCCCCTGGCGCCCGACCGCGTGCCCGGCGGTTCGAGCGGCGGCTCGGCGGCCGCGGTGGCGCAGGGGACTGCCACACTCGCGCTGGGCTCGGATACCGGCGGCTCCATCCGGCAACCCGCTTCGTTCTGCGGCGTGGTGGGCGTCACCCCAACCTATGGACGCGTCTCGCGCTACGGGCTGACCGCTTTCGCCAGTTCCCTCGACCACATCGGACCTCTGGCGCGCAACGTGCGCGATGCCGCCACGCTGCTGCAAGCGATCGCCGGCCGAGACCCGCGGGACGCCACATCCGCCGCCGCGCCTGTGCCGGATTACACACAATCGATGGATGGCAACGTCAAAGGACTGAAGCTTGGCCTGCCCCGCGAGTATCTAAAAGGTTTGACGAGCGAAACCGGGGATTTGATCGAAGCCGGCGTTGCCACGTTGCGGAAGCTGGGGTGCGAAGTACGCGAGATCGGCATGCCGGCGACCGACTATGCCATCGCATGCTATTACATCGTCGCCACCGCGGAAGCCAGCTCGAACCTGGCGCGCTATGATGGCGTGCGGTACACTTTCCGGTCGGAGGCGTCCGGCACGTTGAGCGATATGTACCGGCACACGCGCGGCGAAGGCTTCGGTGCGGAATGCAAACGGCGCATCATGCTGGGGACTTACGTGCTGAGCGCGGGTTATTACGACGCCTATTATTTAAAGGCGCAAAAGGTGCGCGCGCTGATCGCCCGGGATTTCGCGCGCGCGTTTTCGGAAGTGGATGCGATCGTGGCGCCGGTGTCGCCCTTTCCGGCATTCAAGCTGGGGGAGAAGATCGACGATCCGCTGGCCATGTATTTATCGGATATCTACACGATTACCGGCTCGCTGGCCGGCATTCCCTGTATGAGCGTGCCCTGCGGCAATACGGCCGAGGGGTTGCCGGTGGGAATGCAGATTCTGGCCAATCATTTTGACGAGCCCACGATGTTCCGCCTGGCTGACGCGTTCGAGCGCGCCAGTGCGAATTGACACAGACTGGTAGCACGGGCTTCAGCCTGTGAACGCTTTTGGAGAGAATGGAGATTGATATGTCTTTTACGTTACCCGCACTGCCCTACGCACCCGACGCCCTGGAGGTTTCCATCGATAAGACCACCATGGAGATCCATCACGGCAAGCATCACGGGGCTTACGTGACCAACCTGAACAAGGCACTGGAATCTGCGCCCGACCTGGCCGGAAAGAGCATCGAAGAGCTGCTGGCGAACAACTGCGCCATCGTGCCGGAGAGTATCCGCACGGCGGTGCGCAACAATGGCGGCGGCCACATCAACCACTCGATGTTCTGGACCATCATGGGACCGGGCGCGGGCGGCGCGCCGGTGGGCCACGTGGCCGAGGCCATTACCGGTACGTTCGGCAGCTTCGACGACTTCAAGACCAAGCTGCAAACGGCGGGAATGGGCCGGTTCGGCTCCGGCTGGGCCTGGCTGATTTCGAGCGGCGGCAAGCTGGAAATCACTTCCACGGCGAATCAGGACAGCCCGGTGATGGAAGGCAAGTCTCCTATACTGGGCGTGGATGTCTGGGAGCACGCCTATTACCTGAAGTATCAGAACCGGCGCGCGGATTACCTGGGCGCGTGGTGGAACGTGGTGAACTGGCCGGCGGTGGAAGCGCGGTTCAACTCACACAAGTAGGGCGGGCAATGCTGCCCGCAGCCGGCTTTCAGCCGGCCAGGCGAGCCAGCTCGCCTCCGGGTCGATTATTTTATCAGTCGGCCCGCAGATCGACCACCGGCCCCAAGGATGCCGCCGCTTCCACGCGGTCCCGGCCGTGGTGCTTGGCGCGGTACAAAGCGGCGTCGGCCTCGCGCACCAAGTCGTCGGCGTGCGCCATCGCCGACGGCACGGCGCAAGCCGCGCCCAAACTGCACGTCAAGTTGATTTCCAAGTCTCCGGCCCGGAAACACTCGGCGCCGATGGCGTGACGTATGCGTTCCGCCTGTGCCAAGCCTCCCGGGAGTTCGCATCCTGGCAGCACGATCAGAAACTCCTCGCCACCGTACCTGCCCACCGCATCGTAGCGCCGCACCGACGCGCGCATGCGCGCCGCCACCTGACGCAACACCGCATCTCCCGCCATGTGGCCAAAATGGTCGTTGACTGGCTTAAACCCGTCCAGGTCGGCCATCAGCACGATCAGAGGTTGGCCGCTACGGCTGGAGCGCGCCAGTTCATTCTGCAGAATGTCGAAGATGGCGGTGCGGTTCCATAGTCCGGTGAGCCCGTCGCGCGTGGCCTGCTCGCGCAACGCTTCGCGCGCCTCCACCAGTTCTTCCTGTAAGGCCAGCACCCGCCGCCCGGCGCGCACGCGGGCGCGCAGTTCATCCACCTGGAAAGGCTTCACGATGTAGTCGTCGGCGCCGGATTCCATGCCTGTCACGACGTCTTCCAAATCCGCGCGGACGCTCATGAGCAGCATGTAGACATACCGGTCGCGGATGCCGGCGCGCACCTGCCGGCAGATCTCCGCGCCTTCCATGCCGGGCATCATCCAATCGAGTAGCGCCAGGCGCGGCCCATTCTCCTGCCGCAGCAGGTCCCAGGCTTGTTGGCCATCGGAAACCACGATCACTTCGTAGCCCCATTCCAGGAGCAGCTTTTGCAGCATGTCCTGGAACAGCGGGCTGTCGTCCGCCACCAGAATCTGGGGCTGGGGCGGGGAATGATCTGGTAAGACTGTTGAATCCATCGACCGCACACATTATAACCCCTCCGCGCTGTCGGCCACCATAGTTGCTGCTTTCCAATCACAGTGGTGGTTTTCAACCATAGGCGCTTCCGCGATACACGACGTAAATGCTTGTGGCACGATGAGTTGGGTTATGGACCGTCAATTGCCATGCACGTATCAGCCGGTGAAGATTATGCAACGCCACTTCCGCTGTCACAGGTACTTCGCACCTGTCGCCCTCTTATGTGTGGCGGCCGCCATGCTCAGCGCGCAGGATGCCGCTCCGGCGCAGGATCCTGGAACACCGGAGCGTGGCGTGGCGCGCGTCAGTATCGTCAACGGCGAGGTATCGGTTCGCCGCGGCGATTCCGGCGACTGGGTAGCGGCAGCGATCAATGCGCCCGTAATGGTGGACGATCGGGTTTCGACAGGCACCGGCTCCCGCGCCGAAGTGCAATTCGATTCCGCCAACCTGATCCGCGTGGGCGCCAATGCCGAGATTCGCGTGGCGGAATTGGGATCCAACCACTACCATCTGCAAGTCGGCCACGGGACAGTCACCTTTCGCGTTTTGCGCGAATCTCAAGCACGGGTCGAACTGGATACTCCCACTGTTTCCGTAAGACCTTCCCATATCGGTGTTTACCGCATCTATGTTCAAGGTGACGGTCAGACCGAAATCACGGTACGGCTGGGCGCAGCGGAGGTGACCACGCCGAAAGGCGCCGAGCAACTGCAGGCCGGTCAAACCATGCTGGCGCGGGGCAATCCCGACGACCCTGAATTCCGCATCGTACCCGCCATCGCCCAAGACGACTGGGATCGCTGGAACGAACAGCGCGACCGGGAGATGCTGAGTTCTTCCAGCTATAGCAATGTACCGCAGGACATGTACGGCGCCGAAGATCTGGACGACCATGGCCAGTGGGTTGACGTGCCGTCATATGGCCAAGTCTGGAGCCCGTCCGTGGATCCGGATTGGGCGCCGTATCAGAATGGCCGCTGGGTCTGGGAAGACTATTATGGCTGGACCTGGGTGAGTTCCGACCCCTGGGGTTGGGCGCCGTTTCACTACGGCCGCTGGTTTTATGCCGCGCCGTATGGCTGGTGCTGGTATCCGGGCGGTTTCGGACGTCATTATTGGTCGCCTGCGATGGTGGGTTTCTTTGGATTCGGGCCGGGCCTCGGCGTGGGTTTCGGGTTCGGAAATGTTGGATGGGTGGCGTTGGCGCCCTTCGAGCCGATGTATGCGTGGTGGGGCCACGGATTCTACGCCGGCTTCCGCAGTCCGGGTTATTTCAACCGTGGCGTGAATGTTACGAACGGAAATGTAGCGAACGTTTACCGTAACGCGCGGGTGGCGAATGGAGTTTCGTCGGTGACCGCGGCGGACTTCCGGCAGGGAAGGTTCGGGAACATCTCGCGTGCGACGGGCGGGCAGATTCGCGAGGCCGGCTTGGTGCATGGCCAGTTGCCGTTGGCCCCCACCGCCGCCAGCTTGCGTTATTCCAATCGTGCGGTGACCAATGTCCCGCATAGCTCGGAAAACGTGCATTTCTTCAGCCGCAGCACTCCGGCCGCGGTGCAACGGGTGCCTTTTGCCGACCAGCAGCGGGCCATGCAGCAGTTTAGCCGGCAGGCGGCGGTTTCGACCATGGCGCACAGCACCGCCGCTGGCGCCGCAAGTGGCAGTTGGCGGAGTACGGCCAGCCCCGCGTCTGGGGCGGGGCAGGCTCGTAGCGCGGCTGCGCCTGGCTCGACGCCGAACAGTGGCGGCGCTTGGCGTCCGGCCAATCAACCGTCCCCAGCGGCCTCCGCCAGTCGCGGTACGGCTAGCGATTCATCGGAGCGCGGCAGCGGATGGCAGCGCTTCGGTGAGCCTCGTCCCAGCGGTTCGAGTACGGCACGTCCGGCTTACACGTCGCCTTCCGGTCCGGGATACCGTCCGTACGCCACTTCCGCTCCGGCGAACGGCGGCCGTCCGCAGCCCATCCGTGTGGCGCCTCCCGTGGTCCGCGAGAAATCTTCGGGCAGCGGCGGGACACGCAGTTCCGGCGGATCGTCGCGCGGCGGCGGCGGCGGCTCCCACGGTGGTGGCGGCGGACATCGCTGAGAAGATCAAGGTTTCTTCCCTCGGGCCCGTACCGGCATTCGGTGATACGGGCCCGCTTTTTTCCCGCGGCGCATTTTCCCGGCGGCGGTTATCGGCGGGTTACAAAGTTTACATAATATTCGTTATGGGAAGTCGAATGGACGGCCTGGCGCACCTCGCGCCCAAGCTCGGAGAGGCGGAATTACGGCTGATTTTGGAACTCTCCAGGCGCGAACTAGCAAGCCCGGAATGCGTCCGCGCCAGCACGCGAGACCTCGCAAACGGATGCAAATGCGGCAGGCCAAACGTACAAAAGGCCTTGGCCTCACTCACCAAGCGCAACCTGATCACCACGCGAAAAGGCACGGCCACCACAGCAGCCGCCTACGGCCGCGCGCCCCACTCCGGCAACGGGCCTACCGGCAGTAAGGAAGGCGCGCTCCTGTAATGGAGGCTCCGCCCCCAAACCCCCGCGCCACCCATCCCCCCGCGTGAGATCTTCGCCCCGCGGCGCGCACTCAATGCACATGAGACTCAAACATGCAGCGCTCGCGGCCCTCTTGGCGGCCACGTGCCACGCGGCGATCCATGACACCACGCCGCCCGTGATGACCTCCGTATCGGCGAGCCCTACGGCGCCGGCGCCATGTGGATCCGCGCCCTGTGCGACCACCTTGGCCTGGACGGCCACCGACGATCTAAGCGGGGTCGCCGCCGTGCGGTTCACCTACACGCTGCTGGCACGCTGGGGGCCGTGGCATCGGTGGATCAGACGTGCCTCGTGTCGCCGCCCAGTAACACGTTGACGGCCGACACGTGCGTGGTGTCCATTCCGCGATTCAGCGCCGCCGGCTCCTGGATACTGTCCTGCACCTGTGGGATGGCGCAGGCAACGCGGCGACCTGCCCCGCAGCCATGGCGGCCGCCGCCAGGCTACTATTCCAACTCAGTGACGGTGGACGACCAGGCCGCGCTACGCGGAGTCGATCTATCCCATGGTGGCGGAAGCGATCTCCGACGGCTTGTATCTGCCCAGGCGATCGAGCAACCTGTGCAGCCGCCGGCATTGCGCATACTGGCAAAACTGCGAAGCGGAGTACGGCGGCGTGGTGCGGCCGTAGCCCAGCGACTCAGCCCCATGCGCCCCGCATGGGTTGAGTTACACTGGAGAAAACGACCAATGACCGAAACGCAACTCTACCTCGCCATCGGCGTACCGATCCTCTTCAACGCCCTCGGATTCACCCTTCTCATCCTCTACATCCAGAGCACCCGCGACCTGCTCCGCGCCGAATTGCGACGCGTGGAGGAAGTCCTCGACGCCAGGCTAAAGCACCTCGAAGAGCGCATCGAGCGCCAGTGATCAAAGCCGCATAAAATCGAATCAGCCGCCCCGCGCGGCCCGCCATCCATCGAACAGACGGCAAGCCGCGCGAAGGCGGCCATACCCCCATACCCCGAAAGGCATACCTCCCTCTCGAGTGGCTCACAAGGTGCGCCTGCGGCGGGCGTTGTTCCAGGAGGCGCGCCTCTCCAAGCTGGAGGACAAATAACCCGATGATCGACCAAAACGAACTCGCCACCTGTAAACGGCGCGGCCACGACGCCGGCATACACGTCCTCTCCCTAGGCTGGCGGAAATGCAAATGGTGCGGCACCTGGCTGCGCATGGTGCGCACCATCGAAGAGCGCGAAGACGAGCCCCCCAAAGACCAGCAAGAGCAATGAGACAACGCGACCGCGCCGCGCGACAATAGGCACAGCCGCCCCGCGCCCGCCATCCTTCGAACAGACCGCCAGGCGCACACCATGACAGACACAGATCGCCAAAGAATCCCGCGCCGCCGACCAGCGCCTGGCCGCGCGCATGGAAGAAGCGGACCGGCAATCCCGCGAAAGGGACGCGCGCCTCGCCGACCGCATCGAGTACTTCACGTCCTCCATCGGCGTACTCCTCACCCACCTGCCACCAACCGCCGCATAGAATATACCCCGAAAGGAATACCCCCAAATTCTCCCAGTAGGTCCACAAGCGGGCGTCGTTTCAAGAGGCGTCACGGCCGCGGCGGCTGGCGTCGCGATCGGCACAGCTCGGAGCAGCTAGGCCAGTCGACCCACCCGGCTCGCACTCCGCAGACAGCCGGCCAGACCGCTGCGGCCAACCAACAGCTAACTGTTTCCCGGCCAGCCGTCCGCCACCTCGAACACGTAAGGCGCGATTCTCCGCGCTGCGCCGGCATCCGCGTGGATGCCAAAGGCATCCACTGCACCGGTCCGCGTGTCCATAATCGCGAAGGTTGGCAGCACATCCTCCCATTTCCCGTCCGGAAACCGCGCCCCCATGATTGGCCCTGGGTTGATGGCCACGGTCCGGCCCACCCGCGCCACGCCGAAGTTGTGATTATGACCGTAGCAGACGAAATCGTACAGCCCCGCGGCGGCCATCGGCCGCGCCAGATAGTTGAAGTGGTTCACGGCGACCTTCTTCCCATCCAGCTCCGTCTCGAACAGTTCGCCATGCACGCGCACGCGGTCCGACGACTTGCGCGTGATGCGGTACAGGTCCGCATCGTTATTCCCGAATACAATATCGACGCGCCCCGGAAACCGCGCCAGCGCATCCATCACGAACGGCGAGCATAAGTCGCCACAGCAGATCAAGCTTTCCGCCGCCGCGCTCACGTGTTCGATGGCCGCCGCCAGGTTCCAAAGATGGTCGTGGATATCTGAAATCACCGCAACGCGCATAGGGCCATTCTACGCCGCCCTGAGCGCCCAGGGCCATGCCCGGCGCGACTCTGCCGAGTCAGCCGAGAAGTGGGTCCAACTCAATTGTGCAGACAGTGGCTGCACAATTCGGGGATCCGGAAAGACCTCCGCAAAGCGAACCATGTCGAAGAGGTTGCGCCGCGAGAAGCCGCGCCCAAACTCGATTTCCAATTGCCGCCCGTGCCAGTACCGCGTCGTAAGCCCGAATCCACCGCCCGCGCCACGCTATCGCGCGCGTGCAGGACCAACTCACGCAAGTCGGCCAACAAAACGGTTGGCTCTTGAACGGCCAAGATGGCCCTGCCGGTTCGTTTGGCCGATTTTCGTTTTCGTCACAGGCGCGGACAGCTCAAACTCAAAACGCAGTGCAAGTCCACCCGTCGATTCCGATCGTCTACGTTATAATTAAGCCATGCTGACGCCCACCCAACGAATCTGGCACAACGGACGTTTCATACCCTGGGAACAGGCCACCATCCATGTCCTGTCCCACGTGGTGAGCTACGGAACCAGCGTGTTCGAAGGCATACGCTGCTATGCCACGCCCGCCGGTCCCGCTATTTTTCGCCTGCGCGACCATGTGCGGCGCCTGGCGGATTCCGCCAAAATCTATCGCATGGATCTCGGCTACACCCGCGAAGAACTCGCCGAGGCCATGCAGGAACTCGTCCGCGTGAACGACATGGAGTCCTGCTACATCCGCCCCATCGCCATCCGCGCGTATGGCGACGTCGGCGTGAACCCGCTCAATAACCCGGTGGATGTCTACCTGGCCTGCTGGGTCTGGGGCAAGTATCTGGGCGAAGAAGCCTTGGCCTCGGGCGTCGATGTCTGCGTCTCGAGCTGGAAACGCATCGCCCCCAATACCCTGCCCGCGCTAGCCAAGGCGGGCGCGAATTACATGAATTCGCAGCTCATCAAGATGGAAGCCATCACCAACGGGTACGCGGAAGGAATCGCGCTCGACGAAGCCGGCTACGTCAGCGAGGGATCCGGCGAGAACATCTTTCTGGTGCGCGACGGCCGCCTGCATACGCCGCCTCTGGGCGCCTCGGTGCTGCCCGGCGTCACGCGCGACACCGTGATTCGCCTGGCGCAGGACCTGGATATCCCGGTGGTCGAAACCATCGTGCCGCGCGAGATGCTCTATATCGCCGACGAAGTTTTCTTTACCGGAACCGCCGCCGAGATCACGCCCATTCGCTCCATCGACCGCATTCCGGTCGGCCAGGGTCATCGCGGCCCCATCACCGAGAAGTTGCAGAAGGAGTTTTTTGCTCTGATCAACGGCACGGCCCACGATCGTTATGGATGGCTGTCGCCGGTACTCGCGCGACAGCCGGTGGGCGTTGACAAGTAAGGTAGCTGCGCGCACACCCCGGAAAGCCACCTCCCCCGAGATTTGCTTTCCAGGATGCGCCGCAGCCGATGGACTATTTCTTTTTAGCCTATGCAGGCCGTCGATTGCCAGAGCGAATATTAGTTTTGCGGCCCTTTTCAACAGCTTTATGGGGTTGCAAAATCTTGCGCTTGCCAGCTTCCGACTGTGGCTATCCTGTGCATAAAGCAGAGCCCGCATGAATTGTATTGGAATTGAAACTTTCGGCGGAATGCCGGTGCAGGCGACCTTCGACAGCGCCATCTCCGCCGTCGCGCCCGTCGGCGATTCCGGCGGACTCCATCTCGCTCCAGGCTTCATCGATCTGCAGGTGAACGGCTTTCTGGGAGTGGATTTTAACGATCCCAAATGCACTCCGGAGCAGATCGCGCACTCCATCCGCGGCCTCTTCGCCACCGGCGTCACGCGCTTTTATCCCACCGTCATCACCGGCTCGCCGGCCGATATGCTGGGCGCCCTGCGCAACCTCCACTGCGCCCAGGAAAGGCTGCGCGAAGGCGCAGCCATCGACGGCTTCCATGTGGAAGGCCCGCATATCTCGCCGGACGACGGCCCGCGCGGCGCACATCCGCGCCGCTGGGTGCGCCCGCCGGATCTGGACGAATTCCGCCGTTGGCAGGAGGCTACCGGCAACCAGGTCCGTATCGTCACCCTGGCGCCGGATTGGCCGCAGTCCTGCCGTTACATCGAAGCCATCGCCGCCGAAGGGGTGGTCGCCAGCATCGGCCATACCAACGCCACCGCGCAACAGCTCGCCGATGCCGTCAGCGCGGGCGCGACGCTTTCCACGCACCTGGGCAACGGCGCGCACGCCGTGATGCGCCGGCATCCCAATTACATCTGGGAGCAGTTGGCCGAAGATCGCCTAATGGCCGATTTCATCGTGGACGGCATCCATTTGCCGCCCTCCTTCCTTAAGGTCGCGCTGCGCGCCAAGACCGTCGCGCGCTCCGTGCTGGTGACCGACGCCGCCGCCCCCGCCGGTTGTCCTCCCGGGCGATACTATTTGGGCGAGCAGCCCGTCGAACTGACTGCGGATAACCGCGTTATGCTGGTCGGCCAGGAGCGCCTGGCCGGGTCCGCCCTGCGCATGGACCGCGGCGTCGAAAATCTCATGCGCATCGCCGGGCTTAGCTTGGCGGACGCCGTGAGCATGGCCACCACCAACGCCGCGCGCGCGGGCCGCGTTCCGGGACGCACCCGTGGTCTGGTCGCTGGCGACCGCGGAGACTTAATCGAGTATATCTTCAATAAACAAGATCTATCTATAACTATCAAATCAACCTATGTATCAGGCACAAAGGTGTACGCGGGGTAGCGCAGGCTTTAGCCGGCGTGCGGTACTGTTGCTCTTTATGCCCATGCTCGCCGCCCAATCCCCGACCGAAGGAATCACCCGCGAGTTGGCCCAATCCCGAGCCAAACAGATCTCCGACGTACACTATCGCCTATCCCTGGAACTATCCCCCGACGCCGATCGACTCCCAGGCCAAGTAGAAATCACACTCACCTTCACCACCGCCGTATCCGGCCCCATCATCCTCGACTATCGCGATGGCACCATTGCCAACCTCACCGTCAACGGCAACCCCGCCGAGTCGCAGTCCGCCAACGGCCACCTCGTCATCCCCGCCCGCTATTTCGTCCCAGGCAAAAACCGCATCGCGCTCGACTTCACCTCTGGCATCGCTACCGCCGGCCGCGCCATCACCCGCTACGTCGACCACGACGATGGCGCACAATACATCTATTCCCTTTTCGTCCCCATGGACGCCAGCCAGGCTTTCCCCTGCTTCGACCAGCCCGATCTGAAAGCCCGTTTCGATCTCGACATCACCGCGCCCGATACCTGGACCGTCGTTTCCAACACGCGCGTCGAAGGCGCCAAACCCGCCAGACCCGGCTTCCGCCTGACCGATTTCGCCGAAACGCAACCCCTTCCCACCTACTTGTTCGCCTTCGCTGCCGGACCCTTCCGCGTCGTGCCCGGCGAGGGCTTTCGCCTCTTTGTGCGCCAGTCGAAATTCGACCGCGCCACCCAGGAGGCGCCCGAAGTCCTGGGAATCGCGCGCGCTGGCGTGCGGCACATGGCCGAGTACTTCCATCGCACGTACCCTTTCAGCAAATACGACTTCGTCTTGATTCCCGGCTTTCCATTCGGCGGCATGGAGCACGCCGGCGCCACCTTCCTGCGCGAGGAATCCGTCCTGTTTCGATCCGTCCCCACCGCCGGCGACAAGATCCAGCGCGCCGCGCTCGTGCTGCATGAAACCGCCCACCAATGGTTCGGCGATCTGGTCACCATGCGCTGGTTCGACGACCTGTGGCTGAAGGAAGGGTTTGCCCAATACATGGCCTACGAAACCTTGGCCACGCTCTACCCGCCCGACGAGATCTGGAAGCGCTTCTACCAATCCTTTAAACCTCCCGCCTATGCCATTGATGCCACACAGGGAACTACTCCGATTCATCAGACGATCGCCAATCTGAAGGATGCCAAGTCCGCCTACGGCGCCATCGTGTATTCCAAAACGCCCGGCATTCTACGCCAACTCTCGTTCGTCATCGGCGAGACGGCTTTCCGCGACGGCGTGCGCCTGTTTCTGCGCGAGCACGAATACGGCAATGCGGAATGGAGCGACCTGATTCACGCCTACGAGCGCTCTTCCGGGAAGCCGCTTACAAGCTGGGCGGACGCCTGGATCAAGCAGCGCGGCATGCCGCAGGTGGATGCCGACTGGTCGTGCAAAGAAGGACTGGTCGATCGGTTTACTCTCCGTCAAACCGACGTTCTGGGCGAGGGCCATCGCTGGCCCATTCGCACACAGATTCTGCTGGCCTACCAGGGCGCGCCGCCACTGACGGTCTCTGCCGATCTCTCGGAATCCAGCGCGAGCGTCCCGGAATTGATCGGCAAGCCCTGCCCTGCCTGGGTATTCGCCAACGACCGGGACTACGCCTACGGACGCTTTCTTCTGGACCCGCGGAGCCTGGAATACATAATGGAGGCAGCGCATGGCGCTGCCCCACAGGCGGAACCGTTCCGCCGCGCGCTGCTCTGGGGCGCACTGTGGGACGGCGTGCGCGAGTTGCAGATCGCGCCATCCGCTTACCTCCGGCTGGCCGTCCGCGCACTTCCCGCGGAAACTGACGAAGCGCTCACGCAAAGCGTGCTCGGTCACATTGGCGCCGCTTTCCAACACTACTTATCAGACGCCCAGCAAGCGGCTTTAGCCTCGGATCTTGAAGCGATGCTTGAACAACGCATGCAGAATGCGCCGGATCTCGGCCTGCGCATTCTGTACTACCGCAGCTTCCGCTCTATTGCCACTACATCCGCCGCCCTCGCGCGGCTGAAGAGCATTCTGGCCGGCCAGTCCAGCGTACCGGGTCTGGAGATCAAGCCGCTGGACCGCTGGACCATGATCACCGCCTTGCTCGCCCACGCCGATCCGGATGCCTCCGCGCTCGACCGCGCCGAGCGGCAGCGCGACGCTACCGGCGACGGCCGCAAGTACGCCTACGTGGCCGGCGCGGCGGTTCCGGACGCTTCCGCCAAGCGGCAGTACTTCAAGGACTACCTGGAGAATCGGGCGCTGCAGGAAGACTGGATTGAGCAAAGCCTCGGCGCGTTCAACTATTGGAACCAGTCGGCGCTTACACTTCCATACTTGGAGCAGGCCCTCACTTCCCTGCCCCAAATTAAGCGCGACCGCAAGATCTTCTTCGTGCTCGCATGGCTGAACGCCTTCATCGGCGGACAGGACAGTGCCGCGGCGGCTGGCGAGGTCCGGGAATGGCTGCGGGCATATCCGCCTGAACCGGACCTGGAGCGCAAGGTGGTTGAAGTATTGGATGAACTCGACCGCACCGTGCGCATCCGGGAGCGGTTCAATCGGTAGCCCGACCGATTCTGACACGCTCGTAAATTCGCTGTATGGGGATCGCCACGCCGATGGAATCGATCTTCAGCTCTTCGTCTCGACTCCAGAGGTGACGGAGACGCCACCTCCCATCCGCCTGGCGCGTGAAATGCTCGATGTGGACCTGCTCCTGACTCACCAGGATATAGTCTTTGAGCGAATCGATGCTTTGGTAACGCTGAAACTTAAGGTCGCGATCAAACCTTTCCGTCGATGGCGACAAAACCTCGAAGATCACGACGGGGTTCGTGAGGTTGTCGTCACCTTCATCCGCCACTTGCCCGCCAGCCACCGAGACGTCAGCGTAAAAGTAAGCCCTGCTGGACACCTTGATCCGGATATCGGACCCGAGAACCTCGCAGTTGCCGCCGCGCAAAGCGCCGTGCAATTCGAAGGCGAAATTCTGCTGCAGCAGGACATGGCTCCTGGACGCACCGGACATGGCCAACATTCCCGCCATCCAGGAATTCGCTCTTGAATTCGGCCGCGCGCTCGGTCGCCAGGTACTGTTCTTCGGTGAGTTTGGAAACTGGGTTTGAAGCCAGAGGCACCTCTCCGCAGTTTACCACCGCCCGTCCCACCCCGAGTGACAACTTTGTCACACCCAGGCGGGCGGAACGCCAACGCTGTCACCGCCCATCTATTCGACACAAACAGAATATCTCTTTTTTTCAATGAGATAGCTCCCCCGCCGAAATGGCTCCCCAGGTGCAACGGCTAAGCCGACCGGAGATCGAACCATGGCTTTCAATTTGCCCATCGCCGAACGAAGACTGAGAAGCACAGCCCGGCTGGTTCACCAGAGTATGTGGTTGCTGTTCGTCATTGCCGCAGGCCTGATGATCGTGGTCCGCCGCAGCGTTCCCGCACGTACCGGATCGATCTGGATCCTGGGCTGCGCGGTGCTGGCCTTCATGCTCTCGTTCGCCTTGCGCGATGTGGTGCGGAAAGTCGGGCATCGGAATACCGAAGACAAAATCGTGAACGACGTCAAGACCTTCCTCGAAAGAGAGCCGGCCCCGTTGGTCGCGCACCCGCGCCCTAAAATCGCCGCCGTGAGCCGGACCGAAGGCCCCACCGGGGATGCCTTCGTGCCGTCGAAATCGGCCGGCTTCATGCCGCTCAAAGGCGCCGCCTTCCGCACGCCAACCGGCGAGCCAGTGGTCTTCGATGCGTTTCCGTCGCGCGAGCCGGTGGCCTTCAGGATGAATTTCTACGCCGTACTGATGCCGGTTAGGCCCAACTGAGGGTGTGGCAGCGCCATGCGCTGCCGCAGGCAACTCAGGCCGTCTCCGCCAAGTGCGCGCGCCACGGTACCATGGTTCCATGCGAACCATTGGAATTGCGATGTCGGCTGCGGGCCTCGGCTGCATGATGTGCGCGGCGATGTGGGCGGCCGACGAGCCGAAAACAAACGAACGCCTGGACGATTCCGCGGCGCTTTTCAAAGAAATCATGAGCACGCCCGACAAGTCCATCCCCCAGGACCTGCTGAACAAGAGCCATTGCATTATCCTGGTGCCGGGCTTGAAGAAGGGCGGCTTTGTGGTGGCGGCCAAGTACGGCAGGGGCTTTGTGGCTTGCCGCAGCGCCTCCGGCCAGGGATGGGGACCTCCGGGCGCGGTGCGCATCGAAGGCGGCAGCGTCGGCCTGCAGATCGGCATCTCTTCGACCGACTTGGTCCTGCTGGTCATGAATGAGCGCGGCATGACGCGATTGCTCACCACGAAGTTCACCTTGGGCGGAGACGCTACCGTGGCCGCCGGCCCGGTGGGCCGCAACGCCACCGCCCAGACCGACGCCCTAATGACCGCCGAGATTCTCTCGTGGTCCCGGTCGCACGGCGTGTTCGCCGGCGTATCGCTGGATGGCTCCACGCTGCGCAACGACATCGACGTGAACAATGAACTGTACGGCAAGCCCTGGGAGAACAAGCAAATTCTAAATAGCGGCTTGCCGGTGCCGGCTCCCGCCGCCAAGTTGGTCGCGGCGCTGAATAAGTACTCGCCGCGCGAGACGCATTAGGGCTTCAGTGCTTTGCGGCCGGACGTCGGCCGCCAATCCGCAGCGAGGCGCTGTCCGCGGGCCCAAAAAAAACGGCATAAATCCGCTTGCATCGGCCTACACCTGGGGTATAATCAAGCTCACCCCCCGAGTTCGCTCCTATGCTCACACTCGCTCCCGATATTGCCGCCCCGCGCCCCGATGCGCTCCAGCAAACCGCCTGGCCCATGATCTGCGGTCTGGTTCACGACCTCCGCCAACCGCTCAGCGTGATCGATGCCTGCGCCGATTATCTGAATCTGGTCTTACCGCCGGACGATCGCCGTGCGCGGGAACAACTGGAATTGCTGCAACAGCAGGTCGGCGAGACGAACCGCATCCTGCACGAAGCCCTGTTGACGCTGCACTACACGGACGCAACCGCGGAGCCCGCCGAAGCGCCCGCCGCCCGCAGCCGGCCGTCGACAAACTCGGCCAGTGCCGCCGTCATGTATTGAGGCGGCCGGACCGGAAAGCGCGGCTTGCACGCCCAAGCGCCGCGTGCCACACCGCTCCATGCCGGCTCCTGTGTTCCGCGCTCAATCACCACGCATGCGTCGGCCCGGCTCAGGAAGCGCCGGCTGGAAGCTTTGAAATCCGGCTGGGCGAAGTCCAGCACCACCAGGTACAGGTCCGGCGTCACAAACTCGACGATGCTGTTGGATTCCACGATCAGGTTGCGGCTGGCCGCGCGAATCTCGTGTACCGCAGGCAGGGCGTTGGCAAGCTGCCCGATGGCCGTGCGCACCCAATACGAACAACGCGCGCCCGCCGCCAGGAAACGTCCCGTGTCGGAAGGGCCGGGTTGCCGTTCCTGTGCGATGGCATAAGGATGACCGGGCGCCAGGCAACAATCGCAGGAGGTGCCGCACCCTGGGGCAGCCGAGCAAATTCCATGGCCGAACTGGGTGATCTTCATGGCGGTCCAGTCCCATTGCGGCAGCGCCTGGACGATCCCCGCCACCACCGACGTTTTTCCGATATTGCGGGAATGCCCGCCCACTACGATCAGCATCGAACCACCAGCCACCAACCGCTAGCCACGGCGAGCCGAGCTCGCCTCCAACTGCGCCAGCCGCCGCTTCAAATCCACAAACTGGCGGCGCATCTCCGGCAGCCGCGCCAGGTTGGCAAGCTGCTCCAAGTGCTCCTTCAACGGCCGCGCCGGCGTGCCCCAGACCGTTTGCCCGGAGCGCACAATCTTCGAAGTCAGGACGCCGCAGCCGGATCCCAGCACCGCCCGCGACTCGATGCGCGCCTTGTCGCCAATGCCCACCTGTCCGCCGATCACCGCGTAATCCTCCACCACCACGCCGCCCGAAAATCCGGTCTGCGCCGCCACCACCACGTGCCGGCCTATGCGGCAATTATGGCCCACATGCACCATGTTGTCCAGTTTGGTGCCTTCGCCGATCAGTGTGACGCCCAACGCCGCCCGGTCCACACAGGAGTTCGCCCCGATCTCCACAAAGTCGCCAATCTCCACGCGGCCCACCTGCGGGAACTTGTGATAGCGGTCGTTCTCGAAGACGTAGCCGAAGCCGTCGGCGCCAATCACGCAGCCGGAATGCAGGATCACGCCGCGTCCGATATCTACGTTGTCGTAAATCGTCACGTTGGCGTGCAGCACGCAGCCCTCGCCGAGCGCCACGCGTTTGCCGATCGCGCAGCCCGCGCCGACGCTGCTGGCCAAGCCGACGCGGCTGCTGTCGCCGATCGACACATGCGGCCCGATGGACGCCAGCGCGCCGATCTCCACATCCTTGCCCAAGGCCACCGTGGGATGAATGCCCGGCTTGATCTCCATCGTGGGATAAAAGCGGTTCATGGCGCGCGCGAAGGCCGTGCGCGGCTCCGGCGCGCGGATCACCGTGCGGCGGCTGGGGCTGGGATAATCCGGCGGCACGATCAGGCATCCGGCAGCCGAAGCATCCGCCTGCTGCAGGGCTTTGCGGCCGCCCAGGAACGACAGTTCGCTGCCGCCCGCCGTTTCGAGCGGTGCCACGCCCGTCAGCTCTTTCTCGCCGTCACCTTCGAAGGTGGCGCCCAACCACTCCGCCAGTTCCCGTACGCGCATGTCTTATGATACAAGCTGTGATTGCGTCTACCGCACGTGTCGATTCGCACGCCAGGATCGGGCCTGGGGTCGGTATTGGGGATTTCTGCGTCGTGGAGCGGGACGTGGAGATCGGCGCCGGTTGCGTCCTGGAGCCGTATGTCTACGTGAAGCGCTGGACCACGCTGGGCGAGCGCAACCGGATTTCCGCGGGAACCGTGCTGGGAACCGATCCGCTGGACAAAGCCTTCGACGCCGGCGCGCGCAGCTATCTGCGCATCGGCCACGGCAACCAGATCCGCGAGCATTACACCATCTCGCGCGGCACCCAGCCTGAATCCGTCACCGAAATCGGCGACGAGAACTACATCATGACTTCGGGTCACATCGCGCATAATTGCAAGATCGGCAATCGCACGGTGATTTGCAGTTGCGCGCTGGTGGCGGGATATGTGGAAGTGGAAGATCAGGCGTTCCTCTCCGGCGGCGTGGTGGTGCATCAGTATTCCAAGATCGGGCGGCTGGCCATGATCGGCGGTAATACGCGGGTGAACAGCGACGTGCCGCCTTTTTTCCTGTATTCGGGTTTCGACGTGGCGGCCAAGGGCCTGAACGTGGTGGGCCTGAAGCGTGCCGGCTACAAGCATGCGGACGTCGCGGTGCTGAAGAAGGCGTACCAGATCCTGTACCGGTCGGGCCTGAAGCTGTCCGACGCGCTGGCGCGCATCGAGACTGAGATCCCCACGCCGGAAACGCGCCACCTGGTCGAGTTTGTGCGGCGCAGCGAGCGCGGCATATGCCGGGAGTGAGTGGGGCAGGCTCGCAGCCTGCGGCGGCCTCGCAGGCCGCCCTTTTGGTGGCATCCCCTCCGCATTGCGACGCTCATTTCAACCACTCGGAAGGCTCGATGCCACTTCCCTCGATGATCGCCCTCATGGTTCCGAGCGGAAGAACGCGGCCGCGATGATGGGCAACGACGACCTGCTTTGCGGTGACCGGATGCCGCCATTTCCGATGGCTGCCGGAAGCGCCGATTCGCAGAAAATCATGATGGCGCAGAATCCGGATCGCTTGGTCCGAGAGAGCCTCGGCGTCCCGCGTTCACCCCACCGTAACCTCGAAGAGCTTCGCGTCTTCAGGCAAATCGATGTCTCCCGGCATCAGGTAGAGCTCGATGGCCTCCCGGATATTCACTCTGGCTTCCGCTTCGGTTTCGCCGGCCGAGGCGCAGCCAGGGAGTTCGGGGCAGACAGCAGAGTAATCGCCTGTCTCGGGATCATGCTCCAGAACGACCCTGAATGTCATATCCACAGTATAGTGCGAGCGCGCCACCGCTGTGTGCTGCGCCGCTGACTGGAACGCTCTCCGGCTCGAGCATAGCGCTTCCCTGCGACGACCGGCATCTAACAGGAGTAATCCGTCTTCTCGCACGTCGCTGGACATCTGCGGCCTCTATGCGACGCGAAGTTCGGCCGTACCGTGCCTCCGAGGCTTTACGACGATCTCGACATCGTGCCCTAGCGCGACCAGGAAACGCATGAGGCGCTCGACAGAATATCCCCGGAACCGGCCGGCCAGCATAGCTGAGATTTTGGGCTGATCGATGCCCATGAGCTGTGCCGCGGCTGCTTGGGTCAGCTTTCGTTGGCGGATGGTGCGGTCGATCCGAACCACCAGCCCGGCTTTAACCAGGTGTTCGCCCGCGTCGGCTAGGCCGAGGTCGGCGAATACGTTGCCCGTGCTGGGCTCCTGCTTAAGGGCCACTCTTTTCGGCATTCTTCACCTCACTTCTCAATTGTCTGAGCCGCTGCCGAATCAGTTCCATCTCCGGCTTCGGCGTCGCGATCCCGGCCTTGGACTTCTTCTGGAAGGCGTGCAGCACGTAAATCGATTCTCCAACCGAGACCGTGTAGACCGCGCGGTAGGTTCCGCTAGGATCGTACGCTGCAATCTCCATCACCTGGCCGCCAAGACCATGCAGCGGCTTTGCCTTAACACTCCGTTCGCCCAACTGCGCGGCGTACAACGCATAGCCGCCTGGCGTTCAAGACGACATCGGCTAACGACTTCACGTTGGAACGGGAATCGGCAAGCCACACGAGGTTCTTCATCCACTGGTACATGCCCATATTGGCATAATGCGGATGGAGAGGTCAAATGGAGAACAGCGTTCGACGTCGGCTGTTAGCAGATCGGTTCTTGCCATGATTTCCACGAATTGATTCCAGGCACAAAAGGGTGGCGCTCGCGGAAGCGGCCAGCGCGGAGGAGAGCGTTGAGTTTCCTATTATCCGGATTATAGGCGTGGAGAGCGACCTAATAAACGCTGTTGACCCAGAAGATGCCGGACGGAGGATCATCGAGGACCGGATTCGCCGACTTGAAGTCTTCGCCAATATGGCTGCCGCGGTGGCGGACGAACTCAGGAAACAACTCGAAAGCGCGGGCGCACCAAAAGATGCGCCCTAAAGGCCAGGGGTCCGCCAAGGCAGTGTGTTCGTACCTAACTTGCCAATTCCTCAAACTGCGTGATCCGCACTTCCCGGTCCCTGAATACGGCGCGGATCTCGAGCCGCCCGCCCATAGCTTCAATATATTCCGCCAGGGTGCTGACACAGATGTCCGACCGGTGCTCAATCTTCGAAATCTCTCCCTGATGGACGCCGAGGACTTCGGCAACTTGTAGTTGGGTCATCTGCTGCGCCTTGCGCAATTGATCGAGCGGCATCGCGGCCAGGCTCTTCCGGAACCGCTTCGCAATCCTCCGCTGCCGGTCGGGCGGCATCGCTTCCAGCAATTCACGAAAATTCCGAGTGGGCATTAAATCCTTCCCTCCTTTTTGAGTTCAAGCAGGTGTCGTTCGAAAAGCCCGTCCGCGATCGGCACAAACTTCTCATACCAGCGGTCGTCGCCCGTCTTGTCGCCTCCAACTAAGGGGATGGCCGACCGGAGTGGGTTGAATGCGTAGAGCGTCCGCAGCGGCTTCCCTGCGCTCTGGGTCCGCAACTCGCGCGTCTGCGGATAACGGGAGCGGCCTACCTTTGAGCTGTACGGGAAGCCGAGAGCGGGGCCGAATTCGATGAGATGCCGAACAGAGTGTGCGAGGTCATCCTGTTGTGCCTCGGACACGGCGTCCCACCAAGTCCGAAATTCATCGGTGAACTCGACTTCCCACGCCACACCCAGATTATGCCACATACAGAATACTCCAAGCTGCGAGGGCGCAGCATTCGAGTGCTGAGAATCTGTCCCCCAGTGAGCGACGCGAGCCTACGCGAATCGCAGGTCACTGAACTAGCCGCACCCGCCAGCCACTGAAAACAAACGCCGACCGCCAATCACAATGTCAAATCCCCACGGCCGCCGCGCTATACTGGCGTCGAGTGGCAACTGTCTTGGACACTCAGCCGCTCCGGCGCTCTGCCTCTCGGCCCGGCCTGTGGACGCGTCGCTCTTTGACAACCGAATATTGTTTGGCACGCCCCGACGATTTTTCACGCCCTCGGGTCGCCGAGGGCCATGCCGAGTGCGGCAACGGCTCCGCCCGCCCGAACCAGCCTGTAACCGGGTTCTCCCACCGCCGTCGGCCGGGTTCAGCTTGGCCGCCTCAAGTCAGCTTATTGATTTCACAGGATCCCGTAGGTTCGTTTGCTCAAAATAAGGCTCGCGTGAAACGCGCTCGCGATGCACAATTCTCACTGGCCGCGCGATCTCCAATACTTGGATCCGCGTCCGCGGACGCTCCTCTCGCTCGATAATCTCAAGCGGTTCTTGACACCCTATGACCTTCGAAAAACTGAAACAGTTCCTAACCTCTATCCCCTTCAACGCGCTGGTCGGCCTCCGCCTGGTGCGCGTGCACAAAGACGGCGTCACCATCGCATGCCCCATGCGGCCCGAACTGCTGAACGGCTCCGGCGTGCTGCACGGCGGCGTCACCGCCACCCTGGCCGATGTGGCCGTGGGCATGGCGCTGGCCCGGCACCTGGGCCGTCCGCGCGCCGCCACAACCGTGGAGATGAAGATCAATTATCTCCGCCCGGTGGCGCATGGTAAAATCACCGCCCGCTCGCACCTGGTGAAGGTCGGCGCGCGGCTCTGTTGCGGGCGCGTGGAGATCTTCGACGCGGAAAAACGGCCGGTGGCGGCGGCCCTGCTCACCTACATGATACTAGACGCGTAAGTGACGCTTAAACGGTGGGTTCTGCACAAATCGCGAAACGCGCCGCACACAATGTTCCATCTTTCGGAGGCTTCCAATGCGGAAAATCTGGTATCATGGAATCGAATTTGATTTGCCCGCAAAACCTGGCCGAGAGTTGCGCCTAGTCTGCTCGCTTTCAAATACGAGGAGATCACGTGAAGAAGATTTTCGTAGGCAAAGCCTGATGACGGACCGCGACACCGGCCGGTCGCGCGGTTTCGCTTTCGTGGAAATGACCGACTCGGCCGAGGCGGAGCGCGCCATCGCCGCGCTAAACGGGTTTAATTTCGCCGGCCGCGCGCTAAACGTCAACGAAGCCCGCCCGAAGGTCGAGGGCGGCGGACATGGTGGCGGCGGAGGCTTCTCCCGCGGTGGACGCGGCGGCGGCGGTGGAGGCGGTGGTCCCCGCCAGCGTCGTGAACCTCGCTGGTAAGCATCGCCCACAGCCGTAACGGCTGTATTTTGAATCAAGTCCACGAGAAGAGCGAAAGAGGAACTTTATGGCCATGAGATCGCGTACAACATTCAAGAAACGCCAGAAAGAACTCGCCCGCCAGGAGAAGCAGCGCGACAAAGCTGCCCGGCGGGTCCAACGTAAGCTGGAAAAAGGCTCTCCGGGATCTGGTGACGGTTTATCGGACGAAGGTTTGGACCTGGAAGACGATTTGGCGGAGGATGGCGACGACGTTCTGGAACCTGTCGCGCCTTCCGCGGGTAGCGATACACACGAAGCCCAGTAGGACAGGCCTCCGGGCCTGTCCACCGATTGCGCTCCTTACCGCGCCAAAGCTTTTTCGATCGCCGCAGTCACCTGCGCATCGTCAGGCTTAACTGCCGGCTCAAAGCGGGCCACGATGGCGCCATCCTTGCCGATCAGGAACTTGGTGAAGTTCCACTTGATATCGCCGCCGCTCGATTTGGTCAGATACTCGTACAGCGGCGCGATATCCGAACCCTTTACCGAAATCTTGGAGTACATCGGAAACGTCACGCTGTACTTGCGCGTGCAGAAGGCCTTGATCTCTTCATTCGTGCCCGGTTCCTGAGCCAGGAAGTTGTTGGCCGGGAAACCGGCGATCACAAGGCCCTGGTCCTTGTACTTTTCGTAGACCGCTTCCAGCTCCTTGTACTGCGGCGTGAAACCGCATTTGCTGGCCACGTTCACGACCAGCAGGACCTTTCCCTTGTAAGCGGCCAGCGGCGCGGGTGCGCCGTCGATGGAGTTCAACGTAAATTCGTAAACGCTGGCGGCGCCGAATAGAGCGGCGGCAAACACCAGCAATGAGGCAGACAGCAGCATTTTGAGCATCCAACCAGTATACGCTCTGTGGGCGGCGCTATGCTGCCGGTAGTGTTGTCTGCGTTCGCCGTGGCTGGTGGTTGGCGATTAGTTTTCAAGCGAGGAGCTTGGCGGCGGGCTTGGCGAAGTAGGTGAGGATGATCTGAGCGCCGGCGCGGCGGATGCAGGTCAGGCTTTCGAGCATGGCGCGGTCGTGATCGATCCAGCCGTTGCGGGCGGCGGCTTCGATCATGGAAAACTCGCCGCTGACCTGGTAGGCGGCGATGGGCACGTCGCAACGGTCGCGCGCTTCGCGGATGAGATCGAGATAGGGCATGGCGGGCTTAACCATGATCATGTCGGCGCCCTCTTCGAGGTCGAGTTCGATTTCGCGCATGGCTTCGCGGCCGTTGGCGGGGTCCATCTGGTAGCTGCGGCGGTCGCCGAATTGGGGCGTGGATTCGGCGGCTTCGCGAAACGGGCCGTAGAAGACGGAAGCGAACTTGGCGGCGTAAGACAGGATCGGAATGTGGGAGAAGCCGTTCGCGTCGAGCTCGTGGCGGATGGCGGCTACGCGGCCGTCCATCATGTCCGATGGCGCTACGATATCGGCGCCGGCGCGGGCATGGGAGACGGCTGAGGCGGCCAGCCATTCAAGGGTCTGGTCGTTATCGACTTCGCCGTTGACGATCTTGCCGCAATGCCCGTGGCTGGTGTATTCGCAATTGCAAACGTCGGTAAGGATGAGCAGGCCGGGGACTTCGCGGCGTATGGCACGGATGGCGCGCTGCACGATGCCGTCGTCGGCGTAGGCGCCGGAGGCGGTCTCGTCCTTGCTTTCGGGCAGGCCGAACAGGATCACGCCGCCGATGCCGAGGGCGCGCACCTGGGCGCATTCGAGCACGATTTCATCGACGGAGAGCTGGAAATTGCCGGGCATGGCGCCGATTTCGCGGCGGACGCCTTCGCCGGGGCAGGCGAACAGGGGCAGGATAAACTCGGCCGGATCGAGGCGGGTTTCGCGCACGAGGCTGCGCATCGGCTCGCTCGCGCGCAGGCGGCGCATGCGGTGAATGGGGAACGGCATCCCCTAAATTGTAGCTCAGGGCACCGAAAAAGCCGTCCTGGGGGGCGAACGGGCGTTAAGATTCGAAAAAATAAACGGGAAGCCCCTTGACACGGCGTTGTATATCATTAGAATAAATCCTAAGTCTTGCTTTATGCAGCAGCCGTGCGAGCACAACCGTACAGATATCATCGCCAGGCGCGATGGGGTGGAATACCTGGAGTGCCTGGATTGCCGCCAGATCTTCGAAGCTGAAGACCTCGAACCCGTCACAGTTGAAGAAGAGGACGAATAGAGCCGGGGGCGGGTAGCCCGGAGGCTCGGTGTGTCTTGGCCGCCTTCAGTTCACCTGGCGGTACACGTCTTTCCGGTGTCCCACTTTAACTACCAGCACGAGGAGGACTTCGTCCCGGATCTGATAGACAACGCGGTAGTTCTTCCCTGGTCCGACTTGGACGCGATAGAGCTTTTCCTTGGTCTCCATCTTCTTGAACCCGTGCGGGCGCGGATTCTCTTCCAGGCGGAGAATATCCCGGTTCACCTGCTTGCGGACGCGGGCATCGAGCTTGCGAATGTCCCTCTCGGCGGGGGGAGTGATTTCAACGCGGTACGGCAGCCTTAGTCTCCCAGTTCCCGCATGAGATCACGGAGGGAAATGGTCCCTTTTTCTTTCGCCTCTTTCAGGGCGGCGCGGGCGTCCGCGATATCCTGGCGGTCCATTTCCTCTTGCGCCAAGCGCTCCAGGAGGTGGAGATCGTCAATGGGAATGACGGCGGCCAGATCCTTCCCGCGGCGGGACACGATGGTGCGCTCCTTCGCGTAGGCGGCGCGGTTGACGATTTCTGGAAACTCATCGCGGGCTTTGGAGACGTTGAGGCGTGTCATAGGCATTGCGTACGAATCGTACAAGCTGTACGAGTCTAAGACCAGTATGGGGCATGCACGCGGGTTTTTGCAAGGCGGGTGGAAAAGCCGAAACAGCCAGGGCGCGGCGCACGCCGAATTGGTAGCATGGATCAACGGCGAATCGCCGAGGGACTAATGAAACGAAGCGCGATTTTGGCGGGTATGCCTGGCATGCGTGGGTCCAGCGGGCGCAGCCACCCCAACTGTGCCCACCTTCTCCGCCCGGCGCGACTACGCCGGGCTCAATAGCAACCGGATCGCAGTGGCCGATGTCAACGGAGACGGAATCCCGGACTTGATTAATCATGTTGATCTCGCAAGCCGATGCGGCATTCGAGAGCTGGCGCGCCATCCGGGATGAACCGGCAGCGCAAACCTACTGCATTCCCTACTGGGAACCCTAGAGTCGTCTAAGCTTCATCCGCGGCCAGGAGTTCCCTTCCCCTGCTAGCATAAATAGATGTACGATTTGGCCTGGTTTCGCGCGAACTTCGACCGTATTGCAGAGCGGCTGCAAACCCGCAGCAATCCGCCCAACCTGGATGGTTACCGGGAATTGGATCGGCGGCGGCGCGCCGCTATCGCCGAATCGGAGCAATTGAAGGCGCGGAAGAACGCGGAATCCGTAGAGATCGGCAAACTGCGCCAAGCGGGCGCCGATACCATCGAAAGACAGCAGCAGGTCCGGGCCCTGGCTGAGCGTATCGCATTGCTGGCGGAGGAGGAGAAGGCGGCCGAGGAGTCCTTTCGCCAGATGCTCGAAGGGATTCCGAACGTGCCCCACGAATCCGTGCCGGTGGGATCGAGCGAGGCGGACAATGTCGAAATCCGGCGGGTGGGCGAGCCGCGCCAGTTCGATTTCGAGCCGAAAGCGCACTGGGACTTGGGGCCGGAGCTGGGCATCCTGGACCTGGAGCGCGCGGCGAAGGTGACCGGCGCGCGGTTCGCGGTGTATTGGGGCATGGGGGCCCGCCTGGAGCGCGCGCTGATCAATTTCATGCTCGACGTGCACACGCGCGAACATGGCTACACCGAAGTGCTGCCGCCGTTCATGGTGAATTCGGCGAGCCTGTTCGGCACGGGACAACTGCCCAAGTTTGCACAAGACCTGTTCAAGCTGGAGAACACGGACTATTGGCTGATTCCCACGGCGGAGGTGCCTGTAACCAATTTGTATCGGAACGAAACGCTGGAGGGCGAGCGGCTGCCCATAAAGCTGTGCGCGTATACGCCCTGTTTCCGCAGCGAGGCGGGATCTTATGGGCGGGACGTGCGCGGTATCATCCGGCAGCACCAGTTTCAGAAAGTCGAGTTAGTCAAGTTCGCACACCCAGAACAGAGTTACGATGAGTTGGACAAACTGACGGCCGACGCCGAAGACATGCTGCGGCGGTTGGGGCTGCCTTTCCGGACGGTGGTACTCTGCACGGGCGACACGGGCTTTTCGGCGGCTAAGACTTACGATATCGAAGTGTGGCTGCCGGGGCAGAACGCTTATAAGGAGATTTCGTCCTGCTCGAACTACGAAGGGTTTCAGGCGCGGCGGGCGTCGATCAGGTTCAAGTCGGCGAAGGGGAAGAGCGAGTTCGCGCACACGCTGAACGGGAGCGGTCTGGCGGTAGGACGGACGTGGGTGGCGATCGTGGAAAACTATCAGCAAAAGGACGGTAGCGTGGTGGTGCCGGAGGTGTTGCGGCCATATATTGGTGCGGAGGTGATCCGTGGACGGTAGCAAGAGCTCGGCCAAGGCGTCGCGCGCGGACGAGGGCGTCCGCCCCAGTTTGGCGCTTTGCGTGGAGATCGACATGACGGCGCCACCGGGCGTACTGTTTCGCGCCTGGACGGAAGAATTCGACCGGTGGTTTGCGGCGCCGGGGTCGGTGTTGATGCGAGCGGAAGTCAACGGCGTCTTTTATTTCGAAACGCAGTTCGAGGGGAAGCGGCATCCGCATTATGGGCGCTTCCTGAAGCTCGAAAAAGACCGGCTGGTGGAATTGACGTGGGTCACGGCGGCTACCAAGGGGGAGGAAACCATAGTGACGGTTGAGCTGGCGGCGCACCGGAGCGGGACGCATGTACGGCTGGCGCATGGCGGCTTTCCCGACGAGGAGTCTTTGAAGCGTCACGAAGAGGCGTGGCCGAAGGTACTGGCCCATCTGGACCGGCGGATGGCGGCGCGCAAGTGAACGACGCGGGCGGCCTGAGAGGCCGCCGGCAGGCCACGGGCCTGCGCCACGAAGCAACGCATGAAGACAGACGAGGAGAGCGTAGCCCGATATTACGACACCGCAATTTTCGAGGGGGAGCTGGTGCGGCTGACGCGCGACTCGCCGGTGGAGCGCGCCATCACGCTGCGCTGGCTGGAGCGGCTGGCGCCGGCGAATGCCGCGGTGGCCGAGATCGGCGTGGGCGGCGGGATCTATTCGGAACACCTGGCGCGGAGGGGGTGCCGGCTGCATCTTGTGGACGTGTCGGCGCGCCTGTTGGAAGCGGCCGCGGAACGCCTGCGGGAGGCCGGGCTGGGCGAATCCATCGCCGGCATCAGCCGGGAGTCCGCGACGGGGCTGCGTAGTTTGACGTCGGGCGCGTTCGATAGCGTGTTGATGCTGGGTCCGCTGTATCACCTTTGCGAGCTGGAGGCGAGGCGGGAGGCGGTGGCCGAGGCGGCGCGCATCTTGAAGCCGGGCGGACTGCTGTTTGCCGCGGGAATCAACCGTTTGTCTTACTTGCGGGATTTCTTCCGCCTGTTCCCGCATGTGGTTTTGGAGCGGAGGGATTTCCACGAGCAATACCTGCGCGACGGCAATCTGGACCCGGAGCATGCGCCGCCCATCGGCTTTGCGCACTTGTCCACCGTCGCCGAATTTCGCGCGTTGTTTGCGCCTCAGTTCGAGGAGTTGGCGCTGACGGGCGTGGAGTCCTTCAGCACGTCGTGGCAGCCCACGCTGAGCGATCTGCCGGTTGCGGAGGCAGAGGCTTGGCTGGACCTGATCGAGCGGACCGGGCAGACCGCGGAAGGGCTGGGGGTGTCGGATCATTTCTTGTATGTGGGGCGGAGGCTGGGCGGGTCTGGAGACCCGCCGCAGGCGTAGACGCCTGCCCCACAGCGCGGAGTAGAATGATTTCAGGTGCGGATCATGTTACGAAGACTGTCTCTCTTGCTCGTTCTGCCGATCGCCGGCATGGCGTTGGCGGCGGATCGGAACTTCCCGCTCGGTCTGGCGTATTCCGAGCAAATCGGCACAGGCGACCTCATTGACGTGACCAGCCTCTCGGTGGCCTCGGATGCGCAAGGCGCCGTCTATATTTTGGCGAATTGCTACATAACTGCACAGCCGTCTTACCTCACGAAACTGACTGCGGCGGGGGACCTGGTTTACCAGACGACCGTCCCATTTACGGCCTCAGGCTTGGCGGTAGATCCGGCCGGGAATGCTTATCTGGCCGGAAGCAATTCCGTGGAGAAGTTAGCGACCGACGGCGCGACGGTGTTGTATCAGACAGTGATCGGTGGAAGCACGTTAACGCCGTTCGGTATCGCCGTGGATTCCTCGGGCCGCGCTTACGTGACTGGTACGGTGCAAGTGGGCGATCTTAAGACCACGCCGGGCGCCTTTCAGCCAACGCTGCCCGGCGCCGGTAGCGCCCAGGGCGGATTTGTGGTGCGCCTGAAACCGTCCGGCGCTCTCGACTATGGCACCTACATGGGGGGGACCGGGCCGGCCGGGATCGCCGTGGATGCCTCGGGATCCGTGTTTGTCGTGGGGATCGCCGCCGGCTCGAATTTGCCGATTACACCCGGCGCGTACCTGACCAGCGGCTATTCGTTCCTGGCGCGCCTGTCGGCGGACGGATCGGCGCTGATCTATGCCACGTTCACAGGAGAAAGCGCGGCGTGCTGTGTCGCAGTGGACTCCGGCGATAACGCGGTGGTGGCAGTCCAGCATCCCACCGATACAGGCACCGCGATCATGCGCTTCAACCCCCAAGGGACGGCCGTTTCATTTTCAAAGATCCTGCCGTGGTCGCTGCCGGCGGGTCTGGCGCTGGATACGGCGGGCAATACCTACCTCATTTCCACGCTGGTGGGCAACAACTATTCGGTGAAGAACAATCTGTCGCCATGCGCGAGCGCCGGTTCCTCCGCGCTGACCGTGCTGGATGGCAACGGAGACGTTCTGCAGGCGACCTACATTCCGGGCTTAGTGGGTCCATGGGCGGCGATCAGCCCTGGCGCCGGCTCTACGGTCTACTTGGTTGGATCGCCCGACCCCGCGTATACGCCTACCCAGCAACTGGCCGGAGCGTCCGGCGGGCTCTTGTCTCTGACCAGCTTGTCGCAGAATGCGAAAGCGCAACCCGTGCAACTCGCATGCCTGGCGAATGCGGCCAGCTATGACAGCACGTACGATGCCGGGATCGCGGGCGGTGAGATCGTGAGCTTGTTTGGAGAGGGGCTTGGACCGGCCGCCGGCGCCCAGCCGCAGGTGAGCGTGCAGACCGGGTTTCCCAAGGAACTGGCGAATGTCCAGGTGACTTTCAACGGCGCGCCGGGACCGCTGCTCTACGTGCAGGCAAACCAAATCAATGCCATCGCGCCGTGGGCGCTGCAGACCGGACAGACGGTGAGTGTTTGCGTGGTTTACAACAGCGTGCCGACGAACTGCATCGCGCGGACGGTGGTGGATGCGAGTCCCGGTGTGTTCACGATAGACGGCGTGTTTGCGGTGGCCGTGAACCAGGATGGCACCCTCAACTCGGCGGCGAATCCGGCGGCGGCTGGTTCCGTGGTGACGATCTATGGCACGGGGCTGGGGGCGATCAATCCGCCCGAAGGGGATGGCGCTATTGTGGGACTTCCGTTGCCGGCCAATATTTTGCCGGTCACGATGTATTCGCTAGGTGGGACCTATGGGCAGCTAACTTTCCCGATCACTGTGGACTATGCCGGCCCGGCGCCGGGCGAGGTGGCGGGGGTGAGCCAGATCAACTTTACCGCGATCGATGTTGGCTTTCCGACGACGTTGCAGGTGGGCCAAGGATCGACGACGTTCTGGTTGTACGTGGAGCAGTAAAGCCTTTTGGGTGGGGCGGGCCTCCAGGCCTGCGCGGGTTCTCCAGAACCCGCTCTGGTTGTAGCGGGGCTCTGAAGGCTGCGCCACCAGCGGGGCTCACGCCTGGCTCAAGCCCTGCGGCGGCGCATGGCGCCGCCCCACTAAAGTATCATGAGTAAATGACCAGCGTTCCGGACCCATTGCCCTCGCTCGCCGCCGACACCGTTGTCGATCTGGAACGCCAGTACCTGCTCCAGAACTACGCGCGGTACCCGTTGGTTCTACACAAGGGCAAGGGCTGTCACGTGTACGACGTGAACGGCGCGCGCTACCTGGACTTCATCGCGGGCATCGGCGTGAACGCGCTGGGGCACGCGCATCCGCGCATCGTGAAGGTGATCCGGGAGCAGGCCGCGCTGCTGATCCACTCCTCGAATCTTTACTACCACCAATTCCAGGGGCCACTCGCCAAGAAGCTAGCCGAAACCAGCGGCCTGCAACGCACGTTTTTCACCAACAGCGGTACGGAGGCCATGGAGGGCGCGCTGAAGATGATCCGGTCGCACGGCAACCATAGCGGCGCCGGCAAGCACGAAATCATCGCGCTCGAAAATTCCTTTCACGGCCGCACGCTGGGCGCGCTCTCGATTACGGGCCAGGCCAAATACCGCGCGGATTTCGAGCCTTTGCTGCCGGGCGCGCGATTCGTGCCCGCCAACGATGTAGCGGCGCTGGTAGCGGCCTTCAGCGAATCCACCGCGGGCATGGTGCTGGAGCTGATCCAGGGCGAAGGCGGCATCTTTCCCGTTTCGCCGGAATACCAGCGGAAGGCGCGCGAGCTGGCCGATCGCTACAACGCTTTGCTGGTGTTCGACGAGATCCAATGCGGCGTGGGCCGGCCGGGCACGTATTTCGCGTATCAGCGCAGCAAGCCGGTGGTGATGCCGGATGTGATCGTGGTGGCCAAACCGCTGGCCTGCGGGCTGCCGCTGGGGGCCATCGTGGCGAACGAGAAAGCCGCCGCCGCGATCGGGCCCGGCATGCACGGGTCCACATTTGGCGGCAGCGCGCTGGCCTGCCGCGTAGCGCTCGAATTCTTCGACATCCTGGAAGGGCTGCTGCCGAATATCCAGCAGGTGGGCGGTTATCTGCATCTGATGCTGAACGAGCTGGCGCGCAAGCACTCGTTCGTGAAGGAGGTGCGCGGTTTCGGGCTGATGATCGGCGTGGACATGGAGATCCCGGGCAAGCAGATGGTTTTGGATGCGATGGCGGACGGCCTGTTGATCAACTGCACGCACGATACGGTGCTGCGATTCCTGCCGCCTTACATCGTTACGGAGCGGGACGTGGACACGGCGGTGAGAGTGCTCGGCAAGATTTTCGCCAAGCAGAAAGGGGCGGCGGCATGAAGCTGGCGTGGTGTGTGTTGGTGGTCGCGCTGGGGGCTTCCCTGCCCTGCCCTGGGCAATCCGGATGGGTCGCAATTTTTGACGGCAAGACCATGGCGGGGTGGGACGATCCGCGGCAAAAAGTTCCGCCAGGCGACGGCTGGACCATCGACGATGGCTGCCTGAAAGCCAATGCCGGTGCGTACATCACCGAAGACCTGTTCACCAAGGATGTGTTCCGCGATTTCGAATTGGCGTGGGAGTGGAAGGTTGGGCCCGGCGTCAATAGCGGCGTGAAGTATCGCATCCAGGACCGCGTATTTGTGGCGCAACATACGGCGGTGCGCGGCTTCGAGGCTCTAGTGAATTACTCGACGCAGAACCGGCCGGCCGCGCGGCCCGATCACGGTCAGGAATACGTAGTGGGCTTCGAATACCAGATCCTGGATAATACGCGCAACTCGGATGCGAAGGCGGGGATCAGCCACCAGGCGGGCGCGCTGTACGACATTGTGGGTCCGTCGAAGGATGTCACGCGGCCGGTGGGCGAGTTCAACGAGTCGCGGCTGGTGGTGAAGGGCAATCACGTGGAGCACTGGTTGAACGGCGAGAAGGTGGTGGAGACGGACCTGGATTCGGCGCTGGCGGCGGAACGCATCGCGCGGCGTTGGGGGGTGGGAACGCCGGTGACGATCGACCTGACGAAACAGCCGCGCAAGGAGTGCCCGATTTCGCTGCAAAACCACGGCGGGGATACTTGGTTCCGCAACATCAGAATTCGCAGGCTGGATTGACAGGGCCAATCTTGACCGCGGGCGGCTGGAGCCGGCTGAAAGCCGGCTGCGGGCAGAATTGCCCGCCCCACAAGGGCATATTGTCACTCTCGATTTTGCTGGCCGCATGCCGCGCGCCGCGTCCCATGACCACGCCCATTCTGGACCTGCAACCGCCGGCCGCCGATGCGCGGATCGCGTATGGCGACGCGCCGCAACAATTCGGCGATTTGCGGCTGGCGAAGGGCGCGGGCTCGCATCCGGTGGCCATCGTGATCCACGGCGGCTACTGGCGGTCGGCATACGGACTGCAGCACATCGGGCATTTGTGCGCGGCGCTGACGCGCGCCGGCGTGACTACGTGGAGCCTGGAATACCGGCGGATCGGCGATCCTGGCGGTGGCTGGCCAGCCACGGGCGAGGACGTGGCGCGCGGCGCGGAATACTTGCGGACGCTGGCGCAGCGCTATCCGTTGGACTTAACCCGCGTGGTGGTAGTGGGGCATTCGGCGGGCGGGCAATTGGCGTTGTGGCTCGCGGCGCAGCAAAAGGTCGCGTTGCACGGGGTGGTTTCGCTGGCCGGAGTCTCCGATTTGCGCCGCGCCTGGGAACTCGGCTTGAGCCGCGGGGCGGTGGCGGAGCTACTCGGCGGCACACCACTTGAAAAGCCGGATCTCTATCACCAAGCATCGCCCATCGAGTTGCTGCCCCTGGGGGTGAGGGAACGGCTGCTGCACGGAACGAAGGACGATGTGGTGCCGATCGAGATCAGCCGCCGCTTCCAGGCTGCCGCGGCGGCGGCGGGCGATGACGCGCGCTTGGTTGAATTGCGGGATGCCGGACATTTCGATCTGATCGATCCACGGACGCCTGCGTGGGCGAAGGTGGAGGCGGCGGTGCTGGATCTGGCCAGGCGTTGATTACGCACACAAGCGCTTTGGAGGGCGAGCTTAAGCCCGCGCGGGGCTTAAGCCCCGCCGGGGCGAGCGTAGCTCGCCTGTGGAGATTCTACATTTGCGGTGGGGGGCGGGCTTGAGCCCGCGCGGGGCTTAAGCCCCGCTGGGGCGAGCGTAGCTCGCCTGTGTCGGCAAGAGCACTGGCGGTCCCTTCGGGAACCTCTCTGGCGCCAGAAACCGGGCTCCACTTGACAGGTTTGCGATGATGGAATTGGATTCGGCAAGCTAA
>JBEKMJ010000094.1:0-53157 GCA_050008575.1 Bryobacteraceae bacterium
CCGGCTCCCCATCCTGATCCGCATCGCCGAACTGGCCGAGCACGTCCGCGCCTGCCGCCATCGCCGCGAAGGCCCCACCGTCGCGGCCGCGCCCGGCTGGCTCCCGCATTTTCTCGCCGCCCGCGGCAACCAATTCGACTGGGGCCTGGACGCGCCCTACTTCGAGCGCAAACTGAAATCGGGCGAAACGGCCGTCCTGCTCGACGGCCTGGATGAAGCCCCCAACCGCACCGAGCGCGAAGCCATGGCCCGCCTGCTGGAGAACGCCACCCGCGCCTACGAAAAATGCAGCTTCGTGGTAACCACCCGCCCGCTATCCTATCAAGGCCAAGCCGTGCTGGCCGATTTCGAAACCGCCAACATCGACCCGCTGGAACCCCAGGCCATCGAGATATTTCTGCAGCGCTGGTGCGGCGCATTGTTTTCCGAAAACCCCGCCAGTTCGGCCAGCCACCTCGCTGAGCTGAGCGGCGCACTCCGCGCCCGCGTCGAGATCCGCCGCATGGCGCGCAACCCGGTCATGCTCACGGCGCTGGCCGTGGTGCACTGGAACGAGCGCCGCCTGCCCGAACAGCGCGCGGACCTCTATGAGTCGATCCTCATCTGGCTGGCCCGCTCCCGCGAGCAAAGGCCGGATCGCCCCACCGCCGAGCGCTGCCTGATGCTGCTGCAGCAGCTCGCGCTGGCCATGCAGAACGCGCCCAAGGGGCGGGCAGTGCAGGTGAGCAAAGGATGGGCCGCGGATGCGCTCGCGCCACACTTCCGCGAAGTGCCGGAGGCGGAACGCTTGCCACGAGCCCTCGCCTTTCTGGAGGAGGAAGAGGTCGATAGCGGCATCATCGTCAGCCGCGCCAGCGAAGTCGCATTCCGCCATCTGACCTTCCAGGAATACTTAGGCGCCAAGGCTGTGGCGGGAATGTCGGACGCGGCGCAGCAACAACTGCTCCTGACCGAGAGCACGATTTATAAACCGGAATGGCGCGAAGTGGTGCTGCTATTGGGAGGCGTGCTGTATCGGCAAGGTCTCGAAAAGATAGATGGCCTGGTCTCGGCGGTTTTGGAAAACCTTGAACGGCGGTTGCCGATCCAGGCGCGTTGCGCGGGTCTATTGGGGGCCATGGTGCGCGACCTGACGCCATTTAACTACCGGCCCGCCGACCCGCTTTACCAAGCAATTATGGATGCGGTGCTGGGCATCTTCGATGCGGACAAGGCGCACACCATTCCATTCCCTGTGCGCCTAGAGGCGGCCGAAGGGCTGGGCCAGTCCGGCGATCCGCGTCTGCAACAGGACAACTGGATTCCCATCGAGGGAGGCGGGCCGAGCGGTCCGCAGCCATTCAAGATCGCCCGTTATCCCGTCACCGTCGAACAGTACCGCCGCTTTGTGGAGGACGACGGGTACCAGAACGAACGTTGGTGGCAGGCCGGCGGATTCGGGAAAAACAAACAGCCGGACGACTGGAACGAACAAGCGCAGCATCCCAACCGGCCAGTGACCGGCGTAAGCTGGTATGAAGCTTCCGCCTATTGTTCGTGGGATGGCGTACGATTGGCGAGCGATGCGGAATGGGAATGGGCGGCCCGGGGGACTGAAGGGCGCGAGTATCCATGGGGGGACAAGGAGCCGGACGAAAACCGCGCGAACTTTGATATGAAGGTAGGGAGTCCCACGCCTGTTGGACTGTACCCGGCCGGAGCTACGCCGGAAGGCGTCGCGGACATGGCCGGCAACGTGTGGGAGTGGGTAGAGGATCGGTATGAGAAGGACAAGGTGCGAGTGGTGCGCGGGGGTTCGTTCTACAATGATACGAGGAACCTGCGCGCCGCCTACCGTGGCGCGATCGCGCCAGACGACTGGAACTACAACATCGGTTTCCGTTGCGTCCGGGAATTAGTCCCTTGATCCTTTTTCCCTTTTCCCTTTTCCACGTGGGGCAGGCTCGAAGCCTGCGGCGGCCTAGCAGGCCGCCAACGCGCCGAAGGCGCGCGATTTTTTTGCCGGGACACGACCATGCCCCCAACTAATCCCGAACAGCCGGCCATCGTCGTCACCAAGGCCTACGACCTCGTACTATGGCTGCTGCCCAAAGCCGAGACGTTCCCCCGGTCCTACCGCTTCAGCATAGGCGAGCGCGTGGTCGCGCACGCCCTCGACCTGCTCCTCGCGCTGGTGGAAGCCTCCTACACCGCCAACAAGGCCGCCCTGCTGCAACTGGCCAACGGCAAGGTGAACGGGCTGCGCTACCTCCTCCGGCTGGCCAAAGACCTGCGCCTGCTCACAGTCGACTCCTATGCCTTTGCAGCCGAGCGCCTGGAAGAGATCGGCCGCATGGTGGGCGGTTGGCAGAAGTCCGTAGCGAGGCGGTCGTGAAGCGCGTGGGCGGCCTCTGGCCGGAATTGATCTCTTTTCCGAACCTGCTGCTGGCCGCCCGCCGTGCCGCCGCCGGCAAGCGCACCCGGCCCGACGTGGCGGCCTTCCTCCTGGAGCTGGAGCCCCAGTTGGTCCGCCTGCAGCGGGAGCTGCGCGACGGATCGTACACGCCCGGCCCCTACCATTGCTTCCCTATCCGCGATCCCAAACCGCGCCTCATCTCCGCCGCCCCATTTCGGGACCGCGTCGTCCACCACGCGCTCACCCAGATGCTGGAACCTGTCTTCGAGAAACGCTTCTCGAATGACTCGTTCGCCTGCCGCCAAGGCTTCGGCACCCACCGCGCTCTGGCCCGCGCCAAAGAAGGCGCGCACCGCTTTCGCTACGTCTTGAAGTGCGACGTGCGCAAGTACTTCCCCTCCATCGACCACGCCATCTTGAAAGACCTTTTGGCGCGCGTCGTCAAGTGCTGCCCCACGCTCGACCTGGCGGCGCGCATCATCGACGCGTCCAACGCCCAGGAAGAGGCCGTCTCCTATTTCCCCGGCGACGACCTCTTCTCTCCCTTCGCGCGCCGCCGTGGGCTCCCATTGGGCAACCAGACTTCCCAGTTCTTCGCCAACGTCTACCTGAACCCACTCGACCAAATGGTCAATCGCCATCTGCGTGCACCCATCTACGCGCGCTACGTGGACGACTTCGTTCTCTTTGGCGACAGCAAGGAAGGTCTCGCGGAATCGCGCCAGCGCATCGAAGACGAATTGTGCCGTCTCCGGCTCCAACTGCATCCGGGCAAGAGCCGCGTCTGCCGCACCGCCGACGGTTTCACCTTCCTGGGCTGGCGCATTTTCCCCGAACGTACGCGGCTGGTGCGCGGAAACGTGGTAAGATTTCGCAGAAGAATGCGCGGGCTCGCGGCCGAATACGCGCGCGGCGCGGCGGGATGGGAGCAGATCCATCCGGGGGTTCGAGCGTGGATTGCCCACGCAGCCCACGGCGATACCTGGCGGCTGCGCCGGCAAATCTTTGGGCAGTTCGCGTTTCGGAGGCTGAACGTGGAGGGCGGGCTTTAGCCGGCGTGGGGCTTCAGTCCCGCTCTTCCGCAAGAAAAGGGTGTGCGGTCTAAGGTGCGAGTGTTGCGCGGGGGTTCGTTCAACAATGATACGAGGAACCTGCGCGCCGCCAACGGTAACAGGAACGCGCCAGACAACAGGAACAACAACATCGGTTTCCGTTGCGTCCGGGATGTGGAGCGGTGGCGCGCAAGCGCTGCCGCAGCCGGAGCCGCGGTGGTCACGGCCGCCGCGGGAGTGCGTACTCCACTTCCGGACCGCGCGCCTGGCGAGCGAAGGGCAGCCTTCGGCGCCGAACAACAAAAGGGTCCCGGCCCCCTAGTAGCCAAAAGCGAACCGCGGCCGGGGCCATTCATGCGATGAGCGACATCTTCATCAGCTACGCCCGCGAAGATCGTCCGCGCGCCGAAGCCATCGCCAAGGCGCTCGAAGCCCACGGCTGGTCCGTTTGGTGGGACCGCGACATCCGGGCCGGCAAGAATATTGCCCTGGTCATCGAAGAGGAGATCGGCAAGGCGCGCTGCGTCGTGGTGCTGTGGTCGGCAGTCTCGGTCCGCCGGGACTGGGTCAACGACGAGGCGCGCGAGGGGAATGAGCGGGGCATCCTGGTTCCGGTGATGATCGAGGATGTCCGGCCGCCGTTGGGCTTTCGATCCATGCACGCGGCGGATTTGACAGCGTGGCAGCGGGACGGCAAATCGCCCGCCTTCGCCCGGCTTTGCGCGGATATCGAGGCGCTCATCGGCCCCTCCGTCAAAGCGCCCGCGGCCGTATCGGCAACACCGGAGCCCCCAAAGTACCCGTTCGTCACGGAGTTGCTGCCGCCTCACGCCCGCACGCTCTGGCGGCGCTGGGCGCCCGGCGGCGTATCCCTCGCCGGACTGGTGTTCGCCGGGTACTTGATCTTCGGGCCGCCGATGGGCCGCAAGACCGCATCCCCGCCGGCAGCTAAACCGCCCGACAGTACCGTCCGGCAATCCGGCGCGCAGATCAACCCGAAGGACGGCTTGTCCTACGTTCACATCGCCCCCGGAGAATTCCAGATGGGCGCAACTCCCGGCGATACCGATGCCGACGCAGACGAAAAACCGCGGCATCCCGTGCGAATCGCCAAGGGCTTCTGGCTGGGCGCGACTCCTGTAACCGTCGCGGCTTACAAGCGGTTCATCGCCGAACGGCCACAGTTCAAAATGCCGCCCGCGCCAGGCTTCAATCCCGACTGGACCAATCCGGACCATCCGATTGTCCTAGTGACTTGGGGCGAGGCGCAGGCCTACTGCGAATGGGCCGGCGGGTCGAGCGGCAGGCTCCCGACTGAAGCCGAGTGGGAATACGCGGCGCGCGGCGGCAAAGACGGCCTGAAGTATCCATGGGCGAACGAGATCACACCCCAGGACGCCAACTACAGCGGGAGCAAATGGAAGGGCACTTCGCCCGTGCGGACGTACCCGCCCAACGCCTGGGGGCTGTACGACATGTCCGGCAATGTTTGGGAGTGGGTGGCCGACTGGTACGGGGCGGACTACTACGCGACCCAGCCTTCGGGCAAGCCCGTGGAGGATCCGAGGGGACCGCAATCCGGAACGATGCGAGTGTTGCGCGGGGGTTCGTTCGACTATGATACGAGGAACCTGCGCGCCGCCAGCCGTGACTGGCTCGCGCCGGGCGTCAGGGACGACAACATCGGTTTCCGTTGCGTCCGGGAAGTAGTCCCTTAATCCTTTTTCCCTTTTCCCTTTTCAGAGTGGCACAGGGTTGCGCCTGGGAAACGCGCCGCAGGCGCGTTTCGGGAAAATTTTTTGGGCGGTCGCAAACCCAATGTGCTAACATTCCCCAGAACCCGCCCCATGAGCGACATCTTCATCAGCTACGCCCGCGCGGATCGCCCCCGCGCCGAAGCCGTCGCCAACGCCCTGCAGGCCCGCGGCTGGTCCGTCTGGTGGGACCGCGACCTCCTCGCCGGCGAAACCTTTCGCCGCGTGATCCGCGACGAAATCGACAAAGCGCGGTCACTGGTGGTGCTCTGGTCCGCGCAGTCAGTGGACAGCGATTGGGTCATCGAAGAAGCCTCCCTCGGCAAGAAGCGGAAGATCCTCGTGCCTGCGCTCATCGACGACGTCGAGTTGCCGCTGGGCTTCGGGTCCATTCAGACCGCCGGCCTGACCGGCTGGAACGGCGACGCGGCGGCGCCCGGGTTCCAAACGCTGTGCGCGTCCATCGCGGCGCTGATCGACGCGCCACGCCCGCAGGCCGACCCGAAGGACGCCTACATCCCGATCCCGCCCGGTGAGTTTTGGATGGGCGCGACGCCTGGCGATACGAAGGCCGGGGCCGACGAGAAGCCGCGCCACCTGGTACGTATCAGCAAGGGCTTCTGGCTGGGCGAAACCCCGGTGACCGTGGCATCCTACCAGCGGTTCGTCACGGAGAAGGGCCTGGCGATGCCGTCCGCGCCGGGTTTCAATCCAGCATGGCGCCAGCAGGATCACCCGGTGGTCCGCGTCACCTGGGATCAGGCGCAGGCCTATTGTGAATGGGCCGGCGGCAGGCTCCCCACCGAAGCCGAGTGGGAGTACGCCGCGCGCGGGGGACAGGACGGCCTGACGTACCCGTGGGGCAACGATGTCACGCCCGCGAATGCGAACTACGGGGGGAGCAAATGGAACGGCACCTCGCCCGTGCGCTCGTATCCGGCGAACGCCTGGGGGCTGTCCGACATGGCGGGCAACGTTTGGGAGTGGGCGGCGGACTGGTACGACAAAGACTATTACGCGAGCCTGCCGTCCGATAGGCCCGCTGAGTATCCGCGCGGTCCCGAGCGGGAGACCGGCATGCGGGTCTTGCGCGGAGGGTCGTTTTACAACGATGCCGGGGTGCATCTGCGCGCCGCCGGCCGCCTGTGGGCCGGACCGCTTACGCAAGACGATCGCATAGGTTTTCGCTGCGTCCGCGATGTCGCCCCGTGATGTCTGGTGGGGCACCGTCGAAAACCTCTGGTGGGGCGGCGAAAAGCCGGCTGGAGGCGAGCTTCGCTCGCCTAAGAGCGGGCCTGCGAGGCCCGCGCAGGCTGCGAGCCTGCCCCACTACGGCGGGACAAAATGTAGAAACTTGAGCGGCGAGCTATGCTCGCCTGCGCTGACAAGAGTGTCAGCGCGGCAGGCATGAGTGCCTGCGCCACGAGGGCTACCCAATTGAAATGGCCAATCTCCAGCGGCGAGCTACGCTCGCCTCCACAGGCTGAAGCCTATGCCACCAAGCCCGGCAAAAGGCCAAAGTCCAGAGCCGGCTAAAAGCCGCGGAATCGTAGCCGTCTGCGCGCGCGATAGAATAAGATCCGGCCCATGGTCGCCTCCGGTATGAAAAAATTCTGCCTGCTGCTGCTTTTCCTGCCCCCAGCCCAAGCCGCGCACGTCACCATCCTGCGCGACGAATACGGGGTGCCGCACATCTTCGCCCAGGATGCCGCCGGCGCGGCATTCGGCTCGGGCTATGCGCAGGCCGAGGATCGCCTGGAAGAACTGCTGAAGAATTATCGCCGCGCGGAAGGCACCATGGCGGAAGCGTTCGGCGCGGAGTTTTTCCGCGACGATTGGCGCCAGCGCGTCTGGCGTCACCGGCTGGTGTCGGAACAACATTACAAAGAGCTGAGCCCGCGCAGCCGCGAGATCATCGAGGCGTTTCAGGCCGGCGTGCGGCAATACATGCAGGAGCATCCCGATCAAGTTCCCGCCTGGGCGCCCAAGCTGGAGCCCTGGCAGTTGGTGGCTTTGGGGCGCTACATCATCTGGGGGTGGCCGGAGGGCGAAGCCGGCGAAAAGCTGATTCACGCAGGCGTCCAGCCCGATCCGGTCGCTTACCACGGATCGAACGAAATGCTGCTGGCGCCGTCGCGCACCGCGATGCACGCACCGATCGCGGTGGTGGATCCGCACCTGAGCTGGTACGGCGCGTTCCGGTTCTACGAAATGCGCATCTACGGAGGCGATCTGGCTTTCTCCGGCGCTTCGATCCTGGGCCTTCCGTTTCCCGTGTTGGGACATAGCCGCTACGCTTCCATTGCCATGACCACGGGCGGTCCGGACACCTCCGACGTTTACGAAGAGGATGTGCGGGACGGCAAATACAAGTTCCGCGACGAATGGCGGCCGCTCGAAACCCGCCACGAGAAGATCGGCGTGAAGGTGGGAGACAAGATCGATTGGAAGGACGTGACTATCGATTCCACGCTGCACGGACCCATCGTGGCGCACAAGGACGGCAAATCGTACGCGGTGGCGATTCCTTATGCCGATGAAGTCCGGCTGATGGACGAAAGCTGGGGCATGGTGACGGCGCACAACCTGACGGAGATGAAGAAGGCGCTGGGGATGCTGCAATTCATGGCGCAGAACATCATGGTGGGCACGGTGGATGGCGACATCTACTACGTGCGCAACGGGCGCGTGCCGGTGCGGCCGAACGGGTGCGATCCGTCGAAGCCTATGCCGGGCGCGACCGGGGCGTGCGAATGGCAGGGGCTGCACGGGTTTGAAGATCTGGTGCAGATCACCAATCCGCCGCAGGGGTACATGCAGAACTGCAACGCCTCGCCGTTCGCCATGATGAAGAACTCGCCGCTGGTGCCGGAGGAATACGCGGCGCATCCGTATCTCTACAACGACGGACGCACGCCCCCGCATCAGCGCGCGGCGATGATGGTGGACCTGCTGGATGCGGCCCACGATGTGACCGCCGAGCAGGCTATCGGGATCGCATTTTCGCCGCAAGTGTGGCACGCGGAGTTGTGGCAGGAGCGCATCCGCAAGGCCGCGCCCGAAGGTGAGTTCGGGAAAATGCTGGCTGCGTGGAGCAGGCGTAGCGATGCGGATTCGCGTGCGGCCCTGGCGTTCTACCTTTTCAAGATGTCGCTCGATGCAGGGGCGAAGCGCGCGGTGGACCCGCCCGCGGATCTGACGGACGATCAGGTGCGCGCGGCGCTCGAAAAGGCGGAAGCGCGGCTGAAGTCCGAGTTCGCGCCGGATGCGGTGTTCGGCACCTTGTTCCGCGTGGGGCGGCAGGGCGGGGCGCACACCTGGCCGGTGGGCGGCGGATCGCTGCGGGACGCCGGAATGGCGACGCCGCGCGCCATCAGCTTCCAGAAGAACGGCGCGGAGATGGTCGGACAGAGCGGGCAGACGTCCACGCAGATCGTGATTTTGAGCAAGCCGCCGCAATCGTACATGGTGATCCCGCTGGGCGAAAGCGATCGCCAGGATTCGGCGCACTTCGACGATCAGGCGGAAAAACTGTTCAGCCAGAGCCGCGTGAAATCGACTTACTTCCTGAACCGCGCCGAGCTGGAAAAACACGCGACGAAGCGGGAGGAATTGGAATTCGCGGAGGTGTCCAGATAATGCGGGCGGCGCGCGCGGCTCTGGGCCATTTGGAACTGCAGGTGATGGAGGCGTTGTGGGCGCACGGCGAAAGCAGTGTGCACGAGGTCGCGCAGCGGTTGGGCCGGCCGCTGGCGTACACCACGGTGATGACCACGCTCGACCGGCTTTTCAAGAAGGACCTGCTGGTGCGGCGCAAATCGGAGCGGGCATTCTTGTACGCGCCGCGCTGGACGCGCCAGGAGTGGGAACAGAAACGCGCGGGCGACTTCGTGGCCGGTTTTCTGGCTTCGCCCGATGCGTCCGGCGATTTGCTGATATCCTCCCTGGTGGACGCGGTCGGCCAATACGACTTGGCGCTGCTGGACGAGTTGGAAAAGAAGATCCGCCAGAGACGCAGAGAACTGGGCCGGAGGGTGAAAATATGACGCTCCCATATCTCCCGAGGCTATTGTGTCTTAGTCTGGCAACCTACTTCCTGGTGCATGTGGCGCTGGGGACGATCGTCGCGCCGATCGCCAAACCGGCGGCCCGCCTGGGGGCGCGCATCCGGCCGCATGTGGCTGCCCGCTGCCTGTTGGCGTTGCGGCTGCTGCCGGCCGCGGGTGGAGTATTCATGGTGGTGGCGGTGTGTTTGCCGAGCTACTTGTGGCTAGAGCCGGAGGCGCCCACGGAACGCGTGAGCTTTGGGTGCCTGGCCGCGGCGGTGCTGGGCATCGCGATGTGGAGCTTCTCGATCGCGCGGGGTTGGCGCGCCGCAGCCTCGTCACGACGGTTTGTGCAACGATGTGGAAAGGCGATCGTAGACGGTCCCACGCCGCTGCTGGCGATCGCGGGGATTGTTCGTCCGCATCTGATGATCTCACGGGCGGTGGTGCGCGCGCTGCGGGAGGAAGAACTGGCGGTGGCCCTGCGGCACGAGCGCGCGCATTGGACGGCGCACGACAATCTGAAGCGCCTGTGCATGCTGCTGACGCCTGGCATCCTGCCATTCCCCGGGAGCAGCCGGACGCTCGAGCGCGGCTGGAGGCAGTTCGCCGAATGGGCGGCCGACGACCGCGCGGTGGCCGGCAGCGCGCGCCGTGCGTGTGCGTTGGCGGCGGCATTGGTGCGGGTGGCGCGCATGGCGGCGGATGCGCAAGCGCTTCTGGCACCCTGTCTATTGGGCGATGCCGATCAGCTTGCGGCACGGGTGGATCGCCTGCTGCGGGCGGCGCCGCCGAAGAAGGGCGCCGGTGGCCGGCCGATCCTGGCGCTGAGCGCGGTGGCGGCGATGGCGGGCTCGTTGGCGGTGGCTATCCTGCAGCCCGCCGCGCTTTACTCCGTGCACCTGGCACTGGAGCGCTTGGTGGAGTGATGCGCCGCACGCGCGCACGTGCGAGCGGGAATTAACGATCACACGGGATGCTCGATACTCTGCATCATCGTCCGACTTCAGGCCTTTTCGGGCCCTCCGTGCATGGCACATCGGTGCGGAGGCGATGCGTCGCCGGGATTGCGATCCGACGGCTCCCGTCAACGCACTGGTACAGATCGTAAGTTGCGTTCTCCCAGAAACCAAGAACACACTCCGAAATGACGATTTCGCCGACCTTCACGGGAGCTTGGCAGGCGCCGTCAAAACCCTTGAAGACATTGCCGACGGGATTGGGCGCGGAGTCCGTACAGGGTGTTTTCGTATCGTGGTCGAATACGCGAAACCCGGTAGTGTTCTGGCCGGGAGGGCACAGGTAGTAGTCGTCCTCAACCACATGCCAGGTCTTGTCTATGCACGTCGAATAGGCATGGCGTACTAAGAGTTGCCCACCGTCGCACGGCGTTTCCAGCTTTGGCTTGTCTTCGGGCATTGCAGCTATCAGCTCTCAGCTATCAGCCCCATGAAGCGCTGCCGCACTTTCTCGGCGGTGGCGGTGTCGGGGGCGATCACCAGGATGGTGTCGTCTCCGGCCAGGGTGCCGGCTACTTCGGGCCAGTCCTCGGAGTCGAGGGCGACCGCCACGGAGTTGGCATGGCCGGGCGAGGTCTTCAGCACCACCATATTTTGGGCAATGCGGACGTCGTGCAGGAATTCGGCGGCCAGGGTCGCGAAGGAAGGGCCGCTTTCTTCGGGCAGCATTTCGCCATAGCCTTCGCGGGTCTTCACCAGCCGCAACTCGCGGATGTCGCGCGAGAGCGTCACCTGGGTGGCGGCGATGCCGGCCTGCTGCAACTCGCGCGCCAGCTCATCCTGGGTGTGGATACTCTTGGCGCGGATCAGCTTCAAGATCTGGCCGTGGCGGTAGCTTTTGCTCATGGGACCAACTTTGGCGTCAGGTCCGACAGGCGGGCGCGCGCCTCTACGAGGGCCCGCGCCACGGCTTCGGGACCCGTGCCGCCGCGAATCTCGCGCGACCGCATGCCCTCGCGGGGATCGAGCAAGCGCGCCATCTCCGGCGTGAATTCGGGCGCGAAGCTGTGCAGTTCCGCGGCGGTCCAATCGGCGGGCTTCTTGCCGCTACGGACGCTTTCGAGCACCAGCCTGCCCACCAATCGATGCGCCTGGTGGAAGGGCGTGCCGGCGCGCGCCAGGGCTTCGGCCAGGTCGGTGGCGATCACCCAGCTTTCTTGCGCGGCGGCCAGCGGGCGCGCGGGATGCAGGCGCGCCGATTCCACCACCGCGCGCGCCATTTCCAGGGAGCCGGCTACCTGGGTGGCCGCATCGAACAGCGGCTCCTTGTCTTCCTGCATGTCCCGATTGTAGGTCAGGGGCAGGCCCTTCATGGTGACCATCAGGGAATGCAGGCAGCCGAGCACGCGGCCGCACTTGCCGCGGATCAATTCGAGCGAATCCGGATTCTTCTTTTGGGGCATCAGGCTGGAGCCGCTAGTCACTTCGTCGCCCAGCTCCAGCCAAGCGAACTCTTCGGTGGAGTACAGAATCCAATCTTCGGCCAGACGGCTTAAGTGCAGCATGGCGACGGAGGCCGCGTACAGGAAATCGAGGGCGAAATCGCGATCGGCGGATACGTCCATGCTGTTCGCCGTGAGGGCGTCGAAGCCCAGGTCGCGGGCCATGGCTTCGCGATCGAACGGGAAGCCGCTGCCGGCCAGCGCGCCGGAACCCAGCGGCATCGCGTTCACGCGCCGGCGGGCTTCGGCGAAGCGTTCGGCATCGCGCGCGAACATCTCGAAGTACGCCAGCAGATAATGCGGCCACAGGACGGCCTGCGCGCGGCGTGTGTGGGTGTAGCCGGGGATCACGGCGTCCGGATAGCGCGCCGCCAGATCCAGCAGGGCCTGCATCAAGCCCGCCAGTAGCGCGCGCACGCCGTCGCACTCGCCGCGCAGCCACAGGCGGAGGTCGAGCGAAACCTGCTCGTTGCGGCTGCGGCCGGTATGGATCTTGTCCGCCACCGCGCCGGCATGTTCCTTCAGCTTGCGGATCACCAGCGTGTGGACGTCTTCGTCACTGGCGTGGTCGAAGAATTCCGGCTCGGCGGCTTCTTCTTGAATCTGGTCCAGGGCTTCCACGATGAGCGTCCGTTCGGCGGCGTCGAGGATTCCCGCTTGCTCCAAGGCGCGCGCGAAGGCTTGCGAGCCGCGGATGTCGGCGCCGATCAGACGGCGGTCGAAAGCCAGCGATCCGGAGAAGCGCTCGAAGATTTCCGAAGGTCCGGTTTCGAACCTGCCACCCCAAAGCTTCATGCGGATGGGGCCGCCGCCCGCCGGGCCGCCCGCCGGGCCACCCGCCCGGCCACCCGCCCGGCCACCCGCCTGGCCACCCGCCCGGCACATGTCGCGAAACTAGCCATATCGAGCGAGTATAGCGAATCGTTGCGAACTAAGTGCTGAATCGTTTTGGGGATTCCCGACGGAAGAAACCGCTCTGACGGTCGCGGCTCAGTAAACCGTGCGCAATCGACGCGAGTACCGAGCCGCGACCGACAGAGAGGCCGGGCGGCGCATGGCGCCGCCCTACTGGTTCAACCCGAATGCGTATACATTCGAATCATAGGTGGTCACGAACACCTTGCCGCCTGAAATCGAAATGCCGCTGAAGTGCGTCCAGCCCGGCATGGTCTCGCCGCTCGAATACAGTTCCTTGCCGGTGGCCGCGTCGAAAGTGTAGAGCACGGCGTGCCCGGTGTGCTTCGCGATCCGCTCGGCGGAACTATACAGTCCGCCGTCGGCCCCCTTCGATTGCCGCGCGAACTCGCCGTTTGAGATGGCGAAGACCAAGCCGCCCGCTACAATAGGAGGCTCCGGCAGATTCATGTCGCGCGAAATCCATGCCGGCGCCGCCTCGAACTTGCCATCCTTCTCGGTGACGCGGAAGGCCATGATGCTGCCGTTCGGCGCGTCTCCGTTGGTCAGCGGAAACTTCGCGCCGCTGGCCGCCGCGCCCAACGCTGGGACGTAGAGCCAGCGATTTTTCCGTTCGTCTTCGGCGGTGGCGAAGGCGCCCCAGAATCCGCGGCCCGCGAAATCGGCATCCTCATTGGCGAGCAGCGGACTGCGATAGAGCGGCGTCTTGTGATCCGGACCGCCGATGTGCTCCGCATCCAGCAGGTAGACGACGCCTTCCTTGCCGCCGGCGGCCACAATCTCGTGTCCGGCCAGGGAGAAGACCGTAGGCGACATGGATCCCATATCGAGATCCTTGCGCGTCAGGTAATTGTGATTGGCGGGCGTGAAGTAATCGACCAGTTTCAGATCCTTCACCGAAAGCTGCAGGATGGTATCGGGAAGCTGGCCGCGGCTGGCGTCGTAGGTCCCATCGCCGGTCTGCGCGAAGACCATGCCGTTTTTGCCGATGGCCACACCCGCGCGGCCCCAGATGCCGGCGGCGCCGCTGGCCGACTGGAAGAATTCGGGAGGACGGTCCGGCGCGCTCAGGTCCATAGCATACACGCCGGAACGCGCGCCATTGCAGCCTTGGGACGTGTTGGTGTAGAGCACGTTGCCCACCAGATTCAGGCTCCAGTTCTTGGAAAACGGCGGCACGAACTTGCGCGGCGGCGTGCGGTCCTCTCCGTTGATGGCATTCAGCGTGTGCAGTTTGCCGTCGGCGGCGATGACAAAAACCGTGGCCGCCAGCCCATCCTTGCGCACCAGCGGGGTGTCGTTCAGCGCGTTGGGACACAACCAGAAAGGCTGTTGACGCGGTTTGCTCTCCGCTTCGAAGGATTTCTTCCAAATCAATTTGCCGGTGCCGGCTTCCAGCGCGAAGAGGTTGTCGGACGCGCCGCCCACAATCACGATTTCCGCCATGCCTTTGTCGGTGGTCACCCATTCGACGTTGACCGGCGCGGTGAGGGAATTCAACTCGCGAGGCTGGTTGTCGAGGTGCGTTTTCCAAAGCAGCGCGATGGATTTCGCATTGTCGCGGTTGAGGTCGGTCTCCTCGGGGCTCCAGCCGGTGCGCTGCGGATCGTGGCCGTAGGAGAGCCAGTTGGCGGCGATCGAATGCGACAAAAAAACAAGCGGCACGCATAGTGCCAGGGGGATTTTGGATTTCATAAACTTGTGCCGTCCTGTGTGCGAAGAGCGGGTCCTGGAGGACCCGCGCAGGACTGGAGTCCTGCCCCACTTCACTGCTGTCCCAACTTCTCCTTCTTATACTCTTCGTATTCTTTCTGCAACGCCGGGTCGCGCGGACTGGGATAAATGTCCGTGGACTTATACTTCCCGCTCTTGAACTTCATTTGCGTCCATTCGTCGTGGATGTGGGTTTCGGCGGCCTTGTCCACTACCGGCTTCACCATTTGCGGGGGAATGAAGTACACGCCCTCGTTATCGCCAAATACCACGTCGCCGGGCATCACGGTTGCGCCGCCGATGCGGACGGGCACGTTGATGCCGGTGAGCATGACATTGCGGATGGGCGTGGGGTGCGCGCCGCGGCAGTACACGGACATGTCGATGGGCTGGATGCCTTCCAGATCGCGGATGGCGCCATCCACCACCAAGCCGGTGCCGGTAGTGGCGTAGATATAGGTGGCCAGGTTGTCGCCCACGATGGTACCCTCCTCGACTTTACCGAACAGGTCCACCACCAGAACGTCGCCCGGCTGCAGCAGGTCGAGGACCCGCTGATTGCCATTGTCGCGCAGTCCTTTGGCCTTGGCGTCGGCTTCCATGATATCGGCGATGTCGGGACGCGCCGGCATGAACTGGGCGGTGACCGCGCGGCCCACCAGCTTACGATTGGGGTGCAGGATGCGCCAGTTTCCTTCGTATTGATTGCGAAAACCGCCGCCGGGCAGCACGGCCCAGACTTCCTCGGCAGAGAGTGCCTTCACCTTTTCCAGGATGGCGTCGGGCACTTTCGGGCGCCCATCCGCGAAGCGGTCGAATGGGTTGCGGGAGGTGTACTTCAACATCTCGTCGTGTGTGAAAGTGAAGACCTGCGCATGCGCCGGCCACAGCAGCAGAGGCAGCGCCAGGAGATTGGCGAAGAACTTCATGCGGTGAAATGTAGCACGGCGCGCAAGCGAAGAGCGGGTTCCGGAGGACCCGCGCCCCATGGAAGGCCCTGCCGCGGCGGGGCTCAAGCCCCGCGCGGGATAAATCCCGCCCCCCACCGCTTATTTCACGCGCAGCAGCACCACGCCGTGCGACGGCACTTCATACCAGAACTGGTCCTTTTGATTGCCGCGGTCCCGGTGCGCCCAGAGATCCCGCACGCGGCGGCGGCCGCTCAGCCCGATGTCCTTCCAGTGCACGGTCACTTTAGCGGTCTCCGGTCCGCGGTTGAACAGCCCGACGGCCCACGCGCCGCCTGCCAGAGGCTTGGCCCACACCTCGCTGGAGCCGTCCTGCGCGACGCGGTATCCCTGCTTGCCCAGCGTGTCCTGGTCGATGGCGATCGCCTCGCGGTTGGTCAGGATCGCCAGCGTCTCGGGAGGCATGCCGCGCAGATCGTTGCCCGCCAGCAGCGGCGCGGCCAGCAGGCACCACAGGCTCAGGTGCGTGCGGTACTCCGTCGCGGTCATGCCGCCGTTGCCCACTTCCAGCATGTCCGGGTCGTTCCAGTGGCCGGGCCCCGCGTATTTCTCCAGGCCATTCTGATTGAACCCGATGGACTCCATGCTTTTCCACTTGTCGGAAATGTCGTCCGTGGTGCGCCACAGGTTCCCGCCCGACTGTGCGCCCCATTCCCAGACCCTGTCCATGCCGTACTGGCAGAGGCTAAATACGATAGGCCGGCCGGCGGCCTTCAGCGCGTCCGCCATCAGCTTGTATATCTTAGGCATGTCACTGCGCGGATAGACCTTGCTGGCGCTGCACCAGTCGTACTTCAGATAATCGATGCCCCAGGCCGCGTAAGTCCGCGCGTCCTGTGCTTCGTGCTTGTAACTGCCTTCGTAATCGGCGCAGGTTTTGGGCCCCGGTGAAGAATAGATCCCGATCTTGAGCCCCTTGCCGTGGACATAATCCGCCAGCGCTTTCATGTCCGGGAATTTGCCGTTCGGCTGGATATTGCCCTGCGCGTCGCGCTGGCCTTCCCAGGTGTCGTCGATATTCACGTAGATGTATCCGGCGTCCCGCATGCCGGTGGATACCATGGCGTCGGCGATTTCGCGGACGGTCTTGTCGTCGATTTTGGCTTCAAAACGATTCCAGCTATTCCAGCCCATGGGCGGCGTGGCAGCCAGTTCCTGCGCGTGGGCGGGCGGTAGGCCTACCAGGAGGGCCAAAGCGATGGCCCAAAGCGTGGCGGTCAACAGGGAACGCATCATGCCTTCATTCTAATTCGTCGCCACGTTCACGAAACGGATCTGTAATTCCTGAAATCGGCGGAGCGACTGGCTACACCATTGTCAGGGACGCCTATGCCATTCGACAGCCTGCGGCGGACCTGCGTTACAGCCTGCGCTGCGCGTAGGGCACGGAAACCGCTTCCTGACGGCCGCGGCTCAGACTGGGCCTCCGGCGAGACCGCCCACGAGTGCGGTGCGGTTTCTCATCCGCCGCCGCCACGCATGACCCACCACCCGCTATCCTGAAACTTGCCCGACGGTTCCTACCTCTATTGCGACGTCAGTTTGCCGGTGCCGCTCGACCAGCCCTTCACCTACGCGCTGCCGGAAACGCTACGGCATCGCGTGAAGCCGGGCTGCCGCGTATTGGTCCCGTTCGGGAGCCGCCGGCTGACGGGCGTGGCCCTGCGTTGCCACGACGATGCGCCGGACGTGCCCACGCGCGAAGCTCTGCGCCTGATCGATGCCGAGCCGGTGCTGGATGCCGAGTTGCTCGCCCTGGGCAAGTGGATCGGGGGCTACTACTGCGCGCCGCTGGGCGAAGTGCTGCGCGGCATGCTGCCCCTGGCATCGGAAATCCATCGCGGCAAAGTCTATGCGCTTACCGACGCCGGCCGCGACGCCGCCCGCCAGCTTCTGTTCGATGCGGCGCCCGAAGATCCCGTGGTGCAGATCCTGCGCATGCTCGACAGACGACCGCTTTCCGCCTCTTATCTGGAACGGAAGCTGCCGCTGGCCGCCAACGCCTTGCGCGCGCTGGAGCGGAAGCGTTTCGTCATGGTCGAACAGGTCCAGACCGAGCGCGATCCGTTGCGCGCACCTTCCGAGCGCTTGCGCGTGGATCTGACCGGCGCGGCCACAGCCGGCAAACCCGGCAAGCCGGAGCGCGAGCTACTGGCCTTCCTGGAACTGCATCCCGGCTCGCACAATCTTAGAGATCTCGAAGAACTGGTGCGCGGCGCCAGCCCGGCGGCGCGTGCGCTGGCGCGCAAGAAACTGGTGACGCTGCGTCCGGAGCCCATGGCGATGCACGCCGCGCCCGTGCGCGCACCCCACACGCTTAACGCCCCGCAGGCCGCCGCTTTCGAGCAGATCGGCGCGGCCATTCAGATGCACGAATTCCGCACCTTCCTGCTGCACGGTGTCACAGGCTCGGGCAAGACCGAGGTCTACCTGAACGCCATCGACGCCGCTCTCGCCTGTGGACGCAGCGCGTTGCTGCTGGTTCCGGAAATCGCCTTGACCCCCGCCGTGGCCGGCCAGTTTTTCAGCCGTTTCGGCGACCGCGTCGCCATTCTGCACAGCGCCTTCAGCGATTCCGAACGCACCGACCAGTGGCGGCGGATCCGCGCGGGCGCGGCGTCGGTGGTGGTGGGTACGCGCTCCGGGGTATTCGCGCCCATGCGCAATCTCGGCCTGATCGTGGTGGATGAGGAGCACGACCAGAGCTATAAGCAGGAAGAAACGCCGCGCTACAACGGGCGCGACGTGGCCATCGTACGCGCGCAGGCCGCGCGCGCTTGCGTGGTGCTGGGGTCGGCCACGCCCAGCCTGGAAAGCCGGTATAACGCCGAGCGCGGCAAATACACGCTGCTGGAATTGCCCACCCGCGTGGAAGAGCGGCCCATGCCGCAGGTGGAGCTGATCGACATGCGCACCGAGTTTCTGGAGACGCGCAAGCAGGCCACGTTTTCGCGGCGCTTGCTGGACGCCGTGGGCCATCGCGTCGATAACGGCGAGCAGACGATCGTCCTGCTGAACCGCCGCGGATTCTCCAGTTTCGTCGCCTGCCGCTCCTGCGGCGAGCGGGTGCAGTGCATGAACTGCTCGGTGACCCTCACGTTTCACCGCCGCGACCGCCGCCTGCTGTGCCACTATTGCAACTACGCCGAGCGCGTGCCCACGCACTGCCCCAAGTGCCAGAGCGAGCATATTTACTTTATCGGCGTCGGTTCGGAGAAGGTGGAAGAAGAGCTGCACCACGAGTTTCCCAAGGCGCGGATTGCGCGGCTGGACCGCGATACCGCCAGCGCCAAGCGCCAGTATGAATCCATCCTGCAAGGCTTTCGCGAGGCATCCTACGACATTCTGGTGGGCACGCAGATGATCGCCAAGGGCCACGATATTCCGAATGTCACGCTGGTCGGCGTGGTCTCGGCGGACGTGGGACTGGGGCTGCCGGATTTCCGCGCGGCCGAACGCACCTTCCAACTCCTGACGCAAGTCGCCGGGCGGGCCGGACGCGGCAGTCTTCCCGGCATCGTGCTGATCCAGACTATCAACCCGGACCACTATGCGGTGCGGATGGCCGCGGCGCAGGATTATCAGACTTTCTATGAGAAGGAATTGCAGTTCCGGCGGATGATGCACTACCCGCCGTTCAGCGCCATGGCCAATATCCTGGTGCGCAGCGAGCAGCAGGAGCAGGCCATGCGGCTGAGCACCGAGCTGGGACATTTCCTGACTCCCGCGCCGGAGAAGATCAAGATACTCGGACCGGCGGAAGCGCCCGTACCGCGGCTGAAGAACGAATACCGGTATCAGTTCCTGATCAAGGCCGCCAGCCGCACGGCGCTCAACGAGCTACTGCGGCGCGCGCAGACGTTTGCGCGGGAGAGTAAATGGAGCGCCACGGCGCTGACGATCGACGTGGACCCGTTGACGCTTTTGTAGGGCGGCGACATCCATTCGCGAAGACGAAAACGCCACCGAAAAGGCGACTTGCGGCCAGAATTGGCCGCCCCACAAATGGACCGTAGTCCGGCTTACGGCAGCTTGGTGGATCCCACCAGGTATTGGTCGATGCCGCGGGCGGCTTGGCGGCCTTCGGCGATAGCCCAGACGACCAGGGATTGGCCGCGGCGCATGTCCCCGGCGGCGAAGACTCCAGGGACGGAGGTCATGTAGTTGCCGGCGGCTTGCACGTTGCCGCGGGCGTCGAGCTTCACTCCTAGACTGTCTACGAGACCGGACTTGACCGGCCCGAGGAAGCCCATGGCGAGGAGCACCAGGTCCGCATCCAGGGTGAATTCGGCGCCGGGGATGGGCTCGAACTTGGGCGGCGGGCCGACGCGCGTGGCGTGGAGTCGCTTCACATGGCCTTGTTCGTCGCCGGTGAATGCGGTGGTAGCGATACTCCAGTCGCGGATGCCGCCTTCTTCGTGCGAGCTTTCGGTGCGAAGCTGCATGGGCCAGAGCGGCCAGGGCGTGGATGGCGCGCGCTCGGGTGGGGGCTGCGGCAGCAGTTCGAATTGATGCACGGAGAGGGGCTTCTGGCGGTGGGAGGTGCCCAGGCAATCGGCGCCGGTATCGCCGCCGCCGACGATGACGACGCGCTTGCCTGCGGCGGAGACTTGAGACGCGCGCCCGAGGAACTGCATGGCGAAGTGGATGCCGTGGAGTTCGCGGCCAGGGACGGGAAGATCGCGGGGCTGCTCCGCGCCGCCAGCCAACAGGATGGCGTCGTAGTCGCGGCGCAGGTCTTCGACTGGGATGTCGCGGCCGATGTGGGCATTGGGGACGAACTCGACGCCCTCGGCGCGCATCTGATCGAGGCGGCGGTCGATCAGATGCTTCTCCATCTTGAAAGTCGGGATGCCGTAGCGCATCAGGCCGCCGATACGGTCGTTCTTTTCGTAGACGGTGACGGCGTGTCCGGCGCGGCGCAACTGCTGGGCGGCAGCGAGGCCGGCGGGACCGGAGCCGACGATGGCGACGCGCTTGCCGGTGAGCTGCGGCGGCGGCTCGGGGCGAATCCAGCCCTCGGCGAAGGCGCGATCGACGATGGTTTTCTCGATCTGCTTGATGGTGACGGGCGGCGCATTGATGCCCAGCACGCAGGCGGCTTCGCAGGGCGCGGGACAGATGCGGCCGGTGAACTCGGGGAAGTTATTGGTGGCATGCAGGACGCGGATGGCTTCGCGCCAGTGGCCGCGGTAGACCAGATCGTTCCAATCGGGAACGATGTTGGAGAGCGGGCAGCCGGTGTGGCAGAAGGGCACGCCGCAATCCATGCAGCGGGCGCCCTGCGCGCGGATTTTATCTTCCGGGAAATCGAGGTAGATTTCGAACCAATCCTTTACGCGGTCGGCGGGGGGGCGGCGCGATGGGAGTTCCCGTGCAAATTCCAGGAATCCGGTCGGCTTACCCATGGAGCACCCCCGCCGACCGTGGCTGGTGGCTGGTGGCTGGTGGCTGGTGGTTTAGTTTCAGGACGCGCTTGTATTCGTGTGGGAACACCTTGGTGAATTTGGGGAGCATGGTGGACCAGTTTTCGAGGATCCATTTGGCGCGGGGACTGGCTGTGAATTCCACGTGACGCTCGATCAGGCGGCGAAGAGTAAGTTCGTCTTCGATTACCGGTTCCAGGTCCACGGCGGCGGTGTTGCAGCGTTTTTCGGCGAAGTCTCCTTTTTCGTCGAGGACGTAGGCGATGCCACCGCTCATGCCGGCGGCGAAGTTGCGGCCGCAGCGTCCCAGGACTACGACTGTGCCTCGGGTCATGTATTCGCAGCCATGGTCGCCTAGACCTTCGACGACCGCGGTGGCGCCGGAGTTGCGCACGGCGAAGCGCTCGCCGGCCATGCCGTTGAAGTAGGCCTCGCCGCTGGTCGCGCCGTAGAGGACCACATTGCCAATCAGGATATTCTCTTCGGGCAGGAACGTGGAGCCGCGCGGAGGGTAAACGATCACGCAGCCGCCGGAGAGTCCTTTGCCGACGTAGTCGTTAGCGTCGCCTTCCAGGGTGAGGGTCACGCCTTTGGCTAGAAACGCGCCGAAGCTTTGGCCGGCGGAGCCGGTGAACTCGAAGCGAATGGTGTCGTGGGGCAGGCCGGCGGAGCCATAGCGGCGGGCGATTTCGCCCGAGAGCATCGCGCCCACGGTGCGGTGTACGTTGCGAATGGGGAGCTTGATCTCGATGGGGCTTTGGCGGTCGAGAGCTTCGCCGGCGAGTTCGATCAGCTTGTAGTCGAGGGCCTGAGCGAGGCCGTGATCCTGCGACTGTATGCAACGGCGCGCAATGCGGGCGGGCACTTGCGGGCTGTGCAGGATGGCGGAGAAATCGAGGCCCTTGGCCTTCCAATGGTCCACCGCCTGGCGCGGCTCGAGCATATCGACGCGGCCCACCATTTCGTTGAAAGTGCGGAAGCCCATTTGCGCCATGTATTGGCGAACCTGCTCGGCGATGAAGAAAAAGAAATTGACGACGTGTTCGGGCTGTCCCTGGAATTTGGCGCGCAGGACGGGATCTTGCGTGGCGATGCCGACCGGACAAGTGTTCAGGTGGCACTTGCGCATCATGATGCAGCCCATGGCGACCAGGGGGGTGGTGGCGAAACCGAATTCCTCCGCGCCGAGGAGGGCGGCGATGACGACGTCGCGGCCGGTTTGCAGCTTGCCATCGGTCTGGACGCGGATGCGTCCGCGCAGATCGTTCATCACCAGGACCTGCTGGGTTTCGGCGAGGCCCAATTCCCAGGGGATGCCGGCGTGCTTGATGGAACTGAGCGGAGACGCGCCGGTGCCGCCCGAATCGCCGCTGATGAGGACCACATCGGCATGCGCTTTGGATACGCCGGCGGCCACGGTGCCGACGCCCACTTCCGCGACCAGCTTGACGGAGACGCGGGCGCGCGGATTGACGTTCTTCAGATCGTAGATGAGCTGCGCGAGATCCTCGATCGAATAGATATCGTGGTGCGGCGGCGGGGAGATCAGGCCGACGCCAGGGATGGAATGGCGGACGCGGGCGATCGTTTCGTCGACCTTGTGGCCGGGGAGTTGGCCGCCTTCACCGGGCTTTGCGCCCTGGGCCATTTTGATCTGCAGCTCGTCGCAATTGACCAGGTAATTGGTGGTGACGCCAAAGCGCGCGGAGGCCACTTGTTTGATGGCGCTGCGGCGCCAGTCGCCATTCGGATCGCGCTGGAAGCGGGCTTCGTCTTCCCCGCCCTCGCCGGTGTTGGACTTGCCGCCGATGCGGTTCATGGCGATGGCCAGGGTTTCGTGGGCTTCCTTGGAAATGGAGCCGAAGGACATGGCTCCGGTAGCGAAGCGCTTGACGATTTCGGCAGCCGGCTCGACGTCCTCGATGGGAATGGGGCTGGCGGACGGTTTGATTTCGAGCAGGCCGCGGAGGGTGCACAACTGGCGATTCTGTTTGTCGATCAGGTCGGTGTATTCGCGGAAGGTTTGCGGGTTTTGGTTGCGCACCGCATGCTGGAGCTTGCCGATGGTGAGGGGATTGAGCAGGTGATACTCGCCGCGCACGCGGTATTGGTAGTTGCCGCCCACGGGCAGTTCGGTATCGTAGCCGGTGAGGACCTCGAAAGCCAGCGCGTGCTTCATTTGCGCTTCGCGCGCGAGGACGTCGAGGCCCACGCCTTCGATGCGGGAGGCGGTCCCGGTGAAGTACTTATCGATGAGGGATTTGTTGAGGCCGATGGCTTCAAAGACCTGCGCGCCGCGATAGCTCTGCAGGGTGGAGATGCCCATTTTAGAAAAAGTCTTGAGGAGGCCTTTATTGACGGCTTTGATGAAGTTGGCTTTGGCGTGGGCCGGGTCGGGGAGCTGCGACGATAGGGTTTCGAAGGCCAGGTAAGGATTGACGGCGCTGGCGCCATAGCCGATCAGGAGGGCGAAGTGCATGACTTCGCGGGGCTCGCCGGATTCGATGATGAGGGCGACCTGAGTGCGGGTTTTCTCGCGGACGAGGTGGTTGTGGACGGCGGCGAGGGCCAGCAGGCTGGGGATGGGCGCGTACTCTTCATCGACGCCGCGGTCGGAGAGGATGAGCAGCGTATAGCCGGATTTAATGGCGAGAGAGGCGCGGCGGCAGAGAGAGTCGAGGGCGCGCTCGAGGCTGACGGCGCAATCGGGGACGCTGACGGAGAACAGCGCGGGAAGCGTGGTGGCCAGAAAATCGCCGTGCGAGACGCGGCGGAGTTTTTCGAGATCGCGGTTGGTGAGGATGGGATGCGGCAGGCGCAGCGTGTGGCAGTGCTGCGGGGTTTCATCGAGGATATTGCGCTCCGTGCCGATGTAACTGATGAGCGACATCACCATTTCTTCCCGGATGGGATCGATGGGCGGATTGGTGACCTGCGCGAACAGTTGTTTGAAGTAATTAAACAGCGGCTGGGGACGATCGGAGAGGCAGGCCAGCGGCGTGTCGGTGCCCATGGAACCGATGGGTTCTTCGCCCTTTTCGGCCATGGGGGCGAGGATCATGCGCATGTCTTCGTCGGTATAGCCGAAGGCGCGCTGGCGGCCGAGGAGGGTGTCGCGGTCGGTATGATGCTGGCGGGAAGGCTCTCCCAGTTGATCGAGGGTGACCTGGTTTTCGGCGAGCCACTGGGCGTAGGGGCGGCGCGAGTAGAGGCGCTCCTTGATCTCTTTGTCGGAGACGATGCGGCCTTCCACCGTATCGACGAGGAACATTTTGCCGGGCTGAAGGCGGCCCTTCTTCTTGACGTTTTCGGGTTTGATGGGCAGGACGCCGGTTTCCGAGGACATAACCACCAGATCGTCGTGCGTGACGATGTAGCGGGCGGGGCGCAGGCCATTGCGGTCGAGGGTGGCGCCGATGACGCGGCCGTCGGTGAAGGCGATGGCGGCAGGGCCGTCCCAAGGCTCCATCAGCGAGCAGTGATATTCATAGAACGCCCGTTTTTGGGGGTGCATGTGCGGGTTGCTGGACCAGGCTTCGGGGATGAGCATGGCCATGGCGTGAGGCAGTTCGCGGCCAGCCATGAAGAGGAGTTCGAGGGCGTTATCGAAGTTGGAGGAATCGCTGCCGCTGGGCGTGACGATGGGGAAGAGCTTGCGAATGTCGTCGCCGAACAGTGGCGAGGCGAGGATGGACTGGCGGGCGTACATCCAGTTGACGTTGCCGCGGAGGGTATTGATTTCGCCGTTGTGGGCGACGTAGCGGTAAGGGTGGGCGAGTTGCCAGGTGGGGAAGGTGTTGGTCGAAAAGCGCTGGTGGACCAGGCAAAGGGCGCTCATCACGTCGGGGTCGGATAGCTCGCCGTAGAAGGCGGCCATTTGGGGAGCGAGCAGGAGTCCTTTGTAAACGATGGTGCGGGCGGAGAGCGAGGGGATGTAGAAGTCGCCCTTGTTGGGCAGACTGGAGGCGGCGACTTCGGCTTCAGCGCGTTTGCGGACGATGTAGAGCTTGCGCTCGAGGGCCGAGCTTCGCTCGGCGGGGCTGGGGGCTAGGGCCTGGGGGCTGGGGTTTCCGATGAAGATCTGCTGGATGTAGGGCTGGGAGGCGCGCGCGACGCGGCCGATGGCATCGCCATCGACGGGGGTATCGCGCCAGCCGAGAACGGTGAGGCCTTCTTCACGGACGATGCGCTCCAGGATGCCTTCGCAAGAAAGGCGTTGGTGGGGCTCGACGGGCAGAAAGGTCATGCCGACGCCGTATTCGCCTTCGGCGGGGAGGGTGAAGCCGAGGGCGGCGCACTCGCGGGCGAAGAATTTGTGGGGGATTTGGATCAGGATGCCGGCGCCATCGCCGGTTTCAGGATCGCAGCCGCAGGCGCCGCGGTGGGTGAGGTTGATGAGGACCTGGATGCCTTTTTGGATGATGTCGTGCGATTTGTGGCCTTTGATGCTGGCGACGAAGCCGATGCCGCAGGCGTCGTGCTCGTAGCGGGGGTCGTAGAGGCCCTGGGGGGCGGGGAGATGGGGGTGGGGGGCTAGGGACTGGGGGCTGGGGCCGGGGATACACTTGGATTCGGTCATGTTTTTCTCCGGGGGAAGCTTTAAGTGTAGCAGGCTGTTTAGTATCACGCAACAGGGAGTTGGGATTTATGTAGTATAAGTATTTATAATACTCTACATGTCTAGCCTATGGGTATTCGTAACATTAATAAGAAGATAGCGTGTATGACAGCATACGGGTCCCTTATTTTCTTGGATCGCCTTCCGGACGATCTAAGCAGCACCTGGCCGAGGTGCTAGGTAGCCGCGTTGGTGGATGACCCGTGGCTGCGGTAAGGGCAGGTTTTCTCGATTTTGTGTCACATTCGAGGATTGGAAGTTGACTTTCAGGTTTGAGCTTTTGTTGAAACAATGGTCCGGATTGGTTTGGTACGTAATTCCGGTTTGAGTTCGCGCACCGGCTAAAGCGCATAGAAGCCGTTGCCGGGGGATAGACCATCCGATGTCAGGCTAGCACGGCGGAAGGCGAGTTTCGATTCAGGGATGGCGGGCGGACTTTTGTTTTCGGCGGATTGGCGAGTAGCGAAAATCTGTCATCGCGGCTTTTCCCATGTCGGCCTGGTAGGCTGGCGGCAGCGGTGCTTAAGTTAGCGTTTTTGGGGAAACCGCTCTGACGGTCGCGGGTCGGTAACCGGTCGCGGGTCGGTAATGGTCGCGAGTCGGTGACGGTCGCGCTGATTTCGCACGGCTTAACCGCGATACGATATAGGTCGAACTGGGGGGGAATTTGATCGGCTTTCTTCCAATGGTAGACCCCGAAATCTGGCGGCGGTATCCGGAATACCGCGCATTGAGCGTGGCCGTGCGGGACTTCGGCCCGGCGGATTCCGGGGCGATCGCGATGCCTGCACCGCAGCCGCCTGCGTGGATGACGGAGCATCTGGAAGCTTGGCGCGCCGCATTTCGCGCGTTCGGAGCGAATCCGAAAAAGACTCCCTGCTCGGTGGAGGCGTTGTGGAAGCGCGTGGAGAAGAGCGGGAGCCTGCCCTCGATCGATCCGGTGGTCGACCTTTACAACGGGCTGAGCGTCAGGTTCGGCGCCTGCTTTGGCGGTGAAGATGCGGACCGCTATGCCGGCGTGCCGCGGCTGGTGCTGGCGCGCGGAGACGAGCCGTTCGACACGGTGCGCGACGGCGCATCGGTAATCGAACATCCCGCGGCGGCGAGATTGTGTGGCGGGACGACCGGGGGGTAACCTGCCGCAGGTGGAATTGGCGCCAATGCAAGCGCACGGCGCTCGACCGGGACAGCCGGAATCTATGGTTCATTATCGACCGGCTGCCGCCCATGCCTATTGCGGAACTGGTGCGCGCGGGCGAGGAACTGGTAGCGGGGCTGGCGCGGGTGTCGCCGGGGATCCGGCACTCGATCGATCTGCTCGAGCCGGGCGTGCCTGCGCTCGCGGGAGAGGCGGGGCTGAGGCCCCGCGCCGGCTAAAGCCCGCCTTCCAATGGCGATCGAGCATCGCGCAATCCCTGGCGGAACGCTTCGCGTTCCTCAGGGGTCATTTGCTCCCACTGGTCCATCATGCAGCGGCGCCCATGCTTGTCATCGCCATGCCCACTACCGAGTCCTCCAACCAGAATCCTGGCCAGGACCAGGAGACCGAGTCCTTGCCAAAAAGTAACCGTCCGCGCGCCGAAAACCGCCGGCGCCAACCAGTTCCACAGGTGCATCACGATAAAGCCGAAGAGCGCTATGGCCGCCAGACCAAACGGGGCGATCAAGGCGATCTTCTTTTGTTTTCCCATCCGTTTTTTCGGCATATTTTTCGTCCTCATGGGTTCAGATACTCGTTGTAGATGGCATGCAATCGCCGGCGCAGGTGCAGAACCGCATAGCGTTTGCGTGAGAGGAGCGTATTCAACCCCACGCCGGTTTCATCGGCCAGCTCTTTAAAGCTCCGGCCGTCGATTTCATGTGCGATGAACACATCGCGTTGTTCCTCCGGCAGTTCCTGAAGCGCGGCATTGAGTTCCCCCAAGAGAACCTTTCGCGCGTACGCCGCTTCCGGACCTGCGTCCGGCGACGGCAACAGGTCCGCCAGCGTGAGCACGCTCTCATCGTCCGCTTTCTCCGCCAGTGCATCTCCGAGGGCTACCAGCCGCTTCTGGCGAAAAAAGTCGACGATCCGATTTCGCGCTACGCGGTACAGCCAGGCGCTGGCGTGGTCTACGGGGTGCATCAACCGGTAGGCCGCCACCAGCTCGTAGAGGACATCCTGAAGGATGTCTTCGGCGTCGCCCGCGTCGGGCACACGCTTCCGGACAAAGTTACGGAGACGGGCGCGCTCACGGCGAACCACGCCGGAGATCTGCCGGTTTTGCTCCGCGGTCAGTCGCGGAATGTTCAACGCTTCCTCCATCCACTGTTGTAGACGAATTACGGGGGCCGGATATTGTGAGGGGGGCGGGGCGCACGCCCGGCGCGGGCGGCTCAAGCCCCGCAAATGCTGGCGGAGCTTCGCGGCAGGCGGCCTACGAGGCCGCCGCAGGCTGCGAGCCTGCCCCACTTACCCCACTGTGGTAGCCTGACGGTGTGAACGTCGGCATCACTTGTTATCCGACCTATGGCGGCAGCGGCATTGTGGCCACGGAACTGGGCTTGGAACTGGCCAATCGCGGGCACGAGGTCCACTTCATCACCTACGCGAATCCGATTCGCCTGGACCCGGGGATACCCCGCATTCACTACCACGAGGTGGAGGTTTCCGACTACCCGCTATTTCAATATCCGCCCTATTGCCTGGCGCTGGCGTCGCGCATGGCGGAGGTGGCGGAGTTGCACGGCCTGGATCTATTGCACGTGCATTACGCCATCCCCCACTCGATCTCGGCGATGCTGGCCAAGGACATGCTGGCAGGGGTGCGGCGATTACCCTTCATCACCACCCTGCATGGCACGGACATTACGTTGGTGGGCGTGGACCGGTCGTATTTTCCGATCACCAAGTACTCGATTGAGAAGTCGGACGGCATTACGTCGATCAGCGAATATTTGCGGCGGCAGACGGTGGACGTATTCAAGGTGCGCAACGACATCCGGGTGATCACGAACTTCGTGAATTGCGATCTGTACAAGCCGGACCGCGAGAAGGCCATGGCGAAATGCTATGCGCCGGCGGAGGGGAAGCTGCTGATCCACGTGTCTAATTTCCGGCCGGTGAAGCGGGTGCAGGATTGCGTGCGGATTCTGGCGGAAGTGGCGCGGCGCGCGCCGGTGCACTTGCTGATGGTGGGGGATGGACCGGAGCGGGGTCCGGCGGAGTACCTGGCGCGCGAGTTGGGCGTGGAGCGGCACGTTTCGTTTCTGGGGAAACAGAACCATGTGGAGCGGATCATCCCCTTGGCGCATGTGCTGCTAATGCCCAGCGAACTGGAGTCGTTCGGACTGGCCGCGCTGGAAGGAATGGCTTGCGGCGTGCCGGCGGTGGGGACGCGCGTGGGGGGTGTGCCCGAGTTGATCACCGACGGCGTGGACGGCTATCTGGAGGCGGTGGGAGATATCGCGGCACAGGCCGCGCGGGTGACGGCGCTGGTGACAGACGATGCGCTGCACGAGCGCATGTCGCAGGCGGCGCGGCGGACGGCTACGGAGCGGTTCTGCGCGGATAAGATTATTCCGGAGTATGAGCGGTATTACGCGGAGGTTTGCGGGCGCGGGGGCAGCTAGAGATAGCGAACGCGGCTCAAAAGATCCGATCGCGGACGCGCCGCGAAGGCCGCCACCCAGCCTACAAACCAGGGCTGGGGACCAAACACAGCGAGTACGGTTCCGTCCCGTTCGGCGGCGGGTTGCAGACCTCCGTCGACCTTCCAGCCTCTTGCGCCGCCTGGAAGCAGGGCGGCTGAGGGCGCCCGTAACGCTGGCGTGCCCTTGGTGCGCAACCGCCACGCCCTCTTGCGGCACGCTTCGTAGGTCGCGGTTCCTCCGGTCAGCACCGGCGGAGGCAAGCGGGGCTTGTCCGCAGGCAAATCGTCCGGCACCTCGATGGCCCACAGGGCGCGGCGCACGTTCACGAGTTCGGACTCCGCGGTGATGCCTTCGTGGCGCAGGAACTCCGCCCACGCTCCGTCCGGCGTATCCGCGAAGTATTGAACCGGCCCTTCGCCGGGGCCATGCCAGCGAGCGGGTGGTTGGGCAGCGCTCTCCCAAAGGAAAGGGAAGCGGGGGTCGGCGTGCCGGTAAACGATCATGTGGCGGGCGACGCGGTCAGTGCTCGCGCGAGATCCTGAACGAGCCGCGGCCCTGGCTGGCCGGGCTTCCAGGGGGCTTTGAGGCGCTCCAACGGCGTGTGTCCGTCCAGTTGTGCGCGCTTCCGCTCGAACCATTGCCGGATGCCGATTTCATTGTAGGCGCCGCTGAGATCGCCCACGATCAGGCTCAAAAAGTGCAGCCGGTCCGCAACATCGTCTGGGGTGGTCCGTGCGGCAGCCTTGTATCTACGAACGCTGGTCGCCGAGATACCAAGCAAGCGGGGCAGTAATTCCAGGCCCAACAGTTCGGTCAGGCGACTCCATTCGAACTCGGGCACAGGCGACTCCTCGAGGGCGGTATTGAGGTGTTCGAGGGTCCGCTCAAGTCCCGGGCCCGAATTCGCCAGGTCATTCCCAAGATCCAATTGGATGTTTCTGGCGATGCCCGCACGGTGAATGTGGCGGACGGCCTTCCGGAAGGACGGCAAATCGAGCGTTTCGACGTGCTCGTCTGCAGGCAGCAGCCCCAGGGCGGTCACTGCCTGGAATGCGATTCGCGGCGATGTGAAAGGAGCGATTGCGGACTGGATTTGGATCATGCTGCTATCCAGAATTGTACCCGACCGGTGGCCGCGGGGCAAGGGGAATCAAGCGGGACCGAAACCGCTCTCTTCCGGTCGCGGCTCGGGGGCGGAAGCCCGTTCCAGCGCCTCCAGGAAGAAGTAGTCTCCCCACATGACCGATTCGTTCACTCCCAGGTTTTTGTGCATGTGGTAGACGCCGCCCTTTAGAATGCCTTCCCACTGCGGGTCGGATTCCGCAAGCCAGTCGCGGCAGAGGGTGCCGAGGATGTGGCGGGCGGTCTGGCGATAGAGGTGTCCTCTGGCGCCGTCGGTTGCCAGGGCGCTTAATTGAAACAGGCCGGAGGCCGCGATGGCCGCGGCGGAGGTGTCCGGTTGGGCCGGGGTCTGCGGCGGGGCGTCGTAGTCCCAGGGCGGCACTCCGTCCGGCGGCGTGTGGCGGATGTAGAAATCGGCGCAGGCTTGGGCGGTGGCCAGCAAGCCGGGGTCGGGATGGTAGGTGTACGCCGTGCCGAAACCGTAGAGCGCCCAGGCCAGGCCGCGGGACCAGCAGGAATCGCCGCAGTAGCCTTGGTGGGTGGTCTGCTTGAGGAACTCGCCGGATGCGGGATCGAACAGCCCTTCGTGGGCGGTGGAGCCATCGCCGCGCACCAGGACGCGACGGGTGGTGTGGCAGTGGCGCAGGGCGATATCGAGCAGGGCCGGGTCGCCGGTTTCGCGGGCGGCGAAGAAGACGATGCCCACGTTCATCATGATGTCGATGAACAGGGAATCCGGCGATACGAAAGAGTGCAGGTACTGGCCTTTTGGCTGGAAGCGCAGGGCCATGGTGCGGCCAGCCTCGACCAGCACGGCTTTGAGGGTGGGATCGGGGGTGAAGCCGTACCAGCGGTGGTAGGTGGACATAAATAGGAAGCCGAGATCGTGGACGGTGCGGTCCAACATGCGCGGCTGCAGCGGGCGGGAATAGCGGATGGACTGCTCGCGCCACCAACGGGACTCGGGGCTGGCGGGAGTCTGGCGGGCGTAGACGATCCAGAGCATGCCGGGCAGGAAGCCGTCGCACCAGTGGGTCCAGGCGTCGCCGGAGTGATGCCAGCGGCCGGCGGCGGTGTACATGGGATAGAAATCGGGATGGCGCGATATGAGGGCGCGCAGTTGGCGTTCGGCGAAGCGGAACGCGGCTGCGAACAGGTCCGGGGAGGCATGGCTGGCGAGTTGGATCACGATTTTCGCATTATATCGGGCCGCACCTCTTCTCAAACGGTCCGGGGTTCGGTACAATCTTCGATACGTTCCCCGCAAAATGGCTCCACACGCGTTCATTGCCGAGCCTCGCATCGACCCGCGGATGGCCTGTTTCCGGTTGAAGCTGGACCGTTCGGGTATCCATGGGTGGGGGGTTTATGCGGGGGAACGGATTCCGGCGGGGCACAAGGTGATCGAATACACGGGCGAGCGGATCAGCCGGCGCGAGACGCGGCGGCGGGGACTGGGACCGCGCACGTACCTCTTCACGCTGGACAACTACTGGACCCTGGACGGGGCGGTGGGGGGCAGCGGAGCGGAGCTGATCAACCATTCCTGCACGCCCAACCTTTATAGCTGGGTGTTCAAGGGACACATCCTTTACATGAGCAAACGGGACATCCGGCGGGGCGAAGAGCTAACCGTGGACTACCACTTTTCCGACAAAATCGATGCGGTTCCCTGCCGGTGCGGTTCCGCACATTGCCGGGGAACCATCAATATTACGACGGGGCGGCCAGCAAAAAGCTGAGAGTCCTGCGTCTTTCGGACACTACTGTTCTGTTAATCGACAATTGGAACTTCCAAGGGTGGTGCAGGGAGGAAGCCCGCACTCGCCCGCGTGAGAGGCACATGAGTCATCAAATAAACGCCAAGTCGGTGGCGATCTGCGATACGGAGCCGATCGCCATTGAGGGTATCCGGGCGCTGCTCGAGCAATGCGCGAATTTTTATCTGGCGGCGGCGGAGACGTCGCTGCTGGGCGGCATGGAAATGATGCGGCAGCACGCGCCGGCGATCATGATTCTGGACAAGGGTTTCGGCATCCACGCGGTGATGGACTGCCTACAACGTTTGCGCGGTTCGGGCAGCGGAGTGGCGGTGATCGTGTGGGGCATGAACCTGAACGAGACGGAGGCGTTGCGCATGATGCAGGCCGGGGCGCTGGGAGTGGTGCGCAAGACCACCTCTTTAGAGGCGCTGCTGGAATGCATGCGCGCGGTGGCGGGGGGGAACACATGGATGGAGGAAAGTGTGCTGCAAGAGCCAGAGCATGCGGCGCGCGGGACGCGCTCGAACCTGACCTCGCGCGAACTGCAAGTGGTGGAACTGGTGGAGCAAGGTCTGAAGAACCGGGATATCGCGACGCAACTGGGGATTCGGCCGGGGACGGTGAAGATTCATTTGAAGCATATCTTTGAGAAGACCGGGATACGCGGGCGGTACGGGTTGGCGTTGTCGGGGTTGCGGGAGAAGGGGATGTTGAGTGTACCCGCGGCGTAGGTGCGCGGACCGGGGGAGGGGGCGAAAAAGACGTCAGGATACCGCGGGTCAGTCGGCGGAAGGCTGCTTCTGCCAATGGCGCAGTACGTTGAGGATGTAGTTTTGGGTTTCGCGGTAGGGGGGGACGCCATGGTACTTGTCGACCGCGCCGGGGCCGGCGTTGTAGGCGGCCAGCGCGTGGTAGGCATGGTTGTCGTATTTGAGCAGGAGGTCGCGCAGGTAGCGGGTTCCGGCATCCACGTTCTGTTCGACTATTCTGGGATCGGCGCCTAGTTCGCGGGCGGTGGCGGGCATGAGCTGCATCAGGCCGATAGCGCCTTTGGGCGAGACCGCATTGGCTTGATAGCCGGACTCGACGGCTACTACGGCGCGTACGAAGGCAGGGGGCAAGCCGTATTTGCGAGCGGCGTTATCGACCAATTCGGTTGTCGACGGCCGCGCGGCGGGCGTGGCGGTGGCGGGTGCGGGAACGTCCCGCGGCGGCGGCGCGTAGTCCTCATTTTCGAAGCGGACCACCAGGGACGCATCCATTTCCGTTGAACCCGTGTTGGTGAAGAGTGTCACTTTGCCGGCATCCGATGCATGGCGTTCGGCATAGAGGCGCGCGCCGTTGGCTAGCACGGCGTATTCGCCGGCTACGGCGGAGAAGGCAAAAACAAAAAAGAGTGCGGCGGGCTTCATCGGGCCTACTGATATTATGACGCAGGGATGGGGGAAAGCGTGGAGGGACGGCCACGGCAGCGCCTGGCGCTGGCCCTCGTGGCGCACGCTCTCAGCGTGCCGAGTAGGCACTCTCCAGGAACCTTGTGGGGCAGGCTCGCAGCCTGCGGCGGCCTCGCAGGCCGCCTGCCTTGGAGCCTTGCCCACCTCCGGCCATGGTTTCTGGCGCCAGAGAGGTTCCCGTCAGGGTTTCTGGCGCCAGAGAGGTTCCCGTCAGGGACCGCCAGTGCTCCTGCCGACACAGGCGAGCGCAGCTTTCAGCGTGGACGGCCTGGGCCGTCACCAAGGGCAGAAACCCAAGGTCTTGGGGGGCGGGATTTATCCCGCGCGGGGCTTCAGCCCCGCGCCTCGCAAATCGACAGCTTGGCCAGAAGGGTTTCTGGAGAGCCGGCTTCGGCAGCGCATGGCGCTGCCCCACTTGGTAGACTCTTTACTTAATGGCTAGGGCGACACATCTGGAGTGCAGTCTGTGTAAGCGGAGGTACGCGGCGGACCAGGTGCAGCATCTATGTTCCTGCGGCGGACCGTTGCTGGTGCGGTACGATCTGGAAGCGATCCGGAAGGCGTGGAGCCCGGCACAGGTGCGCGAAGGCCCGAACAGCATGTGGCGGTATGCGCCGGTACTGCCGCCGGCGCAGGCGTCGATCATCACGTTGGGGGAAGGCATGACGCCGCTGATCCGGGCGCGGCGGCTGGGGGCGCGGCTGGGCGCGCAGGACCTTTGGATCAAAGACGAGGGGCTGAATCCGACGGGGTCGTTCAAGGCGCGTGGGTTGTCGTGCGCGGTTTCGATGGGCGTGGAACTGGGCGTGCGGAAGATGGCGATCCCGTCGGCGGGGAATGCGGCGAGCGCGCTGGCAGCTTATGCGGCGGCGGCGGGCATCGAAGCGCACATCTTCATGCCGCGGGACGTGCCGCAGGCGAATTACATCGAGTGCCAGGCGTTCGGCGCGGCGGTCACGCTGGTGGATGGGCTCATCAGCGACTGCGCGAAGCTGGTCTCGGCGGGGGCTGCCGGAGTGGTAAAAGATGGCTGGTACGACATCAGCACGCTGAAGGAACCGTACCGGATTGAAGGCAAGAAGACCATGGGGTATGAGGTGGCGGAGCAACTCGACTGGCAGTTGCCGGACGCGATCTTCTATCCAACGGGCGGCGGCGTGGGGATGATCGGGATGTGGAAGGCGTTCGCGGAGATGGAGGCGCTGGGATGGATCGGGGCGAAGCGGCCGAAGATGATCGCGGTGCAGGTGGAAGGCTGCCAGCCGGTGGTGCGGGCGTTCGATCGCGGAGAGGCGCGCAGCGAGTTTTGGGAGAATGCATCGACGGTGGCGGCGGGGCTGCGGGTGCCCAAGCCGCTGGGCGATTTTCTGATTCTAGAAGCGGTGCGGGCGAGCGGCGGCACTGCGCTGGCGGTAAGCGACGGCGAACTGCTGGATGCGGGGATTCAGTTGGCGCGGGAAGAAGGCATCTTCGCCGCGCCGGAGGGGGCCGCGTGCGTGGCCGCGCTGGAGAAGCTACTGGCGTCCGGATTTCTGAAACCGGCGGAGCGGATCGTGATCTACAACACGGGGGCGGGGTTGAAGTACCTGGAAGCTTATGCCACGCGGTTCCCGCGGACGGGATCGGGAGAGCAGGATAAGTTGGGCGGGCTGATTACACCGCGGTGAGGGGAAAGGGCGAACTCCGCTCGCCTGCGCCGGCAAGAGTGCCAGCGCGGCAGGCAGAGTGCCTGCGCCACGAGGACATATGCGATTTGTTTTGAAGATGCTGGTTCTGACCGCGGCGGTTTGGCCGTGCGTGGCGGCGGAGCGTTTTGAGATTTCGTTTCCCAAAGAGGCGAGCGCGGCGCCGCTGGACGGGCGCGTGATGCTGGTGATCTCCACCAAGGAGCAGCGGGAGCCGCGATTTCAGCTCAGCTTCACGGCGAGCACGCAGCAGGCGTTTGGGGTGGATGTGGAGGCGCTCGCGCCGGGCGCGATGGCGGTGATAGATGGAACGACGCTGGGGTATCCGCGCGAGAGCCTGCAGGACATCCCGGCGGGGGACTATTATGTGCAGGCCGTTCTGAATATCTACGAGACGTTTCAACTTGCGTCCGGACACACCGTTAAGCTGCCGCCGGACAAAGGCGAAGGGCAACACTGGCAGAGGAAACCGGGCAACCTTTACAGCAAGACCGAGAAAGTGCACTTGGACGCGGCGGCGGACCAAACGATACGGTTGTCACTTACGGAGAAGATACCCGACGTGGCAGCGGCCGAGCCGGACACCAAGTGGGTGAAGCATGTCAAGATGCGCAGCGAGTTACTCAGCCGATTTTGGGGAAGGCCGGTGGAGTTAGGCGCGGTGCTGTTACTGCCTGACGGGTGGGAAGAGCATCCCGCGGCGCATTACCCGCTGATCGTGTTTCAGAGCCATTTCAACAGGGGCCTGGGCATGGGGTTCAGCAGCGTGCCGGGTCCGGGTACAGGTTACAAGTTCTATCAGGATTGGACGGCGGGGCGGATGCCGCGCGTGATCATTATGACGATCCAGCATGCCACGCCTTACTTCGACGATTCCTACGCGGTGAACTCGGCCAATGCGGGTCCTTACGGGGATGCCATCACGCAAGAACTGATTCCGTATGTGGAGAAGACGTTCCGGGGCATTGGGCAGGGATGGGCGCGGGCGGTGTACGGCGGGTCGACGGGCGGCTGGGAGTCGCTGGCTTCGCAGGTGTTCTATCCGGATTTTTACAATGGCGCGTGGGTATTCTGTCCGGACGTAGTGGATTTCCGGGCGTACATGACCATGAACCTGTACGAAGACAAGAACGCTTTCTGGGTGGAAGGTCCGTTCGCGCGGGTGCCGCGTCCGGCGATGCGCCAGGCGGATGGACTGCTTCAATCCACGATGGAGCAGATGAACCGTTATGAGCTGGTGCAGGGCACCAAGAGCCGGTCGGGCGAGCAACTGGACGCTTGGCAGGCGTACTTCAGCTCGGTGGGCGAGGATGGCTATCCGCAGCCGGTGTTCGACAAGCGCACGGGGGAGATCGACCACAAGGTGGCGGAATACTGGAAGGAGCGCTACGACCTGACGCACATCATGCAGCGGGACTGGAAGACGCTGGGACCTAAGTTAGCGGGCAAGCTACACGTTTGCGTGGGCGACGCGGATAGCTTCTATCTGGACCGGGCGGTTCACTTACTGCAAGACTTCATGGAAACTACTACCGAGCCTTACTATCGCGGGACATTCGACTTCGGGCAGCGCAAGCCGCATTGTTATGCGGGTAACTTCGATCCGCAGGTGGGGATGAATCAGCATTACTTGCCGGAGATGGTGAAGCACATGGAGGAGACGGCGCCTAAGGGGGCGGACGTGGGGAGTTGGAAGTACTGACGCGGGAACGGCGGGGCATGGGGTGGGATAATGTTCACTATGATCAAGGTGATATTGTTTCCGGTTGTCCTCACGTCTTTGTGCGCGGGCGCCAGTCCCAGTGCGGTGCCACTGAATTCGATGAAGCTCAACGGTTGGGCCGGCCTGTTGAGCGACGGTTATATCAAGCTGACGCGCGACAGCAGCCAGGCTGCGAGCGCGTTTGCGCGGACTCCGTTTCCGCTAGGACCGCAGGATAGTTTCGCCGCTTTTTTCGCTTATCGATCGGAGCAGGAACTCGGCCAGTGCGTGGCCGATGGGATCGCTTTCGTGGCGCAGAATACGCCCGCGGGATCGAGTTATCTAGGCTCGGACGGGTCCGGCTTGGGATTCTTCACGGGGACGGTTTCGCCGGCGATCGCGGCGACGTTCGATTACTACGCAAATCAGATTACGGGGACGCCCGCGAACGCGGCGGCCATCGCCGAGCCGAATGGCGTGGACTTGGTGTGGACGACAGCCACGCCGGCGGCGCTGTCCGGGCCGGACGCGGAGCGGTACGTATGGGTGACTTATGAGAATACGAGCAAGATAATGAAGGTGTTTTACAGCGCGACGGCGACGCCTCCGGACGCGGCGTTGCTGGAGACGGTGCTGCCGGTGGACCTTTCGTCGCTTTTTGGCGGGCAGGTTTATTTCGGGGTGACGGCGGGCACGGGGAGTTGCTATAGCGGGCAGTACCTGCTGCATTTTGCGGTGGATGTGTGGTGAAGAGCGGGCCTGCGAGGCCCGCGCAGGCTGCGAGCCTGCCCCACTAGGCACACAACTGCATGGCGGCGGGGAGGTAGATTTGGACGGTACCGCTTTCGATGGAGAAGCGGATTTCGCCTTCCGACTGACGCACGATTTCGTCGAGGGAAGGAAGATCGCGCCCGAGGGCGGGCGGAGTGACGGCGAGGATGGCGTAGCCGTCGCCGGTGTCTTCGCTGTGGACGGCGGAAGTGCCGATGGAGAACTGGCCGGGGCAGGCGGCATCGCGGGCGGAGACGGCCAGATACATCAAGATCAACTCGATGCGTCCGGGGTCGGCCTTGGCGCCGGCGGCGCCGGGCGACAGCACCAGTTGCAGGGCGATATCGTCGCCAAGCGCGCATTGCAGCAGATCGTCCAAACCGGAGACGAGCCGATTGAGATCCAGATAAGCGGGCGGGGCGGGCGGGCGCTGGCCGAATTCGAGAAGACGGTTGGCCAGGCGCGTGGCGTGGGTGCGTCCATGGCCGGCTTCGAGCAGGCGGGTAAATTTATGAGCGACGGCGGCAGTGAGGCGGCCGAGGATTTCCATGCGGTTGGCGGAGCCGTGATCGGGCGCGCCCCAGGGCTCGTCGGCGGAGCGCAGGGTGGCGGCGCGGAACAACAGGCAGACGCCCACGGCTTGCGTGTCGCCGTCGCGCACGGGCGTGGCGCTGCCCTGGATGGGCTGCCGGGCGCCATGCTTGCCGAGCAGCAAAACCTCCTCGCCCAAGCCGATGGCAACGCCTTCCCGAAACACTCTGCCGATGGGGGACGGCAGGGGCGCGCCGGTGCGGGAATTTAGAATGGTGAAGACTTCCGAGACGGGTTTGCCGAGCGCGTCTTCCTGCTTCCAGCCGGTGAGGGCTTCGGCTACGCGGTTCATCAGGGCGACGTGGCCGCTTTCCTCGGTGACGATGACGGCTTCATCGATACTGCCGATGGCGGCAGCCAGACGCTGTCCGCCTTCGATGAGCTGGCGCTCGCGGCGGTGGCGGTCGAAGGCGAACTCGATGGCGGTGCGCAGGGTACGGTCGTCAAAGGGTTTCAGGACATAGCCGGAGGGGGCGGTGAGCTTGGCACGCTCCAGAATTTCGGCGTCGGCGTGCGCGGTAAGATATACGACCGGGATTTTGAGCCGATCATAGAGGGCGCCGGCCACATCGATGCCGTCCAGGACGCCCTTGAGCTTGATATCCATGAGGACTAAGTCGGGCATGGTGTTGACGGCCAGCCGGAGAGCGTCGGTGCCCGTGGCGGCGGATCCCACCACTTCGTATCCCAATCCTTTGACACTCTCTTGTATGTCGGCCGCGACGACTTTCTCGTCCTCGACTAACATGATGCGAGGTTTATGCATTTGAGTTACTCCTTCGATTAGTTAGTGGACAGGCAGGGATGCCTGTCCCGCTTCCTGAAATACGAGCCGGTACTGCGTGCCGGCGTTATGGGAACGCTCCACGGCGGCGCCGATCTGGCCGGCCAAGAGATCCACGAGCCACAGTCCCAGCGAACGGGTGGAGGCGGTGGGCGGGCTTTCGGAGAAGCCGCGGCCGTCGTCGGCGATGAGGATCTCGACGGAGCCGGGGGGCCGCGCGTGAAGACCCAGCGAGATATGACCTTTGCGTCCCTCCGGAAAGGCGTGGCGGAGGGAGTTGGAAACAAGCTCATTGACGATTAGTCCGCAGGGGATGGCGGTATCGACGAGCACCGGGACATCTTCGACATCGAGGCGTAGGCCTATGTCGGCGGAATTCACGCCGTAGGAAGAGAAGAGGCTGGCGGCCAGGTTACGGATATATTCGCCCAGATCGATATTCGAGAAATCCTTGGCGCGATGCAATTGATCGTGGAGCATGGCCATGGCCATGACGCGCTCGCGGCACTCCTTCAACGCCTGCAGGAGCGTTTGATCCTGAAGGTTGCGCTCCTGGAGGCGGAGCATGCTGCAAATCACCTGCAGATTGTTTTTGACGCGGTGATGGACCTCGCGCAGGAGGACCTCCTTCTCCTGGAGGGAGCGCTTGATCTTTTCGTCAGCCTGACGATGCGCGGTGACATCGCGCAGATAGACCGCCAAGCCTTCGGAGGACGAGTAGGCGTGGACCTGAAACCAGCGGCCGTAGTTGGCCGGATGGAATTCTTCGAGGTGGGCGGGCGCACCGGTGCGCACGACCTGTTGGCACAGCCGATGAAGGGGACCGCCGGCGATTTCGGGGAAGACTTCCCAGAGATCGCGGCCCAGGAGGTGGTCGCGATCGCGCATCCACAGCCGCTCGGCTTGTTGGTTGACGCGGATCAAGCGCCAGCCGGGGTCCACGGCGAAGAAGGCGTCGGTGGTGGATTCGATGGCGCAAACGCAGCGGGCTTCGGATTGGCGCAGGGCTTCGCGATCGCGTTCCTGCGCGGTCTGGTCGCGGGCGACCGTATAAGCGAGCCGGGCGTCGAGGAAGGGCGTGCTGGTCCAGACGAGCGACTGGTAGGCGCCGCCGGCGCAGCGGAAGCGGGTTTGGAGAGCGGCGACGGGATTTCCGAGGGCCAATCCGGCGATGGCAGCGGCGGCGGCGGGGCGGTCGTCGGGATGGACGAGTTCGAGGATGTTGCAGGTCAGCAGGTCGGCTTCGGGAAGGCGCAAGGCGGCGAGAAAGGCTGGATTGACGCGGCGGATGAAGCCCTGGAGCGTGGTGATGCAGAGCGGGTCGGGCAACAGTTCGAAGAAGGGGTAGACGGAGACGCGGCTGGAGCTGCGGCGGAGCCGGTTGGGCTTTCGGCGAACCGCGGCGGGGAGAGAGTGCGACGACATAAGTATCTCGATGATCATTTTACGCGCGGGGTGGAAGGAGAACCGGCTTACGGGCGGACGTTCGGCTTTTGAATCAGAAGCTTACAGGGAAAGTGAAACTTGTGAATTGAAAAAGACGCGCCGGTGCGCGTTGGCGGCCTGAGAGGCCGCCGGCAGGCCACGGGCCTGCGCCACGAGGGCCTGTATAATTGAATCGTGTCAGTGACTATTGCACGCGCCTTTGTGAACGCCATCAACCGCCGAAGCTGCGAGGAGATCGCGAGCCTCATGACGGAGGATCACGTGTTTGTCGACTCGCTGGGAGCCCGCGTGACGGGCAGGGAACAAATGAGGAAGGGGTGGGAAGGTTACTTCGGCATGGTGCCGGACTACAGCATCACGATTGAGGAGACCTTTGCCGACGGTGCAGTGGTGGTGATGGTCGGTTCGGCGCAAGGCACGTATGCGCCGGGAGGTCCGCTGAAGGCGGAGAACAGCTGGCGGATGCCGGCGGCCTGGCGCGCGGTGGTGCGGGGATCGCGGATCGCGGAATGGCGGGTGTATGCGGATAACGAGCCGATTCGGCAAGCGATGGCCAGGGGTCGGCAAGGGGAACCGATGAGCCAGGGCGGAGGGCTGAAGGGCGCACGGCAGCGCATGGCGCTGCCCTACTAGCGGGCGAAGTTGAGACGGAGCGGGGGAGCTACCGACCAATCGTGCGCGCGGCGGGCCTTGATGGCGGCGAAGTCGAGTCTGGCGAGAGCGTCGCGGTTTTCGGGCAGCGACAGTTCCCATAGCGGGAAGAAGTCGCTGCCCACGTCGAGCCCCTCCTGGTATCCGCGCGGACCGAATACGATCTCATGGCAGGCGTCCAGTCCCAACTTGCAGAGATCTTCGGCAAACTGCACAGGGTTATCGATTTGGATCATGCGCGGGCTCCCTCACGACTACAAGTAGACACCCGGAAACGCGCGCATCAAAATGGAGTAGGACAAAGCGGACGAGTGGTCCGATTCGGACCATCCCCGAGCCTAAGTTTGCGCGCGCGCGAGCGCGGCCTGCGCCCACTGCACCCAGAGGCGGCCGCCGAAGAGCAGGGCGCTGGCCTCCACGCCGATCCAATCCATAAGAGAGAGGGGCGAGCGGGCCAGCATGTAGCGGGCGAGGGTCAGGTCCATACGCAGGTTGGGCGCGGCGATGTCATGCAGAATGCCATCCAGGGTGAACAGCACTTTGCGGAACATCATGAGGCCGGCTGGGAACCGGATGCCCTGGAGGGCGAGGCGGTCGAGCAGGCGCATGGCATCCATGCTGCTGGGGAGGCGCGAGAACGGCAACTGAGCGATGAAGGTATCGACGTGATCGCGCATGAAGGCCCGGTGGGCGGGGGCTAGGCGGCGGCCCAGCGCGAGCGCCTCGATTTCAGCGCAGATGCCGACGGGATCGCGCAAACCCAGCATGAGGGCCAGGATGGCCACATGGCGGCGCTCGTCGCGGGTCAAGCTTTCGGTGAGCGCCCAATCGAGCAGCACCAGTTCGCCGGTGTGCTGATCGTAGAGCAGATTACCAGCGTGCGGGTCGGCGTGAAAGACGCTGCGCTGGCCGCGGGCAAACAGGGGCACGGCGACGAGAGCTTCGATCAACTTCCCGGCGGCGCGCCGACGCTGGCTGCGGGGGGCTTTTGCGAGGGCCGTGACTTTCACGCCTTCTTCTTCGCTGAGGGCCGTAATGGCGGCGGTGGAGAGGGGCGCGATCAGGCGCGGCAGGCGGACGCCGCGCACGTCTTGGTAAACGCGGGCGGCCTGCACCAAGGTGGCCTGCTCGCGCACGAAATCCACCTCGTGTTCGAGGAGACGGCGGACTTCCATGATGGTTTCCGGCAGCGCGCGTCCATATTCGGGATGTTTGCGGGCCAAGAAATGGGCGAGCTGCTGGAGCAGTTCCAGATCTTCGGCGAAGCATGCGGCGACATACGGCTTCAGGACCTTGAAGACGCCGCGCTGGCGCTCCCCGTTGGCGGGATTCCGCCAGGTGAAGCGCACTACGGCGCTGACGCTGGCCTCGGCGAGCAGGCCCGGTTCGATTTCCACGGCGTGGTCTCGGAGGCGGCGACCCAATTGCTTGCGGATCAGGGCGCCGATCTCCTCCGGGCGCACGTCGCGAATGCCATTCTCCAACTCCGACAGCGCGCCACGCAGGGACGGATCGAGGTGCCGGTTACGCGCCAACACTTGTCCGATTTTTTGCAGTCCGGGAACCTTGGCGATCAAGCGCAGCAAGCGCGCCTCGGGCGGGGTATCGGGCGGAAGCTCGATCTGTTCGACCAGTTTGGGAGCGAGCCGCGCGGCGGAGAGGTGCGCGATCATGAAGAGCATGGCGTCGCGCACCAGCGGACGCCACGCCGCATAGATTTCCGGGACCACCGTCTCAGCGGGCAGAAGGCGGACGACCCAACTGCCCAACTCGTCGCGCAACATGCCGCCCGCGGGAGTTTGCAGGGCGGTTTTCACGGCCGCGGTGCGCGCGGCGGGAGAGGTGTGGCTGCCTAGGAAGGATGCCAGCACGGACAGGTTCATACTTCCATGGTAGTGCTTGGCGCGGGGAGAATGCTGAGCAAAGCTCTGGTTGCGCTAGCAAAGCTCGCGGCAGAGCGGGTTCTGGAGAACCCGCGCAGGCCTGGAGGCCCGCCCCACTGTGCCACGGGGCTAGGGGGTACGCAGGAAGCCGTGAGCCACGTTGCCCGCGTCCACATAGTATCCCGCGATGTCGCCCGCGGTATTGATGCTCTCTGGGTAAGTTCCCTGGTTCGCGCCCGTACCCGCGCCTGGAACATTGAAGGTGGCTAGCTTGCCGCTGGCGGCGCGCACGAAGCCGTGATACGCGGTGTTCGCGTCAATGTACCATCCTTCGACGGTCCCCGATTTGTTGATGCCCCAGCCGACGGTCCCCTGATTGTCGCCGGTGCCGGCGCCGGGCGCGTTGAACGTGGTGATCGCGCCACCGGCGGAGCGCAGCATACCGGAAGCTCCCTGGCCCGAAACCCACGAGTTCCCGGTGATGGTTCCGGCTGCGTTGATGCCATAACAGTAGATACCCGTATCGGGCACAACGACGGTGGTTACGGTACCATTCGCCGCGCGCACGAACCCGTGATAGCCACTGCTGGAGTCGATCCAGGGTCCCGAGATGGTGCCGGAAGCGTTGATACTGGCGCCGACGGTTCCCTGATAAGGACCGGTGCCGGCGCCGGAAACGTCGAAGGTGGTGATTGTGCCATTGGGTGCGCGCAGGAAGCCGTGATACACATTGCTCCCGTCAAGGTAATATCCCGTGACGTCGCCGGCGGTGTTGATGCTGTAGGGATAGGTGCCCTGGTAAGCGGCGGTACCGGCGCCGGGAGCTTCGAACGTGGCGAATTTGCCATTGGCGGCGCGTACGAAGCCGTGCAAGACGTTGCTCGAGTCCAGGCAGTTTCCGGCGACGGCTCCGCTGGTGTTGATACTGAAAAAGCCGCCGGTACCCTGGCCGGCCGCGGTGCCCGCGCAGGGCGCATCGAAGGTGGTGAAGGCGCTACTGGCGGCGCGCACGAAGCCATGGTAAACGCCGCTCGAATCAATGTAATTTCCGGCGATGGTTCCAGCCGTGTTGATGCTGTACGCGATGGTGCCCTGATCGGCGGCCGTGCCGGCGGCCGGAACGTTGAAGGTGGTGAAAGTGGCGGCGCTCTGCGCGGAAATCACCTGCGCCGCGGCGAGCGCGAACACACCCGCCAGCCCTAAGAAAGATACCCGATTCATACGATTGTTTGCTCCCTGAGTCCAACTATCCGCAAATGCGCGCCGCTTACGCCAGTAACTTACGGTAATCTGGCCGGGATTACGTGGCGTGGACAGGCGCGGCGGCAATGATTTAGACTCTCCAGTATGGCCGTTGCAGTGGCGGGTGTACCAGGGCTAGGTTCGGTTCCGCCGGAAGCGATTCGGCTGGAGTTGGAACGCGTGTTGGCCTGCGATTCGTTCGCGGGATCCAAGCGTTTGAGCGCTTTCCTGCGCTTTGTAGTGGAGCGCACGCTATCCGGCGACACGGCGGGCATCAAGGAGTACCGGATCGGGGTTGAGGTGTACCAACGCGGGGCGGCTTTCGACTCCCGCATCGACAACATCGTACGGGTGGAAGCGAACCGTTTGCGGACCAAGCTCCGGGAATACTATGAAGGCCCTGGGAGCGACGATCCGGTGCGCATCGAGATTCCGAAGGGAACCTACACGCCGGTATTCTATCCGATGGCCTCTGCGATCGCGGGCGTGCCTGAGCCTGGGCCGGCGCTTCCGCGGCAAACCGGGCGGCGGCGGCGGGCGGCGATGTGGATCGCGGCGATGGCGTTGGTGGCGCTGGCTATCTATGCGTACCGGTACGGGCATTCCCGTTTCGCGGCCGGCAAACTGCGCCGGTCCGTAGCGGTGCTGGGCTTCAAGAGCATCAGGGGCCGCGCGGCCGATACAGCATGGCTGACTACGGCATTTTCGGAGATGCTCACGATGGACCTGGCCGGATCAGACCAGGTGCGCGCGATTCCGTTGGACAGCGTTTCGCAAATGAAACGGGATCTGGGATTGACGGACTCGGACGGGCTCACGGCGGCGAACCTGCAGCGCGTACAGCAGCGGGTGGGAGCGGACCTGGCGATTGCGGGAGCCTACACGGTGCTGACGGGGGACGGCGCGGACCAGATCCGGCTGGATCTGCGGGTACAAGATACGCATACGGGAGAGACCGTGGCGACGGTTTCGGAAACGGGCACGGAGCGGGAATTGTTCAGCCTGGTGGACCGCACGGCCGCGGATCTGCGGCGCAAACTTCGCTTGCAGGCGCGCTTGGGCGAGGCGCCGGCGCTGGCCGCACTGCCGGCGGCGCCCGGCGCCATGCGCCTGTATGCGGAAGGCTTGGAACAGTTGCGGCAATCGAACGCGATTGCGGCGCGGGAGTTGCTGGAGCACGCGGTGGAGGCGGATGCTTCGAATGCGCTGGCGTACTCCGCGTTGGCGAGCGCATGGCACGCGCTGGGCTACGAAGAGAAGGCGCGGGAGTCCGCGCAGAAGGCGTACCAACTCGCGGCGCATCTAAACCGCGTGGAGCAACTGGAGATCGAAGGCCATTACCGTTCCTACTCACATCAGTGGGACGACGCCATCCGCATCTATGAGACGCTTTGCCGGACGTTGCCGGACAGCATCGACGATGGCTTGACGCTGGTGGAGACGCAATTCCGGGCGGGCCGTTCGCGGGAGGCGTTGGCAAGCGTGTTGAAGCTGCGAAAGCTGCCGCCGCCGCTAAGGGACGATCCGCGGATCGATCTGGCACAGGCCCGGGCGTTGGGTGGGCTGGCCGATTATCGCGGCACGCGCGATTATGCCGCGCGGGCGGCGGGGAAGGCGAAAGCGCAAGGAGCGCGGCTGTTCTACGCGGACGCGCGGCTGCTCGAAAGCGGCGCCATGTTGATGCTTTCGATTCCCGGCGACGATGCGGTGCGCGGCGAAGCCCGCCAAATCTGTGTGGAACTGGGCGACCAGTCCTGCGTGGTAAAAGCGTTGCGCGTACAGGCGAATAAAATTGTGTGGTCGGATGCGCCGCGCGCGAAGGCGCTTTACGAGCAAGGTTTAGAGATCTCCCGGCGGATGGGATTGGCGGAGACCGCGAACCTGCTGGAAGGACATGCGGCGGCGCTCGAATTTCTCGACGACCTTCCGTCGGCGGAGAGAGATCTGAACGAGGCCATCGCGCTGGCACGCGATAACCGCAATCCGGAGGACGCCGTCGACCAGATGATTCTGGCGGGCGTTTATGAAATGGAAGGCCGCCTGGCGGAGGCCGCCAACCTGTACGAACATGTGGTTCAATTGACGCGCGCCAGCGGCAGCCGTGAAACGCTGGGAAACGCGCTGAGCGGGCTGGCGGACGTGCGGCGTCTGCAGGGAGATCTGACCGCTGCGCGACAAGACTCCGCGGAAGCCCTGGCGGTGCTGCGCGGCGTGGGAGTGCGGCTGGATACGGCCGGCGCGCTGATTTCCGCCGCGGAATGTCTGGCCGACGCGGGGGATCTGGCCACGGCGCGAAAAGAATATGAAGAAGCCGTGCAGATAGAAGGCGGGGCCGGCAAGACGGGACAACGCTATGGCGGGTCCCTGGAGTTAGCGCGGGCTGAACTGGGATTGGCAAAAGTCGCGCTGGCGGCGAAGCAGCCGGGCTTGTCGCAATCCCGCGCCGCCGCGGCTATTCGCGATGCGGAGAATGCCAGAGATATCGAGGCCGTGTTGCTGGCGCGCGCCGCGCTGATTCGAGCACTGCTGGATCAGCAACGGGTCGCCGAGGCGGAGGCGGAGGACAAGGCTGGCGCGGCGGCTGCGGCCGGACGCCGGCATCCGTATGCGCAGCTCAACCTGGCGATTGCGGCGGCGCGTTTGAAAGCCGCGACAGGCCATCGGGGGGAAGCGCTGCAACAGTTGACGGGGGTGATTTCCGATGCGTCCCGGATGGGCTATGTGAGCCTGGCGCTGGAAGCGCGGCTGGCACATGCGGAGATCGGACAGGCGCGCGGGGAGTTGGACGATGCGGCGCGGGCGGCCGGCGCGCAGGGATTCGGCGCGATGGCGCGGGAGGCGCGGGAGTACCGGCCGTGACGCGGGAGGATTGGAACCGGGCGGCCTACGAGGCCGCCGCAGGCAGGGTGCCTGCCCCACACGGCTGGCCGGCACCGACAGGTTCATTGTTCCGATGCCCTCAGATATTCGCCACCAGTTGATACCTGGCGGCCACCGGCGCGACGATTCTGTGCCTTCCGTGCCCCGGGTTCGGCGCCTCCCGCGTTTTCAGCAATCCGAACGATTCCAGAAGCCGTACATCGCGCATGACGGCCTGCCTGTCCCGCTTCAGTTCGCTCGCCAACAGCGAGACGGGGATCGGCTTTGCGCGGACTGCGTGCAGCACCCGAATACGTTCGGCAGAAAGCACTTGCATCAGGTCCGCCGGGTCTTCAAAAGTTACTCTGATCCCGGTGGGTATCTTCTCACCCCGATCCAGTTTGCGCGCGCGTTCGAGGGATCGGGCGAAGAACTCGTCAACGGCGCCGGTGGCCAGTATGACGCCTGTTGTTGTCGCGGCTTTACTGGCTGTTTTCATCTTCCTGCCTCCATAATTCGTGTACTTCTTTCAGAAAGCCGCTTCGCCCACTGATTCAGTATAGCGCAGATGGGATGCCAGGCATCCTAGCTGTAGGTTGGCCCTCCCCGATCTAACGTTCGATCCGACGCACGGGCGCCAGGAAAATTCAGCCGGCAGGAGGACTGATATTTTGCGACCTACTTCACATGCTCACGCTGCCGCGCGGGCGGCCTGAGAGGCCGCCGGCAGGCCACGGGCCTGCGCGCCACGAAGTCACTCGATCCAGCCGCCGCCCAGGACCAGATCTTCGTCGTAAAACACGGCCGCCTGGCCTGGCGTGACGGCGCGCTGCGGATGGTCGAAGCGCACTTCCACGCAGGCGGGGTCGGCGGTGGGATGCACGGTAGCCTGCGCGGCCACGTGCTTATTGCGGATCTTGACCTGTGCGCGCCGCGGCGCCGGCAATCCCGCGATCGAAACCCAATTCACATCGCGCGCGGTAAGGCTGGCGCGCAGGAGTTCGTCGTTGCGGCCCACGGTCACGCGCTGCGATTGCGGATCCGTCGCGATTACATATAGCGGCTCGCCGGTGGCGATGCCCAGTCCCTTGCGCTGGCCTACGGTAAAGTGGTGCACGCCGGCGTGCTCGCCCAGCGTGCGCCCGTCGGTGGTCACGATCTCACCGCGGGTATACTCCGCGGGCGCACCCTTCTGCCGCAGGTAGGCGTCCATGAACGCGGCATAATCGCCGTTGGGCACGAAGCAGATCTCGAAGCTTTCGCCCTTCTCCGCCACGGCCAATTGCAGTTCGCGCGCGAGGCGGCGCACATCGGCCTTGCGCATTTCGCCCAGCGGAAACAGACTGCGCGCGAGCTGCGCCTGCGTCAGTCCGAACAGGAAGTAAGTCTGATCCTTGGTTTCATCGACGGCTTTGCGCAACCGATAACGCCCGGTTGGCTGGTCGAACGTAATGCGCGCATAATGCCCGGTAGCGATTTGCCCCGCGCCCACCGCGTCGGCCATCTCCAGGAACTGGTCGAACTTGATGAAGTTATTGCACAGCGTACACGGAATGGGAGTCCGCCCGGCGAGGTACTCTTCGACAAACGGCTGGATTACGCGGGCCTCGAACTGCCGCTCGAAATTCACCACGTAATAGGGAATGCCGATCTGCTCGGCTACGCGCCGCGCATCGTAGACATCGTCGAGCGAGCAACAGCGTCCGGTGGCGCCCTCGACGGAAAGCTCGGGCAAGCGGCGCTGGTTCCAGAGCTGCATGGTGAGCCCGACAACGGGCTGTCCGCCGCGCGCCAGCAGGGCCGCGACGGTGGAGCTATCCACGCCGCCGGACATCGCCACGGCGATCGGCGCGGGAATGGGCGGGGCGCTCATTGAATCACCGGAAAACAGCTTGGAGCCGCCGGCGACAGCCTGCGCAAGTGCGCCACGGATGCGGCCACCGCGTCCACCAGCGCATCCACCTGTTCGGCCGTGTTCGTGCGTCCGAGGGAAAAGCGAATGCTGGCGCGCGCGCGGTCGGCGCTCAGTCCGATAGCCGTCAGCACGTGCGAAGGCTCCACGGCCCCGCTCGAACAGGCCGCGCCGCTGGAGACGGCGAAGCCGCGCAGATCGAGCCCGATCACCAGGGCTTCACCCTCCAGGCCGTCGAAATAAATGTTGGCCGTGTTGGGCGTGCGCGCGGCGCGATTGCCATTCACGCCCGTGTGCGGAATACGTTCCAGAATGGCGGCTTCCAGCCGGTCGCGCAACTGGCCGACGCGCTGCGCCTCCGTTTCAAGCCGCGCCTCCGCCACTTCCGCCGCGCGCCCGAAGGCCGCCGCGCCGGGAACATTCTCCGTACCCGGACGCCGCTCGCGTTCGTGATGTCCGCCAAACGCGATGGCGCTCAGCCGCGTGCCGCGCCGCACGTAGAGCGCGCCGATTCCCTTGGGCGCATAAACTTTGTGGCCGCTCACGCTGTAGAGATCCACTCCGAGCGCGTCGACGTCCACCGGAATCTTGCCCACGGCCTGCACGCCATCCACGTGCATGTATGCGCCGGCCTGGCGCGCGATGGCGGCGATCTCCGCTACAGGCTGCACGGTTCCCAACTCGTTATTCGCGTGCATTACCGAAACGAGCACAGTGTCGGGCCGCAGGGCGCGCCGGATGACTTGCGGGTCCACGATGCCGTCCGCGCCCACCGGCACAACCGTGACGGCCACATCCTCGCGCTCGAGCTGTGCGCAGGCATTCAGCACGGCGGGATGCTCGATGGCGGTGGTGACGACGTGCCGCGACGGGCGTTGAGCGGGCCGCACGGTTCCGAACAGGGCCAGGTTATCGGCCTCGGTGCCGCCGCTCACAAAGACGATCTCGCGCGGCTGGCAGCCGATGAGCGCGGCGGTCTGGCGGCGGGCGGTCTCCAGCCGCTCCTTGGCGGCCTGTCCGAAATGATGGATGCTGGAAGCGTTACCATACACTTGACCGAGACACGCCACCGCGGTCTCCAGCACTTCCGGAGACACCGGGGTGGTAGCGTTGTGATCGAAGTAGAAACGCTGCATTCTTTTTATTCTAACAATGCCGGCTCCGCTAATTACCCTGACCACCGATTTCGGCCTGTCGGACCACTACGTGGGTGCGATGAAGGGCGTGATTCTGTCGATTTGCCCGCGCGCGCGCATCGTAGATATCAGCCACGGCGTGGGCGCTTACGAGATTGGCGAAGCGGCGTTCACGGTCTCGCAGGTTTATCGCTACTTTCCGCGGGGCGCGGTACACGTGGTGGTGGTCGACCCGGGCGTGGGAACGTCGCGCCGGCCGATCCTGGCACAGGCCGCGGGACAATCCTTCATCGCGCCCGATAACGGCGTGCTTTCGATGGTCTTTGCGCGGGAAAAGCACAAAGTGCGCGCGATTTCGAGCGAGCGCTACTTTGCGCAGCCGGTGAGCCACACATTTCACGGCCGGGATATCTTCGCGCCAGTGGCCGCGCATCTGGCGGGCGGCGTTGCGGCGGCGCGTTTCGGGAAATTGATAGAAGACTATCTGCGTCTCGATTTCGATAAGCCGGCGCGGACGGGACGGCGAGTTTGGGCGGGGACGATTCTGAAAGTGGACCGCTTCGGAAACATGGTGACCAACTTTTCGGTGACGGACTTTCCGGACCTGGACAAACGTCCGTTCGAGATGGGGGTGGGTGCGCAGCGCGTGAATGTGCTCGCGCGCCACTACGCGGAACGCGGGCGTGGCGAGGCATTTCTGATTCTGGGCAGCTCGGGTTACTACGAGATCTCGGTGGGGCAGGGGTCGGCGGCGAAGGCGCTCGGTTGTGCGGCGGGCGCACCTTTGGAATTGACTTTTTAAAACACAAAAGGCCTGGACGCTATGCGACCGGGCCCCATGCGATGTGCTCCACACGGCCGGCGAGTTGGGAGCCGCACGCTTCGGCATCCGGCCCGAGTTGAATGACAAAGTCCCGTTGCATACAGGAGGCGGGGCTGCGAGCCTGCCCCACGCCGTCTTGAACAACTGTTACGCGGGTCCCCCGGTTACACTGAAAGAATATGGGCATCGCCATCACGCAAGTCGACGCTTTCACGAGTAAACCGTTCGCCGGAAATCCGGCGGCCGTGTGCATCCTTCCCAAGGCGCCTGAAGAGCGCTGGATGCGGGATGTGGCGCGCGAAATGAACCTCTCCGAAACCTCATTTTTGGTTCCGCAAGACGGCGGGTACGGCCTGCGCTGGTTCACGCCGGCAGTCGAAGTGGACCTGTGCGGCCACGCCACGCTGGCTGCCGCGCACGTGCTTTGGGAAGAGGGACATCTGGCCGCGGGCGCGCAGGCGCGCTTCCATACACGCAGCGGGGTGCTGCTGGCCGACCGGCAGGGCGATTGGATCGAGATGGATTTTCCGGCCAAGAAAGAAGCAGCGGCCGAACCGCCCGCGGATCTCGCCGCGGCTCTGGGAATGACGCCGGTCTACGTGGGGCGCAACCAGTTCGATTACCTGGTGGAAGTGGAGTCCGCGGCGGCGTTGCGCGCCGCGCAGCCGGATCATGGGGTCCTGCGGAAACTGCCGGTGCGCGGGATCATCGTGACGGCGCGCTCCGATACGCCTGAATTCGATTTCATCTCGCGCTTTTTCGCGCCTGGCTCGGGCATAGACGAGGACCCCGTGACGGGCTCGTCGCATACTTGCCTCGGGCCGTATTGGAACAAGCGTCTGGGCAAGACCGAATTCGTGGCGTATCAGGCATCGCCACGCGGTGGCGTGGTGCGGGTGCGGTGCAACGGCGATCGTGTGTATTTGGGCGGGCAGACGGTCACGGTGCTGCGCGGCGAGTTAATGGGATAGGGCAGTTCCAAGTTGAAGGACGCTGTTCGCGACCTCTATCCATTTTGAAATCAAGGCTTTGCAAGCCGTTGCGCACCCCACTTGCGCAATGGTTTGCTTTTCGCTATGATAGAAAAGTTTCGCGAGTACAGCTTTCTGCTCCTGAGCTACCACTGCGAGTGTTCGCAGTCCGGCCGGGGGTGAGGTCCCGAGGTTCCACCGGTCAACCCCGGTTGGAATATGGACCTGTCCGAACAGTGATCCTCGCAGTTGTTAAACCGTAGACACAGGCCGTTGGGCTTGTGCGTGTTTTGAGGCGGGCCTGAAGCGCCCATCCAAGCTTGTAAAGAACTTAAGGGAAGGTTCGTGCCGACTTTTAACCAACTTGTGCGCAATGGGCGGAGACCGCCCCGCTGGAAGACCGCCAGTCCGGCGCTGCAAAGCTGCCCTCAGAAGCGCGGCGTTTGTACGCGCGTGTACACTTCCACGCCGAAGAAGCCCAACTCGGCGCTGCGGAAAGTGGCGCGCGTGCGGCTGACCAACGGAATCGAAGTGACCACTTATATTCCGGGCGTCGGCCACAACCTGCAGGAGCACTCGATTGTGCTGATTCGCGGGGGCCGTGTGAAGGATCTGCCGGGCGTGCGCTACCACGTGATCCGGGGCGCGCTGGATACGGCCGGAGTGGCCAACCGCAAGCAGAGCCGGTCGAAATATGGAGCGAAGCGGCCGAAGGCGTAGGCTGCGGGAATCGATATGCCACGAAGACGACGCGTTGAAATTCGGGAAGTGCAGCAGGATCCGGTATACAACTCCACATTAGTCGAGAAATTCATTAACTCCATGATGTGGCAGGGCAAGAAGACCGTGGCACAAGGCATCTTCTACGACTCCATGGACAAGATCCGGGAGCGCTCGGGCGACGACCCGTTGAAGCTGTTCAAGAAGGCTGTGGAGAATGTTAAGCCGCTGCTGGAAGTGAAGACGCGGCGCGTGGGCGGCGCGAACTATCAGGTGCCTATCGAAGTGCCGAATAATCGGCGCACCAGCCTGGCGATCCGCTGGATCGTGACCCAGGCCCGCTCGCGGGCCGAAAAAGGCATGCCGGAAAAGCTGGCCAATGAATTGAACGATGCGGCCAACATGCGGGGCGGCGCGATCAAGAAAAGGGACGACGTTCACCGCATGGCGGAAGCGAATAAGGCGTTCGCGCACTACCGCTGGTAGGTGGCTGGTGGTCGGTGGCTGGTGGCTGGTGGTTTAGTCAGGAACTTTTATGGCACGTACGGTACCGCTCGAAAGGATGAGGAACATCGGCATCGCTGCCCACATCGATGCAGGTAAGACCACTACGACCGAGCGCATCCTTTATTACACGGGCCGCACGCACAAGCTGGGCGAG
>JBEKMJ010000095.1:0-33934 GCA_050008575.1 Bryobacteraceae bacterium
GGGCTTTAGCCCCGCTAGCCCCGCTGTTGGGAGAACGAAGGCACGCCACAGAGCGGGGCTTAAGCCCCGCGCGGGCTGAAGCCCGCCCCCCAGACCGTTTTGCGAAGGTGAGAAAGATACTGGCGGCGGCGATCAGGATCCAGGCGACGGCGTTGTCACGGGATTTCCGGGTGCGGCGGGCGTTTGTGATTCTCTTTTGTTCGGTGGCGAGTTTGACGGCCAGCGCGGCGTCGGACTGCACCTGTGCTTGCAGGCTCTTGATCGATTTATCGTCGCGCGGAGCTTGCCGGGTTGCCAGCGCATAATCGGCGAGCAGGATCCCGACGCAGGCCACTACGGCCGCGCCCGCTATCCATCTCCAGCGTGCCCGGTTGCGCGCGGTCATGACAGCTTCACCAAGCGCGTCCCGGCGCGGGGGCATGCGTCGTAGCAGCGCGCGCAATACAGACAGTTGCGGCGTACCGCCCGCATTTTCTCGATGGCGCCGTAGGGGCAGGCTTCGCTACACAGGCCGCAATCCAGTTCCTTGTCGGGTGTGATGGTGACTCCGCGGCGGGCCAATCGCGTACACCAGGCCAACAGGCCGCCGTAGGGACAAAGGTAGCGGCAATACGGCCGTCCGATGAACATGCCGGCCAACAGAAAAGCGCCGCCGATCAGCAGCATGTAGGGTGCGCCGGTGCGGCGAAAGAAGCCAACGAACGGATCGAACCGGCAGATCACGAAGTCGCGCGTGGCGGCCGGCTTGAGCGCGAAAAAGAGCGCCAGCCCGAGATAGACGTATTTCAGCAGGCCCAGCGCCCGGTCCAGCCGCCGCGGCACCTGGACCGGCTTGATCAGCACCAACTCCTGCAGTGCGCCCAGCGCGCAGACGCCTCCGCAGAAGGCTCGCCCGAAGAACACGGCCATGAGCAGCGGGAGAAAGAAGGTGGCCGTCACCACCATGGGGATCGAGACGCGCGGATCCGTCAACGCCACCGCCACGTTTTGTATGGATCCGATCGGGCACACGCATCCCTCGCGGTAAAAGCCGAAATAGGCTACCGAACCGATGGCCAGCGCGACCAGCGCTTTCCGGCTGCGGCGTTTCAGGACCAGCCATGAGGAAATTCCCATGGCCGCGGCGAGCACCCCGACATCCATCAACTGCAGCCAGGAGCTGCGCGGCAGGGGCTTTTGAACCGGGGGCGTTTTGTAGCCGCCGCCGATGCTTTTTTCCTGAGGGGCTTCGTCGACCGGACGCTGGTAGGGGAGGGTTTGGGCGGGCAGGGGGCCGGTAGCGGCGAAGAGGAAAAACATCGCCTGCAGAGCTATGTGGGGCAGGACTCCAGTCCTGCGGCCGACGTCCACGCCGGCCTGTCTGGGCGCGGCTATCGAAGAGCGGGTCCTGGAGGAACCGCGCAGACCTGGAGGTCTGCCCCACAGGGCTGCACTCATGTCACCGCCTGTTCCACTGGAACGCGAATGAGCGCGTCCTTCGGACAGGCCTTGGAGATGGCGCAGCGGTTGCAATCCACGCATTTGTTATAGCGAATGCGCAGGACAATCGAGCCCAGCCCCAAGGGCTCCTTGCACTGCATGACGCACTTGCCGCAGCCGTCGCACTTTTCCTCGTCGATGAGGTACTCGTAGAAATTGTTGGCGGGGTCCTCGGGATCGGCCTTGCCTATGGGCCGGCGCGTAATGGCGTCGCGCGGGCACAACTTTTCGCTGGGCAGCCCGCGCTCATCCACCGCGCTGGTGATGTTGAAGTAGGCGGGACAAATGTTGCAGCGGCCGCAGCGGGAGTGCTCGTTCACGGCCCGCACGGCCGACAGCGACACGACGCACTCGGTGGTGCAGAGATTGCAAGCGGCCACGCCCACCTCGCCGAGCCTGCTGTTGAGGCAGCGCGCCGCATCCACTTGCCAGACCACTTGCCCGTGCGCTTTGCGGACCAGGAATCCGGCGCCGCCGCCCAGGGTCGCGAGGACCGTCCCGCGCACGGCGTGGTGCAGCAGGTCCCGCCTGGTGAAATGTTCGCTCATAATGCCACCGGTTCAAAAACGAAGATCGCGAGCTTCACGGTATCGGCCACGTGGACGCGCCCGCGCCGGTCCACCGCTACGCTCATGTTTTTGCAGTTCGCATCGAAGACGTCCGATGCGATGACCGCTTCCAACTCACCGCTGAAGCTGTAGACCTTGGCGCGGGGGCCGGCCTTTTCCGTGACGTAAATGCGATCTCGCACGGCTACGTTGGTGGGATTGCAGCATCCGCCGAACCCGGCCGGGTCCGTACCGTGAAAATGTCCAATGTGCCCGAGCAATTCACCGGCGGGCGTGTAGCGCTCCACGCGGTGCTTGCCGGGGTTGGCCGCGTGGACGATGCCGTGCGCGTCCACGCCGAAGTCGACGACGCCGTTGGGGATCAGCAAGCCATTCAGCGGGTTGTCGCGGCCGATGTTGTTGCGGAACTTGCCGGCGGCGTCAAAGCGGCGGATCGCGCGGCTGGTGGCGTCCCCAGCCAATACGTCGGCGTCGACGAAGCCGATGGCCGTGACGCGCCCCAGCAGCGCGTCGTCCCGCCAGGTGTGGACGAGCTTTCCCGCGCTGTCGAAGATTTCGATTTGGCGGATTTGGCCCGTGTATACCGCGCCATCGGGCGCCACCGCCACGGAATGCGCGGGTTGGGAAGTCGACCATCGCCGCCTTAGACGGCCGGCTGCGTCGAAAACGGTGATCTGGGAGTCGTTGGCCGCATAGATGTTACCGGCGGGGTCGAGCGCGATGCCGCGCAGGGAATCGCGGAACTGGCCGGGTCCCGGGCCTTTGCCGCCGATGACGGCCACCTGCTGGTATTGCATGACGCCTCCCTTCTCAAAGACACAAAGGGCGGGGCCTAGAGGCCCCGCGCAGACCTGGAGGTCTGCCCCACAAGATCCAGGCAAATCATTTTGGTCAAATCCCGCAAGACCAGCTTGCCGTCCGACAGAGCCATCGGCGCCCAGACCTCCTGCCCGGCGAGAACCTGCGCGCTGGCGATTTCGTTGTATGCCGTCGTGCCGGCTTCGATCAGGTGCAGTTTGCCGGTGTTGCCATCCATTACCAGAAACATGCCGTCGGCCAGCATGAAGCTGCCCAGACCAAACGACGCTTTCCCTTCGCTGGACCAGACTTCCTTGCCTTCGAAATCCAGGCAGGTGAAGAGGCCGCGCTGCTTCTTGCCCACGGCGTACAGATGGCCCTGGTGCACGATCGGCGTGTGCACTTCGGAATTGAACTCGTTGTTCTTGAAGTCGAACAGGCATTCCGTTTTGAAAGCGCCGCCGTTACGCCGCACGCGAATCATGACGCTGCCTGCGTCGTAGCTGGCGGTCATGAACACCCGTTCCCCATCGACGGCGATGGGCGAGGGAGCTACCGCCACGTTGAACTTGCGCGGAAATTCCCACAACAGCTTGCCGTCGGCGGCCGAAACGCCCAGCGGGCCTTGCAGCGTTCCATACAGATATTGCCGCACTCCGCCCAGGGTGGCCGGCATCACCGAAGCGTGCGTCATCACGCGCTGGTTCGGGTTCGGTGTGCGCCAAATCTCCTTGCCGGTGGCTTTTTCGAGCGCTACCAGAATGGCTGCGCCGCCGGTGGCGACCACGATCCGATCGGCTTCCTGCAACGGGCACTGCCCGTTATACCAGGAGGGAATGGTGGCCCGGTATTCCGTGACCAGGCTCTTACGCCAGATCTGTTTGCCGGTGTGGGCATCCAGGCAGTGGAGCACGGCCTTCGGGTCGAGGGAGCAGACGAACCGGCCATCCACCGCGGGAATAGTGCGGGTGATGGCGTGATTCGGACGAATCTCGCGCGGCTCGCGGAACTGCCAGATCGGCTTGCCGTCGGCCAGCGAGCGGCAGTTGACGGACCACTCGGACTTGGCTTCGTCGTAGTCGTGGTGATAGACCCGGCCTGCCAAGATAGCGGCGCCGGCGTAACCTTCGGCCACGGGGACGGACCAGAGCAGGCGCGGTCCGGATACCGGCCATTTGCGTAAGAGGCCGGTTTCCTTGGAGATGCCGTTGCGATCCGGTCCGCGAAACTGCGGCCAGTCGAGGCCACGAGCCGGCGGCAGAACGGCTGCCAGGCCCGCCGATCCCACGCCAATGAGAAAAGTTCGTCGTGTGTACATGCGGAAACGTCTTCTCGACTGTCGAGAAGCACCACACTATGTAGTATATCCCGATATTCAGACTTTGAGATATTGATAATCTAAATAGTGGACGGGATGGGGCGCTCCCGGGCATCTCCCGGGCATCTCCCAATTGCCGGTCTCAAGACTCTGGTATACTGCGGTCGTTCGATATGAAGACAACCATCGCGATTTCGACGGTTCTGTTGGCACTCCTGGCATCGGCGGCGGCCGCCGCGGATGCACGGGCTCCGGACGTCCAGATTGCGGCCGCGGTCCTCGCAGCGCCGGCGGAACTCCGTGAAGGCGCCGCCGTCCTCGGTTACAATCCGCAGGGCGAAGTGGTGAGGCTCCGCGAGGGCAAGAACGAACTCATCTGCCTGGCGAACGACCCCAGCAAGACTTCATTCAGCGTCGCCTGTTACCACAAGGACCTGGAGCCGTACATGGCTCGCGGCCGGGAACTCGCGGCGCAGAAGTTCACTGGGCAGAAACGCAACGACATGCGCTGGAAGGAGGTGGCGGAAGGGAAGCTTTCGCTGCCGCGCGAGCCGCGAACGCTGTACGTGCTTACCGGCGCCGGCTTCGACGCCGCCAGCGGGAAGGTGATCGACGCCTACCTGCGATGGGTTATCTATGTGCCTTTCGCCACGCCGGAATCCACGGGGCTGTCGACCAAGCCGAGCGACAATGCGCCGTGGCTGATGTACCCGGGAACGGCGGGGGCCCACATCATGATCAACCCGCCGAAGAAGTAGGATGCGTCTAAGAGCGGGCCTGCGAGGCCCGCGCAGGCTGCGAGCCTGCCCCACTAGGGCCTTTGTTAGCGCGCGCCGGACAGCAATAACTTGACCGGCTGATACAGCAGGTAGATGGCCCCGGCCGCCAACCAGATCATGGAGCTGACGGAGAACGCCCGCGCGGTGGTGCGCACTTCCGGCGTGCGGTCCAACTGCAGCAACGGACCGCTGGCATTAGCAGCCGTCCGGTCATACAGAAACAGTGGAGCTCCCGCATAGAGCGCAAACACCGGAAACCAGACCGCCGTGATGACCACATTCGCGTCTTTGATCGGCCCGCTGTGCCAAAGGAAGCCGATCGATTTAACCACGTCCGCAATCGCGAACGCCGCCAGCGCGAAATGGCGAATCGCGAGAGCGCGTCCGGCGGACCGGAGTCCGGTCATCAAATCGCGCGAACGCTGAATGGCTGCCTTCCCGGATAACTTTTCCACCACGCAAATCACGGGCCAGAGGCAATCGCCGATCACCCAGCCGGGCCCGAAGAACAACAGCGACCGGGCTTGGGTTACCACCAGAACCGGCATCTTTCTAACCAGCTTCCAGAAGACGCGGAAAGATAGGAACCTTCTGACGCGGGTCTGTTCATCCAAGGCCATGAGCGCGGCGGCTGCACGCAGTACATTGTCCGAGAAAATGAAGAGAATCGCCGCCGCCAGCGGGACCAGCACCACGCGCAAAACGGCAACCGGCAGCAGTTTCCGGCTGAATGCGACCCACAGGCCCGTCAGTGTCAGGATCACCGTGTAGATGGGCAAGAGCAAAAGAGCGTAGGCCGCGAGATGTTGCAGCAGGAACGCTTTCGATCTCCGGAGGGCGAAAAATTCGGCGTCCACCGCGTTGTGAAACCGCTGTGTGAATAGAATGGCGGAGGCCGGCCGGTCCGCGGGATTGCGCGCGAGTCCGGCGAGAATGGCGTCCGATACGTCGCGCGGAATTTTGGCGATACTCGCGGGCGGAGCGGGACTGCCAGTGCGGTGGAATTCGAATAGCTCGCTGGTCTTTCCGGTAAATGGCAGCGCGCCGCAAACCAGCGAATAGGCCACTACGGCCAGACTATAGATGTCGGAGCGGAAATCGATTTCTTCTCCCAACGCCTGCTCCGGCGACATATACGCGGGGGTCCCGATCAAGCTGCCGGGCATGGTATGTGCGCCGGCACTGCTATCGAGCGAGGCCGAGGAAAGGGGGGACGGCGTGGACGCAATGGCGACGGTCTCCGTGTCCTCGGCGGGCGCGGGGATTTTCGGCGGCCGTGGCGCATGCGCCATTTCGATGGTAACCGTTTCCATTTCGTCGCCGGACGGCGTGGGCGGGCCGGGCCGGGGAGCGACCGTCTGGTGTGCGTCGGCCTCCGGCATCTCTCGTAAGCGCGGCGTCCACTCGCCGAGCAAGTTCACCTTAGCCACGCCGAAGTCGAGAACCTTCACGGTGTATCCGCCGCGGCCGTTAGGTTCCAGCCAGATGTTGTCGGGCTTCAGGTCGCGATGCACGATGCCATGCCCGTGGGCCTCCGCAAGCGCCAGTCCGATCTGGTCCAGAAGGTCCGCGATCAGCGGCAGCGCGACTTTCGGATTGGCTTTCTGGAAATCCGAGAGCGTCTGCCCGTCGAGAAATTCCATCACCAGGTACGGCATGTCGCCGCCGGCGGCTTTGGCGATTCCGAAATCCGTGACGTTGACGATGTTGGGATGGCGCAGGCGGCCGCAGGCCTGTGCTTCGCGCTGGAAACGGGCGAGAAACTGCGGTTCCGCCGCCCACCTGGGGGCGATCACTTTGACCGCCACGACGCGCGTGGTGCCGAGATGCGTGGCCAGGTAGACATTGCCCATGCCGCCCGCGCCGAGTTGCTTGTCGATGCGATATTTGGCGTCGAGGATTTCGCCGATCATGGAGCAGTCCAAAAGGTCCTGCCGCCATCATAGCAATCGCCGGATCGCCGCATATCGCGCCGCGAACGTGTTGCGCGAACCTAACTGGGGGAAAGCGTGGTGCGCGGTGGTGGGAAGTATGGTGGGACGGATCGAGTGGGGGGAAGGAGCGGGTCTGGAGACCCGCCGCAGGCGTAGACGCCTGCCCCACCAAGCCCACCCTCTTGCTCCTCAAGCCAGCCGGTAGCGCACACTTCGGCCCACAGGGTCCGGCTGGCACTGAGAAGCGTGAGATCTACCGGCTGGTAGAAGGCACTGACGACCCCTGGCCGGGAAGCGAACCGGAAGCCGCTAGTCCGACTGTGGAGCCGACGGCGGCCACACCAGCGACAATGGCCACGATCGCACCGGTGGACAGGCCGCCGGCGACAGCACCCGCCGCCGCGCCCGCCACCGCTACGGCGCCAATTTTCTTGGCGACCGAGGCGCATCCGCCCTTGGCGACCAGCTTCACATCGGTGACGTTGACGATCTGCGAAGCGCCAGCGACCGTGGGCGCCTGAGTGACGGCGCTGCCGGTAATCTCCACATGGCTGCCCAGCTTATCTTCGAGACCCGCGCCCTGAAGCTGGATGACGACATTGGTGGTGGCGTCGACAATGACGAGCTGGCCATCCTTGCGCAGCAGACAACCGGAGACCTTCGTGGGCGCGGCAGAGCCTTCGGCTTGCGGCTCGAACGCCAGTTCGCGGCCCGTGTCCAGCCGTGCAACCAGCACGCCCTGGCTATTCGACACGCGCACGGAACCCTGGTAGGCCGCGACGACGATGCGGTTCTCTCCGCTGACCTGAACGCGAGCCACCGAACCGGGAGAATCCGGCGTGACGCGCAGGCTATCGGCCTCGATACGGTAGTTGGCGGACTCCAGTTGCCCGGTCCCTTTTTCGAGGATCAGCCGCGATTGGTACACACGGGCCCTCGAATCGGAGGCGAGCTGCACGGCTACGCCATTCTCGAGTTTCAGCCGCGAAGAAGACGCGCTGGTCTCGATCAGGTTGCCGTCGAATAGGGTGGCATTTCCCCATACACGGGCGTGGTCGACTTGAAAACTGCCTTCCGCGACGGCCAGTCCGATGGCAGGCGAGGACGAAAGGCTGAGGCTGACGGTACCGCAGAGCACCAGGGCGAGCAGGGCCTTATTGGTCAATCCGGCATTAGATACGTTCATCATTTTGTTTTCTCCTTAAGTGTCGTCAAATTGATAGATCCCGGACTGTTACGGCTGGTCCGATTTTTGTCCGGTATCCCGGACCATGTAGAGCAGGATGAGCAGGAAGCCGGCAATGCCCGCCCCCCAAAGAAGGAACTCCCGGCGTGTCCGCAGCCACGCTCTCCTGCGCTCTTCCGGCCTTTTGCCGGAATTGGGGCGAAGCATGTCGATTAGGTCGAAAGGTCTCTTGATGAAAGATCGGGACAGGCATTCCTGGCAGCGGTAGGGATAGTAGCCGAACGCGCCGCGCAGGCGTTCCACCGAATGAATCCGGTGGGACCTTCGGAGACGCTCGCTCGCGCACTTCGGACAGGCCGGCCGATCCGGCGCCGCGGGCGGGCTGGCGGCTCGCGGCCGCTTGGCGGGCACTTCCGCGATAACCGGTTTTCGGATTTCCCGCACCGGCGGCGCGCTCTCGACGACGAATTCTTCATAACTCGAATCCGTGCGCATGGCGGCGGTGGACTCGCGGAAGAAGAACCCCGCCCTGGTGGCCCTTTCTTCGCTCGGCCGCAGCACCAGCGCCACTTGGAATGGAGCCCCAAAATAGCGGAAATGAATCTGCCGGTCGCGGTCTGAGAGGAATATTTTGCTAGCCACGTGGGAGTGATACCAACCCAGCGGTTGAAGGCCGCTTAGATCGGCGTCTGTCCTGGGCGCCGCGATCAGTTCCGCAAGACGCTTCTCGTCGCTCGCCGAGAGGACGAAGCCGGGTCCCATGGCATGCTCACAGCGGAGCGGCCTATACGCCTCTATGTGGATACGGCCCAGCTCGTTGCGGCCGAACAGCACGCCGCCGGTCTCGCGCGCGTCGCGCGGAGAATTGAGGGCGCCCTCCACTTCCCGCCGGATCTGGTCGAGTACCGCACCGGAGCAGTCGATCCGGAAAGGGCACTGAGGAACGCGGAAGGTCCGGGTGGCCCCCGGCGGGCCGGTCTTGACTTCGTTGGTGTCGTGCACTTGCACTTGATAGGGGATCATACCGAGTCACCATGGGCGCGCAACTCTAATACGCACCGTCTCCAGTCAGAACAGTGTGAACTGTCCTCGTTAGTATGTGCAGGTCCAGCCAAACAGACCAGTTCAGAACGTAGTACTGATCGAAGGCCACCCGTTCCTCATAAGTCGTATTGTTTCTGCCGGACACCTGCCAGAGACCCGTGAGGCCGGGTTTCACGCGGCAGTATGAAACGTAATATTCGCCGTATTTCTCGACTTCCGACGCAACGATCGGCCTGGGCCCGACCAGGCTCATTTCTCCCGTCAGGACGTTGATAAGCTGCGGCAGCTCATCCAAACTGGATCTTCTCAGCAACTTCCCAAGCCGTGTGACTCGCGGGTCGTCTTTAAGCTTCTGAGTCAGCCGCCACTCTTCGGCCAGGGCCGGATGGGCCGCCAAGTGCCGGTTCAATACGGCGTCTGCATTCCGCACCATGGTCCGAAACTTCCATGCCCTGAATACGCGCGAGCCGTTTCCGACGCGCACGTGGCCGTAGAATACAGGGCCCCGCGACGTGAGCTTGATCAGACACCCGATGACGCAAAACAAAGGAACGAGGAGAGGCGCCAGGGCGGCCACTACCAGGAGATCCAGGGTCCTCTTGACGATCCGCGCAGGCAAGTGGAGAAGGTTGTGGCGAATTTCCAGCCCCAGCATCCCGCCGAGATCGGTGGCCTCCACGCATAAACTGGACATACCCAGCAGGTCGGGGATCACTAACACTTTGTCAAACGCCTGACCGCATTTCTGCAGCACTTCCAGAAGTCTCACGCGCGACAGCCCGGGCATAGCCAGGACTCCATAGCCCAAGCGCGCTTTGGATGCCAGTACCGGCGCTAAGGCCAGCCCGCCAAGAATCGGTACGCCGTGCACATGCGTCGCCGCGGAGACGCGGTCGTCCAAAATGGCGACCGGTTTCAGACCTAGCCCGGGGGTTCTTAGGAGTGCCCTCACCACGCTTTCTCCGGATTTCCCCGCCCCTAGGACGACCACGCTACGTCCGAACCAATGCCGCGGTCCGCAGATCCTTCTTACCGCGGCACGGGCGGGCGGCAGTGCCAGCAATACCAGCAGCCACGTAAGCAGCGCAACGCCGCGCGGAAAGCCGCGGGCCTCTTTGAGCAGGAAGGTGCTACCGGTAAAAATGAAGAAGGCGAGTGTGGTGCCCGCCACGGACCGGCGCAGCTCCTGAATGGGATTCAATCCCACGACCTGGTATAGCCCGACGCCGACATATACGGCGATGAACAACAGCAGGAATGGCCAATACGCGGCAAATTGCGACAGGTTCGCGGTGGGCCGGACCAACGTCCAAATGAAAATACTCGCAAAGAAGGCCGGGATCAGAACGCAGGCGTCGGTGAAAGCAAGAACGCCGACGGTGAGGGCGGCGGAATCCCGGTATGAACGTGCCGCCAGTAACTCGCGGCGCATGCCAATCGCCGACTCGAACCAGACGCCCGCGCCAGCGGCTTGGTCTATCGTGGTGATCGTTGTGCTCATATGAATCCGTTCCCGATAACGCCTGACAATATTCGATAGCTACTCCGCGGCGACCCTCGGGTAAGCGGGATCGTATGCGCGAGCACCGGGCGAGAACGCCGCAGCCTCGGCAGCCTCGCGCAAGATAAGCTCAAACCGCGCGCCGATGGCATGAATATCGAAGGTTGTGGCGGCGTATTGACGCGCGTTCCCGGCCAGCACCCGACGGATATCCGGATCCGCCGCCAGCCGGCGCGCCGCATCCGCAAAACCGTGCGTGTCGTCGGGGTCCACGGTGAAGCCCGCATTTGCCCGTAGCAGCGTCCGTGCCGCCAGGTTGGTCTCCGGCGCCGCCAGTAACACTGGTCTGGCGGCGCAAAAATAACTGAGCACCTTGGACGGGACCGCAAAGACTCCGGCATCCTTTTCGATTACCGCCAGCAGAACGTCGGCCGCGCCTAGCACCTCGGACATTTCAGAATAGGACTGGAAATCCATGAGGACCAGATTCCTCCGCGGAGGCTGCCGCTCGAGCCACGCGCGGCCCAATCCCTCCGATACCACTACGACGACGGCATCCTTGCAGTCGTCGAGAGCCATAGCCAGCCGGTAGAGCAATTCCGGCTTGTGCTTGAGTCCGAGCGTACCCGAGTAAAGGAATACGATCTTGTCCGAAAGATTATGGCGAGCGCTCCAGGCATTGCGCCTGGCCGCTGGAGTGAGATCTTCCAAGGGCGCCCAATTTTCGACGACATAGTTCCGGGCCGGCCGAAAGCCCATCCGCGACGTAGCACTAAGGAAGTCGGGAGTAATGAATACCACCGCATCGCTGCGCTCGCACACGTGCCGTTCCAGGCGGTCGTAATGCCACGCCACGGGCGCGCCGCAACGCCCTACTTTTTTGATGAGTACGTTGCGCACGGCCATACAGTACAAATCCTGCATCCAGTGAACGAAGGCGATCCCTTTCCGGCGGCACTCGTTCATTAAACAATGCTGCACATCGATGGGAGTATTCGCGGAAAGAATCGCATCGGGACGATGGTCCCGGATGAACGCCGTTAGCGCGCGGGCGTATTGCCGGTGGGCGAAGTGCCGTTTCAGCATCGAGTACTTTTCGAGCGGCGCCCCCAGGGACACCGGCACGGGGTGGAACGAGGGCGGATCCTGCGGCGCGCGCCGCAGCGGTCCTTTCGGTCCGGGCAAATCCTCCAAGTACAGGTGCGACACGGAATGGCCGCGTCCAGCCAACTCGCGGCTGAGTTGTACCTGGAAGGGGTGACCCGCGAAATCGTGAACCAGGATATGCATATATCGTCCCGCTATCAGTAGCCAGACGCCGTGAGTTGTAACTCCTCCGCGGGAAGAGCCAGGCTTGCGCGGACCTGGCTCTCGATCCATGGATAGGTGCGGGCGAGCCCCTCCTCCAGCGAAATAGCCGGTTCCCAGCCGAGAACCGCCCGCAACAAGGCATTATCGGAGTTGCGTCCACGCACCCCTTGCGGACCGGGCACGTGCTTCTTGACGATGCGCGCGCCGGCGATTCCGGCCACGACGTCAGCCAGTCGATTAATGGTCACCATGCGGTCCTGGCCAAGATTGAGCGGTTCGTGAAAGTCGGATCGCATCAGGCGGTAGATTCCTTCGAGGCAGTCGTCGATATAGCAGAAGGAACGCGTCTGTTCTCCGTCGCCCCAAATCTCAACCACGGGATCGCCGGTCAACTTGGCGAACGCCACTTTGCGGCACATGGCCGCCGGGGCCTTCTCGCGTCCGCCTTCCCAGGTCCCCAACGGGCCGAAGATGTTATGGAATCGGACAACGCGCGTTTCCAGGCCATAGTCTTCGCGGTAGTGAGCGCAGAGGCGCTCCGTCACCAGCTTCTCCCAGCCGTAGGCGTCCTGCGGATAGGCGGGATAGGCGTCGGATTCCTTCAACGGCGTCACATCGGTTTCGGTCTGTTTGAACTCCGGATAAATGCAAGCGGACGACGTATAGAAGTAGCGCTGGGCGCCGTTGACGCGCGCGGCCTCCAGGGTCTGCCAGTTGATCAGCGCATTGTTGTGCAGGATCTGGGCGTGATGGGATGAAATGAAACCCATGCCGCCCATGTCCGCTGCCAGCGCATAAACCTCGTCGATGTTCCGGGTAGCTTGCAGGCAATTGTCCCAGCGGCGGAGATCCAATACCTCGAACTCGTCGGCATCCGTCCGGGAGTATTCAGGGTGCTTAATATCGACTCCCCTCACCCAGAAGCCGCGCTGCTTCAAGTAGGTTGCAAAGTGGCTGCCGATAAAGCCGCCAGCTCCGGTAATAAGAACACGTGTCGTATCTGCCATGGTAGTTATTCCTATATTGAGTCGGTGACGTCCGATTAGCCGTCCCGTGTATTCGATTTTGAGTTGCTCGGTGGCCAGTTGGCGCCTATGCGGCGCAGGTTGACCCGGCCCCTGGGGATCTAGTGGCCCGTGGGCATTTCCATGGGGCGCCTCCCTACCAGCATGTAGACGTCAAAGGAGCATCCGTCGGCGACTGCCTCGACGTTTCCGGAAATCGGTCTGACAAACACGATGAAGTTCTCCTGGACCGCGTTGGCCGCGGAGGGGCCGACCGTCATACGGCTCGATCCTCGATTCGTGAGTTGCACATTGAGTTGGTTCAAGTCGCCCGCGGCGCGCCCCAGATCGTAGCGCACAGTGTCCGTATAGTATCGGGAATCCGTATTATTCCCTAAACCGGCGATAATAGGGTTCGCTCCCGTGCAAGATCTTACGGTCTTCAGGGTCACATCGCTAATGTAGCTGCCGCCAGGCAAGCTGGTTAGCACGATCCCGCTATCCCCAGCGCCCGCTGCGATATTCGACGGCGGAATCGCGCCTTCGTCTATCTGCCAGCATCCATTTGCGTTCACGCAGTCCCCGGCGCCACCGGCAACCTTGGTTACGCGATGCTTTATCCAAATCGGCTGGGTGGACATGGACACATTTGTCGCGACGCCGGAATCTTCGTCGCCAGTCATCATCCAACTGTTGACCGTGTCTGGCCAGGCGCCGATGAACAGAGCATCCGCGCCCGCAAGGTTTCTGGAATGGGCGAACTTCGGGCCTTTGCTATGAAAAACGACATTCTCGATTCTAAACAGGCTTGGCGTATGCCCATATCCCGTGTTGTTATTCCACCAAACCCTGAGCGGCCACCGGTTGTCCACCCCAATTGTCGAGTTTCTTACCGTGACGGGCCCATGCTGTGCGATCTGGATGACGCCGTTCGGATCGATTCCGGGAACAGAGAAGGAGTATTCCAATCCCGCCGAAGATGGGACAGGCCGGTCGACCTTCACGTGTTTTGCATCGAGGACACCTTGAACGGTATATGTGGCGCCGTTGATATTTATCGGCTTTCCGGTCAGCCAGCCCACGGCTTTCGATCCCATAAATGCGGTTCCGGACGCTAACGTCACTGTATTGCCGCCGTCCGCGGTAACCGTCCCCGCATAGCCCATCCAATCGGACCAGGTATATCGAACGTTGTCGATCACGACCGGTTGGGCTTGCGAGGTCATCCCCGCTTGTATCCGGGCATTCTTGAACAGGGCGTAGCTATCCTCGACATTGACGCCTGCGATGGTGATGGGAGCGTTGACATTGGGACCCTGGACAAATGCCGCCTCGGTGGCGCCGCTGATATCGGAGCCGCAGCAGAAGTTGTAGCCCGCGTTGGCGCGAACGCCCGCCTTCACCCCCCAGAAGCGCGTGTTAATGAAAGTAGTGGAGGCAGTATCATAAGCGTCGGAATAAAAACCGTCCTCCGCCAGGCCCGTGGCCGCGCAGTTCTCCAAGAGATAGCCTTCGCCGTTTTTGGTGCTGTAGCTCCGCCCCCAAAACGATCCCACCGCGTTGTACACAAACCACCCGACCGTAGGCCTTGTCGAGTCGGGCGTAGTGACGACGATTTGCCGCAAGGTATTCGATGAGTTGATGGACTTGACACCCGGAAGTCCCGTCAGCTCACCGGTAAAAAAGACATATTTGAGATATTCCGCGCCGCCAGAGACCTGCACAGTGAAGTTGGAGAAGGCCATGTGGCGGCAACTTTCTAACCTGAACAGGGGAGAGACGGCGTCTCCGCTCCAGTAAAACATCGTTCGAGAAGGTCCATTGCCGTCAAGGCTGCCCCCATCGCCGTTGGAGAGAACGATGGTCCGGTTCAGAAGGTACGCGCCTGCCGGCACATAGACGGTGTTATATGGCATGCGGCCATACCAGGACGCAGACACTTTCGCGGTCAACGCTTCGGTCAGCGCCGCCCAGGCGAATTCGGCCGCAAGGTCACAGCCATCGGATACCGTCGCCGGGACAAACGAAAACCTGGCGTGCGCTGTCTTACAGTTCGCGTCGTTGGTGGGGCCGAAGAATCCGGACAAAGGGTGGCTCATACCGTCGGCAATATTACGATCCGGTGGAACAAATTGTTGGGGCGTCAGAACAGCGTCCATGCGATCCTGTGAGTAGAGCTTCAGGGTGACGAACAGCACGGTAAGGCATTTTGTCATGACTGGACGCAAGCGACGGGCTTGACACCGTTCAGAGGCGCATCCAGCCGCCGATCGCGCAGGAAAGTTGCCGGATTACCTGCCCATACCTGATACGCGGAGACACTCCTGGTTACGACGCTGCCGGCGGCCACGACGGCGCCCCGGCCCACCACAACTCCCGGACACAGTATGGCCTTCGCGCCTACCCAACTGCCGTCCTGAACCGTGATGGACTTGCGAAACAGCTTCATGTTGGGTTTTGTCCAGTCGTGGTTACCGGTGCAAAGATAAGCCGCTTGAGAGATGCACACATTCGAGCCGATTTCGACAGGCGCCAGATTGTCGATCCAGAGGTCTTCGCCCAGCCAGCAGAAGTCCCCCACGCGCAGGTACCATGGAAACTTGACCCGCACGCCGGGCTTCATGTAGACCCCTTTGCCGACCTTGGCTCCGAAGAGGCGTAGCAACCAGCACTTCAGTCCGGACAACGGAATCCAGTACGAACGGAGGACCGGCAGGCCAAGGAAGTACCACAACGCCTGGACCACCCAGGGCCGCCCTTTATCGTACTCGCTGTTATCCGGTTGCGAGAGATCGACGTCTGTGTACATGAGCACCCCGCTCGCCCGGCTATTGCGCCAACTCGAGTTCAGGCGGCCGCTCGCCGATCAGGTCCTTAGGAAGCGGCCTGCGCGCGAGGATCGACCCCAACGTGCGGGCCAAGCGCTCTCCGCTTTTCTCCCATGAGTAGTCCGTAACCAGTTCGCGAGCGTTTTTACCCATTTTTGTTCGTAATGCCGGGTTTGAAAGCAGATTGACAATCGCCCCGGCAAATAGCTCGGGATCGCGAGGGACCGCCAAACCAGCGCCCCTATCGGCGACTTCCGCAGCGTAGTTAAGGCAGTCGCTTACTACGCATGGCAGCCCTGTCGCCATCGCTTCGAACAAGGCGTTGCAGAAGTTCTCTGTGTGCGATGGCATGACGAACAGGTCCGCATCAACCAGCGCCTCCTGCTTCAGCCGCAAGTCCGTAATGGGCCCTGTCACGACCGTGTGAGTTGCGACGCCATGCTCGGAAAGCCAGTTACGGACGGTGGTTTCGAAGGACGGCGGATCGGGCGGGCCTATCAGGGCCAGCCGGGCTTCGGGAACGGACCGCGACACTCGTGCGAATGCTCGAATCAGGAGCTCGAGATTCTTGACCGCCGCCAACCGGCCCAAGTAAAGGATCAGCGGACCTTGGGCGCCGTGGAGATGTTGCGACCGGAAGCGGCCGCGTTCCGGAAGCGATTCGAAACTCTTCAGAGATACACCGTGTGGAATTACGACTGTGCGGTCGGTGAGACCGAGCGCCAGCGTCTCTCTGCGTTCGCCCTCCCCGGTACAGATCACGGCGGATGCCCCTTTCAAAATACGGCGCGCGATCAGCTTGTCGTAAATCCACTTCTTGCGGCGGCCGATGCGGCGCATGAACGGGCTCAACACACCATGGGGCCACAGCACATACGGCTTGCGCCATAAGCGGGCCAGCAGATAGCCGGCCAGAACTGGGAAAGAATAGACCGAGTGTAGCGCAATAACGTCTGTATTTCGCACGCGCAAACCGACGCGCCGAAAGACGGATGGCGCGAAAGCGTATTTGCCCCAGGAGCGCAGGGATAGGATACCGAACGATCCTGGTCCGTTACTCGTTCGCGTGACGGTTGGAACGGCGCGCAGCGCGACGCTCCCATACCCGGGCGGCGCCGGTCCACCCGACACGAGCACGACAGCAGCGCCGTTGGCAGCCAGGCTTTGGCCGATCTTGGGAACACAGGCGATGCCCACCCCCCCGTTCCGGGGCCACGCGCCTTCCACGAAGTTGAAGACTATCATACAGGTTTCTGGTCACTCGTTGCGGTTGGCAGATCCGCCGCAAAGGCGCCGATCGACGAGCCCATCTCGTCCTGTACCGTCCCCTGCGGCAAGAGTGCTTCGAGCTCCTGCCACTCCACTGGCGCCGTGCCGAGTTTTTGGACGACAAGGCTCGCGGCGATGTTGGCAAGACCCGCGGCGTGCGCCGGTTCCAAACCGTAACCTATTGCCGCGGCCATGGTGGCGATCACCGTATCGCCGGCGCCCGACACGTCGAACACTTCCTGGACAAGGGCCGGCAGGTGTAAACCTCCGTTCCGCGAGATTAACGTCATGCCGTCGGCGCCCTGTGTGATGAGCAACAGTGGACACTGGAGCGCTTCCCGAAGACGCCCCGCCGACCACGCCACATCCCCCTCCGGTATTCCCAGCGCCGGAAGAGCTCCGTGGAACTCGCTAAGATTAGGAGTGATGCACGTCGCTTGGCGATAGAGGGAGTAGCTGCTTTTCTTTGGATCCACAAAAACCGGGATCTCCCGCGCGGCGCACCCTTCGATCACAGACCGGGTCAGCCCGGCACTTAAGACACCCTTGGCATAGTCGGAGAGAATCACTGCGTTAACGGCGTGATGACGCACCGCGGCCCAAAAGCGATCCAGCAACTGTTGGCGAGGATGATCGGGGATTTCGTGCGTGGATTCCTGGTCGAGTCTGACGATCTGGTGGGTGCCGCACATGACGCGGGTTTTGCAGGTGCTGGGACGAGCGCTATCCACGACGACGCCGGTGGTGTCCACGCCGCGAGCCGAAAGCACTTCGATCAGACGGCTCGCGGCGGCGTCTTGCCCAACCACACCAAAAACATGAGCGCGCGCCCGCAGTCCGGCTACGTTGAGCGCAACGTTCGCAGCGCCGCCGGCAGCGGCTTTCTCACCCGTCATGGTAAGCACGGGGACGGGCGCTTCAGGAGAGATGCGGCGGACATCGCCGAAGACATACCGGTCCAGCATGAGATCGCCCACCACCAGAACGGTGACGCCGGAGAAACCGCAGCGCGGCATTCCGGTGGCAATGATGGGAGGGATCGGGCGCCGGGTCATTCCGCCCTCCGCGAAAACCGGGCGTCGATCGTCTCGCAAATGATGTGATAGGTCGCCAGATGCAACTCCTGAATCCTGGCTGTGTTTGCCCCCGGCGCGGCCAGCACCCAGTCGCTGTAGTCCCTTGCCCGGCCATAGCTCGGTCCGGTCAGCAAGATGGTGGTGAGGGCACGCTCGCGGGCGGTTTTCATGGCAGCCACGATATTCGGAGAACTGCCGCTGGTGGAAATTCCGAGCGCCACGTCGCCGGGCGTTCCAAGCGCCTCAATCTGGCGCGCGAAGATCCGCTCAAAGGAGAAATCGTTGCCGCAAGCGGTCATCACGGCCGCGTCGCTTGAAAGGGCGACGGCCGGAAGGGCTTGCCGATTCGAGCGGAATCGAACCACGATCTCGCCGCAAAGATGCTGTGCGTCCGCGGCGCTTCCGCCGTTTCCGAAAACCAGCAGCTTGCGATGCGCCGCGAACGCATCCACGATCGCGGAGGCGGCCGTTTCGATCGAAGCCGGATAGCCGCTGGCGGCCGCCAGCAAGAACACGTTGCCGATTTCTTCAAGTGTATCGGCCGTGGGTGAGAACCCTATTTCGTCGGGGCGGTCCAATCTTGTTCGTATCATTTTCGTATCATTTTCGTATCATTTTCTGGGCTGCCAGTAAGAGCCTATAGAGTCAGAATATTTGTGGAGGTCCTGCGGGGCGGCGCCGCTTCAGCCAAGCCCAGTTTCCGCAACGCCGCGTCGAAAACGTCGTCAACGGATATCTGAGACATGCAAGGGTGGCCCGAGAGGGGACAAACCGGCTGCCGGCACCCGGCGCAAGGCACATCGCGATAGAGAACCGTATGCCCCGTGCCCAAGGGTAGCCAGCGCCCGAATTCATCGTAGCGGCTGAGGATCACCAAGCTGTCGGTGCCGACCGCGGAGGCCAGGTGCATGGGGCCGCTATCCACCGTTATAGCCAGGCGGCACAGCGAGAGCAAAGCAGCCGATTCCTTAACCTGAAACGCGCCGCACGCATCGATGGCGTATGGGGCGGCGGCGAACAGCGAGGCCGCGCGTTCCTTGTCTTTGGCTCCACCGACGACCACGATATCGGCCCGCGGAGCCAGCCGCGCGATAAGTTCCTTCACATGCGCGATAGGCCAGTCGCGCGCGGCCAGGTTGCTAAACGGGCAAACGGCCACGAGCAGGCGTCCTTGGCCAGCCCCTCTCAGATTCAGCCATGTGCGGACGGCAGAGACGTTCAGAGCATCGGGAGCCAGCAGTGGCAGCGCTGCGTAACGGGAGAATTCATGGGCTGCGTTCTCCCCCGCAAGACGCTTAAACCTCAGATAAGACTCCCGGCGCAGCGCCCCGCCGATAGACGTTTCCCGGAGTTCCTCCTGGCTCATTGGCCTAAAGCCGATCAACTCGCGGACTCCCGCGGCGCGAAAAAACAAGGCATCTCTCCGCACCTGGGCGGGCGTTCGCGGGGAAGGCATCAACGAGACGCAATAGCGGGGGCGGTAACGGCGGAGCTGGCGGATGGCTCCCGCGGCGGAACGTAACTTTCGCACGGCGCTTACCTGCCCGAGGAAGTTAATATTCGTTTTGGCCTTCCAGACCATATCGAACACACTGGCGGGCAAGACATATGTGTTATTGTCGTACCGGCTGACCAGTATATAATCCGAGCACTCCGGCAAGCGCTCCCGAATGGCGCGCAGCGCCGGGAGCGACACGATGGAGTCGCCTAGAGATCCGATCTGAAACACCGCTACCTGTTCGGCCAAAGCTCTGTCCCTCTCGCTACCCTCTGGCAGTGGCCATCCGGCTGCCGAGCAATCGCACGGTAAGCCACAGCAGTAAACCCGATCGAATAAAAATAATTGAACTGACTACCGGCTCCCCTTCCAGAAGATGTACTAGCTGGGGCATGAGTATCGCATACGCAAGAGTCCGAATTCCTTCCTTGCCCAAAACGGCGCACGACAAATACAGTACGCGGGCGCCGACGCCGATCAAGAAAAGGCCGACGACGATTCCGGGCAGGTGAAAATTCTGATAGACGTCGGAAATCACATGCATCGAGGTATATCCTCCCGGCGGCATGCCCAAATAGTCGCGCTCGAAATCGTCTGTCGGAATGTAAATCGGCTTATCGTGCCATATCTGTCTAGGCACGAAGGCCTGCTCCGGAATGGTCAGATACGCCTGCCCGTATCCAAAGGGCCGTCTTTCCGGTGTGTATTTGATGACCAGCGCCAGGGCGTCCACGCCGAATTGGCGTTGCATCAACGATTCCAATGCCGATTGTTGCAGCCCATCCGTGCGATCGGACGCAAAGTAACTCCAGGCGTACGAGACGCGGGTCAGCACATCCTCGAAGCTCTTCGGCGCGCCTCCGGATTCGCCTATGATCACAAATCGATACACGTTCAGCACGCCAAAGGTAAGCAAGACCGAGGGAATGCCGACCAGGACCGCGTGCCGAAGCCGAAGGCGACGTTTTAGGTAGTGATAACAGATCATGGCTTGCGCCAACGGTTCGAGCAGGAACTGCTTGCTGCCAGTGTAGAAGATGCGCACGACGATCATACTCAACGCCAGCGCGAGCAGCGGCCAAATCGTCAGTGCGTTGTTACTGCGTTTCCGCCGCAGCGCGCTCACGCAGATCGCAACCCAGCCGAAATCGAGCAACGATCCGAGCAGTACCGCAATGCCAGGCACGGGGTCGCTATGAAACCGCCGGCCGGTTTCCTCGGCAACCGCGCCCACGACAAAAGCGCCTTGCCGAAACAGATACAGCCAGGCGCCGAAACCGATCGCCAGGAGTAAGCAAATCCGAAAGGCGGGAATAGTTCGCGGCCAGGATAGGCGCAAGCGCGGAAGCCTTGCCAGCAAGTGCTTCGCGACGCTCGAATAATAGCCCGCGGAGAACGCAAGATAGCCAAGGCTGGCACACCACAGGGCGGTCGGCAGATAGTCGTCGTAGTAGAAGAATCCCAAGCGTGGCACGCCGGGAGTTGCCAGTACATAAACGGCGCGGCAGGCAAAGTACAGGAAGAAATAAGCCGCAACGACGTTGATAATCTCAAACAGATCCTGACCGCGGCTTACCGCCAGTTCGATAAACCGTTGACCGGTCAACGCGAACAGAATCGCGGTGGGCACCGCTTCCGCGAGTGTCAGGTGACATAGCGATAGCAACGCCACGGTCAGGGTACATGCCAACGTCACAATGACGATAAATGCGCGTGCGGGGCTGGTTCCGGAGGTTAACGACTGTGTAACGGCGGTTCGCATAAATTCAGCGGCTATAATGCCGGCCGATTTGGATCGTTGAACGGCGTCCGGGAACATCCGGTGCCTGGAGGCGGCATTGCCGGGCAAGTATTTCATTCGGCGCGCGTAACTAAGGGGGAACGCCGCATCGGCTTGAGGGCCCAGTAGGCGCGGCCTGCCGGGCCGGTAAGTCCGAACGTGAACGAAGCGGCCGCAACCGACGCGACCGTGGCCACTCCAAACCACAGGACAAAGGCATTCCAACTGCTTTTGGTCAGCGAATGGCCGAAGGGCACCAATATCGCCAGCGCGGCTAACCCGCAGGCGCACAGCTTGAGCAGGCTGGCGGCGGATACGTTGGGAAGGATCTCCCGGTTCTCGCGCTGGATGAAGATCATTTGAACTACTTCCGCGGCGGTCCATAACACGGCGATGCCCAGCGGCCCGGCCACCCGGACCGCGGGAATCGTGCCAGCCGCAAAAGCGCAGTACGAAAAGAGGCAAACGGCGGCGGACCGGATGTGGCGGTTGGTGGCATACTGAAGGTCCAGCCGGGTGTCCTTTCCCACGATGACGATGGTGCTCAGCATCATCGCCGCGTATAGAGACTGATCGAAGAGATCCGGGCGTCTGGTCCAAATCGGCAGAATCCTGGGGGCAGCCAGGAAGGCCAGGACCGAACCAACCAGGCCCGCCGCGAAACTGCATTTTTCGTACACATCGTAGACCCGCCGCAAGCGCGGCTGATCGCCGGCGCCGGCCAGCCGCGTGATTTCCGGCCGAACTGTCAAGCGCAGTACGGACACAGCCTGCCTGACCATTCCAAACAGCGCCCTGCAGATCGAGAACACCACCACGGCTTGCTTGCCTAGCATCTGATTCAATACCAGAATCGGGCTCTGAAACAGCAGGAATTGGTTAAGCGTGAAGGCCCCGAACCAGAGGCTCGGCTTTAGGATGGTGCGGGCCACGGCGCCGTCCCAGTATCCGATCGTGGGGAAGGCTTCCGGCGCCAGCCTGCGCAGATCGACAAGGCTGATGGCGGCCATCAGAATGAACGTTAGTAATTGGACTGGCGGAATCGACCACAAAGGCGCGCGGCAGAAGACCAGGAGGCATGTCAGGCAAAAGTAGAGCAGCCGCTGAGTCTGAGCCCAGAGTTGCGAACGGTGCGGATAGCCGACAGCCACCAGCAGGCCATTCAGTTGACCCCAGACGATACCGATGAGGACTTGGGTTGTGAGGCCGATGGCAATCGCCGAAGCGGCAAACCTGGTCATGGCGAGCCCGAGAACCTCGTTTAACGAGAATGTAGCGAGGATACCGGCCCCGGCCAGCAAGCCTGCCGTCACTATGCCCAGACAGATTCGCAGGGCGACGGATTGCATTTGCCTGAATCGCTCCAAATTGCCCCGGTTATACTCGATGCACAGTGCGTTGGTGATAAAAGACTGAAGACCAAAATCCAGGGTAAGGAGCCATGCCGCCGCGGCCGAAAGGGTCAGCCACTCACCATAGACACCGATCCCATAGAAGGCGATATACGCAGGCGGTAAAAGAACCTGGCTAAGAACGTTGACCACTTGCCCCCCGGCTAAGGCCGAGGCCGTCTTGGTCGCCCGCCTCACGATCGCCGATTGAACGCGCCACATCAGATGGGCCTCTTGCAAATCACAATTCCGGCATTAGCGGCCACGGCGCCCGGTACTGGGAGGGACCGGGGCCGATGGCGCGGGTGTGCGGCTTTACCAGGTTACTCGACCCCAGCGATCTCCGCCGGCGGCATCCGCGTGGCCACGTTATTCGGACGCTTTGTAGTACCTGTTATATTTGCCGTAGTAACCGTAGTAGTGATAAGTGTCGCTCATCTCCCTGGTTACTTCATTCAATACCACGCCGATGATGTTAGCCCGGACCCGCTGCAGCGTGTTGAGCGCTGAGCCGATCGCGCTGCGATTGGTCTCACCGGCGCGGGCCACGATCACGACGCCGTCCACCGCGGCCGCCATCTGCAGCGGCTCGGGAAATCCAAGGATAGGTGGAGAATCCACGATAATCAGGTCGTAGTCCGGGGCCGCTTCTTCCAGGATTCGCGGCAGACTGGCGCCGATCAGATCGGCTGCACGCCGGCTCGAAGGACCGGCTGGGAGAATGTCCAAATCGGGGATCTCGGCGATTCTGCCCAACTTCTCGCGCCATAACATGCCGTTTTGCAGCGCGGCGGCCAGGCCGCTCTCCGGATTGATGCCAAGTTTGGTGTGGACGCCCGGACGGCGCAGGTCGCAGTCCACGAGCAAGGTCTTATGTTTCTGTTGGGCGTGGGCAATGGCCAGATGGACCGCGGTGGTGGTCTTGCCTTCGGCCGGTGTAGCGCTGGTGACCATGAGGGACTTGAGGCGGCGGTCGAACGAGCCAAGCATAATGGCGTTGCGCAACGTGCGGACCGCTTCTTCGAAGCCGGTCACGGTGCGGCTGCTGTTCGCTGAAGCGGGGCCTTCGGCGCGCACCAGAGCGGTCGAGCCACCTTCATTTCCCAGCGCCGTTGCCAGGCGGCGGCGCCAAGGCTTCACCAGCGGCAGGCTCCCCATCACATCCGTCTTGAAGAGCGTGGCGATCTGCTCGGGGTCGCGAATCGACTTATCCAGCACGTCGCTCATGACGGCGGCGCCCGCGGCCAGCAAGGTGGAGAATAGGAACGCCAGGGTCGCGTTGAGCGGCATATTCGGGAAGACCGGCTTTATGGCTGCCCGCGCGGAGTCGGCGATGCGAATGGCGCTGTTCTGGAATCCGGCGTTAATGCCGGCTTCCTTAATCTTGCGCACCAGTTCCTCGTAGAGGGTCTTGTCGGCTTCGGCTTCACGCTTCAAGGCCTGATACTCGAAGCTTTTGGCGTTGAGGCGGTCAAACTCGTTCTTGGTTTCGCCCACAGCCTTCCGCAACATGGCCTCCCGGTTTACGGATTCGCGGTACTCGACTTCGACGCGCAGGGCGGCATTCTTGCTGCTCTGCTGCAATTGGCGTTCGATCTCTTCCACCTGAACGGCCGCCTTGCGGTACTCGGGATGGTTGGAGCCGTAGTGCGTCTTGACATCCGCGAACTTTTGGCGAGCGTCGTCCAGCTTGGCGGAGAGCGTCTTCAGGTTCTCGCCCTGCGTGGATACCTGGGCGGCTTCGAGCGAGCCGCTCTGTATGGACTTCCAGGAGGATTCCTTGCGCACACGGTCGGTCTGGGCGTTGGTGTACTCGGTGTTGAGCTGCTCGAGGCGGGCAGAGAGAATACTGGTCTTTTCCTCTGGGTTAATCACGTTCAGCTCCCGCTCGAACTGGACCAATGCGGCCGAGGAGCGCTCCATTTTGGCCTTCAATTCCTCAAGCTGTTTTTCCATGAAGGTGGCGAGGGATGCCGAGGAACGGAAGCGGATGCTGTAAGTGTGCTGCACATAAGAGCTGGCTACGCCATTGGCTACATCCGCGGCCAAACGGGGGTCGGGCGAGCGGTAGCTGATCAACACCAGGTAGGTATTGGGAGGACGGGTGACCCGGAGCTTCTTCAGCAGCACTGGGGCGTCCCGCTCGGCCGCGGACCTCTGCAGCGCCAAGTCGGACGCACCCTTTTCGAGATCGAGGAGACGATATTGCAGGGCCACGGGCCGCAACACCGAATCGGACTGGATCAGCTTGATCTGAGTCGCCAGGAATTGGTCGGCATCGTTGAGCGGCATGCGCGTGGCGTCCTGGCCGATCACCGCAGTGGGCATCTGGCGATCGATGTCCACGGTGGCCGTGGATTCGTAAATGGGCGTCAGCCGGGCCGATATGATCACCGTCGCCAGCACGCAGCCGAAGACGAAAGCGAGGATCTTCCAGCGGTGCCGCCGGAAGATCCAGAGGTAGTGGGCCAGGGGCACGGTCGATTGTTCAGGAGGTTCGACGTCATAGCCGTACCAGGTGGGTTGAACCGCTTGATTTGGGGCGGGTAGAGCTTTTGGTTCAGTCATATTGGTTAGTCCCGGATCCAATGGGTATTAAACGAGAGTCACTTTACTCCTGCATACACCAGGGCGGCGCCGACGCCGCCCCCGATCATCACGAGTTTTTCGAGCGCGCCCAGGGTCATGCGGCGGGTCTTGTTATCGGGGACATAGAGAATATCGTTGGCCAACAACGGCATGTCCGGAGCTTTGCGCTCCATGATCTTGCTCAGCGGGACGGGAATTTCGTTCTTATCGCCATTGCCTTCCCGCCGGTAGATGTAAGCTTCTTTGGTTGCGTAACGCTGCAGTCCCTCGGCGACCGCCAGCATCTTCAGCACGCTCGAGTCCGTGGCGTCCAGGATGGGGTACGCACCGGGCTTTGTGACGTTACCGACGATGAAGACTTTGCCCACTTCGGGGACTCGAATCTCTTCGCCGCCGGTCAGCGGGATATTGAGCTTAGGGTCGGCGGCGTCGATCAACCCTTTCACCGGTATCCGTTGCACCAGCTTGATCTGTGCGCCCTCCGCGCCTGGTTGGGAGCGGCTTACCAGAATCTCGGCGCCCGCTTCAGGGCTCAGACCGCCCGCGCGCGTGATGGCCTCCAGCAGCGTGAGTGGACCGATGGCCTGGAAGGTCAGGGGCGTCTTTACGGCGCCGGCTACCGAAATTGGGCGGCTGTTGTACTCCGCCACATTCACGGTAACGAACGGGTCGACAATCAACTGGTCCTCCCGCAGCGCCGCGGCGATAGTGGTTTCCAGGTCGCTGGGCATCGCACCCTCCGCCTTGATGGGCTTCCGGAGCATGGGCAGACGCACAAAACCATCGGCCCCCACACGTGCGGTCCGCGATAACTCGGGTGCGTCGTACACCGAGATGGATATCAAATCGTTCGCGCCGATGGGCTGCGCCGGGAGGTTCGCGCCTGGCGTTTCGGCCACCGGCAAAGGACGCGTTTGCGCGCTCGCCATGCCCAGCAGAAAGAGAGGAGCGCAGAGCAGCGCGGAAAGAATTGGCTTATTGCCCGGGTCTTGGTTGAACATATACGTTTTCTCGAAGCAAGTTGTTAAGTCGGGATAGCGACGACTGCACCGCCGTAATGGCCTGTTCCACGGCGGCGAAACGCTGATTCACGTATTCCACAATAGGGCCGGCTTGCAGATTTGCCATGATTTCCGAACGGGCGAAGTCGGAAAGATTCCGGGATCCACGCCGGTCGCAAGCCTCTTTGAGGACGCGGTACTCGTCCTGGCTCACGCGAAATACCACCACCCGGTTTCGGGGCTTGGAGGTCATACGAAGATCGGTTGTTTGAAGTTGCTCAAGCGGTGCGCGGCAGTTGTTGCATGCGGGCGCCCGGAAGGGGACGGATCATGTCGCGGTCGATCTCCACGGCCACGGAGCGGCGGAGCATTTCGACGGTCACCACAACCCGTAGAGAGTCCTTTTCGCGGATGAGCACGCCTTCCAGACCGGTCAGCGCGCCGTGATCGATGCGGACGGCCTCTCCGATGTGGATATACGGCCAAGGTTCCGTGGGAAGTCCGGAGGACACTATGGCCTGTATGCGGTCCATCTCTTCCTCGGAAACCGTCGTGGGAGCATTATCGAAGCCGAGAATCGAGGTAATGCCGGGAGTCGTAAGTACCGCGAGACGATGTTGGTAATCTAAGCGGCAGAAAACATAACCGGGGAAAAGGGGCAGATCGACCGGTTTTATACGATCGCTCCACTGCCGGCGGGAGCGGCAAAGCGGAAGAAAGGATTCCAACCCTTTGTTGAACAAAATCCGGGCGGCGCTCTTTTCGTGCCGGGGCTTCGCGGTTAGCGCGAACCAGGGAAGTGAATTAGCAGCCATGGTGATTTCAACCTGCCTTAAGCAGAGCTATCGCTGTCTCAGTCCCACTCTTGAACTTTACTTAAGAAGCATCCCTGAACTATCTAAACCCTCAGTACCTTTAGTACCGGTGGAATAAGGAATAGCATACAATCCGTAGACAAGGCAATGCCTTTTTTGCGGTCCTTTTTCGTCGCCGGATACCAACCAATTGAAACCGCTGACAAATGGCCGGCGGCGTCGGCGGTTATTTGCTTAATTCAAAACAATTTATTTCAAAGAAATGGGTCTACGGCGGGGCTGAAGGATTGCGTTTGAGGTCCCTGCGGAATTGGTACCGCGACGCGAAAACCGGAGGCGTCGAGGCCGCCAAACGTTAACCAGAGATAACACTGCCTGCGCACTGCGCGTATACAGTATAAGCACCATGGGCCGGGACCGCGCGGTGAGGGCACGGGAGGGCGCCGAGCGACTTGGGAGGCGTTGGCCGCCCAGGGGTATCCGGCCAGCATTACTTGGGCATTTGGGCGATGCTCAGATTGCGGTAGGCGATACCGCCCAACGCAGCGGCGCTGGCAAAATTGACCACGGTCATCGCTTTGAAGGCGGCCGGGCTGCGATGCCGCAAGAGGAAGTACTCGCCGGTTAAGACGGCGCTGACCAGGCCGATCTTGGCGCTCGCCTTCCCAATGCCAAAACGCGACTGGCCCAACACCGGATTCGATTCCAGCTTGCCCCATGATGAGGCGCTATCGGCGGCCTCGGCCGCGGTCACTGCCGCGAAACTGGCTATCAAAAACTTCTTAGACCGTGAGGCCAGCGATTCGGCCTGTACACCGGCACTACAAAATAGTAGAATTACAATGCACTTGCGCATCCTTTTCATCTCCTTTACCCGGAAAGCCTGCGTGGAGTGTTTTAGGACCGGCCGCTGTTGCCGCAGTGGCCGGCTCCGCATTTCTGTTCTTCCGCTTCGCCCGGAACTCATCGGCGCAGTCGCATTTGGCCCTGCGCTAGACTTACTCTGGCATATGTGCGGCCGCGTGCCTAGGGGAAGAGCGGGAGAACGGGTAGCATCGCTCCTACGGGTACCAACGTTAGCGCAAGGAAACCGAGGGCGCGCGGCGGGTGAGTGCGTCGTGCGCCACCAGCACTCGTAGTACTGCTGAGTCCGAGCCGGCTTCGGTTACGCGGGCAATCGGGACACTTGGCATCGCATCTCTCAGAGAGGAGAAACAGGATGAAAAACTCGCGTCTCACCAGCGTCGCCTGCATTGCCGTTAGCGCTTTGGCCGGTCTCGCTCAAACCGCAGCGTCTGCCGACAATACCCCGCCGGGTTACGACCTGAAGCCGCAGGCGCTTCAAGACCTGGAGATCATGCAGAAGCATTTCGCGGAACTCGCGGACGCCATTCCGCCCGAGAAATTTACTGGGCGTGCGGGGGAAGGCGTGCGCTCCTTCAGCGGAGTGTTTCTGCATGTGGCCTCGCTCAACTTCTCGCTCGCGCCTACGTTCGGCGCCGCGCCGGTTGCTGGTTTCACGCAGAAGGACTATGAGAAATCAGCCACGGACAAAACCGTGGTCGTCTCCCGGCTGAATCGCAGCAGCCGCGATCCCGCTCTCTGAAACAATATCGACGAAGTGCGCCGAAAGTCGCTGTGCGGATCGGTGGCCGGATCATCGCCGAAACTCGGCGGCGTGATCGATTACCCAATCGCGGAATGTGCGCGGCGGTGTTCCAGTGATATCTGCAACCGCGGATGTAATATATGCCGGCTGGCCGATTGCCGCTGCCCACGCGTTCAGCAGCATATTTATAATTGGCAGAGGCATCATAGTCAACAACTCACGACGCGCTTCGTCCGGCGATATTTCTTCGAAGCGTAGCGCGCGTCCGGTCGCTTCACCGATTATGCTTACCTGCTCGACCTGGCTCAGGGATTGAGGCCCGGTCAGTACATAGTCCTCTCCGCCATGGCCTTCCTCGCGGAGGATTCGGACTGCGACCGCCGCGATATCGCGCTCATGGATCGGCGCGGTTGGCGCCTCCGCGTACGGCCAGCGCACCACGTTGCCTGCGCGAATCTTCGGCGCCCACCAGAGCCGGGTATTTGCAGCGAACATTCCGGGCCGTAGGAAGGTCCATTGGAATCCGGAAGCCTCAATCAGCCGCTCGATTTCCGCGTGCATTGCGGCAACCGGGTTGGGCTGCTGGAAGAAAGGATGTGGGGTCCGGTGCGGAGCCGAGAGGAAGACCATTCGTGGGACATATTTTGCGATCCGCGCGAGGGCGGGAGCAACAGCCGTTGCAAGGGCAACCCACACCAGGAACACCGCATCGACATCGTCCAGAGTCCGGTCGAGAGTCGCGGGCAGCGTGAGGTCGCCCGGGACGATCTCGACTTGGGCGGGCAGATTGGCGGAATCCGGGTTGCGAATCAGGGCGCGGACGCGGACATTCGTGGCGAGCAGTTGGGAGACGACTTGGCGCCCTACGTTACCAGTGGCTCCGATGACGAGGATCCGATTCATACGAGACTAGTACATGGTACAGATAGTCCCTTATAGAATACTGGCAGTTCGGTTGCACCGTGGGGCGGCCAATCTTGGCAACCGCCTTTCAGGCGGCTCCTGCTTTTCACGGCGCGCCTCGTCGTGATCGGAAGGGCCGGCTGAAAGCCGGCTGCGGGCAGGATTGCCCGCCCCACAAACGCCATACTCACTTGTCAGCCAGCGCGGATATGGCGCTTTGGCCGCAACATCGATCTATAAAGAACTAACTGGACGCTGTACTAGCTTGTACTAGCTTAGTCTGTCCGCTGGCGTGATCCAAGCCCGCAGGCCGGCCGCAACAGAGGATTTACATTCGCGCGGCCGGATCCGGCGGTTTGGCACAAGCCTCGATTCCGCTGGTTGTATTGGAAGTAAGGGACTTAGAATTGGCTCCCCACATTGGACACGTTTCGAGCTTTCGCCACCCGGTCAGCTCTCCGATCGAACCCCCTGGTCGCCTATTGTCTTGAGTGCGATCCGGGCGAACTGCTGGCCCGTGTCCACGACAGGCACCCAGTCCGGACACGTCTCGAACTTGCCAAGGGAGCCCAGGGTAACCTCCGGATGGCGCGTAAAGCTTTCGATTAAGATCGCTGGCGCTGGGCGGAACACTTATTACGAATCGATCTCGACAGCGGGATAGGCTTCAACGTATTCCTCCCCATTGCAGCCGTAATACGCGACAGTTCGCGCCGTGAGATCGACATCGTAACGAACAACGCCTGCGCGCCACGAAGCCTCTAGGAATTCCGGAAAGCCGCTTTCCCCGGCCTGGTCCGTCCGCAACGCCGAAATCAACGCCTCGCGGTTAAACGGGGGGACGTCCACCGTGCCCGTCGCTAATGGCTTGCCTTGGGTCACGACGGGCCCTTGGTTGGTCAGATAGAGGCTCTGACATGCGGGCGGGAACCAGAAGTTTCGAGTCACGCCCGCGCGCCGCAACGTCTCGGCCAGGTAGGGGAAGCCCCCGGCTTTAGGCCGAATCGCCATAGCCTGTCTCTGAGCCGCTTCTAAGTTTTCGATTGCCTTACTCATGGAAAATTCTCCTTCGCGTGGGATGTCTAATGAAATCGGTCCGGATCTTGCCGGTTTCCTCGATCGGAACGGCCCCGATATGGTGAGCGTCGACCAGTTTGGTTTGGAGAGCAGGCGTCGCAGGGTAGCTCTCTCGTCGGCCTCCAGGACATCGAAAAACGTCCGATCGTTGCGATCGGCGATTTCCGCCAACTCGGGAAGAACGCGCCTACCCCGGCGCGTCGGGGAAAATAACCGAACGCGGTTGTCCTCGGGCTTGGTCGAACCTGTGATCCAGTTTTTCGCTTCGAGTTTGTCGATGATCTTGGAAACAGCTCCGCGTGTCAACGCCAGGGCTTCGGCGAGTTCCCCCTGCGTAATCCCCGGCCGTTCCTGGACGTGGCACAGCACCACCCATTAGGCGACCGAAGTGCACCTCGTTTGCAGCGTTCGAGCAAACTCGCCCGAGACGTGGCTGGAGACGCGCCGCAGCCAGTATCCCAGGTGAAACTCAAGGTCCGACGCCGACCGCTGCCGCGGTACGGTTTCCATGGAAACTATTATACTTTCCATAGAAACTATCTGTCCAGATGGGCTCCCGATCTTGGCGAGGCGTACGAGCATCGCGGCGGCACCGGCAGGCTTGGGCGGATCGTCGCTAGCCGGGAGTTGGCACGCGTACTGGTCGGATAAAGAGTTCGAGTCCACGCCGGGGACAATCCAAGAGAAACGTCTGAAAGGCCGGGAAGGAAATCAATCGGATAGCGTGAAGTGGGAAGTCTTAGACTGGCTCCTCAGGTAGGATTCGAACCTACAACCCTTCGGTTAACAGCCGAAGGGATCTTGGTCGCCTCGTGTTGCAAACACGAGAGTTAGACGCGCGAAAACGCGATTTTGGCGGAAATTGGGGGGACTTTTGGGGGGACCCCGCAATTCCTGGGGCGAGAAGCGCGCCGGCTATTCTGAAGGCCTTGCGGAGAGCCGGTGCGGAGGTCAACAATTCATTGTTCATTCATCGACGTCGTCGAAGATACTTCGGGTGCCGGCCAAAAGCGGCTCGGATGCATCCATTTGTCCAAATACGCGCGGCTCGCGCTCGCAGGGGGTATCTCGCTCGGCCGTTTTCTCGGCAATCCACTCGTTGACTGAGTCGATCTCGCTGTCGATGATCCGCAAGAGGGCCGGCTCGCCAACGAATTGCTTCTTGAGGGACGCGTAAGATTCAAGCAGGGGCTGCATCATATGCTCAGGGCTCTGATCCGACCAGAAGTCGTGTTTCCAGTGCCACGTCACATTGAACAGGTTCGGGATAAGTTCGCTGCGTACCCGCTCGTGAAATGCCGCCATCTCGGCAGGCGTGAAGACGCTCTGAATGTCTTTGTCTTCGAGGCCATAAAAATCATCGCCCTCGAATGCATATGCCATGACCTTCTCGACAAAGGCTTTGCGGTAGCGTTCTGGCAGGACGCCACACTTGTGGAGTTGGACGGCGAGACTAACTTCAGAGCAGGCATCGAGGGCGAGGCCGGGATCAGCCACCCTTCTGAGGACCTCCTGGTCCTCGATGTAGAGCGTGAGGAAATCCTTCGAACATCGGTAGCTTAGAAAGTTGTCCACCCGGCTTCTGCGGTCGCTCATCGACACACGCGACGCCGCTTCGTCGGTGCAGTACGTCACAAGGCGTTTGCGGACGAGCGGGAAGAGGTTTTTCGGGATCACGACAGCGCGTTCCAACCCTACATCGCCGCAGGTGATCTGCGCCATGAGCCTGTCGGCGGGGCTGCCGTGCACATAGATCCCCAGCCGTTCGGGGTTCTTGAGCAGCAGGGCGGCGAAGGCGTCGCCCACCGTCGGATGTTTAAAGCGCCAGATGCCGCCGTCGTCGCTTTGAACATATTGAACGAGGCTCCCGTCAAGGCAATCGAGCGCGACGGTACAACCTCCCAGAGTATTTATTTACCGGGTTGGATCGCTACGTAGCAGTTGCCTGGCGTCGCGCTGCAGCGGATAGACGTAGATATCTTTGATGGCTTGACCTTGAGCTTTGTGCTCGCGGTCCATGCGGCCGCGCCCAGTGGTCCATGCGGCCGCGCCCAGTGGTCTGGCCGACAGGTACCCAGTTGGCGGCGCGATAGCAGGTTCCGCGGAAGCGGGCCGCATCCACCAGGGTTTCCAGCAGCACTGGACGATAGCCAAATCGAGTCTCCCAATCGTACGGCATTTTCCGGGCGCATAGCGCCAGGATCTTGCTGGCCAACCCTTTGACGCGCACCCACGGCAGGATCAGAAACCGGCTATTGTTAACGATCATTTGCAGGTTGCGTTGCCGCTGCTCCTCGCTCCATCCGATCCAGGCATCGCGGGGCCGCATCTTCCAAGCGGGTGATGTCCAGAGCAGACAGGCCAGTTCCCGATCGCGGTTTCGCACCCAGTAGCGCAGGTTCGCGCCGAACGGCACGCGGCATCCCAGATAGTGATGGCGTTCCACCTGCTCGCGCCATAAACGACTCTCGGCCTTGCCGTCCACCACGATCAGTTCCAGCGGTTCTCGTTGGCTCCAGGTACACTCAACAGGCTTGGGCTCGGAGCAGGGTCCGGATACGTTTGCCCGGCGCGGCCCCCGCCCTCCACGCTTCCGCAGATCCGGAAGCGTGAGCACTCCCTCGGCAGCGAGAAGTTCCAGCAGTTGCCGGCACTCGTGATTCTTCAACCCTCCATTGAGCCGCTTCCACTCCAGCAATTCGCAGACGGTACGCGCGATCTCGGTCACTCCCAGGGCCGAAAACTCCAGGGCAATTTGGCGCATCAACGCGAGTTCGCCACTGCCGAACGTGCGTCCGCAAAAGGTCCATGATTCGGGCATGGGATCGGGTCGAGGAGTCGGCGCGGTTCAATCCGCGCGGGGTACAATGTCCAGGGTCACAGCCCGCGGCGCGTGCAACAGCGACACCATGCGCGTAAAGGCGTCCTTGCCCTGCTGCCGGCAAGTGCGCAGCACGCTTACCAGGATTTGCTGCTTGTGCGCCCCTTCCCAAGTCCGGTTCCCGCCCCACACCTTGCGCGCGATGACCATCCCCCGGATGGCTCGTTCGGCGGCATTGTTGGTGGCGTCCAGGCCGAAACAGTACAGGAAGGTGAACAGCCAGAGCCTCTCATGGGCGAGATGACGTGCCAGACGTTGGTTCGCCGGATTCCGGTATTGGATATCCAGCATCCG
>JBEKMJ010000096.1:0-32782 GCA_050008575.1 Bryobacteraceae bacterium
TTATTGTCAGGTCCCCCATGTGGAACGACATTCGCTACGCTTTCCGAACCCTGCTCCGCGAGCGGGCATTCGCATCCATGGCCGTATTGAGCCTGGCCGTGGGTATCGGCGCCAATACGGCCATCTTTTCGGTGGTGAACGGCGTGCTGCTGCGCGCGCTGCCCTACCGCGATCCCGGCCGCCTCGTTGCCATCCGTGAGGTGATCCCCAAGCTGACCCACCTATATCCCAGCATGCCGGTCAACTTCAGCCATTATTATGACTGGCGCCAGCGTTGGTCCGCCGCGGAATCGATCGCCATCATGCGGTCCTCCGCCCCGAATCTGACCGGCGTGGGCGAGCCCGAGATGCTCAACGGCGCGCGAGTGTCCGCAAGCATCTTCCGCGTTCTGGGCGTCACTCCGCGATTGGGGCGCGGCTTCCTGGATGAGGAAGATCCCGAAGGGCACGATCAGGTGGCCGTGATTTCCGATTCGCTCTGGAAGCGGCGGTTCCACGCCGACCCCGCGATCGTCGGCCGGAAGATCGCTTTGAACGGACGGCCGCATCTGGTGGTGGGCGTGCTGCCGCCCGGATTCCAGTTCCCCGGGCAAAACGACCTGTGGGTCCGCACGGGCGTCGGGTCCGAAGCGGAGGTGTTCCGGCCGCTGGGCTACTCCAAGGACGATCTGGCGGATATCAGCGGCGATTACAATTGGGCGGCCATCGCGCGCCTGCGGCCGGGCGTGAGTCCGCAAAAGGCTCTCGCCGAGCTGAACGTGATCCAGGCCGACATCTCCAAGCGCATTACCGACGAAAAGATGGACCTGCACGCCTCAATGACTTCGCTGCACGAGAATATCGTCGGGCAGTCGCGCCGCGGATTGCTGGTGCTGCTGGGAGCCGTCGGGGCCGTGCTGCTGATCCTGTGCGTGAACCTAGCCAATCTATCGCTGGCACGCGCGGCCGGGCGTGCGCGCGAGTCGGCTATCCGCACGGCGTTAGGAGCGGGCCGCGCCAGGCTCGTGCGCCAGACGCTGACCGAAAGCCTGGTGCTGGCAATGGCTGGCGGCAGTCTGGGGATCGCGCTGGCCGCGTGGGGCATGCAGCTTCTGCTGCGCGCCGCGCCGCTGGATCTGCCGCGTTTGGGCGAGGTGAGCCTGGACGGGCGCGTGCTTGGCTTTGCTTTGCTCGTTTCGCTCGTCGCCGGCGTGGCGTTCGGCATTCTGCCCGCGCTGCGCGCCGCCGGAGCGCATCCACAGGAAGCGCTGAAATCCGGCAGTTACACCACTACCGAAGGGCGGCGCGGCGTTCGGCTGCGGGGTGTTCTGGTGGCAGTGGAGGCGGCCCTCAGCGCCGTCCTGCTGATTACCGCCGGCCTGCTGATTGGCAGCTTCGTGAGGCTGATGCACGTGGATAAGGGCTTCGACATCGAGCGCGTGCTGGCTGTAAACGTGGCCATGTCTCCGGCCAAATACACGGAGGAAGCGCAGCAGACGGCGTTCTTCGACCGCTTGTTGCAGAAGGCGCAGTCGCTGCCTGGGGTACTCTCCGTCGGCATAGTGTCGGCGCTTCCGCTGCAAGGCGAAACCTGGCTCGACCTCGCCGCGGCCGAAGGCGACCAGAGGCCCTTGTTCGAGCGGCCCATGGTCAACGTGCGATTCGTGAATCCGGATTATTTCAAGACTTTGCGTATCCCGTTCCGCGAAGGGCGGCCCTTTGACGATAGCCAGCGGGGCCGCAAGGTGGTGATCGTTTCCCAAGGCACCGCGCGCCGCTTGTGGCCGGGCCGGAGCCCGTTGGGACGCCGCATGCTGCACAACGAGACGCTGGAGGAAGTGGTCGGGGTGACGGCGGACATTCGCAGCACCAGCCTGGACAAAGACCCGGTTCCGATCATTTACATTCCGTATTGGCAGCGCCCACGGCTGGAGGCTGCGCTGCTGGTGCGCACCGCGATGGACCCGCGGGGCGTTGCGGCCGGCGTGCGCGAGGCAATCCACCAGGTGGACGCGGATGTGCCGATTCCGGAGATGCAGACGCTGCAGGAAGTGATGTCGGACTCGGTAGCGCAGCGCCGTTTCCAGACGATGCTGGTGATGCTATTCGCCGCCGCCGCGCTGGCGTTGGCCGGGTTCGGCATTTATGGCGTGGTTTCGTATTCGGTGGCGCGCCGGCGCACGGAGATGGGTATCCGCATGGCCTTGGGCGCGGGCACCGGCGGTCTGCAGCGGATGGTGTTGTGGCAAGGAATTCGTCCGGTGGTGGCGGGGTTGGCGGTAGGCATCGCCGGTGCGCTGGCGGCCGGGCGGATTTTGAGCAGCCTGCTGTTCCAGGTGAGCGCGCGCGATCCGCTGACCATCGGCGGGGTGGCGCTGGTGCTGTTGGCGGTAGCGGCGATAGCGGCACTGGCGCCGGCGCGGCGGGCGACGCGCGTGGATCCTATGAAGGCGCTGCGGTTCGAGTGAGCCGGGAACGCCTCGGCCATTCAGACGGGCCGCGTCTCGAATGCCTCTCTTACCAGAAGCGCACGGCGAGGCGGCGACAGCCGGCCGCGACCCATTTCAGCATCCATGTCTTCTGTCGCTTGCGGAGTGAACTCGAAAGACGTGTTCATTTGCGCGAGTTTGGACTCTCGGCCCGCCGTCGCCGTAGCTTCTCAAGGGCGGCATCGACTTCGATCAATTCACCTCGCTCGGCTTGCTCGAAACCCGTCTGGATGTGAGTCGCTACCGCATCACGGTCTTCGAGCATCCAGTCCTCGAAATCGAATTGGTCGCGGATGATGGAGAATGCCTGATCCAGGACCTCGCCGGGATCCTGGCAGGCGCCGGATCGGATGGCTAGATCGATTACGCGCTGACGCTCGGGTTTCAGGTCAATCGTCATGTCCCGACCCTACACCGCAGGTAACATCGGCGTCAACCGCTTATCCCAGGGTGTCAGTCGAGTCGCCACCGGATCGGTGCTGCCGTGCGATAGATTACAGGTAGTGAAGACCACCAAACTGTCGCTGGCTTGCCCGGTGTGCCAATCGCCGGAAGTGTTCTACAGTTGCACGCCCAACTGCTGCTTCAACCACGTGTGCGGCGAGTGCGGCGCAACCTTCGAGCCGGTAACGAATTACGCGGGAGGTAAGCTGACAGGCATTGAGCCGCCAGACCCTTTGCCGGACGCCTCCGATCCCACGACGGCGTGCATCAAGTGCGATTCCACGGCGGTGTATGTGCTGCCGGATAGGCGCCTTGTGTGCGCCAAGTGCGGGTCGCTGCTGGAACTCGAAATCACCGAGATCGCGCCCAGCAGCGGCTAAAGTCAACCAGGGGTCGGGAGCGGGTCCTGGAGGACCCGCGCAGACCTGGAGGTCCGCCCCACTATCACTCCGCTTTCTTGTGGTGGATGCGGGCGCACGCCGTCTCCGCACCCGTGGGGTCGACGGCCCCGCTACCTTCCTCGATGTGTTGTATACGGCCTTCCGTATCGATTACGAAGGTGGCGCGATTGGCGAATCCGCGGTCCACGAAAAGCACGCCATAGTCCGCGGCCACTTGCCGCTTGGCGAAGTCGCTCAGCAAGGGAAACGTGAGCTTGAGCTTCTCGGCGAACTCTTTTTGGGATGGAATATTGTCGGTGCTAATGCCAAACACCTGCGTCTCAACACCTTCAAAATTGGCGATACCAGCCTGGTACGCCAGCATTTCCTTCGTTCAACCGCCGGTGAACGCCGCCGGGAAGAAAGCCAGGACCACGGCCGACTTGCCCCGGAAATCGGAGAGCTTCACGGGCTTGCCCAAGGGAGTGGAAGGCAGCGTGAAATCGGGCGCCATGTCACCCACCTTCAGGTTGGTCTTCGGGGGCGCGGCGTTTTGCGCGGCCAGGCTTCCAGCCAGAGCCGCGGAGACAAGCAGTACGGACAGTATCCTCATTCGATCCTCCCAGTCAGTCGTGAGCTTAACACTCAGAAGACGCCGGGAACAAGCCGCTGGTCACCTTTACAATCATTAAATCAGTTGCACTACCACGCACATTTGCGGTAATCTGAAGTTGAACGTGGATTGATTTAGGGTCTCAATGGCAAGGCCCGTCTAATTGCAACCACGCTAAAAAGTGCTAAAGGTGAGTCGGTCTGTTCGAAGTTCTCGACCCTGGGAGCCTTTGGCCCCAGGGTTTTTTCGTTTGGGCCAACCCGCCGGATGCTGGAGGATCTAATGAGCGTCTGGTCAACCGCCGTTACGGCCCCGCTTCCGCTTTTGGGAGCCGAGGGGGCCTTGGTTTCAGTCTCGATTTCCGTGGAGCCGTCGCGCCTGGAAGCGCTTCTGGATGCGCTGGCGCACCTCGACTTCCCCATCAACCCGCAGATTTATCACGATGCGGGACCGTTCAACCATCCCGCCGCCGTGGTCGAGTTTCCGGCGTACGAGAAGCGGCTGGCTGAAATCCGCAGCATGCTGGAGACTTGCGGCTTTCCGGCTAAATCCGTGACGGCTAAAGCGATGCTGGAGTCCATCCGCGGCGGTCGGGCGACGGCGGCCGTGGTGTAGGCATTACTGGATGTTGAACGGCACGTGACGTTCGCGATTGAGTTGTGCGCTCAGATCGCGGTCCACCGAGCGAAGCGGCGCTTGTTTCTGCTGGTGATCCCGATCCAGGTAGTGCAGGATGCCGTCTTCGACCCAGTAGGTCGTGGCTGCGCGAATCGTGTTATCCCGGAAGGCGATTAAATAGAGGATCGGACCGCTGTCCAGCCCTGGCGCATTCGCGAAATCCTCCGGCTGAGTGTACTCGTGGATTACTGGGTGGGCCGTCTCCGTAAATCCGGCAGACCGCGCTTGCGGATAGACCACTGTCGTGTTCGACCCGGCCGGGCCCGCGGCTGGATAATACCCGGAATCGTCGAACGGCTCATAATAGCCGCCGTAGAAGCCCCGATAGCCGTAGCCACCGTTATGGCCGGACCCGTAAGTCCGGATCGATCCATGGACGTGGCCTGCGTTATGACTCGCCGCCACGCTGCCCGCATGGCCGGCGCCCACCGCCCCGCCGCCCGCGCCACCGTGCTGTTCGGCAAAGACGCCCTGTGCCACGAGCCAGAAAAGGCCAAGCTGCAGGAAAGGTTTCATCAGCGCCTCTATTCGGAGCTTAGCGCCAAAAACGGTGCGTGGCAAGGTGGGCAAGTCCTACGGGAGCCACGATGCATACCTTTAGAGGATGCGCTAGAGGATGGGCGGCAGAGTGAGGCCGGCCTTACCCAAATACTTCTGCAACAGGCCCACCGCGTCCGGTTCGCCGATCCCGCGCGCGATGGAAATCTCGGTGACCAGCATGTGGCGGGAGCGGTCCAGCATCTTCTTTTCGCGGAAGGAAAGCGGCTTGGCGTGCTGCAGCTCCAGCAGGCTCTTGAGGACTTCGGCGGCGTGTAGCAAGCTTCCGCTCAGCATTTTTTCGGAATTTGCCTTAAACCGGATCTTCCAGTCGCTATTGGACCCGCAACCTCCGCTGGCCAGATAGGACAGAACCCTGCCAATCTCGGTATTCTTGGTGATGGGCCGCAGCCCGATATTGGCCACCTTGGAAAATGGCACCGTTACGGTGACACTGCCGTAAACCATGCGCAGCAGGTAGCACTTTTCAAACTGGCTGCCAAGCGCCCAAGCCCGGATATTCTCGATGGTCCCAACGCCTTGGTTGGGATAAACCACCTTTTCACCGATCTGAAAGGTCATTACGGGGTCCCCCAGTAAACCGCCGTTCCCCTCTTCTGTGATACAAGTTACAAATGCAACTCTAGAATAGTAAATCCGGAATGTACGGAAGTCAACAGATTTGTGTAGGGCAACGGTAGGGTAGGGCCATGCCCTGCCTTCAAGCCAGCAGGGCGCGGATGAACTTCAAGTTTCGGGTCATGTCGGCTTCCACGGATTTGGACGGGCAATCCGTCTCCAGATTGGCAAATCCGTCAAACCCAATATCCGTTATTGCCTTTATGACGACCGGGAAATCGATAGACCCTTCACCCAAATAATGCGGATTGTCCTTAAGATGCATCTGGCAAATGCGCTGCGCGCCCAGCCAACCGATCTCTTTCACAACCTCGAAACCGTTGTTGGTAGAGTTTCCGACGTCGTAATAGACCTTAACCGCTGGGGAGCCGGCGCGCTCCATGATGCGCACGTTATCCTCCGCTGAGATGGTATCTTCCAGGCCTAAGGTCACCCCGGCCTTCTCGGCGGCAGGCGCGATTTCTTTCAAGATCCCGCCCACGTAGTCCATTTCCGCGTGGTTCGCGAGCGATGCTTTGCCGAAGAACGGGAGCAGTACCACCTCCGCCTTGAGGTTGGCGGTAATCGGGATGCTGTCCGCAACCCACTTTTGGGCACGCTTGTTGTCCTTCAAGTGGTCGACGTGCAGGATATCCAGGCAGGTGCCGGACAGGGCGATGCCTTGCTGTTTGGCGGCGGCCAAGTACTGAGCCTGGATCGCAGGGTCGTCTAAAGGCAGCTTATCCGAGACCGGCTGGCGGCCCAGACTCACCTGCACTCCATCGAAACCAAGCTTGGCGGCCAAGGCTACGGCTTCGATCTTCCCGGTTAGTTGGAGGTTCCAATCGGTGACGCCGATGCGCGGGCCGCGGCTGCGGGACCTCCCGATGGCGGGGAGCACGCCGCTCGCCAGCAGGGCGCGCAAAGCCGATCTTCGGGTCATACCACTCCTTTGGGTTGTGCGCTCAGAAGCCGGCGCTGGCTGCGTGCTTGGCGACGGGGGCAGGTTCGCCTTGCCGTTCCGCCAACAACAGGCGTCGCAGCGTCCGCAGATCGTTCAAGATCCGGCGGCTGGTGGTGATGTGGAGCGTCAGCTTTGCCAGATTATAGCCGACCAGTTGCAGCGCCTCTGCCCGGCGCTCGGCGCCGAGGCCCTCCCCGATGGCTACCGCGATATCGGCATCCACCTCTTTGCGGGCCTCTTCGATGGCTTCCGCCAGGAGCGCGACGTATTCTTGAGAACCCTCGATGCTGTCAAACGGCGTTTCAGGATCGTAGCTCAATTGTGCCTCCAAGTACTAAATTGGCGCGGAATGCCCTTTGTGACGTTCTCCCATTCTCGCACAAAAGCCGGTCGCGCAAAGGCCTCTTTTGGGGCGGTCTGTACTGGGGCGGACTACTTCCGTGCGCCGCGTTGCGGGTTCTTCAGGTTGGTCTGGCGGCGTTTGGCCTTGGTGCGCTTGGGCTTGCTGATGGTGAATGTGCCGCTACCCAGGTATTCGGCTTTGTACGTTTTATCTTCTGCCAATCGAATCTCCTAGAAGGTGATGCCTTCTATTCTAGCGCGGAGGGAGGTCTGCCGGGGGATCTCGGGCGGGGACTAGCGGAGCGGGCAAGGGGCGTGCACCGTCTTGCTGGATTTAGACCGGCCAAGCGACACTTCGGCGGAAATCCGAGTGGGCAAGGAGTTCCGGCACCGGCTGATACCCAGGAAAGGTGACGAGAGCGACTTGGAGGCCGGATCGCCTGGCGTGCTTCATGGCTGGGATGCAGTCGGTGTCGTTTGTTGCCAACGCGATCAGATCGACAGAGTGATTGGATGAAAGGTTCGCCATGTCGATGCCGATCCGCATGTCCACGCCTTTCTGTTCGAATTCGGGGTGGAAATCGGTATCTGTCAGGGGCTGGCCGGGAGTGTAAGGTATTCGGTTGTTGTTCATGACGAAATTTGAGCACTCCCAGCCGGACCGAGAAAAGATCCTGTACGAAAGCGTCTTGAGCCACGCATCGCTCCCCGTGAACGTCGTCCTCTGCCCAGAAACTGGAAGGATAGCAGTGCCGTTGTACGGTGCGCAATCGTAATACATGATCCGGTGGACGGTCTCTCCCGCGAGAGCGCACGCCAGCCCAATTTTCTCGATATAAGCCGGGTCGTAGGTCTTGCCGGCATGCCTGGCGTGCACACGGACGTGTCCGCCGTCGAGCATGACGGCAATCCTGTTGGGCATAACGTAAAAGGCCCAAAGGGTGGAACCCCGTGGGCCTCGTATAGTGCTCGCCTACGAGCGTAACGGATAAACTGCGATGGCCTCTCGACCACCTGAAGAGATTATGACACAACCGCCGCCTTTGCGCAAATGAGGCACAGAATGCAACGGGTGGGCGACTGGACCGACGACGCGCCCACGGCCTGCCGAATGCGCACGCCCGCTCGATTGATCGGATTGGTAATATTAAGGTTCGCTAGGGTCTTAATCCCGCGCGAAAATCGGAGGTCGAAACACATGCAGAAGATGGCCGATCTATCCATGGGTAGGAAAATACGCGAACGCCGCGCGAAGAGTGGCCTCAACCAGACGGAACTGGCCGACAAGGTTGGCGTTGGCGTTTACCAAACCACAGTATCGCAGTGGGAGTTGGGCAAACAGAAACCAGACCCGGCACAGTTGGAGAGGCTAGGCTAGTGCCAACGGAATTTTGGCATCTCCGGGCGTGCCGGTGACCTCGGGATACCCGGGCGGGTAGTATGGCCCACCTAAATTGAACGCTTCCGGTATCACAATCAATGAACTGCTGATGTCAATCCCGGAGGCCGTCCGCTCCAGTCCAGTCTAAGCGAGCCAACGGGATCCTCGACATTTTCACGAAAATGAAAGAAACCCACCGCCTTCAGCATACCTTTTGACTCGCCCCTGTCATTTCACTTGTATCGTAGCCAGGTTAGAAATCCGATGATCGTCTTGCCATCCTCGATCTCCCCTTCGCGGATCATCTTGTCGAGCTCCTTGCGCTTGAACCAGCGGCACTCGATGCGCTCGTCGTCCATGGGATGCGCGTCGCCCGCGGTCAGGCCGGTCGCCAGGAAGATGGTCATCTTCTCGTCCACGAAGCCGGGACTGGGCCAAAACCTGGCCAGCTTCTTCCAGGTTCTCGCCTTGTAGCCGGTCTCTTCCTGCAACTCGCGGCGCGCGGCTTGGAGCGGCTTCTCGCCCGCATCCAGGCGGCCGGCCGGTAGTTCCCAGAGGGACTTGGCGGCGGGCAGACGGAATTGCCGCACCAGCAGGATGCGGTTTTTCTTGTCGACGGCCATCATCACCGCCGACCCCATGTGCCGCACGATCGACCGCTTGATGTGGAAGCCGCCCGGATCGGTGGCTTCTTCCTCGGTCACGCGAAAGAGGCCGCACTTGTATACTTCATGTGAAGAGACGATTTTCATAATCGGTTACCGCCGAATGGCCGCCGCAAACCGGTCGAGCGGCAGGGTATTCATGATATCGGCGGGCGCCAGCCAACCGCGCCTCGCCGTGATGACGCCATAACTTATGTTCCCCAAATGCTTGGGGTGGTGCGCATCGGTGGAAATAATGAAGCGCGCGCCGCGGGCCTTGGCCGTGCGGATGTGGTTGGCGCTGAGATCCAGGCGCTCGGGACTGGAGTTGATTTCGAGCCAGACGCCGCGGCGCACGGCTTCGTCCACCACGCGCTCGAAATCGAACGGGAACGCATCCCGATGCAGCAGGATGCGGCCGGTGGGATGGCCCAGGACGCGTAGCGACGGGCATTCGAGCGCGCGCAGCAGGCGGTCGGTCATCTCGGCGGATTCCATGTTCATGTGGCTGTGTACGCTGCCGATGACCAGGTCGAGCTCGGCCAGCGCATCGTCCGCCAGGTCCATCGCGCCGTCTTTCACGATGTCGCATTCCAGGCCGGAGAAGACGCGCACGCCAAGGCCGTTGCCGTTGCGGTTGAGCTCGCGCATCTGCGCCGCAAAAGCCACGGCGCGCTTCTCGTCGAGGCCGTTGGTCATGGCCAGCGACTTGGAATGATCCGTAATGGCGATGTATTCGTAACCACGTGCGCCGGCGGCCGCGGCCATCTCTTCGAGCGATGCGCGCCCGTCGCTCTCGGTGGTGTGCATGTGCACGTCGCCGCGGATGTGCGCCAGTTCGACCAACTCGGGCAGGCGGTCTTCCGCGGCGCGCTCGATCTCGCCCAGGTTTTCGCGCAACTCCGGCGGGATCCAGCGCAGGCCCAGCGCCTCGTACACGCCCGCTTCGGTTTCGCCCGCTACCTTGGTATCGTCCGCGCTGCGATACAGGCCGTATTCACTGAGTTTGAAGCCCATCTTCACCGCGCGCGTGCGGACGGCCACGTTGTGGTCCTTGCTGCCGGTGAAGTATTGCAACGCCGCGCCAAAGCTTTCGCGGGGCAATGCGCGCAGGTCCACCTGCAAGCCCTCGCGGCCGATTTTGGCGCTGGCCTTATTCTCGCCGCGCACAAGAAGCTCCTCGACTTTGGGGAAGTGCACGAAACGTTCCAGCACCTCCGCGGCGGCCGGACCGGTCACCAGCAGGTCCAGATCGCCCACGGTTTCGCGTCCGCGCCGCAGGCTGCCGGCAGGAGTGATCTGTTCGATGCCGGGCGTCTCGCCCAGGTAGCCTGTCAGCTCGCGCGCCATGTCTTCGGCGTAACTCAAAAGGTAGCGGCCGGTGCGCTGGCGATATTGCGCGATGGACTTGAGCACCTTCTCTTCCAGCTTGGCGCCCATGCGCGGCAGTACACGCAGCTTTTGATCGAGGCACAGGCGCTCCAGTTCGTCGATGGTGGCGACCTGATAATGCTCGAACAACAGCGCGATGCTTTTCGGTCCCAGCCCCTGGATCTTGAGGAACTCGAGCGCGGCCGGCGGAAACTTCTGCAGCAGCAGGTCGCGGCGCTCGCAAGAGCTGTGGTCCACGATCTCTTGCAGCACCACGGCCAAGCCTTTGCCGATGCCGGGGATATCGGTGACCTTGCGCTCAGGGTCTTTGAGAATGTCTTCGACGCGCTCGGGATGGCCTTCGACGGCGGTGGCGCCGTTGCGGTAGCTGCGGATGCGGAAGGAATCTTCGCCGGCGATTTCCATCAGATCGGCGGTTTCCCAGAGGACGCGGGCTATCTCCTTGTTTTCCATCCGAAGTCTATTTTAGAACGTGGCGCACGTTCTCAACGTGCCGTGTTCACACTCGCGTGAACACACTGCGTGTCCCGCCGGACACGCACCGCACGCGGAATCAGCCGGATAGCGCTGGCCCCTGGCCTGCATTCCGGATGTGCATGAATACGCGGTGGCAGTTGAAATACTTTCGGGCGCTGGCGGCGCTGTTGGTGGCGGCCGGCGAAGCGCTGGCGCAGGAGACGCGGCCGGTGGCGCGGCGCATCGTGGTGAGCATTCCGGATCGCAAGCTGGCGCTGGTGGAAGACGGCCGCGTGGCGAAGATCTATCCGGTGGCAGTGGGCGCGGCCGCCACGCCCAGCCCGGCGGGCAGCTACACAGTGGCGGCGCGGGTTTCGCACCCCACCTGGTACGGGCCGGGCAAAGTGGTGCCTCCGGGCAAGCGCAACCCGCTGGGACCGCGCTGGATCGGACTCAGCCGCAAAGGCTACGGGATACACGGCACCAGCAGTCCCCGCTCGATCGGGCGGCCCGCGTCGCACGGCTGCATCCGCATGCATAACTCCGACGTAGAAGAGTTGTTCGAGCTGGTGGAGGTTGGCGATGCCGTGGAATTGTATGCGGAGCGGACGGACGAACTGGCCCGTATATTCGGCGTGCCGGCGGCGCCGCAGGTGGCCGCGGACATCGGTTCGGCCGCGGCGGGGATGGCTGGCGGCCAGTAAGGGAGCATTCCGATGAACGGATTTGGGTTCTTGGCTTTGTTGCCGATGGCGGGGACGACGTTCGCGTTGGCTTTTTGGATGGCGCGTTTGTGCCTGGCGGGAGTGATCCGGGTGCTGGAGCGGCCTCAACGATCCCAATGACTCCCGGGGGTGAGAATGTCCGGTAGATCGTAGGAAGTAGCGACTCCCCGCTCGCAGCCCTGCTAGTCTGGTCGGCGAGCGCAGCCAGAGCCTGGCGGAAAGGACGGCCAAGCCAATAAGTGGGGTAGCGAGCGGGGCTACTGCGCCGTGCTGGACAGTAAGTGCCAGTGGAGCGGCCCCGCGTGCGCACCACGGACGACAAGGAAGTGCGGCTGGGCAACTATGAGACGTTCCACCGCGGGGAACCGCTGACGGCAACGGTCTGGGAGAAGTTGATGCTCGGCCTGGAGCGCCGGGAAATACGGGCAAGCCATTCCTCAGTTCACCGAAGCGTACAGTTTGGAGAAGAGCGCGGCCGGCGAACATTTCGTCGAGGCGAGCCGGGCGAAGTGGAAGCGGATGATGGAGCGTCGGCTGGAGAAGAGACCGCTATGCGCGTTGCCGATCGATGCGACGCCGTTCGAAGGTCCGCGGATGGTGGCGGCGTCGGGAATAGGGCGGGACGGGCGGAAAACGATTTTAGGCATACGGCAAGGAGCCACGGAAAACGCGATGGTAATGAGCGAGTTACTCAATGACCTAGTAAGTAGCGGACTCGATTTCACGGAACCGCGGCTCGACATTCCGGACTGTGCCAAGGCACTGACCGCGGGCGATCCGGCGCTGCCAAGTCCACAGGCGCCGCAACGTATTGAATCGTCTGACAGACGAACAGAAACCGGAGGCCGCGAAGAAGCTCAGCGCGGCCTGCGCTGTTGACGACCATGCCGGTGCCAAGCTGGCGCTCAACATGCTGACCGTGCATCGGCTGCACGTCCCGACGTAACTCCGAAAGACCCTCGCCAGCACCAATGTGATCGAGTCGGCGTTCTCCATTGTGGAGCAGGGTTGCAAGAAAAGTGAATCGCCGGTGCGGCGGCGACCAGCGCCAGCGTTGGGTAGGGTCGAGGCTCCTGGTTGCGCAAGAACAGTTCCGCGGAGTTACCGGGTACAAACAGATTCCCGCGCCCATCGGAGAATTGGAAGCGTTGACGCCGCCTAAACCCGAAATTGCCAGGCGGAGAAAGGTGTCGTAGAGCCAAGTTACAAGGGAGCCGCTACTTTCCACGGAGCCTCCGGGCACTCTGCTGCAAGCGATGAGCCTCGCGGAAGATTTGCTCGAACAGGCAAATCATCTCTCACGCCGATCGCGCACGACTACCTCCTCGCACTCTTGATCCACCGATAGAGCGGCTGGCATCCGCCGCGGTGTGCCAAACCATACCCCCCGCTCACCCTCCATACGCGCCATTCCTGTTGAAAAACCCGCCATTCGCTGCATGCCTCTTTATTTCCAATGGCTTAACAGGCGAAGATGCAGTCAATCGGGAGGGGTGTACCTAAACCGTCCCGAACTCAGAGGGAGCACTTATGAGCACTCAGCCGTTTGAACCGAAAGCCGCACCGCCCGCCGGTCTGGTCCAGATCAATTCCGGCATCGAAGATATCATCCAAAAACGCCTGGCTGAAGAGCGCGCCCGCCTGGAACGCGAAGCTGGCGTCGTCAAGCGCGAGACCCATCAGTTCAAGAAACCGGTGGAGCATCCGTTCACCAAGGAACAGCGCTCCCGGACCACCCTGCTGTTCGGCGGCCTCACCTGGAAGCATGAGAAACTCGTCCACGGCGCGCTCGAAGGTCTCGGTTACATCGCCGAAGCCGTGCCCACACCTAATGTCAGCGCGTTTCAGGCCGGTAAGGAATACGGCAACAACGGCCAGTGCAACCCGACGTACTTCACCGTTGGGAACCTCGTGCAGTATCTGCAAAGCCTGGAAGAGCAGGGGCTCACCAAGCAGGAAATCATCGACCGGTACGTCTTCTTCACCGCCGGCGCCTGCGGACCTTGCCGCTTCGGCATGTACGAAGCCGAGTATCGCCTGGCGCTGCGCAATTCGGGTTTCGACGGTTTCCGCGTGCTGCTGTTCCAGCAGTCCGGCGGCTTGAGCCAGTCCGACGCCGAAGCCGGCCTCGAAATGAACCTGGATTTCTTCCTCGGCATCCTCAACGCGCTGAACTGCGGCGACGTGTTGAACGAAGTCGCTTACGCGGTTCGGCCGTACGAAGTGAACGCCGGCGAAACCGACCAGAAGCTCGACGAATGCATGGAGTACATGCATGAAGTGTTCCGCAAGAAGCAGCCCTGGCAACTCGGCGACAGCCTGACGAAATATTTGGGCGGCTTCAAGGACACCGCCGAGTACATCGGCAAGTTCGTCAACCAGTTGAAGGGCGATGAATACATCCCCGCCCTGCACCGCTGCCGCGACGCGTTCAACGAAGTCGAAATCGACCGCCTGCGCGTAAAACCCATCGTCAAGATCACCGGCGAATTCTGGGCGCAAACCACCGAAGGCGACGGCAACTTCAATATGTTCAACTTCCTGCAGCGCGAGGGCGCGCAGGTGCTGGTGGAGCCCATCGGCACCTGGATCATGTACATGATTCACCAGGTGGTGCAGAAGTACAAAGACTTCAAGGGCCTCGAAGAAGGCGCGGTCCTGCCGCCCATGTGGCGTCTCGACAAGCGCGTCAAAATCGAGTGGAGTTTTCGCAATAAAGTCGCCAAGCTGAAACTCGCCGAAGCCATCTTTAAGAACGAATATCACAAGATCGTCGGCGCGCTCGGCGACATCGCCCATCACCTGGCCGATCAGTACGAATTGCAGCGCCTCGGCCATCCTTTCTATAACTCCCGCGCCGGCGGCGGCGAGGGCCACCTGGAAGTCGCCAAGAATATCTATTACTCGAACAAAGACCTGGCCCATATGGTCCTGTCCGTGAAGCCCTTCGGCTGCATGCCTTCTACACAATCGGATGGCGCGCAATCCGCGGTCGTCTCGAACTACAAGGACATGATCTACCTGCCGGTCGAGACTTCCGGCGAAGGCGAGATCAACGCCCATTCGCGCGTGCAGATGGCGCTCGGCGAAGCCAAGAACAAAGCCAAGAAGGAAATGGCCGAAGTGCTGGAGCGCACCGGCCTGTCGCTCGACGATTGCCGCGCCTGGGTGGACGCCCACCCCGAGTCGAAGCGTCCCGTATACCACGTGCCACACAGCAAAGGCGTCGTAGGGCTGGCCGCCAACTTCGTGATGCACATCGCGGAGCAGATGCGCTGTGGGGCAGGCTCGCAGCCTGCGGCGGCCTCGCAGGCCGCCCTGACTAACTAGCCCGGTAACCACCATGGACAAACAATTCTTCATCGGAATGGACGTGGGTTCCACCACCGTGAAAGCGGTGGTCGTGGACGAGGCCGACAAGATCCTCTGGTCGGACTACAAACGCCACGACACCAAACAGCCCGAAAAGGTGCTGGAGTTCCTGAAGCGCTTCGAAACGGAAATCGACGGCTTTCAGGCCAGTCAGTCGCGCATGTTCATCACCGGCTCCGGCGGCAATGGCATGGCCAAGCACCTGGGCGCGAAGTTCGTCCAGGAAGTGAACGCCGTTTCGCTCGCCGTGGAAAAGTTGTACCCGGAATGCGGATCGGTGATCGAGCTCGGCGGCCAGGACGCCAAAATCATCATCTTCAAGAAGGACCCCGAAACCGGCCGCAAGAAAAAGATGCCGTCCATGAACGACAAGTGCGCGGGCGGCACCGGCGCGGTCATCGACAAGATCAACGCCAAGCTGCGTATTCCCACCGAGCAGCTTTGCGAAATGGGTTACAAGGGCCTGAAGCTGCATCCCGTCGCCGGCAAGTGCGGTGTGTTCGCGGAAACCGACATCAACGGCCTGCAGAAGATGGGCGTGCCCCCCGACCAGTTGATGGCATCGCTGTTCGAAGCCATCGTCATGCAGAATCTTTCCGTGCTCACGCGCGGCAATACGCTGCTGCCCGTGGTGCTCCTGCTGGGCGGTCCTAACTGTTACATCAAGGGCATGCGCGATTGCTGGAAGCACAACATCCCGAAAATCTGGGAGGAGCGCGGCACCGAACTACCGGCTGGCGTTCCGCCCGAAGACCTGATCCGCACGCCCGATAACGCCCAGTATTTCGCCGCCATCGGCTCGGTGGAATTCGGCAAGACCGAAGACGCCGAGGTCGGCCGCTACATCGGCTTCGACAAGCTCGAATGGTACGTCAACGTGGGCCGCGAAGAAGAGAAGTCCAAGCGCGGAGGCACCGGCGGACTGGCTAAGGACGCCGGCGACCTGGCGCGTTTCAAGGAAAAATACCGCACCAAGAAGTTCGTCGCGGCCACCTTCCAGCCGGGCGAAGTGGTGGAAGGCTTCGTCGGCATCGACGGTGGCTCGACTTCCACCAAGGCCGTGCTGCTCTCGAAGGATAAAGAGCGCCGCATCCTGGCCAAGACTTACCAGCTTTCGAAAGGCAATCCCATCGAAGACACTATCGAGGTGATGGGCAAGCTGGAGGCGCAGATCTCCGCGCAGGGCGCCACGCTCAAAGTTCTCGGCGTGGGCACGACCGGCTACGCCAAGGATATTCTGAAAGACGTGATCGGTGCGGATGCCGCGCTGGTCGAAACCGTGGCCCACACGCAAGCCGGTCTGCACTTCTACGACGATGTGGACGTCATCTGCGACGTCGGCGGGCAGGATATCAAGATCATCATCCTGAAAGACGGACGCGTCAAAGACTTCAAGCTGAACACGCAGTGCTCCGCCGGCAACGGCTACTTCCTGCAATCCACCGCGCAAGGCTTCAACGTGCCCGTGGAACAGTATGCCGACACGGCTTTCGCGGCCAACGGCTACCCCAGCTTCGGATATGGCTGCGCCGTGTTCATGCAGTCCGACATCGTGGATTTCCAGCGCCAGGGTTGGAAGCCGGAAGAGATCATGGCCGGCCTCTGCAACGTGCTGCCCAAGAACATCTGGCTCTACGTTTCGCAGATTCCGAACCTCTCCGCCATCGGCCGCCGCTTCCTGCTGCAAGGCGGCACGCAATACAACCTGGCCGCCGTAAAGGCGCAAGTGGATTTCATCGAGTCGCGCTTCAAGGGCAAGGAGCATGGCGCCGACGTGATCGTGCACGAACATTGCGGCGAGGCTGGCGCCATTGGTTCCGCGCTCGAAGCCGGACGCCTCTGGGACCACGGCCGCATCTCCACATTCATCGGGATGGACGCCATCTCGAAGATCAGTTACAAGACAACCCGCGAAGAAGCTACCCGCTGTTACTTCTGCAAGAATAAATGTCTGCGCACCTTCATCGACGTGAAAACCACGGTCATGAATGCGGACTACAAGCCTCCGGTGAAGACCAAAGTCCCGCTCGAAGCCGGATCGCAGCGCCTCATCATCGCTACCTGCGAAAAGGGCACCGTCGAGAGCGTCGACGACATGCGCCAGATCAAAGGCAGTCTGGACAAGATCAAGAAGGCTAATCCCAACTTCGTCGAGATATCCGCCAAAGCGGTTTTCCGCGTGCCGGACGCGCCTATAGTGGCCGACCCACTGCCCAAGTTCGTTCTCACGTCGTCCGCCAAGAAACGCGTGGAGCTGATGAAGAAGCGCTCCGAAATCCGCATCGGCATGCCGCGCGTGCTCAACATGTACTCGATGACGCCGGTCTTCACGGGCTATTTCGCGTCGCTGGGCATTAAGCCGGAAAACATCGTCTACTCCGACTACACCAGCGAGCAGCTTTACAAAGAGGGCGCCAAACGCGGCGCCATCGACCCCTGCTTCCCGTCGAAGCTCGGCATTCCGCACGTGCACAATCTGCTGTTCGTGGTGCACGCAAAAAAGCCGCTCGACATCGTCTTCTTCCCAATGATCGATTGCCTCACCAGCGATCTGCATGGCGTGCAGGCCAGCCGTTCCTGCCCCACCGTCGCCACCACGCCGGCCGCGGTGAAAGCCGCCTTCACCAAGGAAGGCGATTTATTCAAGGAGAGGGGCGTCCGCTTCATGGACACCTTCGTCAATCTCTCGAAGCCCGACGTCTTCGAGCGCCAGATGTTCGAGGAATTCAAGGATATCTTCGGACTCTCCGCCGAAGAAAACGCGCGCGCCGTCCAGGAAGGTTATCGCGCCCTCGATTACTACAACAACGTGACTATCCGCGGCGAAGCGCGCCAGGTACTGGAAGAACTCGAGCGCGAGGACCGTCTCGGCGTGGTGGTGCTGGGACGCCCCTATCACAATGACCCCGGCGTGAACCACGAAATCCTGGAAGAGTTCCAAAAGCTCGGTTATCCGGTCTTCACCCAGGACTCGCTGCCCATCGACGAGGACATGATCTGGCGCCTGTTCGGGCCGGAAGTCGAATCGGGCGAGATTCCGCATCCGATGAACATCGACGACGTGTGGAAAAACTCCTACAGTGAGAACACCTCGCGCAAAGTGTGGGCGGCTAAGTATACCGGCCGGCATCCTAACTTAGTAGCTCTGGAGCTATCGAGCTTTAAGTGCGGCCATGACGCGCCCATTTACTCGGTGGTGGAAGAGGTGGTGGAGCATTCCGGCACGCCGTATTTCTGCTTCAAGGATATCGACGAGAACAAGCCCACCGGTTCCATCCGCATCCGCGTGGAGACTATCGGCTACTTCCTGAAGCGCTACCGCGAAGATATGGTAGCCAACAAGAACAAGGTGAAGAGCATCGAGGAGCAGATGGCCGAATTCGAGGCCCGTCTGCGCCGGCAGCTCGCGCGAGAGAGACAGCACGACCAAAGCAAGGTGCAGGAATCCTTCGACACCGGCGCCATGCCAACGATTCACGTCACCCTAGGCGCGCTAGCCGCCTCAAAGCCAGCCCCCGTCCGCGAGTACGAAACCGTTTCCGGCGATTAGAGGTAGGACGGCTTTAGCCGGTCAAGGCGGGCGAAGCTCGCCCCTTAATCTTCGACCTTCTCTCGGACGGCGAACTGGAGGGCGGGCTTTAGCCGGCTCGGGGCTTAAGCCCCGCTCTTCCGCTACAATAGGACATAGCATGGTAGAAATCCAGCCCATCCGTGTCGAACTGGAACGCGAAGAGGACGGTCGAATCCTTGCTTCCGTGCCGGACCTCCCAGGCGTAATGGCCTACGGCGCCACCGAAGAAGAGGCAACCCGAAAAGTGAAGTCAATAGCCCTTCAGGTATTGGCTGACATGATCGAAAGCGGCGAGGATGTCCCCGAACCGCTCAAGGTCCTCTTTGCCGCGTGAGCGTTTGGCGCGCAACTAAGGCCAAAAGAGTCTATGCTGCCCTCCTGCGTCTCGGCTGGACCCTCAAGACACAGGGTCGGTTCCCATCGAAAGCTGCAACGTGCCGGCTGGACCAATTACACGTTCTGTTTTCACGACAGCGAAGAAGCCGGCCCGGCTGCGCTCTCCAAGATAGCGAAGCACACGGGGCTCCGCCCTGAGGATCTCTGATTTAGGCTTGCCGGAACTCCGCATATACGCCGCCGCATCTAGAGAGATTCAAATCGCGGTCTCAAACGGCGACGAGATTCCGTGCTGCCACCGAATTCGCGAGGCGAGACCATCAAGGTCCGGGAACAATGAAGAAGCGTGGACGCCGAGTCGATACAGCTCGTATCGAAGATGCTCTTTGCGCGAGGCCGGAATCCGCAGGCTCTCCACGCGCCAATCGCCGCGAAGGGCACGGTCCAGTGGCACCTCCAGTTCGGCGCATGCGACGAAGACCCCTTCTTGCGCTCGGATGCGCTGGGTCACGATGTTCGGGTAATACTTCACTGAGTACTTAATATTAAACGGTGGTGCCGCTCGGACCGAAGCCGAAGCCTTGCCAGGAGCGCTGAGCGCAAATACTTGGCCATCTAGTTCTGGGTTCGCCTCCACCGCAAAATAGAGCGCAGCCAGTGGATTGTGCGTCCAATCCAGTAGCCGCGTCGGCGGGCCATGGTGTTGAGCTAGAGAGAGCCACTCCCAGTCGCTCGCTGGTAGCGTTGCAAGAAATCCGTGAGCTTCTCTTTGAAATATCTCAAAGAGGCTTTGCTCATATTTCTCCCGCGATCTGGACGTGTGAGAACCTCGCCCCACCGATGAAACCAGCTTGTATTCGATGTCTGAGTGCCCGCGAAACACCCGCACGTCCGCGCGGCTTTGAGTTGGTCGTCTCGTTCATGACTCTTGCAGAGATGCGCCATGGCGCGTTGAACGCGACCTGCTGGAAGAGTATCTGGGCGACTTCTCCGTACTTCACACCGACAGCCACTTGTGCTCCATCTGGGCTGCTATTCGAAACGAGAGCGCCCGCATGGGACGGCCGATCGGCACGGCCCGATGCCTGGATGGCCGCCAGCGCGCTGCTCTTGCCTGCTCCGCTCGTCACGAACAATCCCAACGACTACCGCCATCTGGACAACCTGCAACTCGTCTCCGCCACCGCGACATAGCCGCGGCTTCCGTTGTGTTGATCCAGGTTACCCGAAAAGATGCACGGCCGCCTCTGGACGGGCGATCCGCGGAACCCCTTGGGATCCCGCGTCACAATGAGGTCGCACTCGGCCAATGCGGCGGCTGCTGCCGTGACCGAATCCTCGAAATCCGGCGACGGCATTTCCAACGCCTCCAGGGCGACGCGCTCATCCACCATCGCCACGCCGAAAACGCGCAGGATTGCCTTAAGCGTCTGCCTGGCCTTCGCCGCGCCTGCATCTTTGCGAATCAGGTAATGGATGGTGGTAATCGCGTGCGGCGACAGCACCCCTCCACGGCGCCGCCTTCGATGGAGGAGCATACCGCAACGCTCGCCGCGAAGTGGGGCTGACGGTCGAGCAGAACGTCCAGCACTACCTTCGCATCAACGAGAACTTTCATAGGTACTTTTCAGCCAGGTGTTTCTTGTAGTCAGCGGGATCTGCCCTCTTGAGAATTCCGCGTAGCGAGCGCAGAACCGGCGGCATCCTCGCCGGCGGTGGCGCCGAGATCAACGCCGGGTAAGCCTCCACCATCTTGGACAGTGAGGTGCCGCGCTGCTTCGCATAGCGCTTGGCCCGCGCGATTACGGACCGCTCCACATTGAGCGTCAGCTTGTATTTGGCCATCGTGTCCGCTTCTCTCCGCTGCTCTGGGGTACGCTACCTACTCCGGCCCACCCCCGCCGCCCGCACCCCCCGAGCCCTTCAACTCATACTCCTTCGGCGGCTCCGCCCCCAACAAATACCGCACAAAATAGTCCCACCGCCGCCGCACCATATAAGGCTCACTCCCAAACCCGTGATGCCTGTTCGGCAGCAACAGTAAGTCGAAATCCTTGTTCGCCTTGATCAGTGCATTCACCACCAGCAGCGTGTTATACGGCGGCACATTCGTATCCATCGTGCCATGCGCCAGCAGTAAGTGCCCCTTCAGGTTCTTGGCGATATTCTGATTCGCCTGATCGTCATAGTTAGTGCCCTTCTCCGACTTACTCAGCAGCCCCTGATACCGCTCGCCCCAATCGTCCTCATACTCCCGGTTGTCGTGGTTGCCCGCCTCCGACACTCCCACCTTGAAGAAGTCCGGATACCTGAACATGGCATCCGCCGCCGCGTAGCCGCCGCCCGAGTGTCCGGCAATTCCCGCCCGCTCGATGTCGATCCACGCATACCGCAGCGCCAGTTCCCGCATGCCGGCCACCTGGTCGGGCAGCGTGTTGTCTCCCATGTTGCCGTAATACGCGTCGTGGAAACTCTTCGACCGTTGCGGGTTGCCCATGCCGTCGATCATCACCACGATGAATCCCAGTTCCGCCAGCGCCTGCGCATCGCCGCGCGCCGCGGCGAACGACCGGCCGTACACGCCCAGGCTCCCGGACTGCGGCCCCGGATAAATGTAGTTGACGATCGGATACTTCTTCGCCGGGTCGAGGTTGGTAGGCTTGAACATCAGGCCGTAAAGATCCGTCGCGCCGTCGCGCGCCTTCACCGCGATCCGCTCCGGCGCCTTCCATCCCGCCGCTTCCAGCTTCGAGACGTCCGCCTTTTCAAGCGTCGCCAGCAGCTTCCCATCGGCATCGCGCAACACGCAGACGCGTGCCGCATCGGCCTTCGAGTAACTGTCCACAAAGTAGCGTCCCGTGGGCGAGAAAGTCACTTCGTGCTGCGCATCCTCGGGCGTCAGCAGCGTCAGTCCGCTCCCATCGAACCCCACGCGATACAAGTGATCGAAATAAGGGTCGCGCCCCTTTTCCCGCCCATCCGCCAGGAAGTACAGCAGCCGCGCCTTCTCGTCCACGCGCAGTAACTCGGTCACCACGAAGTCACCCGACGTGATTTGGTTCTTGAGCTTGCCGGTGGCCAGATCGTACAAATAGAGATGCCCCCAATTGCTGCGCTCCGAATACCAGATCGCTTCATTGGACGCAGGCAGAAACCGCCAATTCGCCTTACCCTGGCCGGATTCGTACTGTGTCGCACTGCGCTCTTCCATCACATCGCGCACCGCGCCATCCGCCGCGCGGGCCACCCGCAACGTCGCCTGCTTGTGGTCGCGCGACGTGGAAACGAACGCAAGCTGGCTCGCATCCGGACTCCACTCCACATCCACCCATTCGCTGCCGATCCCGCACACCACGTGATCGCACAACGTGGACCGGTGCGGGTCCGGCGGCATCTGCAGCGGGACCACCTGTCCCGTTTCCACATCCACGATCACCCGCCGGATCGTCGCCACCGTCTCATCGCCCGGCAGCGGATACTTCCACGCATGCAGCGTGGGATGCCCCACCATGGTTTCGACCAAGTACATCTCGCCCACCTTGCGCTGGTCCTGCTGGAATGTGGCGATCTTCTTCGAATCCGGCGACCACGCCACGATCGTACGGCCCGTCTTAATCCAGCCGGCGTCATCGAGCGCGTAGGAGTTGTCCTTCACGCCGTCGGTGGTAAGCTGCGTCTCTTTGCCGGTGGCGAGATCGCGGACCCACAAATTGTATTCGCGGATAAAGGCCGCCTTCTTCTTGTCGGGCGAAGGAGCGTCAACCCGGAATGGACCGCTCGCCCCACCGCTTTTTTCCTTCTCGCATTGGCTGCCATGCCGATCGCAGCGAAACCGCTGCCCGTTGGCGCTGAATGAAACGGATACGCCGTCGGCCGAGAGCTCAATCGCGTTGAACGGCAGCTTATTCGCCTCGAACTTCTTCCCCGCCGCCGCCGAGAGCGCAGCCGCCAGCTTGGTGTGGTCGAAAGCCGGCTCTTTGGTCAGCCTCGCCGTGTCGAAGAGCACGAACCGGCTGCCGTCCGCGCCGGTGTCCCGATACCACAGCCGCTCATCGCCAATCCACGCCGGATGCACCGCGTGATACACGAGGGGGTCGGTGTTGTACGCCATGAACTTCTCGGCACGCTCATACTCGGCAGTGGTTAGCGCAGGTGGCGACTGCGCCGCGCAGTCGAGCGTGAACAGAAGGAGCATCCAGCGAAAGCAGTTAAGCATTCGCCGATTATAATCCGGGTCGGAGGGCTGGCTACTGCCAGCGCTTCGATCCCATCAGGTCGAAGTGCCGGTCGTAAGTCCACACAGCCAGGCTCAGCCGTTCCGCCACTGCGGCCGCGACCGCGTCGAACATGGTGAGCGGCTGGTCCGTGTAGGCCGCGATCAGGCTTGAAGCTTGGATGTAATCGCCGGGCTCCGGATTGATCAGCGCGGAGCCGTCCGTGATCTCCTGAAGCCATTGTTGCGCATAGGCCGTGCCCAGCCGCCGCAGAATTAAGGTATGCGATTCGGCCAGAGTCGGATAGGCGATAGCCACGAAGCGGCCGCCCGCGGTCAATCGCGCAAGCTGCTCCTGGGCTTGCACATGATACTGGTCCGATGGATCGGCTAGCGCATACAACGGGCCCGAATCGGCCAGAACGGGCTTAGGCATCGGCCGCGAAGTACCGGTCGTGGTCTTGGCTGATATCGGCCTTGCCGCTGCCCTTCTTGGCCGCCGTTATCCGGAGCGGATTTGCCGGCGCGACAGCGCCTCTGCGCGCCAAGTACTCCCTGAGTGCCGCCTGCACCAAGGCCGTGAATGTGGGGGCTACCTCCAGGCGGTTTGCGTACGACTCGATCGCCTTCTCCAGGTCCCCCCCAATCGTAATGGTTGCTCGCTTCATGCAACCATCATATCACCAATTGGTGAAGTTGGTGCACTTTTTTACGACGGCTTCTTCGGCGCGGGGGGACGCTTCTTCTGCACCGCTGGCGCTTCCTTCAGCAGTGCCTCGATCTGCTCCCGAAGATGCTTGTCCTGCTCCTCCGCGAAGAATTTATCGTCGCCCCCATACTGCGCCCGGATGGTCCCATTGCGGTCGATAAATACAAGCTGCGGCACCAGCAGCCGCAGAATCACCGGGTGTTGCAAGTACCCATCCACATCGTTCTGACTGCTGAAACCCACCGGAAAAGGCGGCTGAAAGCGCTTGATGAAGTCCGGCACGTTCATCTTCGCCATGTCCTCGATGGCGCTGGCGATCACCTGAAAACCGCGCGGACCGTACTCGTTCTGCATGGTGGAAAGATACCCGACCGTCTTCTGGCAATGCGGACAAGTGGTCAGGATGAACGCCACCACGCACACTTTGCCTTTGTACTGGCTCAACTGGATCTGTTCTCCGCTCATCATATTGATCGCGAAATCGGGTGAAGGGCGCGGCACCTCCGCGGCGTTCGCCATGGCCGCCACCCAGACCCCAGCCAGTATGCGGAGCACAGCACGTTTCGGCATAATCTCCACAGTTTACCGTACAGCTACGGAGTTTTCCGCGCCTTCCAGGCTGCTCACCACCTTGCCCGTCAACTGCACCAGAAAGTGACCGTCGTCGCCCGTGCCAGCGATCGTCGTGGCGCTTTCCGATTCAATCGCCAGATGCTTCCACTTCTTCTCCAGCACCTGGCGATACAACTTGAAATACCGCGCGGCCGCCGCGGCATCGTCCCACTCGACGGCATACAGCAGCACCACCCGCTCCGGCGAACGATGCTCCTCGAGCGCGTACGCGCCGCCCCGCCAATGCGTCGAAACAGCCTTCGATTCCTCGCGCCCCGCATACTGCTCCAGCAGGATGGCGTGATCCAACTCCCCCATGTTGCCTTCCGCGATCCGCTTGTAGCCGTGCCCATCCGCAAGCTGCGGCAAAGCCGGTTGCACCGGCGCCAAACCTGAAAAATAGCTATCCGGGTGCAAGATCTGCTGCGTCGATACGGGCGGCCGGCGAAAGACTTCCTCGAACGCCTTCTGCTTCAGGCGGCCGTAGACCGCGTTCTGAAACAGCATCCCCTGGCTGTAAGGAAACACCAGCGTCTCCCGCAGGTATAACGGCTCGCTTTCGAAAACCGGAAACTCGCTCGCGCCGGATTCGATGGTGTGCGCCATGGTCTCCAGCAGCGCCGGCGAGGTGGCCAGCGATTGCCCCGCCTTGCGGGCAAGATACTCGGCCATCAGCCAGGAGGCCTGTCCCTCCATCACCGCCAGCCGCGCCAACGAACCGTCGTCGCTCTTCTGTCCCTGCTTTATGAACTTCTCCAGGTTCACGTTCTGGTCCGCCAGCGCATGGCCCAGCTCGTGTACCAGCGCGGGCTCGCGCGTTGCGGAAGGCGTCCAGTCGGTAATAAACATGCGCTTGCGATGGAAATCGTAAAACGCCGCCGCCTGTTCGGTCAGCAAATCGACCGTGTTCTTGGCCAAGTCGAAATCCTGCGGCACCAGTCCGAACTTCTTCAGCGTCAGCTCCTCTACCCGGACTTCCTCGGGCGACGTGGCCTCCTTCATCCGCTGTTGCAGGAATTCCTTTACCTTGTCGCGCGTGATGATCTCTGCCGGCACCTTATGCTTGATTTTGAATCCGGTAATATCGTGCAGGTCTTGCAGGATGCCGCCGATCTCGCCGAAGATCTCGCGCGCCTGGCTCACGTCCACGCCGGATTGCGCGGCGGCAGCCGCAGCCATCACGAGCGCTAGAATCATCGCTTTCAGCATGGCCTTCAAACGGAGCGCCACCTATCTCACCTCCCGAAAGACGCGTCTCTTCATGCGGAAAATGCAGGCCGTGGTCATGGCGAGTATGCCCCCGTCCGCCACCGCCAGCCGGGCACCGTGAGCTCGCGCCAGCGCTCCGCCCGCCAAGCTGCCGAATGGTCCCAACCCAACCACCGTCATCGTATAGAAGGCCATGGTCCGCCCAGGGAATTCATCGGGAATCAAAGTCTGGATCGGGGTATTGGCCGAAGCCATTTGGCGCATCACGCTATATCCGATCGGCGGCATCGCCGCCAGCGATAAGTAGAAAATCTTCGACCATGCGAACACGCAGAAAACTGGCGCCGAACACCAGCGTGCCGGCCACCGCTCCCGATCCCGTCGCGCCCATCACGCCCAGCACGCCCAGCAGTGTGCGCACGGCGCGGTGCTCGTGGACGTATTTGAAGCCTCCCACCACGCGCGCGCCGTTGAAGATCGCCGAATTCATCGAAATGGCATGCAGCAGATCTTCTGTGCTGGTCATCCGGACGATCAGCGACTGCCGGCCCGGCATATCGAATGCGCTGATCGTTCCCAGCACTATGGCCAGCGTCATAATGTGCCACACAATGCACTCGGCCGCTGAGGGTGAGCGCCGCCAGCCCGCCCAACGCCCCGAAGGCGAACACCGGGATCCGCGTGCAAAACCAAGCCGTACCCAATAGCAATACCGAATGCGTTCAGCCGGTAGACCAACCAGGCCTGCGCCACGTTCCGCATCCATGTGCCCACCAGCGAAACGATTTGCCCCGCCGCGAACGGTCGGAAATTGCGCCTCGCCCGCGGACGGGAGTCCGGCGGAAGCCGAAAGGTCCGACTGTGTGGAAAGCTCCTGAAGGACCAGCGACGGGGCTTCGCCCTCACGCCCCGGGGTGGGAACCGGCATGGTAAGTTCCAGAATACCACCCCGTTGTGGGGCGGACCTCCAGGTGCGCGGGTTCCTCCAGGACTCGCCTGCTTCTAGTGGAACGCCGAGGAAGGTGGCCGCACCGGAGCCGCGCATCCAGGTCGCGGGTTCGACGCCGCCAAGGTGCGAAAGCGACTTAACCTGAAAGCTAAACGCTAGCCGAGTTCGCCGGCCGGATTTCCGCAATCAGCGCGTCCACTTGCCGCATCACCTGGCCGCTGGGCGCGATGTGGATGCCGCACTCCTTCTCCGCATCCTGCTCCCACCACCAGCGGCCGGCGCGCTCATCCTCGCAGTCGAAAGTCGCGCGCGTGCATGGCCCGCAACCGATGCTCGGGAAGCCTTTGGCGTACAGCGGATGCACCGGAACGTCGTGCCGGCGGATGTAGTCTTCCACTTCCTGCCGGCTCCAGTCCGCCAGTGGGCTGATCTTCACCGTGCCATCGCGCTCTTCAACCTTGGCGATATCCGCGCGCGATTCCATCTGCGAGCGGCGCAGCCCCACCACCCAGGCGCTCAGGGTGGCCAGCTTACGCTCCAGGGGCCGCACTTTGCGGATGTGGCAGCAGAGTTTCCGCAGCGCCACGTCACGGTAGAACAGGTTCGGACCGTGCCGCGCGATCATGGATTCCACCTCAGCCGCTTCAGGGAAAACAATCTCCACCGGGATTCCGTAGCGCTGCCGCACGGTCTCCATCATCTGGTGCGTCTCCTCGGGCAGACGCCCTGTGTCGATAGTGAAGACGCGCACCTTGGGATTGATGCGCGTGGCCATGTCGATCACCACCATTCCCTCTTTCTGGAAGCTGGTGGAGATGGCTAGCGAATCGCCATACGTAGGCAATGCCCACCCGAGCACTTCATCGGCTGTAGCAGCTTCGAGATTCGGCAAATATACCAATCTCTATCAAGATACACTAGATCGTGCGAAAAGTCAAGCCATGCACTCATCTTCGCGTGCCAGTGTATCCCCACCGGGGAATATCGCCGCACCACGGCCTCCTGCTAGAGTCTGTTTTTGGGTTCTGGTGGAAAGTGGAGTGAGCAGGCTGCCGAAATGAACTGTGGAGCTTCGTTTCGGGAGAGCCGGGTTAGTGGCCCGGCCCTCCACTCTGAAGCTAGAAAGGAGGAAACGCTTTATGTTCCTTCTACTACTTGACTTCCGGCTCCCTCTTGTGGGCCGGTTCAAGACGTTGGTGATCTGGCTTAAACGCCGGTAAAGCCAGCGCGAAACCCGGGGTCGGTCGCAAGCTGGCCCCGGTTTCCAGCATACCGCAAAAACCGCCAAATGCAAATAGTCCGGCTCAGGGCGTTGAGGCCAAACCGATCGGCAGCACTACCCTTCCACCTTCCCCGCTAGAATGATCGAAATCGGCACATCCCCCACCTTCACGTCCAGCACCCAATCGTGATCGCTCTGTCTGCTGAAATTGGGGAACTTGTCGCTCGTCGAATTCCAGATGCTCAGCACTGCCGGATGCGGCGTACCCGACGCCTTCACGCTCAAGGCCACCAGCGCATCGAACCCTGGTGTCGCTTTCGGATCGCTGTCGTCTCCCGCGCGCACCAGCACCGCGAAGTCCCTTTGTGGCGCCACCCCCTGATGGTCGCCGTTCACTGGATATTGGCTGTAGCGCAAAGTATACGTTCCCGCCTTCAACGGTTGCCCGCGCCGATCCTGCGCCGGCCCGGCGAACCGGATCACGCCCAGAAACGCGCCTTGGGGAATGGAGAGCGTCACCGCATCGTCGGTCGATTTCGCGCCCGCCGGCACTTGCGTGCGAAACCACACCTCGCAGTAGACCGAACCGTCCGCCCCCAGAATCTTGACGCCCTTTTGCTCAACCGCCGATGCAAAGGCGGACGCCAGATCGGTGGGTGGAGCGCCAGCCGGCTCCATCTTGTATTGTGCGAAAGCCAAAGCGCCGGAAAAAACCAGCAGGGAGAGGGACTTCTTCATAGAACATTGGATTGCGCAGCCAAACCGCCCGATTCAATGTGGGGCAGGCACCCTGCCTGCGGCGGCCTCGCAGGCTGCCCTCCCAGACCGCCAACTGCAGTGGGTTTCGACCGTGCGCTTTGAAGGGTTTGGAGCGGGAGACCGGATTCGAACCGGCGACATCGACCTTGGCAAGGTCGCACTCTACCAACTGAGTTACTCCCGCTCATTCGGGAAGTACCATTATCCTGAACCGTTGGCGGTCCTGTCAAACAGTCTGTAACCGTAACGAAACGAAGGCGCTATTTTCTTGGTGAAAAATGGGCCGGGTATGCTAGACTCAGGAGCGGTCGGTGGCCTACCCCTATCGGCACTCCCTGTAGACAAGCGCTGGAAATATGAACCCTTGGGATCGCATCAAAAAAGAACTGGAATCCAAACTGAGTCCCGAGAGCTACCAGAATTGGATCAGCCGTATTGAATTCACGGGGATAGATGGCGTCACCCTGGTTGTCGGCGTGCCTGACGAAGGCACCAAGCGGTGGATAGAAGCGGAGTACGCTTCCCAGGTGCTCCTGATGGCGCGCCAACTCGGCCTGGCCATTGAACGCGTGGAATACGCCCTACCCTCGTCGCGAGAACCTGCCGAATTCGAAGCGCCGCCGGTCAGCTCGCTCAACCCTAAATTCACGTTCGACAGTTTCGTCGTGGGCGCCTGCAACCAGTTCGCGCATGCCGCGGCCCGGTCGGTCGCCACCAACCCGTCCCGCAGCTATAATCCGCTGTTCATCTACGGTGGCGTGGGCATGGGCAAAACGCACCTGATGCATGCCATCGGCCGCTCCCTGATGAATAATCATGCCTCCATGCGCATCATCTACACCTCCAGCGAGCGCTTCATGAACGACATGATCACCTGCATCCGCCTGGACCGCATGCCCCAGTTCCACGATCGCTATCGCTCGGCGGATGTGCTGCTGGTGGACGACATCCAGTTGATCGGCAACAAGGATCGCACGCAGGAGGAGTTCTTTCACACTTTCAATGAACTGCACGACCATCAAAAGCAGATCGTGATCTCCAGCGACTCGCCGCCAAAAGATATTCCCGGCCTGATCGACCGCCTTCGCTCTCGATTCGAATGGGGCCTCATGGCCGATATCCAGCCACCCGACCTCGAAACCAAAATGGCGATTCTGGACAAAAAGGCCGAGGTGGAAGGCGTAGCCCTCCCTGAAGACGTCCGAACCTTCATGGCCACCAAGACCAAGTCCAACGTGCGCGAGCTCGAGGGTGCGCTGGTCAAGCTGATTGCCTATTCTTCCCTCACCGGAGCGGCCATCAATCTGACCATGGCGCAGCAGGTTCTACGCCACTTGGTCTACGCGCAGGATCGCAAGGTCACCATCGATTCCATTCAGAAAGGCGTAGCCGAGCGCTACGGCATCCGCCAAAGCCAGCTCAAAGAGAAAAGCAATACGAAGAAGATCGTCGTGCCCCGGCAGGTGGCCATGTACCTGGTAAAGGAGTTGACGCCAGCCTCGCTGCCGGAGATTGGCCGGGCTTTTGGGGGCAAGCATCATACCACCGTGCTGCATTCCGTCAAGAAGATCGACAAGCTGCGCCATACGGATCCGGAATTGAACAGGATCATCCACGCCCTAATCGATTCACTGCAATGAGGTTACCTATGTTTTCCACAGGCGCCCTATGAGGACCGGCTGTGAACTCTGTGCAAGAACCCGGTCGCGGCCTCCTTCTGCACCTTTCCGCGCTTGAAATCCTCAGGTCGGCATTAGCCAAAACTACTATAATTTAGTATAATTTAGGAAGCCTTCAACAATTTTCACAGGACCTATGAATTCTGCTCTTCTATCGTATCTAAATAGACCAAGAGATTAGGAGTTGAGACCACATGGAGTTCACCGTCAGCAAAGCCGACCTCGTCCGAGAACTGAGCCTTTCTCAAGGTGTGGTCGAGAAGAAAACCACCATTCCCATCCTTTCCAACGTGCTGTTGGAGGCCAAGAACGACCGGATAGCCCTTACCGCCACCGATCTGGAGTTAGGTATCCGCTGTTCTTGTCCAGCCAGAGTTAAGAAAGAGGGATCCGGCACAATCCCGGCTCGCAAGCTCTTAGACTACGTGCGCTTGCTGCCCGAAGCCGATCTGAACGTCAAGTTTCTGGAAAACCATTGGGCCAGTCTGGTGTGTGGCCGATCGCGTACCCGCATTGCCGGAATGTCGCGCGAAAGCTTTCCGGAACTGCCGCAAATGCCGGAATCCATTGCGGAGATTCCAGTGAAGCTGCTAGCCTCCATGATCTCGCGCACTTCGTTTGCCATCTCGCTGGAGGAATCCCGCTTCACGTTGAACGGTGCTTTGTTGCTGCTGAAAACCGATTCAACCACCATGGTGGCGACGGACGGTCATCGGCTCGCGTATGTGGAGATTGCATCGCCCGCCGCCAGCACCGGCAAGAGCTTTCGCGCGCTCGTTCCCAAGAAGGCCATGGCCGAGATCGTGAAACTGGCGGACGAAAGCGGCGCCGACAGCAAGTTGGTATTTGCCGGCGACGAGAACCACCTGTTCTTCCAGTTTGGCGAGCGGTTGTTGATCACCCGCAAGCTGACCGGCAATTTCCCGGACTACGACAAAGTCTTGCCTAAGGACAACATACATACAGCCAAGCTGAATCGCGATGAGATCCGCTCGGCGATCGAGCGTGTCTCGCAGTTTGCCGACGAGCGCTCCCGCGCTATTCGTGTACAGTTCACGGCGGGCGAAGTCAAGATTTTTTCGTCTTCGGTCGAAACCGGAGAAAGCGAAGAGAGCGTGCCCAGTGAATACGGCGGCCCCGACATGGAGATCGGGTTCAACGCCCAGTATCTGCTCGATTTTCTGCGCGCCACCAGTCAGGAGCAGGTAGCCTTCGAGTTGAAAGATCAAAAGAGCGCGGGCGAATTGCGTCCGGTCAGCGACGGAACCGAAGACCATTACCGCTATGTGGTAATGCCCATGAGAATTTGACGCCGATCTGACGGCGATCGGGTATGAATCTTTGGGACCGAATCAAGCAGGAGCTGGAAGCCAAGCTCGGTCCCGCGAACTACGAAAGATGGCTTCGCCGGACGGCATTTGCGCGTCTGGGGGGTGTCACACTCTTCGTGAGTGTGCCCGACGAAGCCACCAGAAAATGGATTGAGACGGAATACGCGGCCGATGTGCTGGCAATCGCCAGACGGTTGGATCCAGCGATCGAACGCGTGGAGTACGAGTTAAACCTAATGGCATCGACGTTCAACGAAACGGCAGAAGTTTACGATTCGACTAGTATCAAGGTTCTGGAAGGCCTCGAGGCAGTACGCCTCCGCCCGGCCATGTATATCGGCTCGACCGGCGAGATGGGCCTGCACCACCTGGTGTACGAGGTGGTGGACAACTCCGTCGACGAAGCCCTCGCCGGCTATTGCACGCAGGTCGATGTGACCATCCACATCGATAATTCCGTAACCGTCATCGACAATGGCCGCGGTATCCCCGTGGATATGCACGAGGAAGGCGTCTCCGCCGCGGAGGTCGTGATGACTAAGCTGCACGCCGGCGGCAAGTTCGATTCGAAGAGCTACAAGGTATCCGGCGGATTGCATGGCGTGGGTGTGAGCTGCGTGAACGCGCTCTCCGAGCGGTTGGAGCTCGAGATCTGGCGCGAAGGCTATACCTGGCAGATGGAATTTGCCTGCGGCCATCCCAAGAGCCCCCTGGTGCGCGCCGGCAAGGCCGGCCGCAAGACCGGCACCCGTATCACATTCAAGGCCGATCCCACCATCATGGTGGAGACCACATTCAATTACGATACGCTCGCGCAGCGCCTCCGCGAGTTGGCCTTCCTGAACAAAGGCTTGAAGATCAACCTGAGCGACGAGCGCGTGGACCCCGTGAAGAATCACGAGTTCCTGTACAGCGGCGGCATCGCGGAGTTCATCAAGCACCTCAACCGTGGGAAGTCCGTACTGCACGATAAGCCTATCCACTTCGAAGCCGATCGCGAGTTGCCCAACGACGCCGGCGTTCTGTCGATGGAAGTCGCGCTGCAATACAACGACGGTTATTCGGAAAGTCTCTTCAGCTTCGCCAACAACATCAACACGGTGGATGGTGGCACGCATCTGACCGGTTTCCGCACCGCGCTCACCCGCACCATCAACGCATCCGGTCAATCGGCCGGG
>JBEKMJ010000097.1:0-32739 GCA_050008575.1 Bryobacteraceae bacterium
GTTTCGACATTCCGTCCGCCGCCGTGGGGCAGGCTCGCAGCCTGCGCGGGCCTCGCAGGCCCGCTCTTCGGCGGCGCACGGCGCCGCCCCACAAGGTTTTCATCACGATTGGTGGGCCGCAGACCCATCCTGACAGGATGGCATCGCAGTTTGCGGGAAATGGAAAACCAAGTGGCCGGACCGTCCTTAACGCACTGGCCGAAACAACCTTCGCACTGGGAAACTGGCTATCAGCAGAAGCAGCGCGTAAACGCTGTTCCTACGATCGCTGACCACCGCGCCGACCAGGAACGCGAGGCTGGCGCCGAGCACCAGCAGCGTTAAGACCGGGTAGCCGTGTACGCGAAACGGTCTGGGGGCGTCGGGTTGGGTGCGGCGTAACACAATCAGCGAAATGTATGCCGAACAGTAGTTGGCGACGTAGAAGAATCCCGACAGGGCGATCAATCGATCCACGGTCCCGCTGAGCACCAGCCCAACCGCGACCAGCGTAGCCACGGCCAGCGCCGGACGAGGTGTGCCATTCGCCGAGACCAGGGCGGTGCGCCGCCAGAACAGGCCGTCGCGGCTGACGGCGAACAGGATGCGGGTGGAGCTCATCAGCACGCTATTGAGCAGCGTCAGTAAGATGACCACGGCGACAACCGAGATGACGATCTCGCTGGCGCGTCCGAAGATCAGCCGGGCGGCGTCGGCGGCGGCGAATTTGGAAGCGGCCAGGCCGGCCGGTCCGAGGGCGCGCAGGAAAGCCGCGTTCAGCAGCAGGTAGATGCCGGCCACCAGGGCGAGTCCCCCGAACATGGCGCGCGGGAGCTGCCGGCCGGGATGGCGGGTCTCTTCCGCGAAGTAGATGGGTTCGTACCATCCGTCGTAAGTCACCACGATGGACTGGATCGCCAGCACCAAGGCCCCGATAAAACTCGCGGCGGGCGCGGGTGAAACGGGCGGCGCGCTGCCCGGCGCATGGACCAGAAAGCAGCCCGCCACCAGGCCGATCAGGGCGACGGCGGCGATGGCGGACGCGGCTTGTTGCACGCGCGCGCTCAGGCGAACGCCGAACCACTGCATGGAGGCGAACGCCAGGATCGCCGCGGCCGCCAACGCTTGGGCGTACGGCGCGATGGCGGGCGCCAGCCGTTGCAGAAACTCGACCGCAGCCATCGCCGCGTAAGCCGCGGGAGCCACATTGGCCAGAAAATCGGACCAGCCCACTGCAAATCCGGCATCGTCGCCCATGGTTTCGCGGGCGTAAACATAGAAGCCGCCCGCGCGTGGAATCATGGTGGCCAGTTCCGAAACGTTGGAAGCGCCCACCGCCGAATAGATCGCTCCGGCAAACCACATCAGCATGATCAGCCATGGTTCGCGCAGATCGGCGGCCACCGGTCCCGGCTGGCGCAGAATACCGACGCCCAGCGTGGCGCCGATGGACACCGCGATACCGAAAAAGAGTCCGAGCACGGGAAGCAGCGAAGTGCGCGCGGCGGCACGATCGGTACCAGGGGACGCCATGGGAAGGACCGACTGTATCACATCCAAGCTGTGGGGCAGGCTCGCAGCCTGCGGCGGCCTCGCAGGCCGCCCCGTGACCGGGTTTTTCGACCCTCTACAGGCGGGTTATGATCAAATGACCGACGGCCGCGATGAACACGTTCCCCATATTGCTCGGCGCCCTATGCGTCTATGCGATTGCCTATCGCTATTACAGCGCCTTCATAGCCGCGAAGGCGCTGGCGCTGGACGACCGGCGCGTGACGCCGGCGCATCAATTCCGTGACGGCCACAACTTCATCGCATCGCCCAAGTGGGTGCTCTTCGGACATCATTTCGCCGCAATCGCCGGCGCAGGCCCGCTGGTGGGGCCCACGCTGGCCGCGCAGTTCGGCTTCGCGCCCGGATTTTTGTGGCTGCTGGTGGGGGCGGTGCTGGCCGGGTGCGTGCAGGATTTCACCGTGCTGGTGGCGTCGGTGCGGCATCGCGGCCGCTCGCTGGCGGATATCGCCCGCACCGAGGTCAGCCCGTTCGCCGGCCTGGTGACCATGATCGCGGTGCTGTTCATTCTGCTGGTATCGCTGGCCGGCCTGGGCATCGTAGTGATCAACGCGCTGGCCAACAGCCCCTGGGGCGTGTTCACCATCGGCGCCACCATCCCCATCGCATTGGTCATGGGGGTGTGGATGTTCAGGCGGCGCAGCGGCCGGATCAGCGTCACCGGTCCCAGTATTTTCGGCGTGGTCTTGCTGATCGCGGCCGTGATCGGCGGCCACTGGTTCGCGCAGTCGGGCGCCGCGGGCGCGCTGACTCTCTCGCCGCACCAGATCACCCTGTTGATGGCGGCTTATGGATTCATCGCCTCGGTGCTGCCGGTGTGGCTGCTGCTCGCCCCGCGCGATTATCTTTCCACTTACGTCAAACTGGGAACCATCGCCGCGCTGGTGGTGGGGGTCTTATTAGTGCATCCCGATATCCGCTTTCCGGCGTTTACGCAGTTCGTCGACGGCGGCGGGCCGATCATCAAAGGCAAACTCTTCCCATTCCTATTCGTCACCATAGCGTGCGGCGCGATTTCCGGGTTCCATTCGCTGGTCTCGTCCGGCACCACGCCCAAGATGCTCGACAAAGAGACTGACGCGCGTTTCATCGGCTATGGCGCCATGATGTGTGAATCGCTGGTGGGCCTGCTGGCGTTGATTGCGGCCACCTCCATGTATCCGGGCGATTATTTCGCCATCAACAGCACGGCGGTGGAATTCGGAAAGCTGGGGCTGCACACCGTGAATCTGGAGCCGTTCTCGCGCGAGCTGGGCGAGAAGCTGGCCGGACGCACCGGCGGGGCCGTATCGCTGGCCATCGGCATGGCCCAGATCTTCCGCGGCCTTCCCGGCATGAACAAACTGATGGCTTATTGGTATCACTACGCCATCATGTTCGAAGCGTTGTTCATCCTGACGACCATCGACGCCGGCACGCGGGTGGCCCGCTATGTGATGCAGGAACTTCTGGGCCGCGCGCACAAGAGCTTCGCCAATACAGCGTGGGTACCCGGTAATCTGATTGCTACTTTCTTTGTCGTGGTGGGCTGGGGTTATCTCATCTACACGGGCACGGTCTCGACCATCTGGCCTTTGTTCGGCATCGGCAACCAGTTGTTGGCTACCATTGCCCTGGCCGTGTCGACCACGTTCCTCATCAATATGGGGAAAGCGAAATATGCCTTACTGACTGGCATCCCCATGGTCTTCGTGGGCGTGACCACCGTGACCGCCGGCGTTCTCTCGGTGAAGAACATATTCTGGCCACTGACTTCTCAACCCGGCCAGCAACTTACCGGTTTCCTGGATTCCATACTGACCACGATTTTCATCGTGGGAGTGCTCCTGGTGGCGTTCGGCGCTCTGCGGCGCTGGATAGCCGTTCTGAACGGCGCGCCGGCGCCAGCGGAAGCCTTTGGTCCGCCTATGACGCCAGACGGTGAGGTGCGCATGGGATGCTGTTGATTAAGCCTTACAAAACCACGCCGAATCGTTTGCGCAGCGTCAGCATCGCGAACAGGCTCACGAACAGGAACCAAACCGCCCAGTCGATCGCGAACCCGAACACATCCAAGGCGGCGGCCGGACAGGACACCGCCAGCGACGGCGATCCCAGGCCATGGCCGCACTTCACGGCCGTCACGACCGCGGCTCCTCCCACCCGCAGCAGCACACTGCCGGATCCGGCCGCGACCGCGCGCACCCGCCAGCAGACCTGATGACGGCCGGGTATCCGCACGGCTGGTGTCTCAACCACCACGCCGCGGCCTTCCAGGGTCGCCGCCAGCGTGCGCACGTCCGCGTCCGCACCGAACTGTGCCGTGACGATAGCCGATTCCCCAGGCGCCGGTGGACGGTGCCCATAGACGTTGTCCAGTTGCAGGAACAGGACGGCCAGCGGCACGATGGCCACCGCCGCGGGACGCAGCGCGCCCGCCAAGTAGCGTCCGGTCCAAAGCAGCAGTTGCCGTTGCGCGCGGAAGACCAGCACCGGATCGTCCGCATACAAACGCATCGCATAGAGTTGGCCGCGGGCCTGGCGCTTGGTTAGCTCCACGCGCTCCGGATTCGAGAACCGTTTCCAGATCCACAGCAACGCCACGCCGGTAACGGCGGCGATGGCCGTCAGGCTCCACGTGTGCGCCCCCGATAGCATCAATCGATGTAGCCCAGCCCACGCAGCCTGCGCACCACTTCCTCGTCAGGCTGGTCGTCCGCCAGCTTGGCCACCTCGCGCGCCAGCACGTGCTCGATGAATTCTTCGGGCGAGCTGTATCCGCCCGCCGCGGCCGCCTGCGCCAGCTTGGCCCAAAGCTCTTTTTTCAACTTGATCGTCATGGTAGTGCCCTGGCAGCCGTACCGAAAGCCGCAATGCATGCATACGCAGCGGTGGAGCGGGCGGTTTCGCCGGCCGTTGCACTGACGCGCACGCGCCGCTCAGTCGGGAACCGTGATACGTGCGATCTTATTGCCGTAGAATTCAGTGAACCACAAAGCGCCGTCGGGACCGGGCTCGATCACCATGGGATCGCTGCCCGCCGTGGGGACCAGGTATTCGGTGAATATCTGGGATGGAGGGAATCGCCCGATCTTGTCGCCCGTGTGCTCGGTGAACCAGAGGGCGCCATCCGGACCTATGGCGATGCCGCCGGGCTGGCTGTGGGGCGTCGGCACGGGATACTCGGTGAGCACGCCGGAGACGCTCAGCCGCGCGATTTTCGCGCCAAACTGCTCGGTGAACCACAGCGCCCGGTCCGGTCCGGAGATAATCATATCCGGACCGCTGTCGAGAGTCGGAACCGCGTACTGATTGGTAACTGCGCCGGCGGTGGTCATGCGCGCGACCTGATCGGCGCTCCGTTCCGTATACCAGAGCGCTCCGTCCGGCCCCGCGGCGATATCCCACGGAGAGAGTGGCACAGGATACTCCGTAAGCTGTCCGGCGGTGGTGATCCGTCCGATTTGTAGAGCGGCTTTTTCGGTAAACCAGAATGCGCCATCCGGTCCTAGAGTCAGATTCCAGGGCAGGCTGGCGGGCGTCGGCAACGGATACTCAATAATCGCTCCCAGGGTAGTGATGCGCCCGATGCGGTTGCCCGCCTGCTCGGTAAACCAAAGCGCGCCATCCGGCCCGCGCTTGATCCAAACGGGCGTGCTATCCGGGTTAGGAAGAGGATACTCGGTAAAGACACCCTCCGTTGTAATACGGCCGATCTTGTTGCCCACCCACTCCGTAAACCAGAGTGCGCCATCCGGCCCAGTCACGATGCTGAAAGGTTGGCTGCCGGCAGTGGGGATTTCGTACTCCGTGATGGACTGCGCGTGCGCCGTACCGCCGAGCAAGAGCAATAAGGCGACGTACGCGAGCGGCGGAATTCCCCCAGTGAGACACATCGCATTTCCCTCCTCTGGATTTGTCTGCGACGCGAGGTTATCGTTTACAACTTCCTGCGTCCTCTACTGTAATCGTAGGCGGCTAATGTGTAGGTCTAGCCTGGAAAGTGTCACGTTTGTGTCACATTTTTCGCCGTCGAGGCGGTAACCGAGCCACCCACGTCTGCGCAGGCGGCGCGGCGACGGGTGGTGGGGCTAGATCTTGCGGCGCAAGTTGGCGATGTGGCGGCTCCGTTCATAGCAGCGGCTTTCCTTCCATCCACGCAGGCGGATGCACCCCGAACAGGCTCAGAGCGGTGGGCGCCAGATCTTCAATGCCGGGATCCGCCGCGTCGATCTTGCGATTGGAAAACAGCACGCCCGGCACCAGCGCCGGGTCCACGCAATGATCGCCGCTCCAGGCTTTGCGATTGTCCTCGATCGCCTGCGCCGCCACCTTGCCCACGGCGCCCTCCCACGAGCAGCGGTAACCCTCGTTGTAGCCTACGATGAGGTCCGGCGCGGCGTCCAGGTAGGGTCCGCGATAGAGATCGGCCGTGGCATAAACGTTGCGCACCGGCGCGGCGCCGTCATGGTCGCGCAGGGCGCCCAGCTTGCCGATGATCTCGGCCTTCAACTGTACTGCGTCGCGGCCTTCCACAACGCCCATTGCTTCCCTGCCCCGCATGTTCAGATAGAACCCGCCCAGCCCGAGACCATAGGCGCGCGTGCGGCTCCAGTCGACTCCTTCGAAAAAAGATCCGCTCTCGCGGCCGCCATTCTTCAAATGCAGATAGCCGTTGTCGCGCAGCCATGCATTAATGTTCACCCCCCGGCGGAACGCGCAGAATCCGTGGTCCGAAAGAACAAACAGCGCCGTGCCGGGGCGGGCGTCCGCCATGGCTTTCCCCACCAGCAGGTCCATCCGGCGGTACATTTCCTCGATCGTGCACGCGTGCGGGTCCGCCGTGCCCAAGCGGCGGTAGAACATATGCTGGACCCGGTCGCTGGTGTCGAACACGCAGGCCACCAGGCCGCGGCGCGTATTCCGCAGCGCGTTCAGGAACATGGCTTCGCGCTCCGCGAAGATGTCCCAAGCCTGGCGCAGGAAGGCGTCCTCGTCGATGGCGCCCTCGTTGAGCGCCCAGGTGTCTTCGGCCATGCCCACCGTGGCGTAGCTGCCCAGCAGGTTGGCCAGATACGCCGCATAGTATGGCGGATGGCTGATGGGCAGCGCGGGACGCTCCGGATCGAGGTTGAGCGGAGTCATGTAGAGGCTGAACTCCGGCTCGATCTCGGTCGCCAGAAATCGCGCCATGCCCGCGGCCGTCGCGCCGATGGCGGAGCGGAAGCGGAACCGCAGCCAGCCGGTGTATTCGCCGGGACGGAGCACACAGCGGCGCCCCTGGATGTGCAACTCGAACGCGCCGTTCCGCCGCACCACGCGGAATGGAATACGCAGCTCCGGGCTGCCTTCCAGAAACGTATCCGCGGGCCCTTCGATCTCGCCCGCGAAGCCGTCCACCACGCGCCGCAGCGGGTATCGGCTGCCATTTTCGTAAGTCGCCCGTTCTACCCGCGTGGTGAAAAGCGAGAAGCTGCCCTGGGTGCCCTTCAGGTCCGGCGTGCACATGGCGGAGAGCAGCCGGCCGTCGAACTTCTCCGGTGGAAAGGTGATCGGCACGCGCAGGATGGTGCAGCCGATGCCTTGCCGCCCCAGGATCTTCCAGAACGGCTGGCTCTTGCGGCGCAGTTCCACCGGTATCCGCGAAAGCGGGATGCGCAGGCGGCCCAGGCGCAGCACGCGCGCCGCTTGCCCCACGCGCGCCGATGAGAGTTGCGGCATGTAGGACTTCAGGCTGCGGTCGAGAAAATCGAAGATGTTGTGCTTGGCCGGGCTGACGCCGGTAGCGAACGTGGACCACGCCACCGGCGAAAGCGCCGGAAACGTGGTGCGCAGATGCGAGTAGCTGCCTTCGGCTGCCAGGCGCGCCAGATTCGGCAGCTTTCCCTCGGCCATGAGGCGCTCCGTAATCCGTGGATCGAGACCATCGAGACCTAGAAATACAATCCTCTTCACGCGCGCGTGCCGGCAGCCCTTGCGGCGGCGTGCGGCGCGCCAGGCCATGCGAAACGGCCACGCCAGCAGCGAGAAGACGCTCAGGAAGAATCCCGCGACAAGGGTCAGAAACGAGCCGAGGAACGCGAATCCCGCGCCGGGACCGACATAGGCCCACTGCGCCGCGTGCGGATGAAAATGGGAGTATGCCAGCGCCGCCAGGGCGAAGGCAAACTGAATCCACGTCCATGCGCGGCGCTTGCCCGCTTTGGGCGAGAAGAGCGGGCCTACGAGGCCCGCGCAGGCTGCGAGCCTGCCCCACGGCGGCCTGCGCTGGCTCATCGCGGGGCGGCCTTCGTCAGGTGCACACGCGGCGGGAGTTGGGCATGTACCAAATCGAGATCGTCCCGGCGCAAGGGTATACGCACTTCTACAGTGTTGGGAGGAGACGGGTAGTTCTGGCGGAACGACAGCTTCAGGACGCCTTCCACCCAAGACACAGTGCGGGTGGTGTCCGCGAACGATCGCATAAGCTGCGCTTGCTTGGGATCGTCGCAAGTGACCAGCACTTCACGAATGATCCGGTCTTCCGCGGCATAGATCAGACGGCTGGCCACGTTCGGCTGCTTCAGACGCGCGTCTTGTGTGTCATTGGCGGCATCGTCCGGCACCTCCAGGCCGATGTAGCGGGTAGTCACGGTCTCGCGCGAAATCGAGAAACCGGCCAATGGCACATAAGTATCGAAGAGATGCTGCCCCGATCCCAGCTTATATACCGACCACCATTCGGTTTCTTCCAGACCGCGCGAGACGACGAAGAGCGCATTGTCGACCACGCGGCCATCGTCGCCCGCCACCGTCAGGGCGTATAGCGGCTTCTGCCCCAGGTCCTCGCCCAGGCGCCAGGCTTCCAGCGTGACGGTTGCCTGCATACCGATATCGCCCAATACTTGCATCGAGCGCGCGGTCTTGCGCAGCAGCAGACGCTCGCCGGACGGCCGGCCCGGAACGCCGGTCCCCGTAATGTCATGCGATACGTTCCGGATCTCGACCGTTTCAGAACCGTCCGCCGCGGAACGGAAGTCGACCGTCGACACGGACTCGGAATGGATCGGCGGGCGCTGCTGCGCGAGGGCCAGGGCGGCGATGGGGAACAGCGCAAGTGATCGCACGTAGGCATGATAGCAGGCGGGGATGAAACCCCGCGCCGGCTAGAGCCCACCGGCCAGCGTGTGGCGGGCGTGCTCCGGCTCCTGCAGCGATTCAAGCAGCTTCTCAATGTTCGCCTTCACTTCGATCACAGTGGCTGCATTGCGTTCGAATGTGGCAATCAACACGCGTGTGGACTTACCCGGCTTGCTCACCGGACCCACGAAAATGTAGGTTGCCTCGCCATCGTGCCGGGAGTGCACGCGCACGAGCGGACGCAGGTTCGAGTCCGCCACCGTATCCATGAAGCGGTCGCGCTCGCGCCATTGGCCAGTATCCCCATCGGACTGCAGGTCCCGCAGTCCCTCGAAAACCGCCAGCCGGAAACCGGCGGCGCCCTCCGGACGCGCCACCTTCACGAAGAGATTCGCCACGCCCAAAAATGGGATATGTTGGGGCCGCGTGCCATAGCGGGATTCGATGGCCTTTACGATGCGATCGAACTCCGCATCGCCGCCGAATGCCGCGCCCGCCGCCAGCAGGCCCGTCAGAACCGGCGCCAGCACCCGCGCGTTCATCGCGCCTCCCGGTGGGTCCTGGACTTCTCCAACCGCGGGATGCCGAACTCGCCGCCCAGATCCGCCAGTTTCTCGGGGTCGAGCGTGCCGATGATGTTCACGATGGTCAGCTCTCGCGGTTCCGCGGCGATCACCACGATGCCTCCCAGGTTTCCATTGCCGCCATTCTTAAAATAAACGTCCACGTTGTCGCCGTGTTTGGATCTCACGCCCACCAGGCGCCCCCATGCAGGCGTCTGCAACTGGCTGCGGACGGCGTCCACATCGGCCATGCTATATTCGTTTTCGTGCTTGAATTCGAAGCTCCGGACATAGATGCCATCCAGGCCGGCGATCAGTTTACGCACATCCGATTCGTCCCCGTCCTTATCGTTAAGGAATTTGGCGGCCAACTGCAGCATGGATTTGTCCATGGTGACCGTTACGGCATCGTCGGCCTTGTCGGCCAGCGCGTCCAGATTGACCGGCAGCTTGATTTCCTGCGCCCACGCGGGGAGCATGGCCGCCGCTAGTGCGATCGTTGCGATTTTCATTGTGTTTCCCACCTCGCTAGCAAATACGAACAAGATGTGCGGCCGGGAGGCATTATTTGGGCGAGCGGGCCCTGCCGCCACCAATTGGGACACGGTTTTCGGCCGCCGCGAGTTCATGGCGCTCGCGGCTGCGGCTTCCGTACCCCTGCGGCCCCTCCGCATCTCCGTGCAGGTGATGTTAGACCAGGGCGCGCACTCCGGCAAAGGCTTGAACGAAGGCGAGCTTTCCAAGTTCAAAAGCTATCGGGATAAAGCCGGCCGCGAATACGCCACCAGCGGAATTCGTTTCGACCTTCGCGTGCGGCAAGGCGCCTATCTGCGAAAGCAAGGATACTCCGAGATCCCTTCGCAATTCCTGGCGCGGGGCGCGATCAACCTCTTCGTGACGGACGCGCTCGGTTACGACATCGATCGGGATCGTACCGGGGGCTGTGCGATGGGGCCGCGTCCGCCCAGCCGGAGATCCGGAGGGGACCCTTACTACAAAATCTTCCTCGGCTTGCGGGACGCGCGCGATACCACGCTCCCACATGAGTTCGCCCATCACTTCACGCTGGACACCGAACGGCGTCCCACAGCCGCGGGGAACCTGTGGGCCGATCTACGGAATGACTACTGGCTTTGGCTGCAACGGCGCGGTATGCCGATCTTGGACTTCCGTGCCTGTGCAAATTCCGAGTGGGCGAAGTTCGATGGAACTTAATGAACCTGGTCTTAGACGGTTTTAGACAGGAACCGCCATGAACAGCAATACTGTATCCATGCTGTGAGCGGCCCTCCGTTAGAGGATGTGGCGCGCGCCGCTCCTCACCTCTCGGAAACCGACTTCTCCGCGAGTTCGCCGATAATGGGAAGCGCAAAAGCCTCCTCGCGGCTGGCCGTGACGACGATCATGAAAATCGACATGCCGAACAGGACCAACTGGATGAGGGCGTTCAGGTGCACGTGCGGGACCACCATGAACATGGGCTTAAGCACCCAATCTTCAATCAGGTACGCCACGAATAGATACAAGCCTTGAAAGGCGTGGAAGCGGACGACCCGGTCGGCGCGAAAACGCACCGATGCCAGCACAATGATCGAGCAGATCCATCCGAGTACGGGAATATAGCAAAGAATGGAGGCCGCGCGCGGCGAAATGGACTTGAACGGGTCGGCGGGACGGGGCGGCGCGTTGGGCTGCCGCGCGCCGCACTTGGCGCAGAAGATGTCCGCCCCGTTCACCTGGTTTCCGCATTGGCTGCAAAAAGGCATCCGTAACTTGATACGTTACGATAAACCGGAATGTTCCCGCAAGCTGGTGGCGCGAAAGCACTTGCGGCCAAGGCACGGAAGCCCGGAATCTCCCGCCGTCTTTTGCCGGGTCGCCGTCACTGCACCTTGAACGGCACGGATGCGACGTGATTCTCCCATTCCAGTTGCAGCTTGCCTGAATTCCCCTCGCCGGAGAGCGTCATCTTGTAAACTTCGATCGGCGCCGGCGGCTTGCTCATCTCCATCTTCACATGGCCTAGGTCCATGTCTTTGTTGTAGGCCAGTCCCCACTCCTTGGTGGCCTTGCTGACGATGAATTCCCAGTGGTCGGGATCGGCCACATTGACGAAAAGCGTGTAGTCGCCCGCCGGCACGTGCAGACCCTGAATATCCAGATCGGCGTCGGTGTGCAGCGCCGTGGCGGAGTTTGCGCCCGCGCGCCAGACCGGGTAGTGCGGGTCGTGCGATATCAGCCCGCCGTCGCCGAAGATCTGCCGGCCATGCACAGAAGGCGCCGAGTAATGGATCTTGATGGTCTTGCCGGCGATGGTAATCGAAGTATCCGCTGGCGGACTGGTAAACTTCTGCGCGAAACTCAGGCTCGCCGTCATGGCGAGGGCGGCACAAATCAGAACACACTTGCTCATTTGTCTGGTCTCCTTTGACGATTCCGGATTGGGCTACACCACTAGCCTAACCCAAACCGAGCGGTGTGTCAGGTGGTAGTTGTTCTTGGAAACCCTCCGGCGCGCCGCCGTTGAGGCCGGCCCGGGCAGCCTTGGCGGCGGATGCCAGGTTGATCCGCCGGAGCGAGCGCAGCGCATTGAGCCGCACCAGCGAATCTTTGTCGCGAACCATCTGCCGCAACACGCCGATATAGCGATCTTCGCCGGTTTGGCCCATAACCCAAGCGGCCGAGGCCCGAAAAAGCGGTTCCGGCCTGCGGGCCATTTTGCCCAGGTGCCTGATGACGTCGAGGTCCTCTCCCAAGCGATGCAAGCCAACCAGCGCATTGCCGGCTACGCGGTGGTTCGGATCTTTCAAGGCAAGCCGAAACAGCCGGCGACAGTGGTCGCTGGCCCCGCAGCTCCAAAGGCCCTCTACGAAGTTGGCGCGCACCCGAGCGTCGTCATCGTGCGCCAAGCGTTCCATGATGCCCTGTGCGGACATGATTTGTCCGAACATCAGGGCCGCCTTGGACCGAATGCGGCCGTCGGGATCCCGCAATAACTGAATCAGTATGGGGATCAGCCGGCCGCCGCTCCCGAGCCTCTCCAAAACCTCCAAGCCCCGCTGGCGCGCCGCTTCCGTCATCCGGCTGTCGTTGACCAGGCTCTTGGCGAAGCGCGCATCGAAGGTCGGTTCGTGCTGTGTCAGCGCCTTCACCACGCCTACGGAACCGTCCAAGGAGGCGGCCGGATCGCACAGCTTCGCGGCCGTGCTGCTATCGCTGATCAGCAGGCTTGCCAGGAAGCGAGTGGCCTCCCCCAAACTCCCTGCCTGATAGAGCGGCAGCACGGTCTCCACCACCCGTTCCGGCGCCTTGATCGCCAGTTCGCGTATGTGGCGAACCGCTACGGACGGGTTCCGGCTGTAGCGTGCCAACCAGTAGACGACCGCTTCGGCGGGGTCCTCCGGCACGGTGTCCTCGACCGCCGCGGCCTCCGGCGCCAAAGTCGCTTCGGCGAGGGCCGGCTCCAACAGTTCTAGCTGCCGGATGGCTTCTTCAGCCGCGGATACGCCCTCCTCCGCGGACGGGGGACTTTCGGTTTCGACGCACGCTTCGGCTGGCGCTTCTTCGTCGTTAAGACCTAGTTTGATCAGCACCGGTCGCAGCCGTCCTATCCGCGCAGATGATTACCTTTGCGTTTACCTTTCCGTTACGGATGGCGCGGCCAACCGCCTTACTCTTCTATCGGCTGAAGCGGAGACAAGTTTAGCCTTGGAGCGGGCCGCGTGGGCATTCAACTACGATCTGTGGTAGTAGCATCGCGTCTGCGATAGGCTGTTCCTACGTCTTCGCAATGCGTCGAATTCTCGCCCTTTCCCTAGCCCTGATCGCCTGCAACTGCCACGCTCAGGATTTCCGAGGCAGCCTGGCAGGCGCAGTCAGCGATTCGAGCGGCGGCCGTGTGCAGTCCGCGGACGTTGCCGTGCACGCCACCGAATCCTCCCTCGCACGCCAAACCAAGACCGATAGCCGCGGAGAGTTCCGCTTCGACGATCTGCTGCCCGGCAACTATCGGTTGATCGTGCGGGCTCCCGGCTTCGCGGAAGCGAGTTCCAACGTAGCGGTGGTCGTCAGATCCGTACGTGAAGTAAATGTCACGCTGACCCTCGCCGCCGAGCGCCAGGCGTTAAATGTGCAGGCGCAGGCGTCTTCCATCGTCACCCAGTCTATCGATACCACCAGCGCCGTGCACGGCGGCGCCGTCAGCGCCCAGGACCTGGCAACCATCCCCCTGGCCAACCGCAGCTTCGCCAATATTGCCTATCTGGTCCCCGGCACCGAGCCGGTGGAGCCCTCCGACCCCACCAAGGCCCGTATCACCGCGGTCTCCTTCGGCGGCAGTTCCGGACTTAACGACGTCAATTCCGTTGACGGAGCTGACAATTCCGACGACTACATTGGCGGCTTCCTACAGAACTTTTCACCCGATGCGGTTCAGGAATTCGCCGTCCAAACCTCGCAGCAAAATGCGGACATTGGCCGTACCGTAGGCGGCTCGGTCGAGATCACCACCAAGAGCGGCACGGACGTGTGGCACGGCGATGCCGCCTTCTACGAGCGCGCAGCCGCGCTGAATGCCCGCTACCCCATCGAGAATCCCGCGCCTCTGCCGAAGCAGCCGTTCTCGCGCCAAAACTACATCGGCACGCTCGGCGGACCTATCGTCAAGGACAAATTGTTCTTCTTCGCCGGCGTGGAGGCCGTCCACGAAGATGCCAGCATCGCCTATAGCCCCGCCAGCCTCACGCAGTTCAACGCTCTCGCCGGGCTGGCCTCGCAGGGACTCATCCCGGGCATCGGTTCCATACCCGTGCCGAACAACGTTCCGGTCCCATTCCGGGATTACCTGGGGGACCTGCGCTTCGATTGGATGCAGTCGCCGCGCTCCCAGTGGTTCCTGCGGGCCGCCCTGGATACCTACACCACCGACAACGCCTTCGTGGAGCAGGCTACGCTTCCCTCCACCGGCGCCACCTGGCATTCCAACTATCTGAACCTGGTGCTGGGCCAACAGTTTATTTTCAGTCCCACCTGGCTGGGAACCTTCACCTTGGCGGGCAGCGGACTGCGCTTGAACGAATATCGCAACTCCGAACTCGGCTTCGCGCTGGCCTTCCCTTTCAGTTCCACCTCCCAAACGATTTCCGGCTTCGAAACCTTCGGCGACAACCAGTTCGTCACGCCGATCACCGCCTTTCCCATCGCGCGAGATCAGGAGAAATACCAGGTCCGGTATGCGGTGACGCACTCCACCAGCCGCCACTCGCCCAGCTTTGGCGTCGATTTCATCCACGAGCCGGTGATGAGCGGCGCGCTGCCGGGAAACGCGGAAACCCTGACCGTGTTCGCGCAGAATCCCACGGACTACCTCAACGACCCGCAGCAATTCGCCGTCGACCTGACCTGCGCGCCCACCGCGACCATAGCCGTCACCCCCGGCACAACCTGCACCAGCACGCCGGCGGGCAACGGCAGCTTCTCGCAGAACGTGCAGCGCCTCGGGATTTACGCCGAGGATTCCTGGCGGGCGACGCCGAATTTCACCGTGAACTACGGCCTGCGCTACGACACCACTTTTGGACTGTTTACGGCCTCCGGCCGGTCCCAATTGGATAATCCCGCGCTGCTTACGCTCGAAGCTCTGCAGATCCCGCTCTTCCAGCATCCCGCCGCGCCGCGCGATTACCGCAAGCAGTTCGGGCCGCGCCTGGGCATCGCGTATGCGCCGGGCCAGTCCAGGAACACCGTAATCCGCGCGGGCTTCGCCCTCTTCTACAACGATCTGGCGCAAAATGGCTGGGTGACGGCTTTCCAGGCCGTGAATGAGCCACCCGGCCCATGCGTCAATCCGGGCGATGCAGGCTGCCTTCCCGGAGCCGCCAACGGCGGCGCCGGCGCGCTGATCGATCCGGCGTATAAGACGCCCTATGCCCTGCATGCCAGCGCCGGCATTCAACATGCCTTCACTTCCCATTGGACGCTCGGCGCCGACTGGACCCACGAGAACGGCGTACACGGCTACCGGCGATACACATACCAGGCCGGCTATACGCTCTTCGCGCCCGACGCCGCCCTGCAGCAAGACGTCCCCAATATCACCGTCTTCCGCACCGACAACCGCTCCCGCTACGACGGACTCTCGGTGCATCTGCAAGCCAACCTCTCGCGCTTCAGCCTGGTGGTCAACTATACGCTGTCGAGCGCCGAAACCTGGGGCTGCGTGCTGGGCGAGCTTTTCGATTACGTCAATGGCGTGTGCAACCCGCTGAACGCGTTTGCGAAAGGCGATTACGGTCCATCGGGAGAAAACGTCACCGACCGCCTGGTGGTGGCCGGAACCGTGCACCTCCCGGCCGGGTTTGAATTCTCCGTTTTGAGCCAGGCCGAAAGCGCCCGTCCATTCACGCTCACCACTCCGGTGGACGTTAACGGATTTGGAGATACGCTGGACGATCGCGCCGTGGTCAACGGCGTCCAAACCGGCATGGATCAATTCCGCGGCACGCCGTACATCCAGACGGATGTGCGCGTCAGCCGTCCGTTCCGTTTTCACGAGCGCTGGCGGGTGACGCCGTTTATCGAAATCTTCAATCTGTTCAACCGCAACAATCCCGGCGCCAACTATGTCACCAATCTCGCCGCGCTGCCGGTGCCGGTCAATAATTTGTACAACGCCACGGCGTTTTGCCTGAACGCGGATTGCTCCGCCACGCAGCCCATCACCAGCCTGAATCAGTTGCGCGTGCCCGCCGGCGGATTGGGCGATTTCTTTGGCCCCGGCACCACTGTTGGGATCCCGTTTGCGGCGCAGTTGGGAATCCGGCTAAGCTTTTAGCGGATGGCGTCGAATATCGGCAAATCCGTAGGTCTGTGCGCCATGTGCGCCCACGTCGGGGTCATCCGCTCCGACCGCGGTTCTGTCTTCTATCTCTGCAAACTATCCGCCGGCGATGCGCGCTTTCCAAAGTATCCGCGCCTGCCGGTGCTTTCCTGCGCGGGATACCATAGGTGTGTGCCCGACCTGATCGAAAAGCCAACCATCGTCGCCGCCGCCGGCAATCTTCCGAAGCGCATCGCCGAGTATGTGGGCCGCGTCAACTCCGGGACCGACGCGGTAAGCATCGCGCGCATGGAGAGTCCGGAGGGTTGGATCGAGCCCGGCCAAACCCCCGAATTTGATGAGTACACCGTGGTGTTGCGCGGCACGCTTCGCGTAGAGACGAAGTCAGGGGCCACGGACGTGAAGGCTGGCCAAGCGGTTATCGCCCGCCGCGGCGAGTGGGTGCGCTACAGCTCACCGGAACCCGGCGGCGCCGAGTACATCGCGGTATGCATTCCCGCGTTCGCCCCCGGCCTGGTGCATCGCGAGCCGTCTTAAAGGGAATGCCAAGTAGTATGCGCCGATGCCGTAGCCAGAAGCTGCGCATGCCTTCAACCTGACGCAAGCAGTTCCACCATCAGTTCGACGGATCTGCGCGTGCCACCTACGACCGGCTTTCCAGCCGGGAAAACCTGCTCCCCGCAATCGCCCAAAAGGGGCCGTACGCGCGGTCCGGCAGTGTGCGATGTTAACAATATCCATGCCTAAACGGATCGAAAGGCCGACCATCGCGGCGGCGGGCGATCTTCCGGAGCGTTTTGCGGAGGCCATGGGCCGCGTCAACGCTGTGGCTCCGATTCGAAACCTGAAACTCGCGCCCAGCGTCGAGGATGGCTTGGCGGCTAATCTGGCTTTTGAGACAACCTGTTGACATCTCCCCTGCGCGTCGCTCTGTTCACCGATTGCTTCTGCGAGGCCAACGGAGTCGCTACGCTCAGCCGGCAGTTCGCCGCCTTTGCCAGCCGCCGACAGCTTCCGTTCCTGTGTGTGCATAGCGGGCCGCGAACACAGGCCGCCAGTCAGCCAAATTTCACGGCGGTGGAGGTCAAACGCGGGCCGGCCGCCTTTCCGCTGGACCACGATTTATCCTGCGATCCCTTTTTGAGCCGCTACAAGAATTGGGTGACGGAGCAGGTGCGGCCGTTTCAGCCGGACCTGGTGCACATCACCGGGCCCGGCGATATCGGGATTCTGGGTCTTTGGGTCGCGCATACCCTGCGGGTCCCGCTGGTCGCGTCCTGGCATACCAACCTGCATGAGTATGCAGGCCGGCGCCTGGACAAGCTTTGCGCGCTTCTGCCGGATGCCTGGCGGACGCGCGTCTCGGCAGCCGCCGAAAAGCAGAGCCTGCGCGCGTGCATGCGCTTCTATGGCCTGGCCCGCTTCCTGCTCGCACCCAACGAAGCCATGGTCCATCTGCTCCACGAAAGGACCGGCAAACCCGCATTCCAGATGGCGCACGGCGTCGATACCGAAGCCTTTTCTCCACAACGGCGCTGCCGCCGGGACGGCACGTTTTCGATCGGATATGTGGGCAGGCTCACTCCGGAGAAGAACGTGCGCCTGTTCGCGGACCTGGAGAGAACTCTCCTCGACCTGGGCCGGCGCAATTTCCGCTTCACCCTGATCGGTGAAGGAAACGAGAGAAACTGGCTCGGCAAGAACCTCGAGTTTGGCGACACGCCGGGCATTCTCCGCGGAGAGGCGCTGGCCGAAGCGTTTGCCAACATGGATGTGTTTGTGTTCCCGTCCCGGACCGACACGTTTGGCCTGGTGCTGCTCGAAGCCATGGCTTCGGGCGTCCCGGTGGTGGCGAATTCCGAGACTTGCGCCCGCGTGGGCGTGCGTCACGGCGTCACGGGGTTTCATGCCCCGAATCTGCCTGCGTTCACGGAGAGCGTCCTGCAATTGATGGATAGTGAACCTCTGCGGCAACGGGTCGGCGCCGCGGCCCGCATATTTTCTTGCTCAAAAGTGTGGCATGGCGTATTCGAGCAGTTATACTGTACCTACGAGAAAGGACTGGAAGCAGCCGGCTGCAGACTCGGCGATCGGGCAATTGCGGAACGTCGGACGACCTCGTAGCAAACGATGCCGATTCTCCCATTTCTGTTCTTCCCGATTCACCCGCCTGCCATCCGCCAGGCGCCGGCTGGCGCACAAGTCCACATCCGGCTGACAACCACAGTGGGTTCGTACGCGAGCCGGGCAGGCACCCCTGTCAGCGCCGTTCTGATCGCGCCCGTAACGGCGGATGGCGAGACCGTCTTGCCGGCGGGGAGCGTGGTGTCCGGAAACGTGAAAAGCGCCGCGCGCGTGGGGCTGGGCATCCGTCATGAAACCGCCTCGCTTGACCTGGACTTCAACCAGGCGGCCCCGCCGGGCGGCGATCCGGTTGCGCTTCCCGCGCGCGTAACGGAAGTGGACAATGCCCGGGAGCGCGTGACCCGCGATGGCAGGATACACGGCGTCCGGGCCACCGACAGCGGTTCCTACCGCATCAGCGGCTATGTCCGGGATTTGCTGTTTCGCTGCGAGTTGCACGCCAGGATCGCCGAAGTAATCGTCAAGGCCGCGGTCATCAACCTCCCGGAGCCGGAGATCTATTTGCCCGCGGGCGCCGAACTCACGCTGAGGTTGACCGCACCCCTGGCTTTGGACTCCACCGTTGCAAAGCCGGCCAGCCGCGCGTTGTCCGACGATGATCGCGACGACCTGGACCGGCGGGTTGCTTCCATGCCCATCCGGACGTATGCCACCGCACCCGAGCGTCCTTCGGATCTTACGAACGTAATGATCGTCGGATCTCACGATGAGATTGCCGACGCGTTCGCCGCCGCCGGCTGGTGCGCGGCCCGTTCGTTGACATTTGGCCGCCGCGTGCGGTGGCTCCGGGCGATTGGCCTCAGACGGGGCTTCGATTCCGCGCCCATGTCTTCTCTGTTCCTCGATGGCGCGCCCGCGGACATGTCCCTGGAAAAGGGCCTGAACGACGTTTCCAAGCGTCACCATATCCGTTTGTGGAAGCAGGCGGGCCGTTGGCAGGGCCAGGATGTGTGGATCGGCGCCGCCACCCGAGACGTGGATTTCGGCTACTTGCGCCCGAGCCGGCCTTTAACCCATAAGATCGCGGCCGACGTGGACCAGGAGCGCGACAAAGTCGCCTACGATCTGGCATTCACCGGTTGTACGGACACGCTGGACTGGACCGCGCGCGCGAATGTCCCCAGAGTCACCGAGAACGGCACCGGGGATGCGATGACCACCGATACGAGGCTCGCCGTGGTCGAGCTCAACGATTGCCGCGCGCCACGCCTCTCAACCGAGACGCTGGATGTCGCGCCAGTGCCCATGCACGGCGGCAAAATCGCCCTCTTTGCGCGGCGTGAGATCCTCAGCGTCCGCAGCGATCTCATCCGCAACAACTGGTATTGGCGAGGCTATGAAACGACCCGTTGGATTGCCGAGGTTGTTCGCGCACACTGGCGGAGCAGTTCCGGGACGCGATCGTTCTTGAGCAGCTTCCGTCATTCCAGTCTAAAAGCCGCATCCGTGCAGGACGGGGTTATCGCGCACTGAGGCGTCTCGCGCTATCCATCCCGATCTCCGGCATCCCCGCGCCCCCTGTCCGGCCAACAGGCGTCTTGCCGCCGCTTACGGTGCAACAAGCGCTCGCGCGGATGGAGGAGCGGGATCGCCCTTCCACAAGAACAGCGGAGCCCAGCGTGCGGATGACCTGCACCTATCCCGGACACAAGACGTTCCAACGAGGATTTCGCCATCGTGCGTGTGGACGCGGCCCCCGCGCTCAAGCCGTCCGCCTTTATTCATAACATACACGTCGTGCGGCAGGACGTGAAGGTGGGTCCGGTATGGTTGGTTCTCCACAATCACTCGATGTCGGACTCGTTCCGGTTTGGGCACACCGGCGTCGCCATCGACTCTTCGGACTACCAGATCGCGCAGAAGAGGTGACCGGGTGTGCAGGCTCCCAGCCCGCGCCGGCCTCTCATCTCAGGCCCCACGCCTGCCGGGCCCGTTGACTGGCGATTCTCACAGCCACTCAGGGAGCGGTCACCTACTGGCCACTCGTGTGGTAATTCGGATAGGCCGGACGCTTCGGCGTAGGCACGGGATTCTTCGCCAGCATCTCCATCACCACCTGCACGGCCTTTTCGAGCTGCGTGTCGGTACCCTGCCGAAACGCCTTGGGGTCCAGGTCCACTTCCACATCCGGCGCCACGCCGTGATTCTCGATGTCCCACTTGCCATCCGTGGTATAAAACGCCAGATCCGGCGTGCCCGTGAAGCCCTGGTCGATCAAATCCCCCGGATTGGTATAGTGGCCCACCAGTCCGCCCCAGGTCCGTTTGCCCACCAGCGGTCCGATGCCCGATTTGCGGAACAGCCACGGCATGGCATCCCCGCCGGAGCCGGCCATCTCGTTGGTGATCATTACCTTGGGTCCGAAAATGCCCGCGATCGGGGTGGTGATATCCTGGCCCTCGCGCATGGTCCAGAAACTCAGCAGCGGCCGCCGCAGATAGTCGATGATATAGTCCGCGATATCGCCGCCTCCATTGAATCGCTCGTCGATGATAGCCGCCTCCTTGCCCACCTGCGCAAAGAAGTAGCGATTGAAATTCGTGTAACCGCCGGAGTAAGTGTCCGGTAAGTAAACATACGCCACGCGTCCTCCGGTCATCTGGTCGACCCTGCGCCGGTTGTCTTCCATCCAGGCAAGGTTCCGCAAGTCGGTTTCATCCTCGACCGGAACCGCGGTAACTTCGCGCGATCCCGTGCCATCCGGATTCGGCCCCACCCGCAACACCGTCGACTTTCCGGCCGTCTCCTCGAAGAAGCTATAAATGTTATCCGTGCCGCGCAAATCCCGCCCGCGCACCGCCAGCAGATATTCGCCGGAATTCACGTCCACGCCCGGCTGGGTCAACGGCGCCCGCAGCTTGGGATTCCAATTCTCCCCGTTGTACACGCGCGCTAAGCGGTAACGGCCGTTCTCAATTTTGTAATCCGCGCCGAGCAAGCCTCCGTTCACCTTCTTGGCTTCGGGCTTGTCTCCTCCGCCCACGAACATGTGGCCGATGGTGATCTCTCCCAGCATTTCCTCGAACAAGTAGTTCAAGTCGTCGCGGCTGGTGACGCTTGCAACGTAAGGCTCATATCTTTTCTCGATCGCCTGCAAGTCCAGACCGTGCAGGCCCGGATCGTACAGAAAATCCCTCTCGTCGCGCCAGACCTGGTGGTACATGTGGGTCCACTCCTTGTGCGGATCCACATAAACCTCCAGGCCGTCCAGGTTCAACGGGCCCCCTTCCCCGGGTTTGGGCGGCGCGCCGCTGGCCTTCTCCGCCGGAGCGACGATCCATTGCCCCTTTTGCCGGTAGAGTATTTTTTCCCCATTAAAGGACAGCTCCACTGAACCGATGCCCTCCAGGATGGCTTCGGTCTTCCTGGTTTTCATCTCGAACTTGTGCAGGGTTAAAGCCGGGCCGTTGGGATCGTATTCAATCGGATCGACCGCGGGCCCCTCCACCAGGAACAGCACGCCCGCCTTCCCGGCCGCCATGCTGGCGTAATTGCGGGCCGGAATGGGTAGCGAAACGGTCCGTTGGCTAATAGTGTCGAAGTCGATCGCCACTGTAACCGGCTTCTCCTCCTTCGCTTTGTCCTTGTCTTTATCCTTATCTTTATCCTTCTCCTTATCCTTATCCTTATCGTCGAGCTTCTCCTCGTCGCTCTCCGGCGCCACAGGCGATGCCACGCCTTTCTTAAGCACCACCGCATACACGCTGCGCGTAACCGGCCGGCTCAAGCTGGACATATCCAGCCACCCGATCGACAGAGCCGCATCCGTGCTGGCAGTTAAGTATAGATATTTGCCTTCCTTGTCGAAACACGGATATCTCGCATCGCTCATGCCGTCGGTCACCTGATGTGTATTGCCATCGTCCAGCGAATAAACGAAAACAGCGTGGAGATGGCTCCGCAATTGCTTGCTGTAGGCCAGCCACTTGCTATCCGGCGACCAAGCCGTATCGATGTTGAACGGTCCCGCAAACGTGTCCGCGTCGATATGTACGGGAGTCTTCTTCTCCAGGTCCACGTACCACACGTTGAGCCGCTTATCGGTGTACGCGATCTTTTTGCTGTCCGGGGACCACTTGGGCGAGTAATAGAATGAAGCCGGTTTACCGAGTTCGATCTTATGTACCTCTCCCAGTCCGGTCTGGTCGCGGTAATGCAGCGCGTATTCGCCCGACTCATCGGAAAAGTACGCCACCCACCTTCCGTCCGGCGACCACGCGGGATCCCGCTCGGCCACATCCGGCGTATTCGTCAGATTGCGTATATCGCCTTTTTCGGCCGGCACGGTCATTATTTCTCCCCGTACGCCGAATACGGCTCGGGCGCCGGTGGGGGAGATCCCTGAGAACTGGATGCGCCTGGCCTCGACCTTCTGGAAATGCGGCCGCACCTCCGCCAGATCGCCGGTGATGTGGATGTCCACTTTCTTTTCCCGGCCCGACTTCAGATCCAGAACGTGAATGGCGCCGAATTCTTCGAGCACGATGGCATCCGGCCCGGCATTGGCGGACTTGAAATCGAGACTGTTGCCGCGAACTACTTGCGTCACTTGTTTCGACGCAGTGTCATATGCGAACAGCGAGACCCGGCCGCTGCGGTCCGACAAAAAGTAAATGGTCCTGCCCACCCACATGGGATTGAAATCGTTCGAATTGTCCCGCGGGATGCGGTACTCGACGCTGGAATCCGCCAGGTTCACGATCCAGATGGGCTTGGTCTGGCCGCCGCGGTAGCGCTTCCAGGCGCGCTGCCATTGCAGGTTCGGGACATAGGCCAGCCGCGTGCCGTCCGGCGAATAGGACCCTTCCTCGGCCGCCGGCAAGGGCACTTCCGCCTCCAGGCCGCCGCTCAACGCCACGGTGAATAACCGCCGGAATCCGAATGAGTAGCTGTTGCGCGGAGAGCGGAACAGCACCTGCTTGCCATCGCGCGTCCATCCCACGGCCTCGTCATCCCCGGGATGGTAAGTGAGCCGCCGCGGCACACCACCGGCCGCCGCCACCACGTACACGTCCCGATTGCCGTCGTATTCCCCCGTGAAGGCGATCCATTCTCCATCCGGCGAGAAGATCGGGTCGGTCTCTATGCCTACTCCCGTTGTCAACCGCCGCGCTTCGCCTCCGTCGCGGCTCACGATCCACAGATCGCCGGCATAGCTAAAGACGATTTGCGTGCGGCTGATGGACGGCTTCCTTAACAGCGGAGATCCGTTCGTCTGGCCCGCGCAAGAACCCGCGGCAATCAGCAACAGAATCGCGCTCCGGCGTAGCATCGTCATGGGCTTATATCCTCCGGATTTTCCTTTTTGGAACCTCCGCTAGTATACACCCAACCACCGCCGCACAGCCGCTGGCCTGCTAGAGTGGGAGACGTGCATGCGGGCGCCCATACTTGTTGTAACCTTTTTGTCATTAACCGGCCGGCTGGCCGCGCAGTCCCAGGATGCCCCGGCATTCGAGAACTGGAATCTGTATTATCAGGCTACGTCGATCGGCCAGACTCACGGCACCTTTAATGCCCCCTATACCGGACCGCTTAGCCTGCAGGATTATCGCGAGGACGACGTGTCCCTCACCACCACGCTTTTCTTCGATGCGCGGCTGGCCAGGAATCTGCAGCTCGTTTTCGATCCGGAAATAGCCGGGGGCCGGGGATTCAGCAGCGTCGATGGATTGGCCAATCCTTCCAACGGCGAGTTGCCGCGCGTCGCCACCGCCACGCCCAAGCCGTATATCGCACGGCTGTATCTCACTTACGACTTCGGCTTCGGAACGGAGAAGGAACACGTGGACAGCGACGCCAACCAACTGGCTGGCGACCGGCCGATGGTGCGCTATACCCTCACGGCGGGCCGCTTCTCTCTTACGGATTTCTTCGACAACAATGCCTACACACACGATCCGCGCTCGCAATTCATGGCGTGGGCGGTGATGTACAACGGCGCGTGGGATTACCCGGCCGACACGCGCGGCTACACCTGGGGATGGGTGCACGAACTGCACACGCGCAACTGGTCGTTTCGATATGCCAACGCCGCCGAACCCACCGTCGCAAACGGGGGCCGCTTCGACCGCCGCCTGCTGGTGGATCTGGGCACCGTCTTCGAAGGCGAGCGGCGATACACCTTGCACAAGCACCCGGGCACCATCCGGCTGCTCGAATATTTCAACCATACGCATTCGGGCAGCTACGCGGATGCCATCAAGGTGGGTGAAGAAACCGGAACGGCGCCCAATGTGGATGCCGTGAAACACTACGGCACTCTGAAATACGGAACGGGCGTGAACCTGGAGCAGGAAGTGACACACGATACAGGGTTCTTTGTGCGCCTGGGCTGGAACGACGGCAAAACCCAGGATTTCGCCTTCACCGCCATCGATCGCCTGGCCAGCGGCGGTGTATCGGTGAAGGGCGCCAAATGGAAGCGGAAAGACGATGTGGCCGGCACATCCTTCACCGCCAGCGGCGCTTCCGGCGTGCATGCCGTCTACCTGGCGCAAGGCGGCCTCGATTTTCTGATCGGAGACGGAAAGCTCAATTACGCGCCCGAATACGTCTGGGAGAGCTACTACAGCGCCAGGCTTTTCCCCGGTTTCTTCGCCACCTTCGATCTGCAGCACGACAACAACCTGGCATTCAACCACGACCGCGGGCCGGTCTGGATCGAAAGCCTGCGCCTGCACATGGAGTTTGGGCTGCGGCCCAGATCGGCGAAATAACCGGCGAAACGGCGCCGTGCGGAAGCGCGCGATAATGGTAGTTGATCCACTTCAATAGATGTCTGGCCACGCTGGCCGTGGCCCTTTGCACACCGCTGCCCGCCGCGCCAACCGAATCCGCATACTTCGCGCCCACCCATCGCTTGCCGGGCATCGGCATCGGCCGCCAGGACCTGACGGATGAAACGCTGGCGCGCCGGACCGAGGCCATGATCCAATCCCAGACCTTCGGTATCATGCGCGAGCCGTTGGCCGCGCAGGGCGCCGAGCGCATCTACAGTTCCGGGCTGCAGCGCCTGTTCCGCGACGCCGAGCGCCAGAGCGGCTTCCCGGCCTCCGTGCTGCAGGCGATGGCCTATGTGGAAAGCTGGGGCGTGGCGAACGCCGAGAGTCCCGCCGGCCCGCGCGGCATCCTGCAGATTTCCGAAGCCACCGGCAAGCGCATCGGATTGCGGGTGGTCTACGCCACTCGTCATCGCGTGACGAAAACAAAAATCGAGGCGCGCAACAAGCACGGCAAACTGGTGTACCGCACGGTGCGCCATAAAGAGAACTACACGGTCCTGGTGCGCGACGACCGCCTGAAGCCCGAAAAGGCCATCCCCGCCGCGGCCCTCTACCTGGCCGGCATGGAACAGCGCTACGGCGGCCGCGACTGGGCTATCTGGGCATACCACTGCGGCGAAGGCTGCGTCGCCGATTTCCGTGCGATGGCGAAAAACACGAAAAGGCTCGACGACCATCCCGCCACCGTGGCCCAGGTCTTTTTCGGCTGCAGCCCCGTATGGAATCGCGAGCTCTGTGAAGCGATTCGCGCGCAGATGGACCGCGACTATTCGCCCACTTACTGGTTCCGCGTGATGCGCGCCGAGCAGTTGCTGCACATGTACCGGGACGATCCGCGGGAGTTCCAGGATCTGGCTGCGGAATATAAGTATCCGGCGGCGCCGGCGCAGAGAGCGCCGGACCGGCTGTCGGCCTGGTTGAAGCCGCAGGACCTGATTTACCAGACCGGCGATCGCATCCGCAACGAGGAGGGGAGCAGGCTGGTGAGCGCGCCGGACGATCCGGAATTCTTCGGCTTCCGGCCGATTGGCCACGACGAAAGCCGCGGCTGGCGCGATAAGGCGCTGCCCTCGACCATCGGCACCCTGACGTACATCGCGTTCGAGACCCGCCGGCTTTATGAAGCCCTGCGCCCAGGGGAAGCGTTCGCGCCGCTGGAAGCTACCGCCCTGGTTCTGCCCAAGGCTGCGGACGACGCCGCGGACGGCGCGCAAGGCGCGCGCATGCTGGACCACTCGAGCGGACAGGTGTTCGACCTTTCCATGTCCGGACTTCCGCCGGGCGAGCGGGAATGCCTGCGGTTCGTGCTAGACGATTTGGGATGGAACGGCTCGCTGGGTTTCATCGAGGAGCCGCCGGGCAAGCAGACTATGCACATCGGCTGTTCGCCCACGTCGCGCGATTTCTTCGCCCAGGTCTTCGACGAGGCGCAAGCCTCGTGGCGCGACCGGCACGCCGCTCCCACGCCTGTGGACGCACAATGATGTTAACCGCAAAGGCGGCTGCCCCAACCTCCGGCACGATGATATCGGGGCCTTCCCAAAAACCCAAGTGGGGCGGGCTCGCAGCCCGCGTCGTCGTCGTAGGCCGCCCGCCTCGGAGCTTTGCCGGTGTCCGGTCTTGGTTTCTGGCGCCAGAGACTGAGCGTTCCGGCCTTCAGCGGTTTTGAGTGTTGCGGTTCGAACGAATCTACCTTGATCTCTTCGGACTTCTGCCGCCGGTCACCGGTTGGCGTGTCGCACCGCTCCAAGTACTTTTCGGTTTTCCGGGATAGTGAACGGTCTCGCCCCGCAAGCTGCGGGTCCAACATGGATTCCAACGCAACTCTGAACCAGGCCTGCGTCGAACGTGCCGGATTGCAGTGCCCGCTCCGCAAAGAATCTCGCCGCCGAATATGACCCCTATCGTCGCGAGGACGGGGCGAGGAAGCAACTGCCTTGCGTTTGCGCCGGCGCCAACGCCGGTGTTTGCCCGTTGTTCAGGATGGTATGATTGTGAGTTGGCCCTGTAGCTCAATTGGTCAGAGCGTCGGTCTTACACACCGAAGGTTCACAGTTCGAGCCTGTGCGGGGCCACCAGTTTTTCCACCCTCATTTCTGATTTCCGAAACGAAGCGGCACGGCGGTCAGATTCCTTCAGGAAGCGTACAGCGCCTCTCAGATCGCTCCGCGCACGCCCGCCAGAACGCTCTTGGTCCCACACACTACCGGCCGTTCTCGGCATGCTAACCAAGGGGACGACGTTTCTCGACGAGATCGGCGGCCCGCCGCTCGAACTGCGGCCCAAGCTACTGCGAGTTTTGCCGGAACGGGAATTCCCGCCGGCAAGACCGAGTAACGTAAACCCGGAGTGGCCGCTACCGTCGGTATCGAGAAAACGGGCCTAAGATGGCCGGGAAGTCGCATCGGGGAAGAGTTTCTATTCCGCGTCACTCTGGAAGGCGGCTTGCGGAGGTGGCCAAAAAGCGTAGCGTTTTCCGGTTGGATGCCAAGCTCGCAAGGTACGCTGCCGATGTTGACCAAGGTAAGACGTAACGCATATCATAGGATCGAGCGATGTTCCGTAGTCTGAGTCTGGGAGTTGTGTGTATGGCGTCCGCGCTCGCACAGCCGCGTCCACCGCAAATTCTAGAGGTTTCTCGCGAATATCTCAAGCCGAGCGCCGTCCAGGCGGTCCATAAGATCGAAGTGGATGCGGCGCGGATTTGCATCCGGTTGAAGTTCCCCCACCGCTATCTGGTACTCGAGTCGCTCACCGGGCCGAAGGAGTTTTGGTATCTCAACGCGTTCGATTCGCAGGCGGAGATGGACGAGGTTAGCAGGGAGTACGAGGGAAACAAGGCCTTGACATCGGCGTTGGCCGAGAACCTCAAACGGAAGGCGCCTTATCTGGCGGCGGAATCGACGAACGTTTTCTTGAATTACCGGCCGGAGCTGAGCGGGGGAACTCCGTGGGCGATGGGTCACGGTCGCTTTCTGGTCACGGTTTGGACGAAGGGGTCGGCCGACACGGGTGGCACGGTGTTCGAGGGGCCTGACGGCAATCGACTCGTGATTCGCGCGGTGCGAACGCGGGCCGAGGCGGAATCGATGGCGGCGGACGCAGGGGTGGGCGCCCATGTCCTTGCGATGCACCCGGAGTTGGGGTGGCCCGACGAGGAGTGGGTCACGGCCGATCCGGAGTTCTGGCGTGTGCGGCTGAGGTAAGCCCCACCACCGAAAATGCGACCGGCGAGAGCCGGCTGACGGCGACCGAACCTGCATGACCATTCCTCTCGTCTTTCTGTCGCCATTGCCGCATCGGCTAACTCCGAAATGGCCGCTAAACTGGCGTCTGAGAAAACAAAACCCGTAACGTTTTTGGCCCAGGCACGGAAACCGACGAAAATGTTTTCACGCGGGCCTCTATGCCGGGCTTCCACCAGCAATCGCGCTCAGCGAATTGACACTGCGACACCGCCCGCGATAGAGTGTTTTGGATGGGAAAGGGACTGGCTTAAATGGCAACCGATTCGCGTTTCCAAGGCGTGGCAATCTGGTATCTGGCGCTCAACTGCGTCGCGGTGGCGCTGGCGCAGGCGCCCACGGAAACCGTATTGCACAATTTCCGGAACCCGCCCAACGGAGCGGAGCCCGCTGGGGTCCCGATTCTCGACTCGGCCGGCAATCTCTATGGGACCGCCTCCATGGGCGGCGCAGCCAACGCCGGCACCGTCTATAAGGTGAGTCCGGCTGGCGTCCAAACCTTGCTCTATAGTTTCACAGGCGGCGCCGATGGCGATTCTCCCAACGGAGTGACCCGCGATTCGGCGGGCAATCTCTATGGCGCGACAACATACGGCGGCCTGTCGAGCGGCTTAAACGGCTCCGGCGTGGTCTTCAAGCTGGATGCCGCGGGCAAAGAAACCGTCCTGTACAGCTTCACGGGAGGGGCGGACGGCGGCAATCCCAACTCCGGTCTCATCCTCGACTCGGCCGGCAATCTCTATGGCACTACCGCATTCGGCGGCCTCGAACCGGGCAACGGAGTGGTTTACAAGGTGGATCCTGCCGGTCATGAAACCGTGCTATACAGTTTCCAAGGCTCTCCGGACGGCTACGACCCAACCACTGGTGTGATCCGCGACCCGGCGGGCAACCTGTACGGCACGACTCTATACGGCGGCACCGCCGACTGTGGCACCATATACAAGATCGACACGTCCGATAAAGAAACCATCCTGTACCAATTCCCCTGCGCATTCGAGGGAAGGTCCACGCCAGTTCCCGGTCCCTTGATCCGAGATTCGTCCGGCAATCTCTATGGCGCCACCGCGAACGGGGGCTCGTCCAACTCCGGTTCGGTGTACGAACTGGACACCACCGGGCAGGCGACGGTCCTGTACAGCTTCACGGCCGGCGCCGATGGTGGATACCCGCAGATTCTGGTCCGCGATTCGGCCGGCAATTTCTACGGCACGGCTCAGGCCGGCGGCTCCTCGATCTCCATTTGTCAGCCGTATGGCGGTTGCGGCGTGGTCTACCAGTTGGATACCGCCTTGCAGCTTAGCGTGCTCTACACTTTCACGGGGGGGGCCAATGGCTTCGGGCCGGGAGGATTGTCTCGCGACCCGGCCGGCAATCTCTACGGCACCACTCCCGCGGGCGGCGCCCTCTCTCTCGGAACGTTTGGGAAGTTGCGGCCAGCGGCCAGTACACGCTGCTGAGCCACTTCGTAGGGCCGGCCGACGGCACCAGCCCGCTCGCCGGTCTCCTCCTGGATTCCACAGGCAATCTGTATGGCACCACGGAAAAGGGCGGTCCCGCCAACGCCGGCATCGTGTTCCGGATCAGTGCGTCCGGCCAGGAAACGATACTGTACAGTTTCAAGGGCGCGCCGGATGGCGCCTATCCTTCTGGTCCTTATGGTGGCGTGGTCCGGGATTCGGCCGGCAACCTGTACGGCACCACATCGGCTGGCGGCGCTGCCGGCCTGGGCATGGTCTACAAGCTGGATGCCAACGGTCAAGAAACGGTGCTGCACAGTTTCACCGGTTCTCCGGACGGGTCTGCCCCGCTGGCGGGCGTCATTCGCGATTCAGCGGGAAATCTCTATGGCACCACCTCCTCCGGCGGAACGTCCAATTACGGGACCGTCTTTGAGCTGGATGCCAGCGGCCACGAGACCATTCTGCACAGCTTCCGGAGCGACCCCGATGGGGCAACTCCGTACGCGGGGGTTATCCGCGACGCAGCCGGCAATCTCTACGGAACCACCTTCCCAGGTGGCTTTTTCAACTCGGGAATCGTATACGAGTTGGACGCGGCCGGTCACGAAACGGTCCTCTGGACCTTTAGGGGCCCGACCGGCGACGACGGGTCGTTTCCTTATGCGGGCGTCGTTCTCGATGAGGCAGGCAATCTTTACGGCACGACATCGAACGGCGGCACATTCAACTCCCTTGGGGCTGTGTACGAGATTGACGCCGCGGGCAAGGAAACTATGCTCTACGCCTTTGCATTCCCAGGCGCCAATGGCTTGGAACCCACTGCGGGTTTGATCCTGGATGCGGCAGGCAATCTCTACGGAACCGCGGGCGGCGGCGCTTTCGGCAATGGAGTGGTCTTCGAACTCAGTCCAGCCGGAATAGAGACGGTGCTCTACTCTTTTACCGGGCGCGATGGATCGGGGCCCTACAGCGGGGTCGTCCGCGACTCGGCCGGCAACCTTTATGGCACCACGGCAAGCGGCGGTACCGAAAACGCAGGCGTGGTCTACAAGATCGCGCCATAAGCGCCATCCGCACCAGTCAAACCAGTGCTTTCCGCCTCCATCGATTCGTCGCGGAACGCGCCGCGTATCGCTGTGAGTATTGCCTTCTTCACGAAGACGATTCGTATTTGCCGCATCAAAGCGACCACATCATCAGCCCTAAGCACGGCGGATCGTCGGACGCCGGCAAAGCTATGCCTGCATCCGCGCAATTCGTGGAAGGGGAGCGACATTGGCACGGTCGATCCCCGGAGCGGAGCGCCCGTGAGTCTCTTCCACCGCTGCGCCGGCCTCGGGATGATCGCTTCCGGCTAATCGCACACCTAAGGGAAAGACGACCGCACGGCTATTGAAGCTCGACCTCGATAAGCGCGCTGTGGAGCGGCGGCTCCGGACGGCTGCTGGCCGGTATCCACGCCGACCAGTTTGCCCCCTTGACAGGCCCAGGCAGGTCCGGCTATGATCGATGTGGCACGATCACACTTAGTGTTAACAAGCACGAACCAACATGGAACCAGCAAGACCCTGTCCGTCTCCTTGCCCCCTGCCCAGCTTAGACGTGTGGAGCGTCTGGCCAGAAAAGAAAACCGGACGTTGAGCGAGCTCATCCGGGAAGCGCTGCGCCACTACGAGCAGAAGCAGCAGGCCCCTATCAACTACGACTTGATAGCCGCCCTGCGCGCGATCCAGGAAAGCGCCAAAAAGGCCGGCTTGGACAAGTTGAGCGAACGGGAAATTGACGCCGAGGTAAGGGCCTACCGCGGGGAACGCGACAAGAAGCCTAAACACGCGGCCAGATGAAGCGCCCTCGGATCGTGCTCGATACCAACGTTCTCATCTCCGCAGCCATAAAGCCGCTGGGCAGTCAGGCGCTAGTCGTAAACCTGGTAGCGTTCCGGGCGGTTGAATTGTTCGTTTCCTGGCCGAATATCGCGAAGTTTCAGCCGTCCCAAATTTGCCCGTCTTCCCTCTGCGGAGGTTGCGGCCCTGCTGGCTTTGATCGAGAGCGAGGCTACCATGGTGGTGCCGAGCAACCGCCTGGAAATCTCCACCCACGATTCCGACAACCGGTTCTACGAGTGTGCCGATGCCGCCCAGGCCGACTACATCGTCACGGGCAACACCAGGCACTTCACCAAATCCCACAAGAACACCAAGATCATCACCGGCCGCGGCCTGCTGGAACTGGTGGCGGCCGGGCGGCAGAAGGAGTAGCTCCTCAACACCAAGAACCTTGTAAAATAAATAAATCTGAGGGTGTGGAAGTGGCTATTAGGCGCAAGAAACCCTACGATTCGTATCGATACTCCGTACCCGTTCAAGCCGTTTCCGGCAAGCATGGAGTACTCTCTATCCGAATTCACAGGCAACCGGACGGGTGGAGGTGGGAGCTAACAGACAACGATTCCCCTTTCAAGAGCGGCACGAACATCGGGCTGGAAGACGCCAAGTCGGAAGCTCAGTACTATTTGAATAAAATGCTTCTGCAGAAGGGCGAGCCTGAACATTTCTTCAGCCTCAATCCCGATTCGTGGTTTGGGCTAGACGATGAGAAGAGACTTGGTGATCGTGTCCGACCGGCCAACATGGGAAGTAAGGTGAGGTGGTTTGGGAGTAAATCAAAATGAGAATGCGTCAGAAGCGCCTGTGGTTGGTAATGTTGATCGCCATCGCCTTGGGAGTCCAGGCCCATGCACAGGACGAACGGTTCCGGGACGGAAACTGGTGGAGGACGATTGACACTCTCTCGAAAGATGCTTACTTGGTCGGTTTCTTTGATGGACTAATATTGGGCAGCCAATTCTCCTGGTGGCATATTCTAGGCAAAAACGGCAAACTGGACAACTCCGAAGCTGATAAAGCGAGAGATTCTTTCGATAGTGTCCGCAATCATCTGAAAACGTAGTTTTCTGAACTTCGGCCGAGTACCAGCAACATCATCTGCGCCGAAGGCGCGAATCATCTGTCCGATCATCCAGGCCGGCGACCTTGCAAACGACTTCACTTC
>JBEKMJ010000098.1:0-34535 GCA_050008575.1 Bryobacteraceae bacterium
TCCTAATCGTTTGCATAAAGTTCTTGTGAATTGCCCTCCAGCTATGACGAACGCCGCTTTATCGGCGGCAGTTCACTTTGCGCCCGAACTCATCTGGCATGGTCTACAGGAAAACGGACGAACCACATGCCTGCGGAATCTGGAATGGTTGATTCAACAGACCCATCAATGGCAGTAGTCAGAAAGCATGGATAAACTCTCGCCAGAGCACCGCTCTGAGAACATGCGGCGGATTCGCAGTACCAACACGTCGCCCGAAATGATTGTGCGGAAGCTCGTACACGGAATGGGCTATCGCTACAGACTTCATGTCCCAAGGCTTCCGGGCAAGCCAGACCTTGTACTTTCCCGACTGCGCCGGATCATCGAGGTCAGGGGATGCTTTTGGCACCAGCATCCGGGTTGCATCGACTCGCACATCCCAAAGTCCCGTACTGAATATTGGCGTCCGAAACTGAAAAAGAACCAAAAGCGGGATCGAGAAAATGAAAAGCGGCTGCGGGCGGCGGGATGGAACGTGCTTACGATATGGGAATGCGAAACCACCGAATCCGAAGCATTGGTGGAACGAATCAACGCATTCCTGCGTGCGCCAAGAGATCAGACGTGAATGAATACGGTTCTACTGACCGGCAGTTTCCGATGCGCCTTGTGCAGCAGCCGGGGCCGTCTTCTTCGCCGCCGTCTTCTTCGCCGCTACCTTCTTCGTACCGGCCTTCTGCACTGCGGCCTTCTTCCCTGCTGCTGATTTCGCCGCAGCCCGTCTTCGTTCCCACATCTTCTTATTAGCGGCGACGATCTTCTTCAAACCTTCGGGGCTGAATCGACGCTTGGGTTACGAAGACGCTTAACGGTGAGCACCTTCCACCACCACGCAAACGAGCAGGGAAGCACGACGCAACGTGGTGCCCTAACGCCATTCGGGAGATGCTTCGGAACGAATTGTACTTGGGGCGTCTGATTTGGAACCGCTCACGGTACGTCAAGCAACCCGGAACCAACAAGCGCTTGCGCCGTATCCGCCCAAAGTCTGAATGGATCACCGTCGAAAATCCCGAACTCCGCATCGTTGACGATGGCCTGTGGGATCGTGTTCAGAAGCGAATCACATGGGTGAACGAAAAGTACAACTACGGCAACCACCCCGGCCTCTTGCATCGTGCGGCCACGAGTGCAAATCTCTTGACGGGCTTCATGAAGTGCGGGGTCTGCGGAGCCAATCTCATCGTTGTGACCGGGCGTGGCAAGAACGGCCATCAACGTTACGGTTGCCCTCAGAACTTCAACCGTGGCGCTTGCTCAAACGGCCTAAAGGAACGTGGGGATGTTCTGGAAGAGCGGCTTTTTTCCGAACTCCAAAACGCAGTGTTGCGGCCCGAAGCCATCGAATATGCCGTTCAGGAATTCGAGCGCCAGTTGCAGTCGTCGCTTGCTGGCCTGGACAACAAGATTGGGCGAATGCGTCAGCGTGCGGAGCAGCTTCAGCAGGAACTTGCGAACCTTTCTGCAACTGCGGCCCTGTGCGGCCCTACCCCTGCTCTCGTCAAGGACATCAACATCCGCCAGCAGGAGCTTGACGACATCACCCGGCAGCTTCTCACCACAGAGCCGGATTCCATTTCCGCTGAAATCGGACGCATCCGCCAGTTCGTGACCCGGCAGCTTGGTGATATCCGGCAGCTTCTGAAGGTGGATGTTAAGAAAGCAAAGGCCGAACTGGAGAAGCACGTCACCGAGATTCGCATGGTGCCGCAAGTCGAAGGAAAGAAAGGCCACTACGTCGCAGAAGGGGAATGGAATCTTTTGGGTGGATACGGTGAGGAAACCGGAAACCCGGCAACCAAGCGCATTCGGATGGTTGCGGGGGGTGGATTTGAACCACCGACCTTTGGGTTATGAGCCCAACGAGCTACCAGACTGCTCCACCCCGCATTCACATCCTACCTCGGTCAGGGCTGCAACGTCAAATCCGCCGGCAGCCACGGTGCCCGGCCATAGTACAATGGTCGTAACGGAGCCACTGAACCCCATGAACCATCGCCTGACCGCGATCATCCTGTCGCTTGCGGCGCTCGCCCTTCCCGGGTGCGCGGCAGACCTCGCGCCGGAACGCCCGCGAATCGGCAAGGTGGCCATCTTCAAGGCTGCCGATCTCCGCCCGGGCATGCAGGGAACCGCCTGGACGGTGTTCGCCGGCACCACACCCGAGCCGGTTCCCGTGGAGATCCTGGGGCTATGGAAGAACGCCTGGGGACCGCGGCAGGACGTGATCCTGGCCAAATTGGGCGGCGCGGCCGCGCGCACGAATGTCGCCGGAGGGATGAGCGGCAGCCCCGTCTACATCGACGGCAAGCTGGTGGGCGCGGTGGCTCTGCGGCTCAGCGTCTTTTCGCCGGACGCGATTTGCGGCATCACTCCAGCCGAGCTGATGCTGGAGATTAACGATTTCGACGAGTCGCGGCCCGCCGATGCGCGCACGCCCGATAGAGCCGCGGCGCGCAGCCAGGTGGCCGTACCGGGCGATCTGCTGGCGCAGGCCGTGGCCGCGGGCGCCTCGCCCAGCCTGACACGCCAGGCGCCGTGGATGGTTCCGATCGAAACGCCCCTGATATTCGCCGGTTTCCACGAGAATGTGCTGCGCGATTTCGGGCCGGTGTTCGAGCAGCTTGGCATCACGGCGGCGCAGGGCGGCAGCGCGTCCAGCACCAGCTACACGGCCAAGCCCGCGGTTGGCTGGCAGACGTCGCTGCGTCCGGGCGATCCGGTAGCCGGTGTATTGGTTTCCGGCGATATGAGCATCACGGGCCTGGGCACCGTAACCTACAACGACGGGCAGCGCGTGCTGGCGTTCGGGCACCCCTTCTTCAATCTCGGCCCGGTGGACATGCCCATGAGCAAGGGCGAAGTGGTGATGACGCTGGCTTCGCAATTCCAGCCCAACAAATTCGCCAATGCCACCGAGATTGTGGGCGCGCTGCACCAGGACCGGCACAGCGGCATTATGGGCGTGCTGGGCCAGGAATCCGATATGATTCCGGTGACTGTCGAGGTCCGCTCGTTCGGCGAGAATAACGCGGTGCGCACCAAAAAAGACTTCCGCTTCAACGTCTTCGTGCACCAGAAGTGGACGCCTTACTTGATGATGGTTACCTTGTTCAACTCGCTTTCCGAACTGAACGAATTCAAGGACGAAGCCACCTACCGCCTGACCGGCGACGTGGAGCTGAAGGGCGGGGCGAACCTCTCGCTTTCCACCATGCAGGCGTCCGGCGAACTGCCCATGCCCGCGCCCATGGTGCTGGCCGGTTGGTGGGGCGACAAATTCAACCGCTTGTACCTGAACAACGTCAATCCGCCCAGCGTCAAGCGCGTCAGCGTGAACGTGGATCTGTTGCCGGAGCGGCGCGTGGCCACCATCGAAAACGCCTGGCTGGCCACTCCCGAGGCGCGCGCCGGCGACGACGTGGCCGTGAAGGTCTACTTGCGTCCCTACCGCGGCGAAAGCCTGGAGCGCGATTTCACCCTGAAGATTCCGGCGGGACTGGCCAAGGGCGAGCACAAGATCGTGCTGAGTGACGCGGACACCATCAACCGCATGCAGACCGCGGCCGGTCTGCAGAACCATTACATCGACCTGCCGGAAACGGTCTCGCTGATCAACCAGGAGCGCAGCAACAATAGATTGTATGTTTCGCTTTTGGAAGCCAGCCCCACCGCCTATTACGACGATAAGGTGCTGCCCAGCGTGCCTGCCTCGGTTTTGAATGTGATGCAGTCCGGGCGCGGCTCCAACCGCTCGTTGATCACGTCGCCGGAAAGCGCATCGGAGCAGATGTGGCTGCCATTCGACTATGTCGTGAGCGGCAGCTACTCGCTGAAGATCACCGTAAAGTAAGGGAGCGGATACCTCTAACAATGCAACTTCAATCGTGGGGCAGGCTGGGATGGCCGGCCCTGGCTTTAGGACTCGGTATCCTCGCGTGGCCGGCTTATTCAAGCCAGACGCGCATCTGGACGGAGAGCGATTACGCCGATTTCGAGAAAGGCAATCTCAAGGATCTGTCGCTGCGCAGCGACGGGCTGCTAACTCTGGCGCCGCAATTCCGGGAGATCTACGACACCTCGTCGACGTACTTGTGGGCGCTGGCGCGCGATTCCAAGGGTAACCTGTATGCGGGCGGCGGTCCGGACGCCAAGCTTTACCGGCTTTCGGCCGCGGGCGATAAGAAGACGTTGGCGGAGTTGGACGGTCTCCAGATCGCCGCGATCGCGGTCGACGCGCAAGACCGCGTGTACGCGGCGACGGCTCCCGACGGCAAGGTCTACCGGATCGCTCCCGACGGCAAGAGCAGCGTCTTCTACGATCCCAAGGCGAAGTACATCTGGGCCCTGGCGTTCAACAAAGCCGGCGACTTGCTGGTGGCCACGGGCGATCCGGGCGCCGTCGACCGGGTCACCCCGGATGGCCGCGGCAGCGTGTTGTACCAGAGTGACGAGGCGCATGTGCGGTCGATGGCCGTGGATGCCGCCGGGAACGTCATTCTGGGCACCGATCCCGGGGGATTGGTTGTGCGGGTGTCTCCGGCGGGCGAAAGCTTTGTGCTGTACCAAATGAGCAAGAGCGAGGTTACCGCCGTGGCGGTGGCGCAGGATGGTTCAATTTATGCGGCGGGGCTGGGAAGCAAGCCGGCGCCGTCTTCCGCCCCGTCTGCGCCGGCTGCGCCGCCATCGGTGTCGGCCGCGCCAGGCGCGGGGCCGCAACTCCATCCTGCCGCGCCCGCGCCGGCTTCCACGGCGCCCTCCGGCAGCGGCGTATCGGTGACCGGTTCGGATGTATACCGCATCGATCCCGCCGGCAATCCGCACAGAATCTGGAGCCACGCGCAGGACATTATCTACGCCATCGCATTCGACCCCCAAGGACGCGCCTTGCTCGGTTCCGGCAATAAGGGTTATATCTACCGCATCGAGTCGGATGTGCTGTATACGGCCCTGGTCGCCTCGCCTTCCACGCAGATCACCGCCTTCCAAACCGGCGCCGATGGCGCGCTGTACGCGGCTGCGGGCAACGTGGGCAAGGTCTACCAGATGGGTCCCGGGCTGGCGCGCGAAGGCTCGCTCGAAAGCGATGTTTTCGATGCCGGCTTCTTCTCGCAGTGGGGCCGGCTGAGCTTCGAGGCGAACCTGAACGGCGGCCACGTGGCGATCGCCGCCCGCAGCGGCAACCTCGATCGGCCGCAGAAAAACTGGAGCCCGTGGTCGCCGCCGATTACGGAACCCAAGGGGGATCGCATCGCATCGCCCGCGGCACGGTTCATCCAATGGAAGGCCACCGTGACGGCCGGCGGCGCGCAATCGCCCGAGTTGGAAACGGTGGATGTGGCGTACCAACAACGGAATGTGGCGCCGCGCATCGAAGCCATCGAGAGCACGCCCGCCAATTACAAGTTTCCCGCGCCAGCGGCTCCGTCAGCGCCTTCGCAAACGCTGACCCTGCCGCCGATCGGCAAGGCGGCATCCGGATCGGGGTCGTCTCTGTCGCTCGATTCCGTGACGCCTTCGATGCAGTACGCCAAAGGTTTCGCGGGCGCGCGCTGGGCGGCCACGGATGACAATGGCGACAGCCTGATCTATACCGTCGAGATTCGCGGCGTGCACGAAAACAACTGGAATCCGCTCAAAGACAAGGTTAGGGAGAAGTATTGGAGCTGGGATTCGACAGCGTTCCCGGACGGCGAGTATCGCCTGCGTGTGACCGCGTCGGACCTGCCCGGCAATCCGCCCGCGGACGCCCTTTCCACTTCGATGATCGGCGATCCGTTTCTGATCGACAATACGCCGCCGCGAATCGCCAGCCTGGCGGCAAGAGAGTCCGCCGGAAAGCTGCATGCCACCTGGAGCGCCGCCGATGCGCTGAACGACATCAAGAAAGCGGAATACTCGCTCGATGGTGGCGATTGGACGCTGGTTGCGCCGGTCACCGGGCTGTCGGACTCGCACGAGCTGGCCTACGATCTGACACTCGACCATATCGCGCCCGGCGAGCACACGCTGGCTGTGCGCGTGGAAGACGATTACGACAATCAGGCGGTCGACAAAGCCGTCGTGCGCTAAAGGCGCACGCTTTGGAGGGCGGGCTTTAGCCGGCGCGGGGCTTAAGCCCCGCTGGTAGCACAGGCTTCAGCCTGTGTGGGGCGAGCTTCGCTCGCCGCTGGAGTTTCTACATTTGCTTGGAGCTAGAATTGGACAGCCGGCTTTCAGCCGGTTCGCCTAACACTACCAGCGGGCCTGCGAGGCCCGCGCAGGCTGCGAGCCCGCCCCACTACGGCCTGCTATTTTAGTTTATGGCGCGCGGCCGAAATACGCGGGCGCCTCCGGCACTGCCGCGCCATCCTTCCGGGGCGAAGACGCGCCGTAGTTCACCCGCGCGTCCGAATCGCGCAGCACCGCCTGCCCGCCGCCCATCCAGCCTGAAAAATCGGCCAGCACTTCCAGATTGTGTCCGCGCGCCGCAAGCGCGTCGCGCACGCCCGCCGGCACGCGATTCTCGATCATTACGTCACACCCGCCAAAAGTCAGCTTGGTGAAGCGGGCCGCCTCCAGCGCCGCCTGGATGTTCATGTTGTGATCCACCAGATTCGAGACGAATTGCGCGTGCGCCTGCGCCTGGTTGAATCCGCCCATGATCCCAAAGCCAATGTGGATATTGTCCTTCTCCATGAAGGCCGGGATAATTGTATGCAACGGCCGTTTACGCGGCGCGAGCGCGTTGGGATGCTCGGGATCCATCTCAAACAGCGCGCCGCGGTTCTGCAAATGGAACCCGTATTCGTCCACCACCACGCCCGACCCGAAGCTCAAGTACACGCTTTGAATGAGGGAAGCGATATTGCCGTCGCGATCCACCACAGACAGATAAATCGTGTCGCCCGCCGTGGCCGGCGGCTTGCCCGGCGCCGGCGAGCAGTTGGCCTCGTCGCGCCGGATCAGCGTGGCGCGCTCCCGCGCATAGCTCTTCGAAATGAGCCCGGCGGTGGGCATGCGCGCGAAGTGTGGATCGGCCACGTAGCGCCGCAGATCTTCGTACGCCAGCTTCTGCGCTTCGATCTTGAGGTGCAGATCTTCCACGCTGGCCGGCGTGTAATTGAACAGCGGAAATGTCTCGAGGATGTTGAGCATCTCCAGCGCCGCGATGCCTTGGCTGTTCGGCGGCAGCTCATACACCTTCCATCCGCGATACTCCGTGGAGACCGGTGCGACCCATTCGGATTGAAACTCCGCCAAATCCGCCGCCGACATCTGCCCACCCAACCGCGCCGAGGTCTTCAGGATGGCGCGGGCGATGTCGCCCTGATAGAACGCCGGGGCGCCCTGTGCCGCAATCAGCTTGTACGCCGCGGCCAGACGCCGGTTGCGAAATATTTGCCCCACCGCGGGCGGCTTGTCTTCCGGCAGGAAGATCGCGCGTCCCACCGCATCGCCCCACAACTTGGAGGTCGCCGACTTCCAGGTGTCTTGAATGATCTCGGTAACCGGGAAACCCTCTTCCGCATAGTAGATCGCGGGCTGGAACAACTCCCGCCAGCTCAACCGGCCGAAGCGCTTGTGGAGCTTCTCCCATCCATCCACGCAACCCGGCACGGTCACCGATTGGATACCCTCCTGCGGCATCCCGTAACGCCCCTGCGATTTGAGGAGTTCGATCGTCAAGCCGCGCGGCGACCATCCGCTGGCGTTGAGGCCGGTGAGTTTGCCGGACTTGGCGTCCCAATAGATGACGAAGAGGTCGCCGCCGATGCCGCAGCTCGCCGGCTCCACCAGGCCGAGCATGGCATTGGCCGCGATGGCCGCATCCATGGCCGATCCGCCGCGCGCCAGCACCTGCGCGGCTGCCTGCGAGGCGAGCGTCTGGCTGGTGGCGGCGATTCCGTGCTGGGAAATCACCATGGATCGCGCCTGGGTACGTTCCTGCGAAGAGGAGGGCATGACAATCCACAGCGCGGCGCCACAGCATGCCGCGATTCGGGACAAAGGCCGCATCGAGAGAATTCGATGATAGCAGGATGCTGCTAATCTGGCTGGTGGGGCGGCAGAACTGCAACGCCTTGCAAGCAAGTGAAACAAGAGTGTGCCATATCACCTAAAACCGGGCGAGCGGGTCCCTGCGGGAGTCAAGCGCATCGCCCGCGAAGAGATCGAAGCGGCGGTCCGCCAGTTGACCGGCAAAGGCGAAGCCGATCGCGACGAGGCCATCCACGAAGCGCGCAAGAGCATGAAGAAGATCCGCGGCCTGCTGCGCCTGATGCGGGGGGAGTTGGGCGAAATCTATCGCCAGGAGAACACTTTCTTGCGCGAGGCGGGCTTCCGGCTCTCCCAGTTCCGGGATGCCCGCGCCATGCTTGAGGCCTTTGACGGGATGCGGCGGAAATACCGTGGCGAACTGGGCCGGGGCAGGTTTGCTTCCATCCGCCGCGGACTGATCGCGCGCAAAGCGCGGGCCGAGCGACAAGGCGGTGTCGAAAACGTACTGAACGGGGTGGCCGCCGCGCTGCGCCAGTCGGACAGGCGCGTGGAGACGTGGCCGCTTGCCGCCGACGGTTTCGCGGCCATCGCGCCGGGCTTCGAGGCAACCTTCCGCCGCGGGCGGAAGGCGCTGGCGCGCGCCCGCAAGCATCCGCTAGCGGAGAACTACCACGAATGGCGTAAGCGGGTGAAAGACCACTGGTATCACATTCGGCTGCTGGAAGGCGTCTGGGACGCCGCCATGCCGGCGTACGAACGGAGGCTGAAGGACCTGGAGACCTGGCTGGGTGAGGATCACAATCTGGTAGTCCTGCAGGAGAGGGTGATGGCCGAGCCCGGCTTTTATGGGCAGAAGCCCGAGATCGCTCTGTTCGTCAGGCTGATCGGCAAGTATCGCAAGGAACTGCGCGCCAACGCTCTCGCGCTGGGCGGGCGCATATATCACGAGAAGCCAGGCAACTTCACGCGGCGCATCGAGCGACAGTGGGATGCAACAAGAACGGCCGCCCGAAGGCGGCCGTCTCCGCGCCGGTCCGAAACGTTGGATCCGCTTGTTACCGCCGGAAGCGGAAATCGTGGCGGAGGTCCCAGCGGATTGCTGGAGCCACCCAAGGCCGGGCCACGATGACCGGAGCGGGAACTACGGCCACGGGCGCCGGAGGGCACACCGGATACACGGGGTACGCGTAAGCCGGCCCTCCTACCACAACGCCGAATCTGACGGCGGCCTGTGCCTGGTGCGGGGCCATTGCCAGCATGCCCAGCAGCGCGATTGCGGGAAGTCCGATTTTCTTAAGCATCTTTTCATCCTCCGCTTCATTCGACGCGGCGCCGGCAGCGAAGCCTGTAAATGATTGTCAACGCCGGCTGAGCATCCGCCCAGTCGCGATGACCGCGGCCATCAGCGCCAGTTCTACTGCATAGCGCACTGCGTCGGAAGGATGCAGCAGCTTGCGCACCAACGGGTCGCCCAGCATCATCTCTCCGGCGACCCGGCCCAGAATCGCCACTCCCACATACATGGTCACCGGATATTTGTCCATGACGATCGCCAGAAACGCGCTCGAAGAAACCACCAGCGGGATGCTCAAGCCGAGTCCTAACGCGATCAGCCAGATATTCCCCTTGGATGCGCCCGCCACCGCCAGGATGTTGTCCGTGGACATGGTCAGATCCGCCACCATGATGGAGCCGATGGCGCGCCACAGTTCGCCGGGAGAGGCGGCCGCGCGCTCGCGCGGCTTGGCATCCCGCAGGACCTTCACCGCGATCCACACCACGAACACGCCGCCGGCGAATTGCACGTATTCCACTTCGAGCAGCTTCGCGGCGAGGAATGTGACCGCCACCCGGATAGCCACCGCCAGCCAAGCGCCGGATAGCATCGCGATCCGCCGCTGCCGCTTGGGCAGCGCGCGTACGGCCAGGGCGATGACCAGGGCGTTGTCGCCGGCCAACAGCAGATCGATGACAATGATCGACAGGCAATCGATCAGGTAGTGGGAGTAACCGGCGGCCAACCCTCACGGTAGCATGTGCCGGCAACCACTCCCTGACGGTCGTGGCTCGGTAAGGCTGTGGTGCAGACTATTGCAGATCCGAATCGAGCACGTCGAAATGAAAGCGGTGCGGCGGCAGCAACGCGGGTACGCCGGCGCCCATACGCGCCCACGCCTTATAGGCCGAACCGGCGATCGACGAGTTCAGGCAGAACAGAAACTCGCTGCTGCAGCAGTCTATGGGCGGAGGCTGCCGGAACGTCAACCTTAAGCCCACAGCCGTTTGCAGAACCACGCCGGGAGAGGTCACGCGCTTATCCCCCAGCAGGGTCACAAAACTGCTGCGGCTGGCATGCGGCCACACATCCGGGTGCAGCAGATCCCGCAGCGCCGATTCCGACTGGAACGTGATTTCGCATTGCCGGATCCACTCCACGATGGATTCGCCCCATTGCCAATGCGCGATCAGGCCGCGATACTGCTCTGTCAGCGTCAGCGCCAAGTCCATCTTGCGCCGCTCCAGGAGGGTCTCTTCGATATCCACCTCAGGCAGCATTTCCTCGGCCTCCAGGATGGCCGAGGCCAAGTCCACCTGCGGCGCATCGGGACCCCTGCGCACCAGCAGCGGGGGAAGCTCATGCATCTTGTTGCCCGGTATGTTGACGTACTCTCGGTCGCCCCTCATAAGGAACCACCCTCTGTACTTATCGACGTAAAATCACGGACTCTGTTCCAACTTTGTACCACATCTATGTGCGCGATGCGCCAAGAAAATTACAATCGGGCGCATTAACAGATGTTATGGCTGCGGGCAGCGGGGCGGCGCATGGCGCCGCCCTACGGTGCTATCATGCGCTTCATGCCGGAATACGCCATCGGCCTCGATCTGGGCGGCACCAACTTGCGCGCCGCCGCCATCGACCGCGCCGGCCATATCCTGGACCGGCGAGCTACCGCCACCAACCCCGCCGCCGGCCGCGAAGCCATGCTGGGCCACATGGTGAACGCCATTGCGGAATTGCGCGACTCCTGCGGCGCGGACGGCTTGGCGGGCATCGGCATCGGCGTCCCCGGTTTCATCCTGCTGAAGGAAGGCATCATTCGCAACTCGAACAACCTCGCGCCGCTGGAAGACTTCCCCATCCGTGCCGAGATCGAACGCCGCCTGGGCGCGCATGTCATCCTGGAAAACGATGCCAACGCCGCCGCGCTGGGCGAGAAGTGGATGGGCGCGGGACGCGACGTGGACGATCTGGTCCTGCTGACGCTGGGCACCGGCATCGGCGGCGGCATCATCTCCGGCGGCAGAGTGCTGCAAGGATATCTGGGCATGGCGGGCGAACTGGGTCACATCACCGTGGTTCCGGACGGCAATCCCTGCGGCTGCGGCAATCAAGGCTGCCTCGAAAAGCACGCCTCCGCCACCTTCATCGCCGGCATGGCGAGCATGCTGAAGCTAGGCGAGGGACTCAGCGCCCGCGAAGTGTACGATCTGGCGCTGGGCGGCAATGAGAAGGCTGGGCGGATCTTTGTCGCCATGGGACAGGCGTTGGGCGTGGCGCTCGCCACCCTGGTGAACACTTTCAACTTTCCGCTGTATCTGCTGAGCGGCGGCGCGCTGGCGGCCTGGGACCTGTTTGCGCCGCCCATGTTGGAAGAGGTGCGGCGGCGCTCGTTCACCTTCCGCACCACGGCCACGCGCATTGAAAAGGCAACTCTGGGCAACGAAGCCGGCTTGTTCGGAGCCGCCTGCCTGCCGTGGGCGGAGGTTAAGCTGAAAGCTGAGAGCTGAACGCCGATCGCTAAGAGCTGCGAGCTAATTATGTGGATGGGAATCGATGTAGGCACGGGCGGTACGCGCGCGCTAATAGTAGACGCGCAGGGCCGTGTGGCCGCGGGTTTCACAGCGGCTCACGAAGATATCCAAATGGAGCGCCCCCTGTGGGCCGAGCAGCGTCCGGAAAACTGGTGGGAGGCCGCCCGCGTGGCGATTCGCGGCGTGCTGGCGCAAGCCGGTGTCTCCGGCGCGGAGGTGCGCGGCGTCGGTCTTTCCGGCCAGATGCACGGCCTGGTGATTCTCGACGAATCGAACGCCGTGATCCGGCCCGCGCTCATCTGGTGCGATCAGCGCAGCCAGCCGCAGGTGGATGCCATCAACGAAACCGTCGGCCGCGAAAATGTCTTGAAATATACCGCCAATCCCGTGCTCACCGGCTTCACGCTGCCCAAGCTGCTCTGGGTGCGCGATAACGAACCGCGCGCCTTCGAACGCGTCCGCCACCTGCTGCTCCCCAAGGACTACCTGCGCTTCCAACTCACCGGCGAGTATGCCAGCGAAGTCTCCGACGCTTCCGGCACGTCGTTGTTCGACGTGGTGGCGCGGCGCTGGTCGTGCGACATGATGGACGCGCTGGGCCTGGACCGCGCCATTCTGCCCACCTGTCACGAATCGAGCGACATCACCGGCCGCGTCACGCGCGCCGCGGCCGAGGCCACCGGGCTCGCCGAGGGCACCCCCGTGGCCGGCGGCGGCGGCGACCAGGCCTCCAGCGCGGTCGGCAATGGCATTGTCGAATCCGGCATCGTCTCCTGCACGCTGGGGACCTCCGGCGTGGTCTTCGCGCACATGGAACATGTGGCGTACGATCCGGCCGGCCGCGTCCACACCTTCTGCCATGCCGTACGCGACAAGTGGCACGTGATGGGAGTGACCCAAGGCGCGGGCCTCAGCCTGCAATGGTTCCGCAACCAGTTCGCGCCCGGCGCCGAATACGATGCGCTTACCGGCGAAGCCGCCACCGCTCCGGCCGGCGCGCAAGGCCTCTTCTGGCTGCCCTATCTGATGGGCGAGCGCACACCCCATCTGGACGCCACCGCGCGCGGCGGATGGATCGGCCTGACCGCGCGGCACCGGCGCGCCGACCTGATCCGCGCCATCATTGAGGGCGTCTCCTACAGCCAGCGCGATTGCCTCGATATCGTCGAGGAACTCGGCGTGCCGGTCGCGTCTGTGCGCGCTTCCGGCGGCGGCGCACGGAGTCCGTTTTGGCGCCAGTTGCTGGCGGATATCTTCAATAAGAAAGTGGTGACGCTCGAAACGCAGGAAGGCTCGGCCTACGGCGCGGCGCTGCTGGCGCTGGCCGGCACGGGCGAGTACGCGTCTGTTCCGGAAGTCTGCCGGGCCACCATCCGCGAAGTGGATTCGATCGCCCCACGCCCGGCGGAAGCTGCATTCTATGCGAAGGCGCACCGGGTTTATGGCGCGATTTATCCGGCGTTAAAGGCCGTGTACGGCGAAATCGCGAGTCTCCCGGAAGGTGTCCCCAAGAGTGGGGACACGGCACTCTGAGAGCGTGCGCCACGAGTTACTTTACGCAGGCTTGTTGGCAGCCTTGCCGCTCCGGCCAGAGCGAGCAGGCCTTTACCCGCCGGTCCGTTTCCCCCAGGGCGTGCATGGCCACCGCGTGGCTCGCGTCCAGCTCAATGGTTGCGAAATGATTGGCTTCCGGGCAGGTGATCTCCCGTGCGCCATGCGACCGCCGGTAAACTTTCCCCAGCGCCCAAGCGGCCGGCGCTAGCAGGGCGATCGCGAAGAATAGCGGAATCAGACTCAGGATTGACATCGCGGCTACCGCCAATATCGGATCTCTAACTCCGATAGAAGGATACTGCAAACTTTCGCCGAACGCAATGGCCTTAAAATAAGCTTCCGTCCCATGCTATTCCCAGTTGAATCGACCATCGATGCCCGCCGCGCGCTGTACGAACGGATGGAGGCCGGTGGGCTCACGCGCGAACAGGCTTTTCAACAGGCGCTGGAGCTCGACCCCTTCGACGCGGTGGCACTGACGATCCTCGGCGAAGAGCGGTACAAAGCGGGCGATTTGCCGGGCGCCGCGGAGTATTGCTGGCGCGCCGTCCACGCAGATCCGTGCCGCTTCGAACCATGGTTCAAGCTGAACGCCAGTCTTCCCGACGAAAGCCAGGCCTTTCGCGATGGCCTCATGGAGCTGGGCGCCTCTAAAGCTCTGCGCGATCCCTCCGGCGCGGAGCGGTTCGAAGAGCTCATGAAGAACAAGCCGGCCGCCGTGGCTTTCCCCGATGCTGAAGCAATGCTCGCGACGGCGGCCGGGGAACTCCTTGAGAAGCGCCGCGACGAGCCGGAAGAGGTCAGCCAACGATTGCGGCCTTACCGGCTCGTAGACGATCTGTTAGAAGACGCCGAAGCCGGGTTGGACGCGGAACTGGTGGACGGAATTCTGGAGGATGGCGCGCGCTGTGGTCCCCTCCTGATCGGGGTTCTGCGCGCTATGGCCGCGGGATCCCTGCCCGGTGACGATCCCGCCCCCGTGGTTGCCAGTCTCGCCCTGCTGGGCGAGATCGGCGACCCCGCTGTGTTGCCGGAGCTGATCGAGTGCTTCACGGTGAACGACGATGACATCCAGGAGGCGTGCCATTGGGCGGTGAAGCGTATCGCGTCGCGGCGGCCGGAGGAGTCTCTCGATGCCGTTCGCAAGACTGCGCCCGCCGCCGATGCCGATCATCGCTGCGTCTTAGCCATGGCCTTGGGCCTTGTTCCGGAGCAGCCGGGGAAACGGGATGTCCTGGTGAGCCTGCTGGACGGCCTCGCCGCTTTTCCGAAGTCCGAGCGCCTCGAACTCTTTGTCTGCGTGGCCGTCGCACTTGCGGCTTCCGAAGGCGCCAAAGGCCGGGAACTTGCTTGGTCGCTCCTGAACCGGTACGCGGCGGCGCTACCTAAGCGGGCGCGCGCAGAATTGCGTGAAGCACTCAAGGACGACGACGTGATGGACCTCGTTGCTCCCCCCACCGGCAATGGCCCGGAAGCGACCGTCTACGATCTCTGCTGCTCGGCGTGGGAGGAAGACGACGACGAGGACGAGGACGAGGACGAGCAGCACGAAGAAGAAGAAGACGACGGCTTCGAAGACGAAGATGACCAGGATCTGGTTCCCGAGCCGGTGCGCCGCACCTCGAACCGGGGCCGCAACGACCCTTGCTGGTGCGGCAGCGGGAAGAAATACAAGAAGTGCCATCTGGAGTCCGACGAGAAATCGCGGACGGCGCCGGCCGGTCCCCAACAAACGCCGCCGGCCGGTAACAGCGCCGAGGAAGCCGCCCTGCGCAAGCGCTTGATCGAGTTCGCCACTGGCAGTATGAGCAAGCGCGAACTGGAAGAATCGCTGAAAACGTTTGTGGGTCCTGAACCTCCCGCGGGCGCGGACGACGAGACGCTGTCCATGGAGACCGTCGACTGGGTGATTCACGACTACGTTCCGCCGCGGTTGGGGCGTCCGATCATCCAGGAGTTCCTGAAACGCAGCCCGGGTGGTCTCACCCTGCGCCAGCGCCACATTCTGGAAGCCTGGAGCCGCGCCCGATTTAGCCTCTATGAAGTGCAGGAAGTGCGGCAGGGATCGGGCGTCCGGTTGAAAGACCTGCTCGCCGGCGGCGAGTTCTTCGTCCACGACGTGAATACCTCAAAGCGGGCCGCGACGTGGGATTGCTACCTCGCGCGGGTGGAGGAATTCGAGGGCCGTCACCTGTTCACCGCCGCTGTGCTCACCCTTCCCCGGCCTTTAGTTGCGCCGTTCAAGGAGTGGGCCACGGAAGCGTGGCAGCGCAGTGGACTTAGCTGGGATGCCTTTCTGCATTCCCACAGCCACTTAATGCGGCAGGAAGCCTCGCGGCTCATCAATCGCGCCGCCGAACAACCTCCGCGGATGGTCAGCTACGAAGGCGACGAATTGGTTTTCAGTAAAGCTCGCTACGAGGTTCTGGACGAAGAAGCCCTGCGCCGCGAGTTCGACCAATCAAAAGTGCTCCTGCGCGGGGAAGATCCCGCCGATTACGGCTGGTTGGATGAAACCGAAGACGAGAATGGCGGCCGGCGCGCATACGGACACATCCACATCGCCGGCGGCGAGCTGACCCTGGAATGCAACTCACGTCAACGGTTAAAGCGTGGCAAGGCGTTGCTGCGGAACTTGGCCGGCGAGTACCTGCGCCACCTGGACGACCACTTCAAGCCGTGGCAGTCCGCCGTGCGCGACCGGAAGGACTCGCCGGTTCCCCCAGAGCCTTCCAGCCTGCCGCCTGAAGTGGAACGGGAGATGGTCGAGAAGGTGCTCGCCGAGCATTACCGCAAGTGGCCCGACATGCCGCTCCCGGCGTTGGATGGCAAGACTCCGCGCCAGGCAGTCAGAACCCCCAAAGGCCGCGCGCAAGTTGTGGACCTGCTCAAGCTGTTCGAGAACGGCGAAGAACGCAGGCGCCGCGACGGTCTCGCGTCGTACGACTTGTCGAAACTGAAGAAGGAATTGGGAATCGAGTCCTGAGCCCATCGCCCGCCACCCTCAGTCGATGGCATACTAAAACGAGAAAAGGAACTTTCCGACGATGTACGCAGCTTTACAACAAGAGATCGAAACCTACGAAAAGCGCACCCCCAAGTCCCGCGAAGCGCACCAGCGCGCCGTTTACCGCGTCCCCCTGGGAGTAGCCAGCAACTATCGCTACTATCCGCCGTATCCGCTGTTCGTGCGCGATGGCCACGGCTCCCGCATACACGATTTGGACGGCAACGAATACATCGACCACAACCTCTGCTACGGAGCCCTGATGGCCGGCCACTGCCATCCGGCCGTGATGAAAGCGGTCGAGGAGCGCCTGCACCTGGGCACGCTCTTCGGCATGCCGCACGGCATGGAACTGGAACTCGCCGACGAAATCTGCGCGCGCTATCCGGTGGATATGGTGCGCTTCGGCAATAGCGGTTCGGAAGTGACCATGCATTCCCTGCGCCTGGCCCGTGCCGCCACCGGCCGCGGCAAGATTATCAAAATGGAGGGCGGGTACCACGGCGGCCACGATGCCATCTCGGTCAGCGTGAAGCCCAAGGGCAGTGAATTCGGCGATCCCGAGAATCCCACTCCGGTCGTCTCCAGCGCCGGCGTGCTCAAAGGCACCTCCGACGCCACGCTGGTGGCGCCGTTCAACAACCTGCCCGCCATCGAGCGCCTCTTCGCCGCGCATCCGGGTGAGATCGCAGCCATCATTATCGAACCGATCATGATGAACATCGCCTTCTGCATGCCGGACGAAGGCTACATCCAAGGCCTGCTGGATATCGCCCATAAACATGGCGCGCTGCTGATCGTGGACGAAGTGAAAACCGGCGCCAAGCTGGCGTGGGGCGGCGCATGCGAGTATTTCAACGTCAAGCCCGATATCATTTGCCTGGGCAAATCCATCGGCGGCGGTTTTTCGCTCGCCGCCTTCGCCGCCAGCCGCGAGATCATGGACGTCATCCATACGCAGAAGATGTTCCATGCCGGCACCTACAATACAAACCCGGTAGTGATGGCCGCCGGCCTCGCCACCTTCCGCCACGTGCTGACCCGCGACGCCTACACCCACATCGATCGCCTGGGCCGCAGGCTGGTAGACGGATACCAGGGCATCATCGAGAAAACCGGCTTGGTGGCCTACGCCGATGGCGCAGGGGCCAACGGCGCGCTGCTGTTCTATCCGCGGCGCATCCGCAACTATCGCGACTGGTATCGCGTGGACGAAGATCTTTGGACGCACTACTGGTTCGCCATGGTGAATCGCGGCGTGCTCGCGCAGCCCTACTGGTGGGACGAGCAGTGGACCATCTCGGTGCAACACACCGAGCGGGATATCGACCATCACCTGCAAGTGTTCGCGGAGGTGGCGCCGGCATTGGCTGTGGCGCAGCAGGAGCGCAGCGCGGTGGGCGCGCATACGGCATAAGGGATTGGCCGGCCGATTATGGCGGACGTTTTCATCGTTGCGCGAAGAGCGGGTCCTGGAGGACCCGCGCAGACCTGGAGGTCTGCCCCACTTGGTAGAATAGGAAAGTCTGCGAGGCCGGTTGCCAATGAGACTCACCGTCCTATGGTTCTGCCTGTGCGCCGTCCTGAAGGCGGCCGACGCGCCGCGATTATCCGCACGCGATGTCCAAAACGCCGCCGACCATTCCGGCGGTAGAGTGTCTCCCGGCGAGATTGTCGTCCTTTACCCATCTAATGCCGGGCCGGCCACGCTTGCGGGCGCTGGGCTGGATGCCGATGGCAGGGTGACCACGTCCATAGGTGAAACGCGCGTTCTGTTCGATGGCATCGCCGCGCCTATGATTTACACCGTGCACGGCAAAGTGAGCGCCATCGTTCCCTACGAGGTTGCCAACAGGAGCGCCACCGAGGTTGTCGTCGAGTATCAAGGCGTGCGATCGGCCCCCGTCACGCTACCCGTGGTCGACAGCGCGCCCGCCGTATTTACCGTGGGCGCGTCCGGAACGGGACAAGCGTCCATGCTGAATGAAACGGGCTGCTGCAACTCCGCTGGCAACCCCGCCGCGCGCGGCGCCATCGCGGTGATCTATGCGACGGGAGAAGGCGAGACCACGCCGCCCAGTATCGACGGCAGCATTTCCGCGTATCCCAGAATCGCCGATTACCCGGTGCCAAAACTGCCCGTGCGCGTAACGGTTGGCGGAGAAGCGGCCGAGATCGTTTATGCCGGCGAGACTCCGCACATGGCCAAAGGCTTCCTGCAAGTGAATTTTCGCGTGCCCGCCAAAGCGCCGATCGGTGACGCTGTTCCCATCGTGCTCACGGTGGGCGGTTCCCGCAGCACTGACGGCGTGACGATGGCCGTAAGACCGGCGGTTCAACAAATACTGGCGATCGAGCCCGACCCCGCCATCCGCACCTCGCTCCGGAAGATCCTCACGGGCGCCGGTTATGACGTGTTCACGGCCTCGAATGACCGGCAAGCCTTGGCGCAAGCCAGCCAACACCCGATCGATTTAGTGGTTACCAATCTGGCAATGCCCATGGAGGAAAGGTTGGCGACCATTCGCAAGATACGGGAGCAAAGGAAACTACTGAAGCTCGTCGTAACGGCTCACGCGCTCGGTCCCCGCACTCTGCGAGCGGCCGACTTGCTGGACGCCCAGGCGCTGCTCACCACGCCATTGACTTCAAAATTGGCGATCGATTGCGTGCGCGAACTCTTGCGTTCGCGCCCTCCACCCTACGAGCGGGCTCAGGAATCTCCGCCGCTCACTTTGACCCCAGCCACCCCTCGCTAAATCGAAATCTCTCCGGTGCTATCCCCGATGCTGTCGATATCCACGCCGAGTTTGTGCAACACCGTCAACAAGCAGTTGGCGTGCGGCGTCCCTTCTTGACACACGCGATGCAGGTTGCCCTTCAGTGCGCCGTCCGCATGGCCCGCCAGAAACAACGGCAAGCGCCGGTGGTTATGAAAATTCGAATCGCCCATGGGGCTGCCGTAGAGCACCAGCGCATGATCCAGAAGATTGCCGTCGCCATCGGGAGTGCTTTTCAGTTTCGCCAGGAAATACGAAACCAGGCCCACATGATAACGATTCAGCTTCGCAAACTCGGCGATCAGCGCGGGCCTCTCGATATGGTGCGAAAGGGTATGGAACGGCGTATCCACGCCACTTTCCGGGAAGACCCGGTTGCTGGTGTCGCGGCTCATCTTGAACGCGGAAACGCGCGTGACCGCGGCGCGAAAGGCGAGCACTTGCAGGTCGAACATCAGCTTCACGTGCTCCTCCCATGAGTCCGGCACGCCCAGCGGCGCGGCCAAGTCCCGTTTGGCGGCCTGCGCGTTGTGTCTCTCGATCGCCTGGATGCGACGCTCAATCCCGCGCACCTCTTCGAGATAGGCGTTGAGCCGGCTACGGTCCGCCGCGCCCAGTTCTCGCTGCAGCCGCCTCGCATCCGGCGCGGTCCCATCGAGAATGCTGTGGCCCGCCTGCCGCCGCGCGGACCTTTCGGGTCCGCCTGCTGAAAACATCTCCTCGAAGGCCGCCCGCGGATTGACCGTCATCGGCACGGGATCGGTGGGAGACGCCCAACTGATGGTCTCCGAATAAGCGCAGTTATATTCGAACCCGCAGGAGCCGTTCAACCCAATGTTTTCGATGCAAAGCTGGACGGACGGCAAGCGGGTATCCTTCCCGAACCGCTGCGCGTAGATTTGATCGATGGAGGTGCCGTTTAGAACGTCCGGACCCGAGGTCTGCTTCGCATGCGCCGCGGTGAGGAACACCGCGCTCGACCGGAAGTGGTCGGCGCCGTCTTCGCAAGGCGCGGCAGGCTCCGCGGGATGCGCGTCGGTGCCGCTAACCACCGTGATATATTCCCGGAACGGCGCCAGCGGTTCCAGCGTGTAGGACCAGTCGAAATCGGCGCCGTCTTTCTCGGGGCTCCAGTAGTGCTTCCGGGCGCCTTCCTCCGTGCTGCCGGCCGCGCCATGCACCATTTCAATGCACGCCAGCCGGGTGCGCGGCGATGCCGCCGTCTTGCGCAGAGGCGTTTGCGCGGGCACCATCGCCTCCAACAGCGGCAAGGCTACGGTAGCGCCCATTCCGCGGAGCACGGCGCGGCGCGAAATGTGTTTCTTCGCAATGAACACTTGCGGCACCCCCTAGATTAGAGTCTTGCACATCGTGGGGCAGGCGTCTACGCCCAATGCCGCCCGCTTGGGCGGGTCTGGAGACCCGCCGCAGGCGTGGACGCCCGCCCCACCGGGCCGCGGTGCGCATCCCGGCAGGACTCTCCGGAAACCCACTCGCCAGACTGTCGAAGCCCCGCGCGGGATAAATCCCGCCCCGCCGTTGACGTATAGCCTATCTTCATATAGAATGTCTCTATATGGATCTGCTGCAAGGAACGCTCGACATGCTGGTGCTGCGCACGCTGCTGGCCGGCTCCCTGCACGGCTATGGAATCGCCAAAACCATTCGCAGCGTCTCCCACGAGGCCCTCGATATTGAGTTCGGCTCGCTCTATCCCGCGTTGAAGCGCCTCGAAGCGAAAGGTTGGATCGCGTCCGCGTGGGAGACGTCGGCGCACAATCGCCGCGCCAAGTATTACAAGCTCACCGCGGCAGGCCGGAAGCAATTGGTACGGGAGCACTCGAAGTGGGCCGGCTTCGTGAGCGCGGTCGGACGGATCATGGGACCGTTGCCGGAGGTGAAAGGATGACGATCCGGAACCGGCTCAAGTATCTGTGGCCGGCTTGGCGCCGCCGGGAAGAGCGCGAGATGCGCGCGGAGTGGGGAGCGCTCACCGCCATGGCGGGCGCCAAGGAGCTAGGCAACCTGACGCTGGCGATGGAGGAGGTTCGTGCAAGCTGGGGCTGGACCCGGGTGGGAAGTATTTTCGCGGACATCCGCTATGCGCTTCGCGCGCTGCGCCGGCAGCCCACATTCGCGGTGGTGGCGGTGATCTCACTAGCGCTGGCCATCGGCGCGAACAGCGCGATCTTCAGCTTCGCCGACGCGCTGCTGCTGCGGCCCCTGCCAGTGGCCAATCCAATCTGCCGTATTGGACGTCGGCAACCCTACACCGGACAATCCCTTTGAAGGCATGTCGTTCCCCGATTATCGCGATCTGCGCGACCAGAGCCACTCGTTCAGCGGGCTGGCCGCGTATCGTCTGACGGCACTGGCGGCCGCCGCCAATCCGGCGGCGCCGGCGCGGATGCGCTTTGCGAGCCTGGTGAGCGGCAACTTCTTTGCGGTGGCGGGCGTGACGCCTTCGGCCGGCCGCGCGTTTCGGCCGGACGAGGCGACCCGGCCCAGGCAGCCGGTGGCGATGGTGAGCTGCGATTTCGGGCGGCAGAATTACGGGGGCGAGCGCGCCGCCATCGGCAGCGCTTTGCGCCTCAACGGGATTGTTTTCACGATCGTCGGCGTGACCCCGGCGTCCTTTACCGGCCTCGACCGTTTCGTGCGCCCCAGCATCTTCGTGCCTCTCGGGATGGCGCAACGGCTGGAGGGCGAAGCGGCGGATCCGCTGGAGGATCGCGGACGCCACGATCTGGTAGTGAAGGGCCGATTGCGCGCGGGCGCCTCGCAGGCGTCCGCGCAGGCGGAACTAGCCATCATCGGGGCCGCGCTCGAGCGCGCGTGTGCCAAGACGAATCGCAACCGGCACATGGCGGTGCGCACGGAATGGCAGAGGCGTATCCGGCAGACTCCGCAAATGCCGACGCTGGTGAAGATGCTGATGGGGCTGGTAGCTCTGATCCCGATCATCGCGTGCTCGAACGTCGCGAATCTGTGGCTGGCCCGCGGACGCGCGCGCAGCCGCGAGGTCGCCATCCGGCTATCGATGGGAGCGCGGCGCAGCCGCGTGGTGCGCCAACTGATGACCGAGAGTCTGATGGTGGCGATAGCGGGCGGCGCCGCGGGATTATTTCTCGCCTACGGCGGCATTCTGTTGCTCGAGACGCTGAGCGTGCCCAGCGATCCACCCAATGTGCTGGGCGTACAACTGGATTGGCGCGTGGTGGAGTTCAGCATGCTCGCGGCGCTCGGGAGTTGTATCTTCTTCGGCCTGGCTCCGGCCTGGCAGTCGGCGCGGACGGATTTCGTGAGCGCACTGAAGGCGGGTGGAGACGGCGCGTCGGGCACGCGGCGCACGTTCGGGCGCGACGTTCTGGTAACCGGCCAGATCGCGCTGGCGATGGTGGTGGCGATCGCCGCCGGAATGTTTCTGGCGGGCTTCCGGAACATGCTGGCGCTGCCGCCCGAGTTTCGCACGGACCATCTGATCAGCCTGGATACGGCGCCGGCCGTGCTGCACTACTCGCCCGAACAGACGCAGGCCTTCTACCGCCGGCTGGTGGATCGCGTGCGCACCATGGCCGGCGTGGCGGCGGTGGCGCTGACCGAAGCGCTGCCGCTGTCTCCCGCCCAGACCATAGTCACGGTCGTGCCCGAAGGGTACCAGTTCCCGAAGGGCCGCGAAAAAACGATCGAGTTCGGCGCCGCCGTGGACGCCGGTTACTTCAGCACCATGCGTGTCGAAATCAAACGCGGGCGCGCTTTCACGGACGACGACCGGGCCGGATCGCGCCCGGTGGCGATTGTGAACGAGCAGTTTGCGAAGACGTATTGGGCGGGCCGGGATGCGATCGGGAAGCGGATCCGGCTGGACGGCATGGAGGGCCCTGCCGCCGAGGTCGTGGGAGTGGCGAAGACCGGGCACTATCTAACGGTGAACGAAACGCCGGCCCCTTACGTGTATGTGCCCTACGCGCAGAACCCGCGCGCGCGGATGACGTTGATCGTGCAATCGGCGGGCGATGCGGGTGCGCTGGCCGCGCCCTTGCGCGACGCGGTGCGATCGATCGACGGCAACGTGCCGGTATTCAATTTGCGGACGGTGGCGACGCTCTACAAAAGCCGCGTGACGGATACGTGGCTGCAGTACTTCCAAATGGTAGGGACGATGGGATTCATCGGGCTGGCGCTGGCCACCACCGGGCTGTATGGGCTGGTGGCCTACACGGTGAGCCGCCGCGTGAAGGAGTTCGGCATCCGCGTGGCTGTGGGCGCGAGCCGCCGCGACGTGGTGTGGCTGGTGGAGCGCAGGGGGCTGATTCTGGCCGGCGCCGGCATCGCGGCCGGCGGCGCGCTGACCGCGGCGGCCACACCCCTGCTCTCGGCGGGCTTTCCCGGACTCGGCGTATCGTCGCCCGCGGTGTACACGTTGGTGCCGCTGGCGCTGTTGGTGGTGAGCGCGGCTGCCAGCTATGTCCCGGCACGGCGCGCGGCGGGCCTCGATCCGCTGCGGGCCTTGCGGAACGAATAGGTTCTTGTGGGGCGGCGCCATGCGCCGCCAATCGGGTCTAGGGACGGTCTAGGCCGGCGAGCCTTACTCGCCAGGCGGCGCATGGCGCCGCCCCACCGGCGAGCTTCGCTCCACATATCCAGCCCGCCGGCCGCGGGCGGCATTGCCCGCCCTACAAGCGAAGCAAAGGCTGGCCCCATCGGCCCGCGAATACAAATTGATCCAGAGTCCGGCGCGGCTTGCGTTGATTCCGCTTGCGCAGCTCTTCGGGCGCAGCCTGCTCGTCGCCGGGGTAGCCCAGACCGATGCCCGCTACCGCCTCGTGCGACTCCGGAATGCCGTACAACTCGCGCGCCTTAGCCGCATCGAAACCGGCCATGCCATGCGCCAGAATCCCCAGTGAGGCGGCCTGCAGCATCAGGAAGCCGGTGGCGATTCCGGTGTCGTGAAAGGCGTGGCGGTTGGCGGCGTCATTGTGGTCGAATTGCAGCTTGGCCACCGAGATCATCAACACCGGGACATGCTGTGCCCAAGCGACATTGCCGGGGACCAGGCAGCTCAGCATACGCGCGAATTCTTCCGGCTCCTCCTTGCGGGCCACCAGGAAACTCCAGGGTTGCGCGTTGTAGCTGGAGGGCGCCCAGCGCGCGGCTTCGAGGATACTGAGAAGCTTCTCGGGCTCTACCGTCCGCGCCGAATACACCGCCGGACTCCGGCGGCTGCGGATCGCATCCAGCACGGGATGGCCGACTTCCAGGTTTTGCGTATCAACTGCTGCCATACTATTTCGATGTGCGCGACAGACTGGCGGATGCGGATTACGGCAGAGTCAAGACGCCTACGCCAAACCCGTTGAGCGTCACAGAGCCTGGCACCGCCGCCGCAGCCGGCGGACCGCCCGCGGTGGCTTGATCGACATATTCCCAGGTGCCCGCTTCCGGAAGCGCCACCGTCATGGCGCGATCGCGCATACTGACGATCAGCACTTCGCGCTTCCCCGCACGCGTGCGAAACGCCTGCGCGTAAATGTACGGGCTGGAGATGGACGTGGCGAGCAGCTTGCCGCCCGGACCGAAGTGCCGCACCAGCAGTTCCAGCACGCGGGAGCGCGCATTGGGCGCGCCGGTATTCCAATCCACCATGGTCACGCTGGGAAATTGCGTCGGGTAGCCGACTAGTTGCGACTCACCCGCCACGTCGATCCCCAGGGCAGCGAGGTTGCCGAAGACATAAGCATAAGTCGCGGCCGCCAGGTTCCAATAGGAATTCGGAATGGGTTCCAGCGCGCGGCCAGGCTCGCCCGGATCGCCGGGCAGAATCGCGCCGATTTCGTTTATGGCGGTGCGCGTCGTGGGCGACAGACGCCGCCGGATCTCTTCGATGTAGCATACCGCGGCCAGGAACCGGTCGGCCTTGGCGAAGAAGGTGTACGGTTGAGCCTCCTGAGTCTGGTCCGCCGTGGGCGCCGCGTAGAAGTGATACGAGATCATATCCAAGGGAATGCCCGGCCGGTGATTCCGCGGATTCAGAAAGTACTCGAACATGCGCGGATTCCGGCGAGGCTCGGCCAGCGCCAGGCCCACGAACTTCATCCGCGGCGCCACCTTGCGGATGGCCGATACCACGGCATCGTAGCGTTCGGTGTACTGTTCCGGCGTCATGTCGTGCTCGAAATCGATTTCGTTGAAGACCTCCCAGTAGTCGATCTTGAAGCGATGGCCGGACTCGTGCCGCTTGCCCAACTCGTCGGTGAATCCGCCCTGGGTGTACCAGCTCACCAGCCGCGCGTAATAATCGCCCAACTCGCGCATGGTGGGGTCGCGCAGTTCGGTCCCTTGGGTATATTTCCAAACTGGTTGATCGGGATCGTCCGGATACTCGACCGGCGCGGGCGTTTTGAACATCCACGCGGGAATGGTGCTGAAGTTCACGATCGCGGAATGCCCTGCGGTGGCCTTCAGGAAATCCTCGGTCATGGGGTCGATCAGGGAGAAATTCCAGTAGGTTTCGGCGTCGCTCGGCGGACGCAGTTCGGCAACCGCCAGTTTAGGATAAGGCAGCCAAGGCACATAGCGCACGTAATCCGCGCCCAGGCGCTGCAACTCCGCATAAACGCGATCGTGGATCCGCGAACCGCGGCGCAGCGGCGGATTGACCACCACCTGCAGTGTGGGTACGGTCTGCGACTCACCCGTCACCCTGTCCCAATCGATTTTCAAGCTAGCGGGCTGTTCGCCGGCGGACCAGGCGCTGGAAGCGGCCAACGCGGCGAGCAGGCACACGGCACAAACGCTCTTCATGATGTACCCAGTATTTCACTTCGCGGGGGGAACGATTCAACACGCGGACGAGTATCTGACTTTCATGGTTGGTCTAAGTATGCGGGTAGTTTCGCGGCGCCGGCGGGGGAACCACTCCCTTATGGTCGTGGCTCGGTTTGCGTGGCTCGGTTCGGCGCCGCACACCGCTGTCCGGTTGCGGCCCACGAAGGCTGGCCCACGAAGGCTGGCCCACGAAGGCTGGTTGACAAGCGAAAGCCCTTTAATCTATAATGGTGAACGTCTGAGCGCTTCCGCCCACTCGCGGGTCCTCTGAACTAAGTCAGGCGATCTGGTTCCATACTTCTTAGTCTGCCCGACAACCGGGGAGGTTGCTATGTTCGATGCGCGCCGGAAGTCTACGGAAATCAGGCACACACGTACGGCATCTCTTCTCATCGTCGCGTTTGTCGTGGTCCGGCAGCGGCAGTGCGATTGCGACAGACCATAGGCACAGTCGAATGACAGTCATCACAGTGAAACTTACCGCGGAGGAGCTTGATCTGCTAACCGCCCTGGCATCGGATCAGCTATTCCGCAGACAGTACATCGATCCGCGGTTGCCGGGCTACAAATCCAACCCCGCCGAAGTGAGGCTTGGGAAGGAATTAGTGGAACGCCTGCGGCAGATGGGAGATCGGGCGAAGGGCGCACCAGTCGCGAGAAGGAATGGGGCGACTGCGTGAGTCGCCGCTCCGCAGCCTCGCCAAATGCGGTACGAAGGCTGCCGGATGCCCTTTGAACATTTGATTCCGCGGCCGTTCCTGGCAGGGCCCGTCCAGACGTACGCTCCCATGGCGTCGGGCGTGTATGGAATCTCGAACGCCCTCGAATGGATCTACATCGGTGAAACCGACGACATTCAAGGCGCACTTCTGACGCATTTGAGCGAAAATGAATCGCCCCTGATGCGGAGCAAGCCCGCCGGATTCGTGTTCGAGGTTTGCAATCGGGCGCAACGGCCCGCGCGGCAGGATCGCCTGGTGCACGAATACGGACCCACTTGCAACCGGCACACGCCGAGGCGGCCATGATGCCAGCCACCAGTGTGGGCAGAGAGTTGAAGGTTAGCTCTGGAAGGAGCGTAAAAATGCAGTTCGTTCTGACGGGCTTCACACAGGATCTGGGATGCCGCGTGTTCGCATTTGAAGGCATCGCCGCGGATCGCATGCGGACGGCATTCACCGTCAGGGCCGATCTGGCAATGACCCGCAGATACGGTATCCAGATTCAGGAACTGCCGCTCTTGTGCCGCAGCCTGCTGGACCGCCGGGACGAAGCCAGCGAGACGCAAGCCTTGACCTTTACGGAGGACGAGATGCGCACTTGGGCCACCGCCCGCGCCGCCGCGAAGGACGAAGCTGCGCACCGGAGAAAACCGCCGCGCCGGCCATCCCCGGAAGGTCTCGGAGCCGCTTGGCGCGCTCCACAACTGTAGCTGAAAGCTGCGGCGCGCTTCGCGGAATCGAGGTCACCTGTGTTCTCTCCCCAATGTCCCCATTGCCGGTCCATGCAGTTTAGAAGCGTCGGCGTACGGAACGCCGTGGAACAAGCGCTGCGCTGGATTCTGTTACCCTACCGCTGCGCTCTCTGCGGCCACCACTTTTTCCTGCTGCGATGGTGCGCGCCCGCCGGCGGAACGGCCTAAGCTCTTTGGCGCACACCGGGCCAACCCAGACAATCGGACGAATGCGGGCGCAAACTTGGGGATACGGGTGAATGCGCCCGCCAGGTGTAACGGAGTTATCTGTACAGACGCAGCATCCCGCAAAATGGTTAGCACATAATTTTGAAATTCGGCCCGCGCACACCGGCTGAAGCCTGTGCTACCACTAGAATCTGGCCTCGGCCAGCATCGTGACGCAATTGTGACCCAATCTTACCTGGGCTTTCGCCTCATTCTGGTGGCGCTGTTGATCGCGCTGAACGGCTTCTTCGCCGCCGCGGAAGTGGCCTTGCTCTCGGTGCGCAGCTCGCGCCTGCGGCAACTGGCCGAAGAAGGCCAGTCCGGCGCGCAAGCCGCCCTCAACCTGCTGGCGAATCCGGCCCGGCTGCTTTCCGTGACCCAGGTCGGCGTCACGCTCAGCAGCCTCGGGTTGGGATGGGCCGGCGAAGAAACGCTGTTCCGCATCATTCAGTCGTTCTTCCATCCCGATTGGGGTCCCACCGCCGCCAGCGTGGTTCACGGCGCCAGCCTGTTGGTCGCGTTTATGGCCATCAGCTACCTGCATGTGGTGGTGGGCGAGGTGGTGCCCAAGAATCTGGCCATCGCCACCGCCGACCGTCTGGCAGTCACCATGGCGCCCGCGCTGCTGGTCTTCTACCGGATCTCCATGGCTTTCGTGCTGGTGATCGAAAAATCCAGCGGAGCCATTACCAATATGCTGCGCATTGGCGGCCATCATCGCTCCGGCGGTCACTCGGCCGAAGAGTTGAAGCTCATCGTCAGCTCCAGCCGCGGCCTCGGCTACCTGCCGGAGGCCCAGGAAGATATGATCCACCGGGTGCTGGATCTGAGCGAACTCTCCGTGCGCGAAATCATGGTGCCGCGCAACGATATCGTTTCGGTTTCCGCGGAGGCTACGCTCGATCAGGTCCTGCATGCCATGATCGAGCACCAGCACTCGCGCCTGCCGGTTTACGAGGAGAAACCCGAGCAGATCATAGGCCTGCTGCATTACAAAGACTTGCTCCCCGAATGGGAGGAACGTCGCGAGTCCATCCGGGTGGGCCGTCCCAGCCGGGCGTTCCGCATCCGCCGTCTGCTGCGCAAACACCTGGTGGTGCCTGAAACCAAGCCTGTGGGGCAAATGCTCGCCGAGTTCCAGCAGGGCCGCTCCCACATGGCCATGGTGGTGGACGAATTCGGCACCATCGCCGGACTGCTCACCGTGGAAGACGTGCTGGAGCAGATCGTGGGTCCCATTCAGGATGAGTACGACGAGAAGAGCCAGGCGCACGCGGGCGGGCTGGCCGGCGCGCACCCGAGCGAAGTGGAACTTGACGGCGCCACCCGCATTCGGGACCTTGAAACCGAATACGGCATCGATATCCCCGCCGAAGCCGGATTCGAGACGCTGGCAGGATTCCTGCTGTACCGCCTGGGTTACATTCCGCATGCCGGCGAACACGTGGATTTTGGCGGGCGGCGTTACACGGTCATCGAGATGGAGCGCAATCGTATCGCGCGGGTGCGCGTGGAACGTATCGCGCCGCCCGCGGCGCCGGCAGGTTAGCCCATGGCTACGTCGCGCATCGCTTCAACGTTGGGCCGGTGCGGGCTATTTCGCGCTCGCGACGCGGCCGTCTTGCCGGGTGCTCATTAACCGTTTTGGGGAAACCGCTCCCTAACGGTCGCGGCTCGGTAACGGTCGCGTCGATTTGCGCGGATTACTGAGCCGCGACCGTCAGGGAGCGGTTCTTTCGGCCAGAACTCCCCGCGTGTCCGCGCTATACTTTCAGAAACGCGCGGGGCGCGTGTAGATCCACTCAGGCACGTCCCAGGAGGGCTGTATGTCTCTGATTCAAGATGTCGCCGCCATATTCGTCCGCCGCCACAGGAGCGGCTGGAAGCAACTGATGGCCTTGCACGGACTCGATCTCAACCAGGCCGATCTAGCCGGCGAGCTGAATCGCGCGCTTCCCTCCATCGATCGTACCGTGCCCGGCTTCGAGGACTTCTGTCCGGACGCGACGCGCGGCGTGGAACCCGGGGTGCCCTCCAAGAGCTTGCTGTATCACGCGCTGGCGAGCCCCCTGGTGAATCCTCCAAGCCAGGGAGGTGGCTTGCCCGACCCTCGCGCTTACCCGGCGCTCGAAGAACTGGACACCCTGGAGAACTATATTTATAGCTTGGCGAACCTGTCGTCCCATCGCCTGCCGGAGGGAACGGCGATCGCCGTCTTCGCGTATCAATACAGGATTGGAACGCGGAGCGCCCACGGGATGTTCGCGGATCTTTCCTTTTCGCGCACGGGACTGGCTCGCGTCGGCGGTTTGCCCGCCAACTACGATCCGGTCCGGAGGAGTTTCTGGGTCGACGGCGGGACTCCGGGAACCGCCGTGATGCCGGCCCGCTACGCCGCCTTTCTGGCGTCGCCCGCGCCCGACGGACTCACCGGCGTGATCCAGGACAAACTGCCCGACGACAAAGGACGCACGTTTTTGTTTCCTTTCCACAAACTCTTTTCCGGCGGCGAATGCCTGACCGACGTCCCCGAGCTTTCCATTCGCTTCTCCGAATTTCATCGCAACGATAAGCTGGCACGCGTGCACACGAAGGGTAAGATTGAGCCGACGCCAGGCTTCGATTTAACCACGCCGCCTTTTGTGCGCGACTCCTTGAATTCGCCGGGCGAGATGGTCAAGTTACGGAACGCCGGCGCCTCCGTCCTGGTAGTCCCCACCCCAGGTCCGTTGGTTTACACCGTGAAACAGCGCAATTCACAAAGCGGCCGGGAAGAGATGGTGCGGTTCCCGGTGCCGAAGGGAAGCGAGAAAACGGACCAGAGGTTTTGGACGTCGCTGCAAATCGAGTTGGGCGATAATGTGGGGCGAGCGGCGCCGGAGTACGTGAACATCCGCCACCGCGTCCACACCAAGCGCGGCAGGCAAACCATCGAGGATCTAAATCTGATGCCCAAGAGCGGAAGCGATCCCAAGGACGATCCCATGGTCGACCTGGTGAACGCGGGCGGCTATGAGGCGGCGCATTTCGCGGATGGGACCTGTGACGGGTTTGTGCTGGCCTCCGCCGGCAAGCTGAAGAAGAAGTCGCTGGCGGCCTATTCGCTGGTGACTGCGCCACACTTTTTCCCATTAGTGGATCAAATCGACATCTCGCAATGGGCGGCGCAGAACCTGGTGAATCTGCAAGATCATTTCGGACAGGGGTCGCCCGAAGCGCTGTCGGCCGGACGTTTGCCGGTGAACCCGACGCTGAAAGCCGCAACCGGCAAAGAGGCTTTCGATCGCGACGACCAGACCATGACCGCGGTGGTTGCCTCGGTCAAGATTGGAAGCAACTCCCGGCAGGCTGCGCCGTCTATTCCGATTCCGGACAATTCCACCAGCCACCTGCCGGATGCGGCATCCGACGTCTTCGAGCCCGGCTGGGATGTTTCCTTGGCGCGCGACGAAGACGGCCCGTTCAACGCGGCCTTCGGACTGGGAAGCCCATTCCCGGAAGACGCCAAGCTGTGCGCGGCGTTGAACTCATTCTGGCCGGCGGCCGCTCCCGATACCACCCGGACTTTCGGTCTGCACGGGTCGCCTTATGCGACGGCCATCCCCATGCTCGATGGCGAACTCGGCTATCATCCTGAACATCCGCTGGTGCTGGCGCAGGCCGTTGCATCGAGCCGCGGCTGGGATGGCGAATACGGTCCGTTCTTCGATCCGGAAAACCGGTTTGTCAACTACGCCGACAAGCAGCGATCCGACTACGTGAGCAATGCCCTCGCGGACTTAGTACAAGTGACGCCGTTCCGCCAGGTGTCCGCCGACGAGCTCATCGGCCGCATGGACGCGCTGCGGGCCTGTGTCCAAAAATTGCCGGTGAACCCGCATGTGGTCAGCCGCTCCGATCTTCTGCTGGTGAGCGCCGAAAAGATCGCGGACTGGAAGCTGCGGCCCGACCGCGGCGACATCCGGCTTCAGGGTCCCGGCCTGCTCTACGTGTTTGCAAGGGTGGAAAGCCGCAAGGAGGAGAACACCGCGGATGTGCGGCGTTTGCGCGCGCCGGTTAGCGCCACTTACACGTGCCAGGTCGCGGTAACCGGGCGGACGGCCATGGCGCTTTGTTTCCAGGCCCACGGCGCCCCGTTCCAGTTCGTGCTGAACCCGTAGGCGCATGCCAGCCTCCGGGAATGCGCGTTAGAATGCCTACAGGCCACTATGCTAGGCATCGACGCGCGCGCCGCGCGCTACACCTGGACCGCCGCGTTCGTGTTACTGCTGCTGTGCCTGGTGTACCTCATGCGCACCACCTTGTTCGTCTTCATCGTGGCGCTGCTGTTCGGCTATCTGCTCGCGCCGCTGGTCAACGTCATCGACCGCTTTCTGCCCGCCAGCCGCACGCGCACTCCCGCGCTGGCCATCGCCTACCTGATTTTCATCGCCGCGCTCTTCGTCGGCGTCACCCAGATCGGCTCCCGCGCCGCGGAGCAGGCCAACGCGCTGGCCAAATCCATGCCCGCGCTGCTGGCCAGGGTCGAGCGGCCCAGCGAGTCCCTTCCCGCCAATGTGAACGCCTTCAAAGCGCAAATCGTGCAGAGGGTCGAAGATCAACTCTCCAGGAGTTCCGGCGATATCATCTCTTCTCTGCCGCGCGCCGGCGCCAAGATACTCAGCGTGGCCAGCAACCTGGTGTATTTGGTCATCGTCCCCATTCTCGGATTTTTCTTCTTAAAGGATGGACGCGAGATCCGCCGGCGCTTCCTGGAGATGATCGACGATAATCGGCTGCGGGCCCAGATGGACGACCTGCTTGTGGATCTAAACCTCCTTTTGGCTCACTATATGCGCGCCCTGCTGATACTGTCGCTGGCCACCTTCACGTCTTTCTCCATCTTCTTCAGCATCCTGGGCGTACCGTTCAGCATCCTGCTCGCGGCGCTGGCGGCCCTGCTCGAGTTCATCCCCACGATCGGAACCGTCTCGGCCGCCGCCATCATCGTGATCGTCACCGCGGTAACCGGCGGACCGGTTTTGGGCGCGCTCGCATTCCTGGTCGTGTATCGCCTCTTCCAGGACTACGTCTTATCTCCGCTGTTGATGCGCGCCGGCGTGCAACTGGATCCGCTGCTTGTTCTATTCGGAGTCTTCGCCGGCGCCGAACTCGCCGGTGTGGCGGGCGCATTCCTCTCCGTGCCGGTGCTGGCTTTCATCCGTATTCTCTATCGGCACATCCGCCAGCAGCGACTGGCCGCGGGAAAGGTGCACGCGGTGCCCGACGCGCCCGCATGAGATTCCTGGCTGGATTCGTCCTGCTGGCGTGCCCGATGTTCGCGCATGTCATGAGCATGAGCTCCGGCGATCTGACCATTCATGGGACACAGGCCCATTACGAGTTGCGGCTGCCTCTGTACGAAACGCCGCACGTGGCGAACGCCGCGCAGTCGCTTTTCGCGCATATCGTTTTTTCGAGCGGCGGGCGGCCGGCGCAACTGTTGCGCTCCGCGTGCCGCGAGGATGCGGCGCATGGTTCCTATGTGTGTACTGCGGATTACCAATTCGCCGCGCCGGTCGATTCGCTCGATGTCGAATGCACGTTCCACGCCGTCACCGTGCCGAATCACGTTCACCTGCTGCGCGTCGAAAACGGCGGCAAGCGCGATCAAGCTCTGTTCGATATCTCATTTCCCCGGGCAACGCTACGCTTCCGGCCGCCCACGGCTATTGAAACCGCCATCGCGCAGGCCGGCGGCGGAGCTTTGCGAGCTTGCGGCGGCGCCGCGCAGATCCTGTTTCTGGCGAGCCTGGTGCTGGCCGCGCGCAGCCGCCGCGAGCTGATCCTGCTGACGGTCATGTTTCTGGCCGGCCAGACGGCCGCCGCGCTGATCGTTCCGCTGACTGCATGGCAGCCGCCCGCGCGTTTCGTGGAAGCCGCCGCCGGACTGACTATCGCCTACCTCGCGGTGGAGATCCTGGCATTGCCGAAAGCGGGCATGCGTTGGTTGATTGTGGCGGTGTTAGGCGCATTTCACGGACTTTACTTCGAGCTGTTTTTGCGTACCACCGGTTACCGGGCTGTCTATGTGTTGACCGGCGCGGTGTGCGCGGAGATCGCGCTAATCGCCGTCTGCGCTCCGATCTTCTCGTATCTGGGAAGGCATTTGGCGGCATTGAAGCCCGTTCCCGTGTGCGCTTCCGTCTTATTGGTTACCGGCATGGCTTGGTTCTTCCTGCGTTTGCGAAGCTAAGGCGCGAAGCCAATTCCGGCAAGCCCGAGACGGCTCCGGAATGGTCACAATGCTCCGCCGTGGAGAGCATCGCCGGCGAGGCCGGCGGCGCGTGGGTTTTGAGAGGCACGCGGATGCCAGTGTCCGCCATTTTCGAGAATCCGGAAGCCGGCGCCGACGCCCGCAGTGGCGCGACAATATGAGCGCGAAGCGGTCCTACGTCTCGGATGAAGTTTCCCATTTTGTCGGATGGGCGAAGCCCGATGTGCTGGATGGCCTTTTCGGTAGCCCCGCGCTGGCGAGCGTAGAGCGGGCCTGCGAGGCCCATGCAGGCTGCGAGCCAGGCTGCGAGCCTGCCCCACGAAGGCGTGGACGCCCGCCCCACACACGCATATTAAAGTCGGTTTACCCGCTATGAAAACCGCCGAATCGGAACGCATGTCGCGGCCGCTGGCCGAGGTGGACCAGACATCTACCAAGCCATTCTCCACGAAGCCGAACGCCAGCATTTCCAACTGGAACTGATCGCCAGCGAAAACTTCGTCTCCGAAGCCGTGCTGGAAGCCGCCGGCAGCGTCTTCACCAACAAATACGCCGAAGGCTATCCCGGCAAACGCTACTACGGCGGATGTG
>JBEKMJ010000099.1:0-31419 GCA_050008575.1 Bryobacteraceae bacterium
CGGGCTGAAGCCCGCTCCCCTGGACCTCAACTTCATCGACGAACTAGCAGCCCACCACGGCCGCAGCAAGGAAAACGCCATAGCCCTCCTTCAAGCCGTCCAGAAACACTACAGATACCTCCCCGACGAAGCCATCCGCCGCCTCTGCGAACTCACGGAAATCACACCTGCCCAATTCGCCGGTACGTCGTCTTTTTACGGCCAATTCCGCAGCACACCGGCCGGCAAGCACACCGTGCGGGTCTGCCACGGCACCGCTTGTCACGTCGCTGGAGCGCGTCACGTGACCGATGAACTGCGCCGCTATCTGGCGATCCCCGACGGCGCCGACACCGATCTCGCCCGCATGTTCACCCTGGACGAAGTCGCCTGCCTCGGCTGCTGCAGCCTGGCGCCCGTGCTGATGGTGGACGGCCACACCGCCGGCCGACTGACCCCCGCAACTGCCTCGGTCGCCTTGGCGCATATCGAAGAGACGGAGACGGCATGAAGCGCCGCGCAGTCGAAATCCGGATCGGCTTCGGCTCCTGCGGCATCGCCAGCGGCGCGGAACCCATCCGCGACATCCTGCAACGGTCCGCGAAAGTCAAAACGGTCGGCTGCAATGGTATGTGCCACCTGGAGCCGCTTGTCCAAGTCGTGGAGCCCGATGGCCGTATCACCTTCTACAGCAACGTAACCGCCGAAACCGCCCGCCTGATAGTGGGGCAGGCTCGCAGCCTGCGGTGGCCTCGCCGGCCGCCTGCCTCGGAGCTAACCAAACAAAAGCGCATCGTCCTCGAAAACTGCGGCGAAATCGATCCCCTCAACATCGACGACTACCTGGCGCGCGACGGCTACCGCGGCCTTGCCCTCTGCCGCCAACAACCCCCCGATCAAGTAATCGCCGCCATCGCTGAATCCGGCCTGCGCGGCCGCGGCGGCGCGGGCTTCCCGACCGGTCGCAAATGGGCCCTGGGCCGCGCGCAGCCAGATCCCATAAAGTATGTGGTCTGCAACGGCGACGAAGGCGATCCCGGCGCATTCATGGATCGCGCCGTGCTCGAATCCGATCCGCACCGCGTCCTCGAAGGCCTGGCCATTGCGGCGTACGCCATCGGCGCCGCCGAGGGCTACTTGTATATCCGCGCCGAATACCCGCTGGCCGTGCGCCATATTCGCGCCGCGATCATTCAAGCCCGTGAGCGCGGATACCTCGGTTCGCTGCATCTGGAAGTGCGCGAAGGCGCCGGCGCATTCGTCTGCGGCGAGGAGACCGCCCTGATCCAGTCGCTCGAAGGGCAGCGCGGGATGCCGCGGCTGCGCCCGCCATACCCCGTCGAACGCGGCTTCCGCGGCAAGCCGACCATTATCAACAACGTCGAAACGCTCGCCTGTGTACCGTGGATCGTCCGCCACGGCCCCGCCGCCTTCGCCGCTTTCGGAACCGCAACCAGCAAGGGCACGAAGGTTTTTGCACTGGCCGGAAAGATCAACCGCGGCGGCTTGGTGGAGGTGCCCATGGGCGTCACCATTCGCGAAGTCGTCGAGAAGATCGGCGGCGGCATCAAGAACGGCCGGCAATTCAAGGCCGTACAACTCGGCGGTCCCTCCGGCGGCTGCATCCCGGCGCGCCTCGCGGACACCCCCATCGATTACGAGGCGCTGGCCGGGACCGGCGCCATTATGGGATCGGGGGGCCTCGTGGTGCTCGACGACCGCGACTGCATGGTCGACATCGCGCGCTTCTTCCTGAAATTCACGCAAGCCGAATCTTGTGGCAAGTGTACCTTTTGCCGTATCGGCACCAAGCGCATGCTCGAGATTCTCGAACGGCTCTGCGCGGGCGAAGGCCGCCGTGACGACCTCGAAAAGCTGGAGACCCTCGCCGATTACGTCAGCCGCGGCAGCCTCTGCGGCTTGGGCCAGACCGCGCCCAATCCGGTGACCACCACGCTCCGCTACTTTCGCGAAGAATACGAAGCCCACCTGCACCGGAAACGCTGTCCCGCCGGGCGCTGCCCTGCCCTGATCCGTTACCGCGTCACGGACAACTGCATCGGCTGCACCCTCTGCGCGCAGGCCTGTCCAGTCGGCGCCATCGCGTATCGTCCATACGAAAAGCACGAAGTCGATCAGCGCCTCTGCACGCGTTGCGATATGTGCCGCCAGGCCTGCCAGGACGACGCCATCGACGTGGCGCAGGCACACTTGCCTGCCGCGCTGGCACTCTTGCCAGCGCAGGCGAGCGAAGCGAGCCCGAGGCTCAATAATCCATGGTGACCCTCACCATCGACGGCCGGAGGGTCGGCGTGGAACCCGGAACCACCGTGCTCGCGGCGGCGCAGTGGCTGGGCATCCGCATCCCAACCATGTGTCACGTCCCCGGCATTGAACCTGCGGCGTCGTGCTTCGTTTGCGCCGTACAGATCGAGGGCCGGCGGACGCTGTCGCCCGCCTGCGCCATGCCGGTCGCGGAGGGCATGGTGGTCACCACGGACAGCGCCGACATACGCACTGCCCGGAAGATGGCGCTGGAACTGCTGCTTTCCGATCACGCCGGCGAATGCGTAGCGCCGTGCGCGGCCCGCTGCCCGGCGGGTCTCGACATCCCGGGCTTCGTCTACGGCATCGCCACGGGCGACCATCGCCGCGCCACCGAGGTAATCGCCGACCGCCTGGCGTTGCCCGGCTCTCTCGGACGCATTTGTCCGCGCCTCTGTGAAGAAGGCTGTCGCCGCTGCGATCTCGATCAGGGTTTGTCCATCGGCGCGCTGCATCGCTACGCCGCCGATCTGGACCTCGCCACGGCCGCGCCATACACGCCGCCGCGCGCGCCCTCGAGCGGGAAGTCGGTCGCCATCGTAGGCGCGGGTCCCGCAGGGCTGGCCGCCGCCTGGTATCTGCTGCAAAAAGGCCACGCCTGCACACTCTACGACGCGCATCCCCAGCCCGGAGGCATGCTGCGATACGGAATCCCCGCCTACCGCCTGCCGAAGGACGCGCTGGACGCGGAGATCGACGCCGTACGCAGGCTGGGCGCGCGGTTCCAAATGGATGCACGCTGGGGCCGGGAGTTCACCTTGGGCGAGTTGCGCAAACAATATGACGCCGTCTTCCTGGCGATCGGAGCGCAGCGCGCGCAAGGTCTCCGTTGCGAGGGCGAGGAGAATGCGCTCGCCGGCGTCGAGTTTTTGGAACTCGTCGCCAATGGCAACCCGGCTTCACTCGGCCGCGATGTGGTGGTGGTCGGCGGCGGCAACACCGCCATGGACTGCGCCCGCTCCGCCGTGCGGCTGGGCGCGCAAAACGTGCGCATTCTCTACCGCCGCGGCCGGCAGGAGATGCCCTGCGCCATGGAGGAAGTGGAGGCTGCCGAGGCCGAAGGCGTGCACATCGACCTGCTCGTGGCGCCGGTGCGCCTCGAAAGAAACGGCCGCGGTCTGCTGCTGACCTGCCGGCGTATGACGCTCGGCGAACCGGATACTTCCGGACGGCGCAGACCGTGCGCGGTGGAAGGTTCCGATTTCGTTATCGAGTGTTCCACTGTAATCGCGGCTATAGGCCAGGCCGTGGAGCGCTCGCTCGCCGAACGCGAAGGCCTGCGCGTGACCGGATGGGGCATTGCCGCCGGTGAAAGGACGCTCGCCACGAATCTACCCGGAGTCTTCGCCGGCGGAGACGCGGTCCTGGGTGCGGACCTCGCCGTACGGGCGGTCGCCGCGGGCCGAATCGCCGCTACCTCCATCCACCAGTACCTCAGTGGCGAACCAGTGACCGGCGAACCGTCCGTGACCGGCATCGCGATGCGGCCGATCGACGACGCGGAGCGGGCCGCCATCTTCCGCGCCATCGAGAGATCCGCCCGCGTACCGGCGCCGCGGATCCCGATAGAACAGCGCACGGCAACCTTCGACGAAGTGGAGCGCGGCTTGCCTCCGGACGATGCCATGCGCGAAGCCCGCCGCTGCCTGAGTTGCGGCTGCCGCAAGCAGGATTGCTGCCTGGTGCGATCGCTGGCGAACGAATACGAAGTGGACGTGTACCGCTTCGCCGGCGCCCGCCGCCGCTTCTCGCAAGATCTGTCCCATCCCGAGATCGTCTACGAGCCCGGCAAATGCATTAGTTGCGACGCCTGCGTGCGCATCGCCGCCGCGGCGGGCGAAACGCTGGGACTGGCCATGATCGGCCGCGGCTTCGACGTCGCCGTGGCAGTGCCGTTCCGCAAACCGCTAGCGGAAGGGTTGCGCCACGCCGCGCGGCGTTGTGCCGAGGCCTGCCCCACCGGCGCGCTGGCGCTGCGCACGGCGCGTTCGTGCGACGCGTGTTCATTGTCGTGTTCCGGGTGATGCAGGCACGCCTCCCCGCCACGTCAGGCAAGGCCGCTCGGAATCGGACGGGCAAAGAAAAGAGCCGTTTCCCCCGATGCGGGTGTGCCGTCGTAGAGTGTCGTGTCAAACCCACAGAGCTCGAAGCCAAGCCGCCGGTAAGCCCGAACGCCCGGGGTGTTCAGGTTGCTCGTCTCCAGCCACATGTTGAGAGCGCCTTTTGCGGCCCCATGGATTTGTGCTCGATCCAGGAGCAGGCGCGCAATCCCCCGCCGCCTCTGGGGAGCATCGACATGCAGATGCCGGATAGTCAGCCTTCTGTTCCAAACCTGATAACCGGCCGCTAGGAATCCGCAAATTCGATCGTCGACAATAGCAACTGTCGCGAATTCCCATGGCCTGTCTGGCTTATCCGCATCGTCCAATGGAAAGCGCTTCGTGATAAGTGCCCGTAGCTTAGTCAGCCGAAGACCCATTTGGTCGCCGTCACGATATGCGGTATAGATCGTGTCTGTCGTGAAGCTGGTGTCGATACGCGAGATCTGCTCGGCATCTTCCGGCAATTTTGCTTCCCGAAGAGCGATCACGGACTCCTCACATTATCTTATCGTGGGAAATTAGTAATTGGCTTTGCTGTTGAAGTCGTGCGCGATGCCGCTCGCCATGACTCCGAGCGATTCGAGTTTGCGCGCACCCATCAACTGGTCTTCTATCTTTTCGCGCTGCATGATTCTCCGCGCGCGGTTGCTCGGCGGAACGGTGCAGTTCGGCTGTGCGCTCCTGGACACGCACCTCCAGTTGCTGGTTCAGAGCCTCGGCGTGCCCTTTGGCGGCCCGCAGGTCCTTCACAAGATCACGGTTTTCAAGCTGCAGGCACGCTACCATTACCGACATATTACCGCGGCTCATCGCGTTAATGCGTCGGCAGCCTCGCGCGTGCTTTGTTCACCCGTCCCGTACCATTTCCGCCACTGTTCCTGCATCTCCCGCGAAGCCGGCCACTGAAAGCACAGTCCGAATCCATCGGGGTCGCGGACATACAACTGCCGCATGCCGTAGTATGCCACCTTAGGCTCGTTCACGTCGCAGCCCTGCGCGCGCAGGTGCTGGTAAGCTCCGTCCAGATCCTCGAGTCCGAAATACAGACAGGTATCCGCGTGCCCGGTCACGCGCGCGGGATCGGGAACTGCCGGACGCTCGCCATCGTCATATTCCGTGTTGAGCATCACCTCTACGCCATTCAGCTTGAGCAGCGCCCAACCGCAGTTGTCGCCCCCGCCTGACGTACTCACGACCTCAAACCCCAACACGTCGCGATAGAAATGAATCGCCGCCGGCATGTCGAAGACAAACAGCAGCGGCGCAATTCCACGAATATCAATTGCCATGCGATGCTCCCCTACTTAACCCTAGCGCCCGAATCCGCTTATGCAAATTCGTCCGCTCCATCCCCAGCGCCCGCGCCGCGCCGGACACGTTCCAATTCGCTTCCTCCAGCGCGCGCAGAATATGATCGCGCTCGGCCGATTCGCGCGCTTCTTGCACGCTCGATCGCGGCGCCGGGTCGCGCTGCACGCGAATTTCCACTGGAATTGCGTCGCGCGTCAACCGCTCGCCCGTCGTCAGGATGGCCATGCGATCGATGGCGTTGCGTAGCTCGCGCGCATTGTCCGGCCAGGGATAACTTTCCAGCAGCGGATACACCGAATCGTCCAGTCTCTTCTGCTTGAAATTGTAGCGCGCATAAATCGTCGAGAAAATATTCGGCCAGCAGCTTGATATCCCGCGGACGCTCGCGCAGCGCCGGCACACGGATGGGCACTACGCTCACCCGATAGTATAGATCCTCGCGGAATTTGGATTGCAATACCAGTGCGAACCGGAGGGCAACGCGCGTGGAGCGCGGCGCAGGTGCGCATAGTGCGAAGCCAAGGGCGCTCACCAGTTTCTTGCAGGACCCGGAGACGGGAGCCGTCGCCCGCAGCGCCGACGGATGGATTCCCTCCGCGGGTTGGCTAAATCGCGATTGTTTTGTGACGACGCTCGAAGAGTGCAATCATGCACGCTTGCGGCTCTCGGCTCGGGTCGCTATCGCAGCCAGCGCCCGAAGGGCGTCATTGACCGATTTCGAATCGGGAAACACCTCGGCCAATTCCGGGTCGATGAGCACGACATTGATTCCACGCCGGTATCTGTCGACGTATTTGCCGCGGACGCCGCCGGAGAAATCGTACTCCGCTCTCATCTCAGGAGTGCGCCGCTTAGAGGGAGGTTTCTTCATAATTGCGTCTCTCATGCTTGGTTGCGGGGCGAGCGCTGATCAGCCGGATCCGCTCTCCTCTAATAGTATGAACCACAATTAGCAGGTTTCGCTCGGTGGACATCCCGATGATGACGAAGCGTTCATCGCCGGCGGTGTCGTCCGGGTCGGGAATTGTGACCGATAGCGGGTCGTCGAATACAGTGGTCGCCTCTGCAAATCCGACGCCATGCTTCCGCCGGTTCGCCGAATCCTTTCTCCGATCCCACTCAAAGGCGATTCCATACATCTCCTGTCGAGTTTAGCAGCCGCGCGCTAGCCCGCAGTACCCGACTTACCTCTGCTCAGCCCCAGCGCGCGAATGCGCTTATGCAAATTCGTCCGCTCCATCCCCAGCGCCCGCGCCGCGCCGGACACGTTCCAATTAGCCTCCTCCAGCGCGCGCAGAATATGATCGCGCTCGGCCGATTCGCGCGCCTCTTGCACGCTCGATCGCGGCGCCGGGTCGCGCTGCACGCGAATTTCCACCGGAATTGCGTCGCGCGTCAACCGCTCGCCCGTCGTCAGGATGGCCATGCGCTCGATGGCGTTGCGCAGCTCGCGCGCATTGCCCGGCCACGGATAACTCTCCAGCAGCGGATACACCGAATCGTCGAGCTTCTTCTGCTTGAAATTGTTGCGCGCGCAGAAATCGTCCAGGAAATATTCCGCCAACAGCTTGATATCCTGCGGCCGCTCGCGCAGCGCCGGTACACGGATGGGCACTACGCTGAGCCGGTAATACAGGTCTTCGCGGAATTTGGATTGCAGCACCAACGCGCTCAAATCGCGATTGGTGGCCGAGATCACGCGCACGGCCACGCGAATCACCTGCTCGCCGCCCACGCGGTGAAATTCGCCTTCCTGCAGCACGCGCAGCAGCTTGGCCTGCGAAGCGCCGTGCAGGTCGCCCACTTCATCCAGGAAAATCGTGCCGCTATCGGCCAGCTCGAACTTGCCGCGGCGCGCGCCGGCCGCGCCGGTGAACGCGCCTTTCTCATGGCCGAATAATTCGCTCTCGATCAACTCCGTGGGAATCGCGGCGCAATTCACTTTCACAAAAGGTCCCGCGGCGAAGGGGCTGTTCTGATGGATGTGCGCCGCCAACAGCTCCTTGCCGGTGCCGGATTCGCCGATCAGCAGCACGCGCGCATCGGAACGGGCCGCCATGCTGGCCTGGTCCACGGCGCGCTGAAACGCCGGGCTGGAGCCGATCATCTTGGGGCTCACCCCCACCAGTTCGCGCAGGCGCTCGTTCTCCGCGCGCAGGCTGGAGTTCGCCAGCGCGTTCTTCACGGCCAGCAGCACCTTGTCGCGGCTCAGCGGCTTCTCCAGGAAATCGAAAGCGCCCGCGCGGGTGGCATCCACGGCGTCCGCGATGGTGCCGTGCCCGGAGATCATCACGGCGGGCGCGGGATTGCCATTCTGGCGCACCGATCGCAGCAGGTCGATACCGCTGCCATCCGGCAGACGCACGTCGAAAAGGAACGCGTCGGCGCGCTCCGCGTCGGGGTGCGCGCGAAACTCTTTGATGGAGCGGCAAACCGCGATCGAGTAGCCTTCGCGCTCCAGGATCATGCGCAGGGAGCGGCCGATATTCTCTTCATCATCCACGATCAGAATGCGCTTGGTTGCCATTGGACTCGACGGGCAGCAGCACGCGGAAAGCGGCGCCGCCCAGTTCTCCTTTCACCAGCACGATATCGCCGCCCGTAAGCAGAGCGCCTTTACGGGAGATGGAAAGTCCCAGCCCCATGCCGCCCTTCTTGAACGAAATGGAGGGTTGAAACAAAGATTGCCGAATTTGTTCGCTCAGGCCCGGCCCAGAATCGTGGACTTCCACCAGCGCACTGCCGTTGTTCACCGCGGTGATGCCCAGGATGCGCCCGCCTTCGCCGGCGGCTTCCGCCGCGTTTTCCAGCAGGTTGGTGAGGATGCCCTTCACCAGATCCTGGTCGGCCAGCGCCGTGGGATGGCTGTCGTCCAGGCGCAGATCGTATTTCAGCTCGGGGTGGCCGCACTTTAAGAATGCGATGCGTTCTTCGAGCAACGCATTCAGATCCAGCGGCACGGGCAGCACGGGAGGCTCGGCGGCGAATTGCGAGAACGCGCGCACGCGGCGTTCCAGGCTCTCCACCTCTTCCACCACGATTTGCGCGGCCTGCTCCACGAACGCGCGGTCGCGATCGCCGTAGCGCGCCAGCATCTCTTCCACGGTGAGCCGGATGGGCGTCAGCGAATTCTTCACTTCGTGCGCCATCTTGCGCGCCAGGGTCCGCCAGCTTGCCAGTTGCGTCAGGTATACGAGCCGCTCGGTGGAGCGCTGCAGACGCTCCGCCATGTCGTTGAAGGCGCGTATGGCGCGGCCGGTCTCATCGTCGCTGCGGACTTCCACGCGTGTGGCCAGATCGCCCGCCGCCAGTTGCGAGAGCCCCGCGGTGAGCTGCTGGATGGGCCGGCTGATGCGATGCGCCAGGTACACCAGCAGCACCAGCGAAGCGATCCACACGGAAGCCGCCAACAGCAGCCAAGTGTACGTAAAGCCGCGCAGCAGATCGCGCGATTGGCGCTTCTCCACAATTTCCCGGGCAGTGCTGTATTCGCGCGACAGCTCATCCAGGCCCACGCCGCCCAGGCTGGTGGACCATTGCCACACTTCATCGCCACGGCGCGCCAGATAGTCGATCCGGTCGCCGTCTTTCCCGGAGCGGAGGAAACTCTCGGCTTCACCGCCGTCGAAGAAGCTCTTCACCGGCGCAGGCCACTGAGCTTGGCGGACGGCGGCATAACGCAGCGGCTCCAGCCGTCCGGAAAGCGCATCGTTCTTCAAAGCGTCGCAGGCGCGCTGGTATAGCTCCTTGCCGGTCTTTTGCAGGGAGCGCGAGAGCCGGTCCAGCTCGCCGGTGGAGGCATAGCTCAGACTGCGATCCAGCAGAGAAGTGGTAATCCAGAGGGTAGCGGCCAGGGGGACCAGGGTAGCCACCAGAAAAATCCCGATCAGCCTGTTGCGGAGCCGGTTCACAGCGTTCGCGCGGCGCGGCCGATCAGCCTCTTCAGGTCGCCCAAGCGCAGCGGCCCGGCGTCCGCGATCCACTGCGGCTGCTGATCGCGCGGCCGGCGGCTGAAGATCTCGATGAGCCGCGTCAGGTTCAGGCCAGACTCGCCGATCACCGCGGCTTCGTCCCGCGGCTCGGCTGCCCGCAACTCGAAACGCAACCAAAAGGGCCGATCCTGGGGCAGGCCCGTGGAACTGATCGCCACATTGTCCAGGCACCAAGCCTCCGCGGCCGCCGCGGACAGGTGCGAAACCGTCCGTTGCCCCTCGCCCAGCTTCGTGACTGAGAATTTCTCTTCCCACAGGTCGTAGCTAAAAACGAAGCGCTCGGGGGTACGGCGCAGACTGGTCGCAAAGTTATCGGTGGTGAGCGTCAACTGCGTCAGAAACACCACGGCGGCGCCGTCTCGCAGGCGATCCAGCGGCTTCCCAGCCAGGAAATGCAGTTGGGGGGCGGCTACATGCAGATCGTCGCCATCCCAGGTGACGCTCAGACGCTCGGAGCCCCACAGCCGAGACGCAGGTATCGCCACACCGGCCAGAAGCCAGCGCCTGCGGCTGATCGTCACCGCTCCCTTTCGGTCGCGGTCCGGTGGATCCGTTTGCCTCAAAGTTGGTTTAGGCTCAATAATTCATGCCCACCATGAAAACCGGCTCAATGTGGCCTTCCCTGATCGGGAATGCCAAAGCCGCGTACATGCCATTCTGCCGCACACCTACGCCCAGCGAATGGCGCAATATGGCCGTCTGTCCCTGGTCCCATATTGCACCACTGTCGTAGAAAACATCGAAGCGCCGGTACCGGTACTCCAGAGTGTTGGCCACCATGCGGTTGCCGCCTAGGGGATCCAGTTCAAATCGGTTCCAGCCGCGGAGAAAGGTGCTGTTACCTAGTATAAACCGCTCGAAGAGCGGCGCTTGTCCCGTGATGGCGCCCGCCGTCAGGTCGTCCAGGATCTGGCTGTGTCCCCAGGAATAGACATATTGCGCGTCTCCCTGATGACGTGCATAGGCGAAATCGCCGCCTAGAAGATTGGTGGCCGCCCGCAGGCTGTAACCTGCGTCCCATTCCTGCTGGTTGGCGCCGGAGCCTTCGACGCGGCGATGATAGCGCAGAGTAGTCACCATCGCGTTAGCCGACTCCGTCCGCGCGGCCGGAAGCTGCGTTTGAAACCGTTCAAAACTGGTCCCCACGGTGAGATTCACCAACCCCGAGCCGCCTCTGGCAAGCACGAAAGTCACCAGCGGTTCGATATTCTGGCGGGTCCGGTAAATCCCGGAGGTATCGCTTTCCGCGCCAGGCTGGTCCAAAGCATTCTCGGTGGCCGGGTCCCACTGCTCGTGATAACTTTCGAAATCCACACGGAACCGTACGCGGTCGCCCACCAGGCGTTTGTCCTCGTAGCGCGCGATGATGCCGGTATAACGCTCCGCCAGGTTGTCGCCGTCGCTGACCCCGCCGAAGGTGAAAGCCTGGGATCCCACGGTGGCGGTGCCTTCGACCAGTCCGCTGATGCCTCCGTCCGAGCGGTAAACCAGCTTCGGTACCGACGCTTCGAATTTGGCCGGCGTCCCGCGCACCACAAATACCACCCGCACGTGTTCCGGCGTCTGCCCGCGCAGCAGGCGATGGGTGACGGCTCGCACGTGCAACTCCTGGCGGATGCGGGTGGCCAGATCGTCGAGTGCGGCCGGATTCAGCTTGGCGCCTACCAGCCGCGTCAGCTCGCTGCGCAGACCCGTGCTGATGCCGGCGGGGTTGTCGCCGGCGATGTCCACGCTTTCCACCGTGTAGCGCGTATTGACGTTCATGTCCTGTTCCGGAGTACCGGCCAGGAGCAGGCTGCTCCATAAAATCGAGGCGAGCCAGAGGATTCTCATGGGCGGCAGCGATGCAGATGGTTGGCCAAAAGGAAGTTGCTGCAATAGAACAACTTAGAGGAATGAGGGCTGTGACTGTGCTTCACAGGTGTGGGGTAGAGCACTTTGGGGGCCCGTTGTATTCCTGGGGGCCGGTTTTTATAATGCTTTGGCCAACTCGGCGCCAAAGGCGGTTTTGGGAGCGGCGTCTTTGCCGCGCCGCGGCTTGCGGCCGTTGCGCTGCTGCTGGGGACGCTCCATGGCCGCCGCTGGTTTGCTGTCTTTACCCTTGGAAGGCTGCGCCGGATTGGCCCGCAACAGCCGGTCTTCCAGAGGCGCCCGATCGAAACGGCGGATGATGGCCTGCATTTCGTCGGCGGTAGGCGCTTCCACAAATGCGAAGCCCTTGGATTCTTGCGTTTCGTGGTTGCGGATCACTTTAACCGAATCCGCGACCAGGTTCTCGGCGGTCAGCCACGCTTTAATATCATCGGCAGTGACCCACGTGGGCAGGTTGCCTAGAAAAACAGTGAAATTCATTCAGTGATTCGTTTACTCCGTCGGTTGGATTTGGCACTTCAAGGGAAGGATTCCGCTCTGCCACCTAGATAGTATCAGACCGGAGTGGTGGAGCGCAAACCGGGTGCGCTGGTTTGCGCGCAGTGGTTGCTACATTTCGATGACTAAAACATCGGCGCGAGCGGGCGTCGCAGGCGCTTTCGGCCGCGGCCTCACCCGCCGGGCCGCGAGCGTCCGGGAGCGGTTTTCGGTAGTGGGTCAGTTTGGATTTGGAGGGCGGCCAATCTTGGCCGCAGCCGCCTTTAAGGCGGCCAGAGCCGGCTGAAAGCCGGCTGCGGGCAGAATTGCCCACCCTCCAAATCCAAAATGACCCACTAGCCGGTTTTCCTACGATTCGCTATGCGGGACGATGTTGCGCTACAATCCTGAAATCTCAAGATCGTCGGAGTTCACCAGGACACATGCCGAACTTGCTGGCCAGAAAACCGCTGAATACCCTGATGGAGGAAGCTCGCGAAACCGGCGAACATAGCCTGAAGCGCACGCTGGGCGTCTTCCAGTTGACGGCCCTGGGGGTGGGCGCAGTCATCGGCGCGGGCATCTTCGTGATGGCGGGACTGGGCGCGCACTATGCCGGACCGGGGCTGATGTTATCCTTCGTCCTATCGGGACTGGGGTGCGCCTTCGCGGGGCTCTGCTATGCCGAATTCGCGGCCATGATTCCGCTGGCAGGCAGCGCCTACACCTACGCCTATGCCACCCTGGGTGAAATTTTTGCCTGGATCATCGGCTGGGATCTGACCCTCGAATACGCCATGGGGGCCAGTACCGTCTCTTCCGGCTGGTCGAATCATTTCATTGAACTGCTCAATATCTTCCACATCAAGATGCCCCTTTGGCTGGCCTACGACCACTGGACGGCGCTACGCACGGCGCAAGCCGCCATTGCCCGCCAAATGGCACAGGCCTCCGACGCATCCCTGGTGCCGGGAACCCAGGCTTTTCTGGAGAAAGTCTCGGCGATCACGGCCGCAGCCTCACCCGAATTGCTCCAACGCGCGCACGATCTGCTGAACGCGCCCCATCTTTTTGGCGTGGAGATCGGATTCAACCTGCCGGCCTTCATGATCGCGCTGGCGATCACGGCTATCCTGGCAATCGGCATCCAAGAGAGCGCGCAGTTTAACGCGGTCATCGTCACCATCAAGGTGTCCGTGGTTCTGTTCGTCATTGGCCTGGGCGTCACCTACATCAGCAAAAGCAACTGGGGCCACGACTGGTCCACTTTTGCGCCCATGGGTTTTTCCGGAATCGGCGCGGGAGCCGCTTATATATTCTTCGCTTATATCGGATTCGATGCCGTCTCAACCACTGCGCAGGAGGCCAAGAACCCGCAACGGGATTTGCCGATCGGGATTATCGCTTCGCTGCTGATCTGCACCGTCCTGTATATCGCGGTGGCCGCGGTGCTCACCGGCATGGTGCCCTGGCGCGACGTGAACATCGAAGCGCCCGTGGCGCGCGCATTTCTCGACCGGGGGCTGACGGGCGCGTCGCACGTGATTACGCTGGGCGCTTTGGCCGGCCTGACCAGTGTGATGCTGGTGATGCTTCTGGGCCAAACCCGCGTGCTCTACTCCATGGCCAACGATGGATTGCTGCCCAAACGCTTTTTCGCGGCGATCCACCCGCGGTTCCGGACGCCCTGGAAGAATACGATCCTGGTGGGCTTGCTGGCCGCCGTGGTCGGCAGCCTGACGCCTATCGACGACATCGGCAAGATGGTTAATATTGGCACGCTGCTGGCTTTCGTGATCGTGTGTATCGCCGTAGTGGTGCTGCGGCGCACCGATCCGGCGCAGTCCCGCCCGTTCCGCACGCCATGGGTCCCGCTGGTGCCGATCTTGGGCGTCGTGTTTAACGGATACATGATGTACAAGCTGGGCTGGGTGAACTGGGCGCGGCTGATCATATGGTTGTTTATAGGATTGATCGTGTACTTCACGTATGGTCAGAAGCACAGCCGGGTGCAGGCGGCCTTAAAGGGACGCGGCCCGGCTTAGCCCATCTTGGCTGGAAGGCGCGCGAAGCCCGCGTGAGGCGGCCTACGAGGCCGCCTCAGGCTGCGAGCCTGCCCCACCAGTTGGACGTTAGCGGGCGCGCCAGTTGCAAATGGGCGCCGGAAGCAGCCAATCCATTCCGGAGTCTCCGCCGATGGGAGCGCCGGGCGGCGCGGCGGGTACGGGCATGGGTTGCGCCGGGTCCGCCGGCCGATCCAGGAAGCGCTTGATATCGGCGGCTAGCAGCGCGCGCTGCGCCTGTTCGGCCTCGCCGGCGGCGACCTCGCCTTTCAAGCGCGCGGCAAGCTTCGCCAGCTTCCACGCCGCGATGGCGCGCACTTGCCCATTAGATGCGCCGGTGGCCAGCCACATCACCCGATCCACCAGCACGCGCTCCTCGCCGCGGCGAATCTCGGCTTCATACGGCGACGCGGCCGGCGCATCGAACGTAGCTTTCGTCAGCCGGTCGATCACCTCTTCCAAGCCCGGCAACGCAGGATCGACCGCATGCTGCGCAACCATGCGCGCCGCGCGGTCCAACTGCAGCACGAAACCGATGGTGACATCCGCCGCCACCGTGGCGGGACTGAGCGGATCGAATCCGTCGCCCGTGGTGCGCGGAAACAATTCCCGATGCCGGCCAAAGCCCGGCGGGCGCGGCGGAATCGCGTCCAGCACTTGCTTCGGCACGGTCAACTCCGCGGGCTTCAGTGTGCCGGCCAGCGCTTCCAGCGCCTTCCGCTGATTGGCGGCCGATTCCCATTTCACGGGCGTGCGCCCGTCGCCGCGCATGGCGTAGATGTATTCCTGGCCGCCAATGCTCGACACGGCGGCTTCCACCGAGTAGCGATGATACATGAAGATAGGCACCAGCGCTTCTTCGACGGTCGCCATGGGCGCACCGGTGCGGATGGTGCGCTCGCCCATCCGGTCGAGCGCGGCGCGGCGGATCTTCATGATGCGATTCAGCTCGTCGGCCTGGTTCACGCCGTTCGACCACTGATCCACGCGCGGACGAATGCCCAGATCCTGGTTGGTCATGTAGCGCAGATCCTTGGCCCAAGCTTCGTCGAGGATGCGCGCGAGCGCCGCGGCTTCGCCGCCCGGCGGAAGCTGGCTGTAGCCGTACTGAATCGACACCTTGTCCCATTCGCCGATGCGCGCCGGATACGCCTGCGACAGATCGATCGTGCCGTCGGACAGCAGATTCTCCCGCGGATGCGGGTAATCCATCACGGAGATCCATCCCTGGGCGCTGTCGTAGTAATTATGGCCGAGCCCCAGTGTGTGGCCGACTTCATGCGCGGCAAGCTGCCGTATGCGGGCGAGGGCCGTCCGATAGAGAATATCGGGCTTTTCGCCGCCCGTCGTGTATGGCGACAGCAGCCCTTCGAAGATCAGGTAATCCTGGCGGTCGCGCAGTGAGCCGAGCGTCACGGTGCCCTTGAGGATCTCGCCGGTGCGCGGATCGACGATCGCGCCGCCAAAACTCCAGCCACGCGTGGAGCGGTGTACCCAGTTGATCATGTTGTAGCGGATGTCCATGGGATCGGCGCCATCGGGCAGCACGGCCACCTTGAACGCGTTGCGAAAACCGGCGGCTTCAAATGCCTGGCTCCACCAGCTCGCGCCTTCGATCAGAGCGTTGCGGACATCCTCCGGCGCGCCCGGATCCACCCAATACTCGATGGGCTTCACCGGATCGCTAATGGCGGCCGTGGGGTCCTTCTTCTCCAGGCGATGGCGGTGAATGTAGCGCCGCGCCATGGGCTCGCCGATGGGCGTGCTGTAGTCCACAAAGCTAAAGCCGCCGAAGCCGGCGCGGGGATCGTCGAGGCGCGGGCGGTAGTTGTTGTCCGGCAATTCGACCAGCGAATAATGCTCGCGCAACGTGACCGCTTCGGCGGTGGGCGTAACGCTGGCGACGGTGCCGGAGAACATCCCGCCGCCGAAACCCCGCGCGCCACGAAAGGCTGCCGCGCCCGGCGCCGGCGCCTGGATCGGAGGCGGGCCTTGCGTGGGCGCGCCCCCCGCGTCGCCGCGTCCCCCGGATTCATTTGTGAATGTAAGAGTGACTTCGATCTCGGTGTTCTTGGGGAAGGCTTTGGTGCGGGCGAGGTCGACGGCGCAGCGCGTACGGTCGACCTTGTAAGCCGTGGCGGCCGAGAGCGCACTGCCCGCGCCCGAGCCGTCGCGCACGAAGAAATCGGTGGCATCCACCAGCGTTCGGCCGTTCGTCTCGGCCCCCACGGTGAAACCCCACAGAATGGACTTGGCGAACGAATCCTCCACCGAGCGCCGCTCGGCCGGATTGGCGCTGCCGGAGCGGAACGACTGGTTCTGCTGCACCAGAAGCACCTTGGGGCCGACGCGCTGAAACGAGACGACCTTGCCGCCATCCTCCATCCCGCGGTCGAGCCCGATATCGTTCGACCCCAGTCCGGCGGCCAAGCCTGTGGCTAACAGGAAATCGTCGTCGAAGCGTGGGATCTCGAGCCACAGACCGCCGCTGCGCTCGTCCCAATACAGCGGGAAATAGCCGTCCAGCTTGGGCATGCCGGCGGTGCGCTCTTCAATGCTGGGCAGCTTGTCGGCGTGCAGCAAGGGTGTCGGCAGCAGAGCCAAGCAAACGAAAGCGGCGCGCATACGAAATACTTTGGGCATCCTGGAGAATCCTCAGGGTTCATTGTACTTACCTTTTCCATTTCGAGTCGCCGGCTTAAGGCGAGCTTCGCTCGCCGAAGAGCGGGCCTGCGAGGCCCGCTGCAGGCTGCGAGCCTGCCCCACAAGCAAACTGGATGGCGGCTAGCCCGCATACGCGGCGGCCACCTGCTTCTTGACGAAAGCCAGGTCGCGGGCGATGGCGGCCATGTCCGCCGGCTCATATTCCAAATGCAGCGACAGCGGTCCGGTGAAATGCGCGGCGGCCAGCATGGCGAACACCTGTGGCCAATTGACCATGCCTTCGCCGATGGGGCACATGCGCATGGTCCACTTGCCGCTCGCCTTCTCCCAATAGAAATCTTTAAGCGCCACCATCTTGATGCGCGGCAAGGCCATCCGCATGGCGATCGACCAGCCGGCTTCCCCACCCTCGGCGGTGGCGTGGCATGGGTCGAAATAGTAGCCGATCCAGTTGGGGTCGAGGCCCTCCATGACGGCGCGGCCGTCCCACACGGCTTCGCCCACGTAGTTGCCGGAATGATTGTGGAATCCCGCCACCATGCCGTAAGCGCGGCCCAGCGACACCAGGCCGGCCACGTCGCGGCGCACTTCGGCGATGCGCGTCTCGATGTTATCGTTCGGCCGGTAATTCCAGTAGCCCAGCTTCCAATAGGGCACCTTCATGCGGTCGCGACCGCAGAGGGCCAGCACGTTTTGCAGGGTGGGATCGGCGGCGGAGACGAACGCGGTGGTAATCATGGGGATCTCGACGCCTTCGGCGCGAATGGCTTCCACGGCGCGATACAGGTCGGCGGCCGATAGCGCCGGTTCCACGTGGCCGCCGGGGCGTACGGTGAGATCGCAGCCGGCAAAGCCCAAGTCTTTGAGGACGCCGCCGAGCTCCGAGTAATGGATGGTGGACAGGTGTTTGGAAAACAGGCAGACGATGGGAGCGGGGTGGGGCGGTTGCGCCGGGATTTGCGGCGCGGCGCCCAGAGCCGCGCCTCCCAAGGTGAATGCTCTGCGGGTCAGATGCATGCTTCACATCGTCGCATAACGAAGAGGCCGGGAGTCCCACACAGGCCGACGTGGACGTCGGCCCGCAGGACTGGAGTCCTGCCCCACTTGCACGATTCCGTACGAAGGCGGCCTTGGGTTACGCACCTAAAACGATCGAGGCGCATCAGAGATTGCAAAGGAGATATGAGCATGCCGTACGTTACTGTCGGGAAGGAAAACTCCGGCGATATCGATCTGTACTACGAAGACCATGGTGCAGGTAGGCCCGTGGTCCTCATTCATGGATATCCGTTGAGCGGCGCATCGTGGGAGAAGCAGACGGCTGCGCTGCTGGCCGCGGGTCACCGCGTGATCACCTATGATCGCAGAGGATTCGGCAAGTCCAGCCAGCCATCCACGGGCTACAACTACGACACCTTCGCCGCCGACCTGCACAAACTCGTGACGCATCTGGCACTCGACGACTTCACGCTGGCGGGTTTCTCGATGGGCGGCGGCGAAGTGGCGCGCTACATCGGGAAATATGGATCGAGCGGCGTGCGCAAGGCGGTATTCATTTCGTCGGTCCCGCCCTTCCTGCTGAAGACGCCGGATAACCCGGAAGGCTTGGACGGCAGTGTTTTCGCGGGGATCGCGAAAGCCGTGGCCGCCGATCGCTACGCCTTCTTTACCGAGTTTTTCAAGAATTTCTATAACACGGACGTGCTGCTGGGCAAGCGGGTCGGCGAACAGGCCGTGCAGGCAAGCTGGAATGTGGCCGCCGGCGCGTCGGCTACGGCGAGCGTGGCGTGCGTCGCGGCATGGCATGAGGACTTCCGCAAGGATCTGGCCAGGGTGGATGTGCCGGCGCTGGTCATACACGGCGATGCGGACCGGATTCTGCCGATCGACGCCTCGGGAAACCGCACCGCCAAACTGATCCAGGGCGCGCGCTTCCTGGTGGTCAAGGATGGGCCACATTGCATCACCTGGACACATGCCGAAGAGGTGAACGCCGAGCTTGTGAGCTTCCTCGGGGAAGGTACTGGGAAGCACGCGGGGGCAGCGTCTTAGGAGGCCAGCGAGCTTCGCTCGCCTCCACAGGCTAAAGCCTATGCCCACAGGCTTAAGCCTGTGCCACCAAGCCCTGCAAAAAAGCCAGCCAGAGCTTCGCGGCAGGCGGCCTACGAGGCCGCCGCAGGCTGCGAGCCTGCCCCACCATGGCTACCCGGCACGAATCTAATCTTCGTGCGCGCTTAGCTTGGCGATCACAGACAGGTCCTCGAGCGTGGTCGTGTCGCCCTTCACCTCGCCGCCGGCGGCGATCTCCTTCAGCAGGCGCCGCATGATCTTGCCGCTACGCGTCTTGGGCAACGCATCGCTGAAACGCACGTCGTCCGGCTTGGCCAGCGAACCAATTTCCTTGGCGACCCACAGCCGCAATTCTTCCTTGAGCTCGTGGCTGGGCGCATGTCCGGCTTTCAGGGTGACGAAGGCCGCGATAGCCTGGCCTTTCAAATCGTCCAGCCGGGCCACCACCGCGGCTTCGGCCACCTTGGGATGGGCCACCAGGGCGGACTCCACTTCCATGGTGCTCAGGCGGTGCCCGGATACGTTGATCACGTCGTCGATGCGGCCCATGATCCAGAAGTAGCCGTCGGCATCCTTGCGCGCGCCATCGCCTGTGAAATACATGCCGGGGATCTGCGACCAATACTGATCTTGGTAGCGTTTCGGATCGCCATAAATCGTGCGCAGCATGGCCGGCCAAGGCTGCTTCAGCACCAGGTAGCCGCCGCCTCCGGGGGGCACGGGTTCGCCTTCGCGCGTGACCACATCGGCAACCACACCAGGGAATGGCCGCGTCGCCGATCCCGGCTTCGTGGGCGTGGCGCCCGGCAGCGGCGCGATCATGATCATGCCGGTTTCGGTTTGCCACCAGGTGTCCACGATGGGGCAGCGATCGTGGCCGATGTGCTCGCGATACCACATCCAGGCTTCCGGATTGATCGGCTCGCCGACGGTTCCCAGCAGGCGCAGACTTTTCATGGCGTGCTTGGCCGGCCATTCGTTGCCGAAACGCATGAAGGCGCGGATGGCCGTGGGAGCGGTGTAGAAGATATTGACCTTGTGCCGGTCGATGATGCTCCAGAAACGGTCCGGCTCGGGGAAGTTGGGCGCGCCTTCGTACATCAAGCTGGTCGCGCCATTCTGCAGCGGCCCGTAGACGATATAGCTGTGCCCGGTCACCCAGCCGATATCGGCGGTGCACCAGTAGATGTCTTCGTCTTTCAAATCGAAGACCCATTTCGTGGTGAGATACGTTCCCACCGAGTAACCGCCGGTAGTGTGGAGGATGCCCTTGGGCTTCCCCGTGGTGCCGGAGGTGTACAGCAGATACAGCGGATGCTCGGCGTCCAGCGGTTCAGCCGGGCAGTCGCCGGACGCGTGGGCCATCAACTCATGCCACCAGTGATCGCGCCCGCCCACCATGGTCTGCGGCGTTCCGGTTCGCCGGAAGACCACCACGTTTCGGACCGAAGGGCAGGAGAGCACGGCTTCATCGACGGCGGGTTTCAGTTTCACCTCCGCGCCGCGCCGGTAGGAGCCGTCCTGCGTGATCACCAGCGAGGCCTGCGAATCCGTAATGCGGTCCACCAACGCATTCGACGAAAAGCCGCCGAAGACGATGGTATGCGGCGCGCCAATGCGGGCGCAGGCCAACATGGCGATGGGCAAGGCGGGACACATCCCCATGTAGATGGCGACGCGGTCTCCTTTTTGCACGCCTAGCGATTTCAAGACATTCGCGAATTTCGAGACTTCCGTGAGCAACTGCTGGTAGGTGAGCGTCTGCACTTCGCCCGGCTCGCCCTCCCAGATGAGGGCTGCCTTATTGCGCCGCCAGGTGCCCACGTGACGGTCGAGACAGTTGTACGAGAGATTGATCTGGCCGCCGGAAAACCATTTCGCCCAAGGACAATTCCACTCCAGCACCTGGTCCCACGGCTTGAACCAGTGCAGGTCGGCGGCGACGCGGCCCCAGAACTTGCCGGGATCCCGCTCCGCCTCGCGATAGAGGCGATCGTATTCGGCAAGGCTGCGGATATGCGCTTGCGAGCGGAACTCTGGCGACGGCTCGAAGACGCGCGTTTCGGTGAGAACGGAGTCGATATGGGTCTGGCCCGGCATGGAGAGTGGTGCCCTCTTACAGCCGAAGATAACAGAATGCTTCGGTCGCCGTGCGCCACAATATAGACATGATTCGCATGGCATCCGCGCTCCTGTCCGTAGCCGCATGGCCTTTAGCGGCCGCCGCGCAGCCGTTCCCCGCGCCTGCGCTTCCCGCGCCGAAAAGCTTCGCCATCATGGCGTGGGGGGATGCACCGCCGGATATGGCGCAGTTGCGCGGCATGCGCGATGCGGGCCTGAACATCGCGGGGTTTTGCCGCGCGGAAGAGATCGACAAGGTCCGCGATGCGGGGCTGGCCTGCTTCGTTTCCGATCCGCGGATCGACGGCTACGACTGGAAAGCTTTGCCGCCCGACAGCGAGATCCGCGGCCGGATTGGCGGCGTGGCGCGCCAGCTTGGTTCCAATCCGGCGGCCATCGGATACTTTCTGCGGGACGAGCCGCATGCGGCGCTGATGCCTGGATTAGCGCGCGTGGCAAAGATCGCGCGCGAGGCCATGCCCGGCATGTGGCCCTACATCAATCTATTCCCGTATCGCGTGAGCCCCGCGCGGCTGGGAACCGACAGCTATGAACAGTATGTGCGCATGCTGGTCGATACCGTCGGGCAGCCGTTCCTCAGCTACGACAACTATTCCCTGGTAGGCGGCGAGATGCTGGACTATTTCTACACGAATCTGGAGATCGTGCGGCGGCTGTCCATCGAGACCGGAACGCCCTTCTGGAATTGCATCCTGGCCAACGCGCACTTCAACTACATGGAACCGTCCGACGCCACTTTCCATTTACAGGTTTATGCCACGCTGGCCTACGGCGGCCGCGGCATTCAGTATTTTACGTACTTCGCGCCGGGTATCGGCAATTACCGGCTGGCGGCCATCGACCAGTTCGGCAATCGCACACCCACGTGGGAGCGGCTGCGGCGCATCAACCTGGAGATCGCAGCCCTCGCCCCCACGATTCTGAAACTGCGCAGTACCGGCGTGTTCCATTCTCCGGACGTGCCGGAGCAGGCCCAGCCGCTTTCCGCGAGTAAACTGGTGCGCTCGATCGAGATGACGCAGCATCTGGTGAAGACGGCCGCCCCGGGACGGTTCCTGGTGGGCGAGTTTGCGGATGCCCAAGGACGCCCGTATGTGACGATCGTCAACAAAGACCTCAAGAACAGCTTTCAGTTCCGTTTGCATCCGGTCAAAGAAGACGCCAAACTGTTCCGCACTTCGCCGTTCACCGGCAAGGAGGAAGCGTTCGGCGGCGAAATGGACTGGCTGGCGCCCGGAGCCGGCATCCTGCTGCGCATCGAGTAATGGTACGAAGTCGGGCGCAATCGGCTTGGGCGAGTTTCGGTGTATACTGTTTAACGTTTAACTGGCGTTGAATGGTTCGTCTTAGCGCTTTGATTTCAGTTGCGGCCGCGACGATGTGGGCCGCGCCCGAGGCACGCGGCGCGCCTGCCGATCTCACCATTCTGAATCCGAACGCTATTTTCAATTACGCGAACGAGATCAACTACCTGGTTCTTCAGGCGCAAGGCGGCGGGTTCAAGAACATCCGCATCACTGTAACCGAGTTCAAGACCGAAGACGGTCAATACTTGCCTTCCGACACGCTGGAGGCGGTAGGCACCGCGGCGGACATGGCGGCCAGTTCGGTGCAGAAGGTCGGCTTGACCTTTAAGGCGGCGCGGATTGCCCGCCCGGGCACTTATGGCGGCACCGTTGCGGTGATCGCCGACGACGCGCAGACCGCACAAACGCTGACGAGAACCTGGACATTCAAATACCAGCGGAACGCGGTGGAGTTTAAGGCGGGCGACGGTCCGGCGAGGTTCGCCATCGTGCGCTGCTGGCCGTGGTCCACGGCGCATGCCAGAATACCTGTGGCTTTCCGGGTTACGTCGGATACGCAGCCCACGATGCTGCCGGTGATTGTGCCGGGCGGACTGGTCAGAAACGACAGCACGGGCACAAGCATACAGGGGGCCTCGATTTCCGGCGCTCTGTTCGATCGTCCCAGCGATGCAACTTCAAAGCAGAGCCTGCGTGCATCGACCTTACAGACTTTGCGGGACGGGATGGCGGACCTGCATATCTCCGCCGATATTCCCGCTCCGGAAAACAATGTTTCGGGCAAGTTGAAGATCCACACATCCGATCTGAGGTCCGAGGTGGAGATACCGGTGATCTTCAATTTAAAGGACCTGTGGATCTGGCCGTTCCTGGTGCTGCTGACGGGCGTGCTGCTGTCATTTCTGACCACGACGTGGTCCGGCCGGTTGCGCCAGCATTCCGTCAACCTGGCGACCTGGCAGGAGGTGAACACGGATCTCGCCAACTTTCTGGCGCAGCATGCATGGGCCGACTCCGACGTGCGCGTGCAGGCGGTGGAAGAGTTGCTGCGGGAGGCGCGCCGCGACGGAATGCGGAAGGATTTCGAGGGCGAGAAGAGAACGCTGGACAGCGCTCAAACCAAGCTGAACAATCTCGAGTCCAACCCACCGGCACGGCCGGCGGCGGGGGTGGTGCAGGCAGAAATTGCGATAGCGCCCACGGTGCAGATCCTGGAACCCGCGTCGGAGCGGACCGAGGACCGGATTCTCACCTTCATTATCGCCAACCCGGGTGCGCCGCCGGCCGGCACGGTCTACACCTGGCGTTACAGAATAGGCGACGAGGCTTGGCGGCCGCTGGACGCGGTCGCCGACAGGTTTTCATACCCTCACGAGTTCGAACGCGGCGATAACTATACGGTTTCGGTGAGTTTCGCTGGAGGCACATACAGCACCGCGGCGTTCAATGTTCTGGAATCGCCGGCGACGCGCATTTGGGACCGCATCGGGAAGACGGACCTGGCGATCAACCTGTTGGGTGTGTTGTTGGCCACGGGGCTGTCGTACATTCCGTATAGCCAGTCTGCCACGTTTGGGGGCGTGGCGGATTACGTGCTGGCTTTTGCGGGCGGCTTCGGCATCACGGAAGGCACTAAGGGGCTGGCTGCGGTGATGGGAAGGGTCCGCACGTGAGGGGGGAGCGGCGCGACAGGCTGAGACGTTGGCCGGGAAGAGCGGAGCTAAAGCTCCGCGCGGGCTAAAGCCACGGCTAAAGCCCGCCCGCCACTGGCTAAAGCCCGCCCCCCACTGGCTAAAGCCTATGCCACCAAGCCCGGCAGAGCTTCGCGGCAGGCGGCCTACGAGGCCGCCGCAGGCTGCGAGCCTGCCCCACTAAAAGGCCAATCAATTACTCGTAGCGCAGGGCTTCGATGGGACTCATGCGGGCGGCCTTGATGGCGGGCAGCAGTCCGGCGACCAGGCCCACAAATTCCAACAGTAGCGTCGAAGTGATCACGGCGAATTGTGAGATCCGCAGGTGGATGTCGCCCGTGCCGCTGGTATCTTTGAACAGCGGCCCGAGCAGCGGCAGAGTTTGCAACGCGGCGGTGACCGCGTACCCGCAGGCTACGCCGAATATGCCGCCGACTGTAACGATGGTCATGGCCTCCAGCAGAAACTGGAAAAGGATCGAGCGGCTGGTGGCGCCGATGGATTTCAACATACCGATTTCCCGCGTGCGCTCGGTGACGGAGACCAGCATGATGTTGGCGAGACCGACGCCGCCGATGGCCAGTGTGAGCGTTCCGACGAAGCCGAGGAGGATGCGCAGCGCCATCCCCATGGTGTCCACGATACGCAGGAATTCGTTGAAGACGATAATCCGGATGGCGCGTTCGTCGTTGGGCGAGAAGTTATGCACGCGCGCCAGCGTCTCGCGCACCTGGCGCACGGCCGCGGTGCGGAAAAGCGGGTTTACCGGCATCCAGACGATGTAGTCGGGGTACTTGATGTCGCGCAGCAGCGAGCCTGTGTCGTAAGGAATAAAGATGCATTCATTATCGGGCTCGTTGTAGTTGGAGATCTGCGTTTTGGTCTTGAGCACGCCGATGACGGTGAAGTGCAGTCCGTTGATGGCGATGTCTTCGCCTTCGGGCGGGATCTCGCCGAACATCTTCCTGGCGGCTTCGCCGCCCATCACCGCTACACGCTGCTTTTCGGCTTCGTCTTCGGGGCCGAGCCAGCGGCCGGTGGCCAAGGTCTGGTTGCGGATGCGGCCGTAGATGGGATAGACGGCGCGCACGGCGATGGACTGGGTGCGGTAGCCGCGCACCACGGAAGCGCCATGGATCATGACTTCGGGCGAGACGGCCGCGGCCAACGGCACGGCGTCGCGAATGGCGTCCACGTCGGTGCGCTCCATGCGGATCTTGCGGCCGGCCCGCTCGCCGCCGGCCTGGGTGGAGGTTTGGCCGTTGAACATCAACACCAGGTCCTGGCCGACGGCCATGAAGGCTTTGCGCAGCGCGAGGTGAAAGCCGTCGCCGTAGGAATAGAGGATGACGAAGCAGGCTACGCCCCAGGCCAGGCTGACGGCGGTGAGGACGCTGCGCTGGCGGTTGAATTTGAGGGCCGCGGCGGCTTCGGCGAAGAGGGAGTTAATGGTCATGGGTCAGGTTTCACGCACACAGGCTGAAGCCTGTGCTACCAGCGGGCCTGCGAGGCCCGCGCAGGCTGCGAGCCTGCCCCACTGCAGGCTGAAGCCTGTGCTACCGCTCATAGCGCAGGGCCTCCACGGGCGTGAGCGAGGCGGCGCGCCACGCGGGGAACAGGGCGGAGGCAATCGCCACGATGGCCAGCGCGGCGAACGACCACGCCGTGGTGGCGCCCTTCACCGGCAGTCCGGCGAACATGTCGGACTGCGGCAGCATATTCACTAGCGAGGCCAGTCCATACGCGCACAGGAATCCCACCACGCCGCTGAGACCCGCCAGGATGACGCCCTCGGCCAGGAAATCCATCATGATGCGCCGCCGCGTGGCGCCGATGGCCTTGCGGAGACCGATTTCGCGGGTCCGCTCGGTCACCGAAACCAGCATGATGTTGAGGACTCCGACGCCACCGAGCGTCAGCGTAATGACGGCGATGGCTCCCAGAAACGCGGTCATCGAAACAAAAATCCGGTCCACTAACTCGGCGCTCTCCACGGTGTCCCAGATGTATACCGCGCCCTTGTCGTCCGGCTCGAATTGGTGATTGCGCCCCAGCACCCGCAGGACTTGTTGGCGCGCCGCCTTCCATCCGGTGAGTGAGGACGGCACATAGATAATGTCATTGACGATGCCGGGATGGAAATTATCGTCTTTGGGCGGCAGGTCGCGGACCATAGTAGCGTAGGGGACGTAGATCTTGTCGCCATCCAAGCCGTTGTAACTGCTGTTCTGGTTTTTGGCCGGCATCAGGCCGACGATGCGGAAGGGCAGGCCATTCAGGAAGATCCGCGAGCCGAGCGCGGTGTTGCGGGCGCCGAACAACTGGTTGCGGACGTTATCGCCCAGCACGGCTACGCGCTCGGCATCGGATTCATCGGGCTCGATCAGGAAGCGGCCCTGGGCGATGGGTATGGTGCGGATTTTGGAATACAGCGGCTCGACTCCGTTGACGGTGAACGATCCGCTATTGTAAGGGCTGGCTGCCTTCGCGCCATTTTGCAACTCGCCGACGACCCGGCTGACTAAGTAACATTCCGTTCGTATATCGCGGATATCGTCGCAGTTGAAGCGGACGCGCCGGCCGGCGCGCTGTCCGCCCACTTGCTTTTCGGTGCGGCCGGGAAAGAGGAGTACGATGTTTTCGCCGAGTTGTTTGGTGTTATTGCGTTGGCCCTGCTTGAAGCCGTCGCCCATGGCTACGATCAAGACGATGGAAGCTACGCCCCAGGCTATGCCCGCCATAGTGAGGAAGCTGCGGAGCTTATTGCGAAAGAGGCTGGTTGCGACTTGTGATAGTAACTCGTGAAGGTAGCTCATAGTAGGACCGCTCCCTTACGGTCGCGGCTCGGTAAGTCGCGGCTCGGCAAGCAGAAAGAGCGGGGCTTAAGCCCCGCGCAGGCTGCGAGCCTGCCCCACGACTTATTGCAGGATGACTTGCTGGCCGGGGTTGATCCCCTTGGCGATCTGCGTCTTGGAGCCGTTGCCGATGCCGGCGACCACCGGAATTTTGCGTTTGCCCGTTTCGCTGGCCGGATCGGGTATCTCGACCGACATGGACTTATCCTTGTTATACAGGATGGCGCCTTCAGGAACGGCGACCACCCCCTTGCGCTCTTCCAGGATGACTTCGGCATTGGCGGTCATCTCGGCGCGCAGCTTGCGGGATTCGTTGGAGATCGAGACACGCACCTCGAAGGTGGTCACATTGTCTTTCTCCACGCCCATCGGAGAGATCTTAGTGACTTTACCGTTGAACTTCTCATCTTTGAACGACTCGACGGTGATACGCGCGGACTGACCGAGGTAGATCTTACCCACGTCGCTTTCGTCGACCTTACCCTTGACATATACTTCGGAAAGATCGCCGAGAGTCATGACCAGCGTGGCGCCGGAACCCATGGTGAGAATAGAACTAACGGCGTCGCCCACCTCGCGATCGCGGGAAAGCACCACGCCGTCGATGGGCGAAACGATGGTGGTATTGCGCAGGTCCTCTTCGGACTGCGCGAGAGCCGCCTGGGCCTGTTCGATGGACGCTTGGGCCTTGGCAATGGCGGCTTGCGCGACGCCCAGGTTGACGGTGGCGGACTTCTGCCGGTTGACGGCCATGTCGTAATTCTTTTCCGCGTCGTCGACTAAATTGCGCGCGAGCAACTGCTCCGTATAAAGCCCGCGGGCGCGATCCATGTCGCGCTTGAGGAACGGCACGTCGGGTCCGGCGGCATCGACTTTGTAGCGTTCATAATCGGCCTGGGTGCTTTTCAGATTGGCCTCGGCGAGCGCGAGGGCGGCTTGAAACTGGCGCACCTGGGGCAGGACATTGTTTTCGTCCAACTTACAAATGATCTGGCCTTTGTGCACGATGTCGCCCACGTTGACCGGGAGGTTCTGAATGATACCGCTGGCTTTGGACTTGACTTCGACCTGGGTGACCGGCTCGATCTTGCCGGTGGCGACGACCGAGCGGGCCAGATCGATGCGTTCGGCTTTGACAATCTTCTCAGGGTCGATTTTCGGCGAGTTGCGGCCGATGGCTTTGAGGGAGAATAGCGCCGCGCCCCCTAGCAGGGGCACCAGGAGGAACAAGATCCACTTGAGCGATCGCTTCTTGCGCGAGGTTGCCATATTGTTTGTGCCTATAGGGGATACGAGCGGGTGGGGCCGATAGTTCCGTGCGCGCGTGACCAGGAGTCCCCAGGAGTGGGGACACGGCACGCAGGAGTGCGTGCGCCACGAGGGCTACCAGAAGGACGAGGGCGACGAGGCCGCAGCGGGCGCCCCCCCGGTCGTTTGGGTTTGAATGGCAATTCGCTGATTCCGGGGGTGTTGGGTGGGGTGTGACTGGCTGATCGGCAGGCGGAACCGCCTGCCCCACCTCTCCCTCTCCCTCGGCTGCGGCGGCTTCGGCAGGCGGAACCGCCTGCTCCACCGCTTCGGCAGGCGGAACCGCCTGCCCCACCGCTTCGACCGGCTCCTCCCGATCCGCGAGGCGGGTGGCCTGATAGACCTTCAACTGGTTGAGGCAGCGGTCGATGGAGCGCTCGATGCTGGTTTCGTAGCGGGTGAGTTTGGTGGACGAGTTGGGACCGGAGGCGTCGACGCTGAAAGCGCGGGCCAGGAGGTCGCGCGCATCGGGCGGGATCGGCGGCGGCGGCGCCGGTCTGCGTTTTTCTTTGGCGAACTCCGCGGCCATGGCGTACTGTTTCTGGCGGGCCTGGTCCTTGTCGGCGACCCTTTGAAAGAGATCGCGGTAGATGCCGGCTTCCAGGGGAAAGGCGCGGTTGAGGCGCCACCGCAGGCCGGCGATGCGCACGACCAAGTCCTCTTCGACGGGGCCGACGGGCTGGAGGCGGTCGAGATGGTCGTGGAGGCGGAGGAGGAACTCTTCGGGATCCTCATCGAGCATGATGTGTTTGTTGGCGCGCAGGCCGTGGACGAGGCGATTGCGGCTGGATGCGGCCTTTCCCGCGGCGGTACGCGGCCCGGTAGATTTCTGGGCGTTTTCGCGGTTGGCATCGATTTGCGCCTGGCTAGGTTGGCGGGGTTCGTTTGGGTTCTTCATATTGGTTTGAGGCGGGCGCGGGCGGCCCGGTCCTTTCGATTTCATACTATGGGGGCGGGTTGGGGGATGCGGGGGGCGGTTTGGGCAACTGGTTGATAATAAGGGGACGGAAATTTTTGTCAAGTTGTGAATTGGCGGCCTGAGAGGCCGTCGGCAGGCCACAGGACCTGCGCCACGGGCCACGGCCACTATAATGGAGCGAGTGGGTAAGTTCTTCGTCCAAAATTTTGGCTGCCGGGCCACACAGGCCGATGGCGCCGCGCTGGAGACGCTGCTTGCGGCCAAGGGCCTGGAGGCGGCGGCGGAGCGCAGGGGCGCGGACCTGGTGGTTCTGAACACCTGCACTGTTACACAGGCCGCGGATGAAGACGTGCGCCAGACCTTGCGGCGCGTACACCGGGAGAATCCCGCGGCGCGCATTCTGGTGACGGGTTGCTATGCGCAGCGCGCGCCCGAGGAACTGGCCGCCATGCCGGGTGTGGAATGGGTGGTGGGGAATTCGCATAAGACGCAGATCGCCGAGCTAGTGAGCGCCGCGCCGTATCACGGAAACATCTTAGTAGGGGATATCTTCGCGCAGCACGACTTCCTGTCCGCGCCGGTGGAGGACGCCGCGGGCGACCGCACGCGTCCCAACCTGAAGATCCAGGACGGGTGCAACAATCGCTGCTCGTTCTGCATCATTCCGTTCGTGAGGGGGCGCAGCCGCAGCGCGCCGGCGGAACAGGCGATCGAGCAGGTGCGCAGCCTAAGCCGGCGCTATCGCGAGGTGGTGCTGAGCGGCATTAACCTGGGGCGCTGGGGCCGCGAGCCGGGCAGCCGGGTGCGCCTGGCGGACCTGATCCGGCGGCTGCTGGATGAGACAGAGATCGAGCGGCTGCGGCTAAGCTCGGTGGAGCCGATGGATTTTTCCGACGATTTGCTGGGGGTGATGGCCGGGTCGCCGCGCATTGCGAGGCACGTACACGCGCCGCTGCAGTCGGGGTGCGACCGCATCCTACGGCGGATGCATCGCAAGTACCGCCCGCGGCACTATGCGGACCGGATCGGGAAGGCGCGCGGGCTGATGCCGGATTGCGCGGTGGGCGCCGATGTGATGGCCGGATTTCCCGGCGAAACCGGCGCGGATTTTGAGGAGAGCCGCCAGTTTATCGAGAGTCTGCCGTTCACTTACTTGCACGTGTTCACTTACTCGGAGCGTCCGGGGACGCCCGCCGCCGAGATGCCGGAGCAGGTGCCCATGCCGGTGCGGAAGGAGCGCAACCGCATTTTGCGGGAGCTGGCCGCGCGCAAGAATCTGGCGTTCCGGCGCAGTATGGTAGGGCACAGGCTTTCGGTAGTGACGCTGCAGGAGCCGGGGGCGGCGCTGAGCGGCAATTACGTGAAAGTGCAATTGGCGCGCGCGGCGGAGCCGAACCGGATGGTGGATGTGGAGATTGGCGGGGTGACGGAGAGCGGGGTGCGGGAGGGAGAGGGGCCGGCTGAACTTTTCCAATTGCGCTGGGAAGAGCGAGTGACGGAGAACCAGCGCAGCTGAAAGGCGGCCGGCAGCGCATGGCGCTGCCCTACCTATCAAATGGCTGAGGTCAGGAGGCGAGCTATGCTCGCCTCCACAGGCTAAAGCCTGTGCCACCAAGCCCTGCAAAAAGGCGGTGGACGTAGCGTTTCGCAAGTGCCTTGTTTTCAGATGCTTAGCTTTCAATGGGATACGCGCGACGTGTTGAGGCTTGTTGAACCCTGTTGAAGCAGAAGGCTTTGAACAGCTACAAAATCATCTACAGTCGCTACTAATTTCTTAGTAGTGCAAAGCTCCAGCGGTTCGGTAATACGACGCTTAGGGAAGCGCTGACCGACCAGGTATCGATCCGCAAGATTGTCCGAACGCCGAGCCCGGCCGGTGGTCAGAAAAGGATTTCGCAACAGCTATCAGTGGTTCTTCTCAGCGTGGCCAACTTCCGGGTGCCCGACGATCCTGGAGTTGAGCGACTTCGCTCCAACCCGCCGCCTACCGGAAATTCTCCACCAGCATCAAGTCCGACCCACTCGATTCCCGTTCCGAGAAGACGATGTGGGCGTCATCCGGCGAGACGGTGATTCGACCGCCGAAGGCGTAAGTGCCCGCCACCACCCTCGTGATCTTTCCCGTCTCCGCGCTGAGCAATTGGAGCGTATTTGAATCCGAGAGAAAATAAACGCCTTTCGAATTGATGCTGAAGCCGGCCCAGAAGACCACTTTCGGCGCGACCTGCACCTCGGGCCCGCCCGACACCCGCATTCGGAAGAGCGGACCGCCGCCGTCCTCAATGGTAGTGAAGTAGAGATACCGGCCGTCCACCGATTCAACTGCCGCACCGCCGGAGTTG